>NZ_JCATZN010000004.1:0-613201 GCF_059694505.1 Leisingera sp. ANG49
CCGGACGTCTTCCAGAAGCTCCGGATCTAGGTCCGGCCCGAGACCAGCGCTCCCGATGCCTGTCTCAGCCAGCGGCTGCCCGCCAGGCGCAGTGCCAGCAGGAACAGCACCAGCCCCAGGTAGATCAGCGGCTCGATCTGAAATCCCTTCGACACCATCACAAAATGCACGGCACCCAGCACGGCAGCGGCATAGGTCAGCCGGTGCAGCCGGGACCAGGCGCGGCCGAGCCTGCGGACCGAGAGGTTGTTGGAGGTCAGCGCCAGCGGCAGCATCAGGACAAAGGCGCCCATTCCAATGGTGATATAAGGACGCTTGGCAATATCGGTGAGGATCTGGCCCAGGATCTGCACATCCAGCACCAGCCAGACCAGCAGGTGGCACAGGACATAGAAGAAGCACAGAAGCCCAACCGCCCTGCGGAACTTCATCAGGTTGAGGCCCAGCAGGCGGCGCAGCGGGGAAATGGCCAGCGTCAGGATCAGAAGCTGCAGCGCCAGTTCGCCGTATTCATGCTCCAGCGCCTTGATCGGCTCCACGCCGAGGCCGCCCGTCAGGCCAAGGCAGAACAGCCAGGGCCCCGGCAGCGCACCAAGAAGGTAGACCGCCCAGACAGGCAGGCGCCGGAAAAGCTGGTTTGCAAATTCCATCCGCGGCCTCCTCAGAAATATTCGCGCAGGTCCATGCCTTCATACAGGACGGCGACCTCGTCCTCGTATCCATTGAACATCAGCGTCGGCTGGCGGCGCGCAAACAGCCCGCCGCCGATGCGGCGCTCGCTGGCCTGGCTCCAGCGCGGATGCGAAACATCCGGGTTCACATTACTATAGAAGCCGTATTCGCGCGGGTTGGCCATGTTCCAGCTGGCTGGCGGCTCCTCTTCGGTCAAGGTGATCCGCACCACCGACTTGATCGATTTGAAGCCGTATTTCCATGGCACCACCAGCCGCAGCGGCGCGCCGTTCTGGTTGGGCAGCGGCTTGCCGAAGATCCCGGCCGCCATGATCGTCAGCGGATGCATCGCCTCATCCAGGCGCAGGCCTTCGCGATAGGGCCAGTCGAGCACCTTATAGGCGGTGCCGGGCATCTCGGTCGGGCGGTAGAGGGTCTCAAAGGCCACGTACCTGGCGCCGTCCTGCACCCCCGCCAGGTTCAGCAGGTCCGCAAGTTCAAACCCCTGCCAGGGCACCACCATCGACCAGGCCTCGACGCAGCGGAACCGGTAGATGCGTTCCTCCAGCGTCATCTCCCCCAGGATCTGCTCAAAGGAATAGTCACCGGGGTTATCAACCAGCCCGTCGATCTTCACGCTCCAGGGCTTCGTTGTCATCCGGTCCGCGTACTTGGACGGATCCCCCTTGCCGGTGCCGAATTCATAAAAGTTGCAATAGCTGGTCACCTCTTCCCAGGTGTTGGGCTCCAGCACCTGATTGCCATTCTCCTCTTCCGCCTGTGCGCGGCCGCCCAGCGCTGCCGCCAGTCCGCTGCCTGCCAGGCCGGCCATGATCCGGCGCCGGTTCCAGAACGCAGCCTCCGTGGTTGCATCGGCAAGAGTCAAGTCATTGGTCCAGCGGCGCGCCATCTGCGTCTCCTGATTTTGCGGGTCTCTCCTGAGGTAACGGTCCCGGGCGCAAAACCCAAAACATATCCCGTCACGACTGCGCGAGAGAGATGTAACGTTGCAAGCCCTGCCAGTATCCGCGAAAAACCGGCCGCATGCGCCTCTGCTGACAGAAATGTGAAGCCATGCCCGGTCAAGAGGCCGGAATTTCCCCGGAGGCCGGAAAATTCCCCGCTGCACCCCGGGAGCGATTTCACTATGCTGGCTGGAAATCAAAACCGCTTCGGGCAGACCACGATGAAATCCCTAGTTGCACCCCTGATGATGCTGGCCGCCGCGGCACTGGCTGCCTGCACGGCCGCCCCGACCGCGACCAAAAACGATGTCGAGGCGCTCTCGCTCGCCATCCAATCCCTTGATCCGCAGGTGGACGCCGGCGAGGCCCGCCGCGCGGCTGAGCTTGCGTACAGCCACTCTGCCCGGCTGGCGGAACAGTATAATGTCACCACCTCTCCGATCATCCACAACACGCTGGTGAACAGCGGCGTCAAGGAGCGCGGCATCTGCGTGCATTACGCCGAGGACATGGAAGCGCGCCTCGATCAGGAAAACTTCCAGACGCTCACAATGCTGCGCGCCATTGCCGAGCCCAAGAACGAGTTCCGCATCGACCACTCGACGGCGGTGATCGCCGCCAGGGGCGACGGCATCTACGAGGGCATTGTGCTCGACCCTTGGCGCTATGGCGGCAAGCTCTACTGGTCGGCCACCACCGACGACCCCCGTTATGACTGGGAACCGCGCCTGAAGGTCCTGCGCCGCAAGTATGAGCGCCAGATGGCCAAGGAAGCGGCGGCGGGCACCTAGTCCTTACACAAGTCCGCGCGGCTTGGCCCGGTATCAGATCCAGGGCCGCGCCAGGCGGTGCATGGCAAACAGGACAATCAGCAACCCGGCCGAAACCGCCGCCAGCACCGGCCAACCCATATCCAGCATCTGCGCCCCGAACCATGTGGACAGCAGTGTCACCGGCAGGATGCCCAGCGCCGTGGTCCACACAAAGGTCCAAAGGCTGACCCGGGTCAGCCCTGCGGCATAGTTGATCAGATTGAAGGCGATCACCGGGATCAGGCGCGCGGCCAGAAGCGCCAGCGCCCCCCGCTCCTCGGTCCAGGCATCCAACTGCCGCGCTTGCGTTTCGCTCAGCCAGGCCCGGACCGTCTCCTGCCCCAGCCGGCGCGCCAGCCAAAAGGCCACCAGCGCCCCCAGCATCGCCCCGGCCCAGATCAGCGCCGCCCCCAAAAGCGTGCCAAAAACCGCCCCCGCGCACAGCGCCAGGATTTCCGCCGGAAACGGCACAAAGGAATGCACCACCATCAGGACGATCACCGCTAGCGGCGCCCAGGCGCCGGTGCTGCGCAGCCAGGCAACCATGTCCTCCACCGGGCGCGCCTGCCCACCCAGCACATAGGCCGCCAGCGTGCCGCACAGCAGCACGAGGAGAAATGCGGCAAAGGCCGTTCTGCGCCTGATGCGGATCATGGGACCGGCGCCTTTGCTAGGAACAGCTGCCAGTCTAATGCTTTCCGCCACCGCCGCAAAACGAAGGGCGAAGCAGCCATGAATTGCCCGCTTATCCCAGCAGGGCTTCCCGGCTGACCCCTGGCGGTATGGCGGCAAGGTCTACTGTTCGGAGACCACCGAGACCCCCGGCTGCGACCAGGAACCGCGGCTGAAGGTTCTGCGCCGCAAGTATGAGAGCCGGATGGCCAAGGAAGCGGCAAAGGGTCGAGGGTTAAACCAGACTACCTTAGCTAAAAAAGCACCGCCAGCGACCGGCCCAACATACCAAGAGCGAGACGCTGGCAGCCTATTTAATGCAACAACAGGGTTCAAATTCTACTTAACTTATCCTTGCGATTTTGAACACATAGTCGATTTCAGTCGCAAAGTCCTACAGGTTTCTGAGTGCCTCTGAAAGATCAGCTTGGTTAAAACTGTCATCGATCCGCCACCCCAGATTTCCGTTGCCTTGAATGAAGGGATTGTAGACCTTTACATCAGTAAAACACACTGGCCGACCATCATCTCCACCATCGGGCGCCCCACAATCTGCGGAACTGACGGCATCAGCAGTCACCGTAACAATCTCCTGACCTGGCAATTCTACTTTGAACTTTGCTACGGACTTACCTTCATCCTCTCTAGCGCCGACGTGGAACTGCGCCGAACTTGACCGTTCTTCTGAAACAAAAATAACAGTCCTGTAGTTTTCATCCTTTGGGTGAAACAAATCAAGAATATCTGCTTCCGTCGCCCCTTCATCCTTTCGTTCGATCACATAGTCACGAAGCGCAGTTACAGGATTGTAAAACTTCTGACGAACAGAATCACTTACAGTTGCTTTGAACTGCCCGCCTATTTTCGCCTGTACAATTGAAACATCTTTTATTGGCAGCCCCTCTACACCAAACCCTGCCAATCTATTGGAAAATACTTTCCTTGGCTTTGAAGGAGTTCCTGGTTTCAGTTGCACTTCGCCTAAAGCAGTAAGACGGTTTGTCTGAGTGTTCCAGCTGTAAAAAGTTCCAGCCGGGGTCGCTTGAGGATCATACATACCCAAATTGTTGGGTTTGGCATATGCAAAATTCACATGCCCTTCTCTCAACTCTTCTTGATCGCAACCAGCCAACGCAAGAGGCAGCAATATGGCTAAAAATCTTTTCATGGACATCCTCCAATAAGCCAATTTCACAACAAGTATGCGCCTCGCAACAATCTAAGATTGAAAGAATCGCAAAGCTTACACCAAAAGGTAATGCCAGAAAGGTTCCTTCACAAACGAAAAAGCCCGCCGTCTCCGGCGGGCTTTCCTCATTCTCTACCCTCAATGCACCACGGCGTCGTCGGGCCTTGGTCGTTCTGAAGTCCCCAGCCGCTCGCCGATGATCAGCCCGTCGCTGCCGGCCGAGACCGGGACGGTGTCGCCGTCCTTGATCTCCCCGCCCAAGAGCGCCTCGGCAAGCGGGTTCTGCAGGGCGCGCTGGATCACCCGCTTCAGGGGCCGGGCGCCGAACACCGGATCATAGCCCTCATCCGCCAGCCAGGTCTTGGCCGCCTCGTCCAGCTCCAGCGTGATCTTGCGACCTGCCAGGCGCTTCAGCAGGCGGGCCAGCTGGATCTCGACAATACCGTCCATGTCGGCGCGGGCCAGCCGGTCGAAGATGATGGTCTCATCCAGCCGGTTCAGGAACTCGGGCCGGAAATGCGCCCGGACCGCATCCATCACATCACGCCGCGCGTCCGAGGCATCAGCCCCTTCTGGCAGCTGGCTCAACGCCTGTGCCCCCAGGTTGGAGGTCAGCACGATCAGCGTCTGCTTGAAGTCCACGGTACGGCCCTGGCCGTCGGTCAGGACACCATCGTCCAGCACCTGCAGCAGAACGTTGAACACATCCGGATGCGCCTTCTCGACCTCGTCGAACAGCACCACCTGATAGGGGCGGCGGCGCACGGCCTCGGTCAGCGCTCCGCCCTCGTCATACCCGACATAGCCCGGAGGCGCGCCGATCAGCCGGGCGACCGAGTGCTTCTCCATGTACTCCGACATGTCGATGCGTACCATCGCGTGCTCGTCGTCGAACAGGAACCCGGCAACCGCCTTGGTCAGCTCCGTCTTACCCACACCGGTCGGACCGAGGAACAGGAACGACCCCAGCGGCCGGTTCTCGTCATTCAGACCCGCCCGCGCCCGTCGCACCGAATTGGCAACCGCAGTTACGGCGGCATTCTGGCCGATCACCCGGCGGTGCAGCTCATCTTCCATGCGCAAGAGCTTCTCGCGCTCGCCCTCCAGCATCTTGGAAGTCGGAATGCCGGTCCAGCGTTCGACAACGGCCGCAATCTGCTCAGGCCGCACGGCCTCCTCGACCATCAGCCCCTGCTTTTCCTTCTTCTCGGCATCCGCCAGCTGCTTCTCCAGCCCCGGAATGACGCCATAGGACAGCTCCCCCGCCTTGGCAAGGTTGCCCTCCCGCTTGGCAATGTCGAGTTCCGCACGGGCGCGTTCCAGCTGCTCCTTGAGGTCGCGGGCCGAGGCCAGCTTGTCCCGCTCCGACTGCCACTGCGCAGTCATCTGGGCAGACTGCTCCTGCAGCTCAGCCAGTTCCTTCTGCAGTTTCTCCAGCCGGTCCTTCGAAGCCGCATCCTCTTCCAGCTTCAGCGCCTCTTCCTCAATCTGCATCTGCAGGATCTGCCGGTCCAGCGCATCAAGCTCCTCCGGCTTCGAATCCACCTGCATCCGCAGTCGGGAAGCCGCCTCGTCCACCAGGTCGATTGCCTTATCCGGCAGGAAACGGTCGGTGATATAGCGATTCGACAGCGTTGCCGCCGCCACCAGCGCCGCGTCGGCGATGCGCACGCCGTGATGCAGCTCATACTTCTCCTTGATGCCGCGCAGGATCGACACAGTGTCCTCCACGGTCGGCTCCGTCACCATCACCGGCTGGAACCGGCGGGCAAGGGCGGCGTCCTTCTCCACGTATTTACGGTATTCATCCAGCGTGGTCGCTCCGACGCAGTGCAGCTCGCCGCGTGCCAGCGCCGGCTTGATCAGGTTGGCCGCATCCATCGCGCCGTCGGATTTGCCGGCACCTACCAGCGTGTGCATCTCGTCGATGAACAGGATGATCTCGCCCGCAGCCTCGGTGACTTCCGTCAGCACTGCCTTCAAGCGCTCCTCGAACTCGCCGCGGTATTTCGCGCCGGCAATCAGCGCACCCATGTCCAAAGACAAAAGCTTCTTGTCACGCAGAGATTCCGGCACATCGCCATTCACAATGCGCAACGCCATGCCCTCGGCAATCGCGGTCTTACCAACGCCCGGCTCGCCAATCAGCACAGGATTGTTTTTGGTCCGGCGCGACAGCACCTGCATCGAGCGGCGGATTTCCTCGTCCCGGCCAATGATCGGGTCGATCTTGCCCTCACGCGCCGCCTCAGTCAGGTCGCGGGCGTATTTCTTCAGCGCGTCATAGCCTTCCTCAGCCGTGGCAGAGTCCGCTGTGCGCCCCTTGCGGATATCGTTGATCGCTTCATTCAGCTTCTGCGCAGTGACGGCACCGGCCTCCAAGGCATCCTTGGCCTTGGACTTCACCATGCACAGTGCCATCAGCAGCCGCTCGACCGGCACAAAACTGTCGCCTGCCTTCTCGGCAATCTTTGCGGCCTCATCCAGCACCTTGGCGGTCTGCCCGTCCAGATAGATCTGGGCCGCATCACCGCTCACCTTGGGCTGTTTGGCAACAGCGGCCTCGACGGCCTCGACGACACGCGACGGCACCCCGCCCGCGCGGGAAATCAGGTTGCTCGCCAGCCCCTGATCATCGTCCATCAATGCTTTCAGAATATGCTCCGGCACCAGCCGCTGGTGCCCCTCGCGCATCGCAATGGTCTGCGCCGCCTGCACAAAACCCCGTGCACGCTCCGTGAACTTGTTCAAGTCCATCTTGCTCTCCTTTTTCAAGCGCCCAGTTTTTGGCAGCGCCCGCCTGGCGGCACGCCCCGGTCCGGGCCTCAAGGTTCAATTTGGGAAGCGATCCCGCCGCTTCAACCCATACTCGCCGGAAAAGATGAGTAAATCCCTGACCTGCGTCAACTTTGCACCCGGGCAGTCCGCCGCCGGGCGCAGCCCCGCCGCGCGCCAGCGCGACGCAGGGCCCAAAACTGTAATCTGTCCCGCAAGGGGCAGCTTCAGTTGCGGGAGCGCCTGCTGCGCCTTGCCCATTCGCAGCCCCTTGCGTATGAAACGCCAGTTTCACGCCGAACCCGCCACAAGAGGACCCCGCCATGACCCAAGCTCCGCGCGCCGATGACCGCCTGATTGTTGCCATGGATGTTCCCAATGCACTGGCGGGGCTGAAGCTGGCCGAGCAGCTGGGCGATGCGGTCTCCTTCTACAAGATCGGCCTTGGCATGCTCACCGGCGGCGGGCTGGCGCTCGCCAATGAGCTGAAGCAGGAGCACGGCAAGCGCATCTTCCTCGACATGAAACTCTTTGACATCGGCGCCACCGTGGAAAGCGCGGTGCGCGGCCTCGCGCAGTTCGACCTCGACTTCCTCACCGTGCACGGCGACCCCTATGTGGTGTGCGCCGCCAAGGAAGGCGCGGCAGGCAAGGATCTCAAAATCCTCGCCGTCACCATCCTCACCTCGCTCGACCGCCAGGATCTGGACGGTGCGCTGATCAAGGACGGTGCGGTGCAGGATCTGGTGCTGGAGCGCGCAGGCAATGCCTTTGCCGCCGGCGCCGACGGCGTCATCGCCAGCCCGCAGGAAGCCGCCCTGATCCGCGCCCTGCCCGAGGCGAATGGCAAACTGATCGTCACCCCGGGCGTGCGCCCGGCCGGAGCGGACCTGGGCGACCAGAAACGCGTCGCAACCCCGGCCAGCGCCATTTCCGATGGCGCCGATCACATCGTGGTGGGCCGACCGATCTGGAAAGCAGACAGCCCCCGCACCGCAGCAGAAGCCATCCTGGCAGAGCTGGCCGGGGTAAAAGCGTAGCCCCCGGACACTGCCGGAAACGGGGAAGACAGCGGAAACCGCACGTCCCGTAACCGGTACAGCTTCGCTTCTGCCTAAAATTCAGGCAGAAAGAAAAATGTGCGGCAGGTGCACCATTTCCTGACCAAGCGCACCTCCGCCCGCCAGTGACGTAACGTCAAGCCGCTCTTTTCGCTGACGAAACCCGCCGCAGAGGCGATTTCTGCGCCAAATCGTCCTGTGCCTCAAAAAGCACACCCGCAGAACCCGCAGCCAATGCACGGCCCCGCAAACTTTGCGAAACAGCGCCATGTGGGAGATTCTCAAATTGAGACACTCCCCAGACGGGCTTTTCTTCCTGAGACCCGTCACCTTCCCCCCGCATACCAGCGGGGGATCTTTCTTTTCAGCCCTCAGTCACTCCGGCCGCACGGCAAGATATTCCCGCAGCCGTTCCGCGAAATGGGGCACCGCCAAAGGGTGCACGCAATAGGCCTCCGGCGCCATCAGCGCCCAGCCCTGCCCCTCATTGCCGAACCGGATCGCGCTGACAGCCTGCGCAGGCAGATGCGCGGCAAAGAACCAGACCCGCCCGTGCGGCCGCTGATACACTCTGGACCAGATCAGCAGCTCCGGCGGCAGCACCAGCCCGACTTCTTCATATGTCTCGCGCAACGCGCAGTCCGCCGGGCTTTCATCCGCCTCACGGCCGCCGCCCGGCAGGTCCCAGTGCCCGGGATAGGGGATATCCGGCTTGTCATCGCGCTGGATGACCAGCAGATCCTGCCCCAGAAACACCGCTAGCTTTGCGCCGGCAAAATCTTCGCCTGCTGATGTCATGACCTGTCACTTGGCAACCCGCCGCGCTAAAGACAAGGCCTCCGACGCAAGCTAGACTTACCCTGCCCGAAATCAGCGACCCGCCCGATGCACGCCCTCTGCCGAGACTGCCTGAGCCAGATCACTCCCGCCCGGCGCTGCCCCCATTGCGGCAGCCCGCGGATCAAGGCGCATGAGGAGCTGTTCTCGCTCAGCATCGCCCATATGGACTGCGATGCCTTCTATGCCAGCGTCGAAAAACGCGACAACCCGGAACTCGCCACCAAGCCGGTGATCATCGGCGGCGGCAAGCGCGGCGTGGTCTCCACCGCCTGTTACGTCGCCCGCATCCGCGGCGTGCGCTCCGCCATGCCGATGTTTCAGGCGCTCAAGCTCTGCCCCGACGCGGTGGTGATCAAGCCGCGGATGAATGTCTACGTCGAGGTCAGCCGCGAAATCCGCAAGATGATGAATGAGCTGACCCCGGACGTGGAGCCGCTGTCGCTGGACGAGGCCTTCATGGATCTGACCGGCACCGAAAAACTGCACGGCGCGCCACCCGCGGTGATGCTGGCGCGGCTGGTCAAGCGGATGAAGGATGAGCTGGGTGTCACCGGTTCCATCGGCCTTTCCCATAACAAGTTCCTGGCCAAGGTCGCCTCCGACCTCGACAAGCCGCGCGGATTCTCGGTGATCGGCAAGGCCGAGACGGGTGATTTCCTGCGCGAAAAACCGGTGCGGCTGATCTGGGGCATCGGCCCGGCTGCACAGGAGAGCCTGGACAAGGCCGGCATCCGCACATTTTCCGACCTCTTGCGCTGGGACCGCGAGGCACTGCACGTCCGCTTCGGCTCCATGGGCGACCGGCTCTGGCATCTGGCCCGCGGCCAGGACCGGCGCCGGGTCTCTGCGCATGAGCCCGTCAAGTCGATCTCCAACGAGACTACCTTCTTTGAGGATACCGCCTGCCTTGAGGTGCTGGACGGCCACCTGTGGCGGCTGGCTGAAAAGGTTTCGGACCGGGCCAAGGCGCGGGAACTGGCGGGCCGGGTGGTGACGCTCAAACTGAAACGCGCCAACCATTCCGCGCTGACCCGGCGTGTCACCCTGCGCAGCCCGACCCAGATTGCCGATCGCATTTACCGCACCGCCCGCAGCCTGCTGGATCAGGTGGGCGACGAAGGCCCCTACCGGCTCTTGGGCTGCGGGATTTCAGACCTGGTTCCCGAATCGCATGCCGATGAAACCGGCGACCTGCTGGATCCGAATGCGGGCAAACGGGCAGAGGCCGAACGCGCCACCGACGCCATCCGCAAGAGATTCGGCGACAGTGCGATTCTGAAAGGCCGCGCCCTGCGCTGAAATCACGGCACAGGATTATTCCGCCGCGAGAGGCAGTTCCTCCCGCCCGATTGCGGCGATCTCAGCCACCACCTGGCGCAGCAGCTGCTGCAAGCCATCGAAATTCGCATTGGGCCGGATGCTGGCCTCATCCATGTAAAGCGCCCGGTCGAGCTCGATCTGCACCGCATGCTGGCGCCGCGACGGGCGGCCATAGGTCTGGGCGATATAGGCCCCGGCGAAGGGCGTGTTGCGCGCGACCTTCAGCCCGGCCGCGGCAAAGGCCGCCTCGATCCGGTCCACCACGCCGCTGTCCGCAGCTGCCCCGAACCGGTCGCCCAGCACCACCTCCGGCTTGCCCGCGCCCCGCGGGGCCATCGCCTCCACCGCCTCATGCGGCATTGAATGGCAATCCACCAGAATCGCCTGCCCGAACTGCCGGTGCGCCTGATCCAGCAGCCCTTTCAGAGCCTGATGGTAGGGATGCCAGCAGCACCTGATCCGCCGCTCCGCTTCTGCCAGCGGCAGCTTGCCGCTGTAGATCGCCCGGCCATTGGCCACCACCCGCGGAATCACCCCAAGGCCGGAAGCCACCCGCGGGTTCTGCCCGCGCCGCTGCACCCCCTCGATCACCGCCGGGTCCAGCTCATCGGGAGAGCGGTTCAGGTCCAGATAGGCCCTTGGTTTCAGGGCTTTCAGCAGCGGCGCCCCGAACTCCGGCGCGGCTAGGAACAGCTGGTCAACAAAGGCGTCCTCCGAGCTGCGGATCTCCCGCCGCCCCAGAATCGACTGTGCCAGAAAGGAATCGGAATAGTCCGTGCCGCTGTGCGGAGAGGCAAAAACCACCGCCGAAGCCAGTTTCTGCGGGGAAATCACGGAAAACGCTGTATCAGGCATCCTTGCTCCGGTGCTTCTTGTGCAAGAAACAGCATATCGCGGAAATTTCTGCGGTCAAAAGCTCTTGCGCCCGCCGGCGACTCTATTTATAGACCCCCTCACCGGCGCGGCACCCCGCGCCCCTTTCACTTCTAAGGGGCAGGAACGGCGCGCAGGCCAGAGTGGGCGATTAGCTCAGCGGTAGAGCACTTCGTTGACATCGAAGGGGTCACAAGTTCGATCCTTGTATCGCCCACCATTCCATTCACTGCCCTGGCCACGGCCAAGGCACCCGCTAACCCAGGCGCTGGTTCGCGCCGCAGACAAGGAGAGAGGCCATGAAGGTCAAGAACTCGCTCCGTTCGCTGAAGAACCGGCACCGCGATTGCCGGGTTGTGCGCCGTAAAGGCCGCGTGTACGTGATCAACAAGACCCAGCGCAAGTTCAAAGCGCGCCAGGGCTAAGATCCGCCACAGCGACATGCAGAAAACCGCATCATCCGATGCGGTTTTTTTGCGTTTTGGGGCTGCCTTCTTTTTCAAACCAGGCCAGGGCGGCACTCCCATGCCCCCCCAGATGCCCCGGCTGCTGCCGGGCAATGTTTGGCGGCCCTAGGGCCCGGAACCAGCAGGGCTACCCCCTGACGTGCACCGCCGCGGCAAATTATCCGATTTCTTTTGTCGGAAATTGATTGCATCCGCCGGAAAACTCCTTAATTGACTATTTCAGTCGGAAAAAGAGCCACTAACGAACGGGACATCACATGCTGAAAGCCACAACTGTACTGGCCGGCGCGCTGAGCGCAGCTGTCGCCACCTCCGCTGCTGCCGAGGGCGAGCTGAACATCTACTCCTCGCGTCACTACGACACTGACGAGCAGCTCTACTCTGAATTCGAAGAGGCCACCGGCATCACCATCAACCGGATCGAAGGCAACGCCGATGAGCTGATCGCCCGGATGAACGCCGAAGGCGAAAACTCCCCGGCGGACATCCTGATCACCGTCGACACCTCCCGCCTGACCCGGGCCAAGGATGCCGGCGTGCTGCAAAGCATCGAGAGCGACGTGCTGGAGGCCCGCGTGCCCGCCTATCTGCAGGACGAGGACAACCAGTGGTTCGGCTTCAGCCAGCGCTCGCGGATCATCTTCTATGACAAGGACGAGGTCGCCAATCCGCCGCTGACCTACCTGGACCTGGCCGACCCCGCCTATAAGGGCAAGGTCTGCATCCGCTCCTCCAAGAACACCTACAACCAGACCCTGCTGGCCTCGATCGTGACCCATCACGGCGCCGAGAAGGCCCGCGGCTGGGCCGAAGGCGTGGTCGCCAACATGGCGCGCGACCCGCAGGGCGGCGACACCGACCAGATTCGCGGCCTGGTCTCCGGCGAGTGCGATATCGCGGTTGCCAACAGCTATTATTTCGCCCGCTCGATCCGCAAGGAGGTCAAGGGCGTGTCGGAACACCGTGACCAGATCGGCTGGCTGTTCCCCTCTCAGAACGAGGAAGGCGCGCATATGAACCTGTCCGGCGGCGGTGTTGCTTTGCACGCACCGAACAAGGACAACGCCATCAAGTTCCTGGAATACCTCGCCAGTGATTCCGCCCAAGCGTATTTCTCGGCCGGCAATGATGAATACCCGGCAGTCTCCGGCGTTGGCCTGGCCCCGTCGATTGCGGCGCTTGGCCACTTCAAGCCGGATGACGTGAACCTGTCCGAGGTCGCCAAGAACCTCCCCGAAGCGCAGAAGATCTTCAACGACGTCGGCTGGAAGTAACGCCAGCCCTCAAAGAAACTGGAAAAGCGCGGCCCTGGCCGCGCTTTTCTTATGCCTGTACGTTTCCCAAATGGCACAGCAGCCGCCAGTTTGGCAAAAGTTCGAAGCAATCCCAGCTTTTCCTAGACCCGCTTGCACCACATGCCTATAGGTTCGCGCATCTTGAAATTCGGGGGAAACATGCAGTCGGGAGCACGCCGCGCTCTGGAGGAACAGAGCCTATGAACCGGTTGCCAGTAACGATTATCAGCGGATATCTGGGTGCGGGGAAAACCACCCTGATCAACCGCCTGCTGGCTGAGGATCACGGGCTGAAACTGGCCGTGATCGTCAACGACTTTGGCGCAGTCAATATTGATGACGCCCTGATTCAGGACGCGGATGGCGGCAAGATCGCCCTGACCAACGGCTGCGTCTGCTGCACCATGGGCGATGATCTCGCGCTTGCCCTGCGCGATGTTCTGAACCGACCCGAGCGTCCGGATCACCTGGTGATCGAGGCCAGCGGCATTTCCGACCCGGTGGCCATCGCCAACTCCGTCCTGAATGAATCCGGCCTCAGCTACGGCGGCATCGTCTCCCTGGTGGATGCGGAAAATGCCGGGACCCTGCTGAACGACCCGCTGCTGGCACCGCAGGCGGAACAGCAGATCCGCGCCGCCGACCTGGTGATCGCCACCAAATGCGATGAACTGAACGAAGCGCTCAGCGCGCTGCTGGCCAAGGCAGGCGCCCGCACGCCCACCGTGCTGAACAACTCGCCGGCGGCGGAATTGCTGTTTGACGTGGTGCCGCTGCCCAAGGGCCGCGCGGTGGCGGCGCATCCCGCCTACACCACCTGGCAGCACCGCAGCAGCACTGTTCTGGACCGCCGCGCGCTGGGGGACAAGCTGGCGGCGCGGCCCACGGGGCTTTACCGGATGAAGGGCTTTGTGCTGACCACCGGCGGCGCCTATGAGCTGCATGTTGTCGGCCGCCATGTCGAAGCCAAACGCTGCGCGGCGGAGGAAACCGTCCTGGTCGGCCTGGGACCGGCAGACCGGATTTCCCGTGACGAGATCGAGGCCTGGTGGGCGGCATAAGCCGCCCCAAACCGCTGCTCTTTAGCGCCGCTGCCCCACCTGGCGGCAGATCAGGATCACCGGCAGCAGCCCCACCGCCATGATCACCAGCGACGGCACCGCGGCCCCCTCCAGCCGCTCGTCTGCGGCCAGCCGGTGCGCCTGCACCGCCAGGGTGTCAAAGTTGAAGGGCCGCATGATCAGCGTCGCGGGCAGCTCCTTCATCACGTCGACAAAGACGATCAGCAGCGCCGTCAGCAGGCTGGGCGTCAGGATCGGCAGATGCACCCGGCGCAGCATTCCCATCGGCCCCTGTCCCAGCGACCGGGCCGCCGCATCCATGTTCGAATGCATCGTGGCCTGTCCGCCCTCATACGCCCCCAATGCAGCCGCCATAAACCGGACCCCATAGGCCGCCACCAGCAGCCAGATCGAGCCGGTGACCAGCAGCCCAGTGCGGATGCCGAAGCTCTCCCGCATCCAGGCGTCCAGCGCGTTGTCAAAGGCGGCAAAGGGCACGATCAGCCCCACCGCGATCACCCCGCCCGGCACCGCATAACCCAGCCGCGCGAAATAGGCCGCGGTCGCGGACAGCCGCCCGGGCCGCAGCCGCTGATAGAACCCGAGGCAAACCGCCGCCGCCACGGTCAGCACCGCCGCCGCCGCGGCCAGGGTGATCGAGTTGGTGGTGAAATCGATGTAGCGGCGGCTGAACAGGTTCTGCTCGGAATCAAAACTCATCGCAAACAGCACCGCCACCGGCAGCAGGAAGCCCAGCACCACCGGCACCGCGCAGAAGAAAACCGCTACCGCCGCCTTGATCCCGCCCAGCTCGGCCGGCGGCATCTGGTTGTGATGCTTGCCCGCGTGGTGGTATTTCGCCCGCCCCCGCGTGACCCGCTCCACCACCGCCAGCGTCAGCGCAAAGCCCAAAAGGCACAGCGCCAGCTGCGCAGCACCGCCGCGGTCGCCCAGCGAAAACCAGCTGGTGTAGATGCCGGTGGCAAAGGTCTGCACCCCGAAGTAGGACACCGTGCCGAAATCCGCGATGGTCTCCATCACCGCCAGCAGCACGCCCGAGGCAATGGCCGGCCGCGCCATCGGCAGGCTGACCAGCCAGAACGCCTGCCAGGAGTTCTTGCCAAGCGCGCGCGCCGCCAGAAAGGCGCCTGCGCTCTGCTGCATGAAGGCCGCCCGCGCCAGCAGGTAGACATAGGGGTACAGCACCAGCACCAGCATCGCCGCCGCCCCGCCGGTGGAGCGTATCTCCGGGAACCAGTAATCTCGCGGCCCCCAGCCCGTGACCTCACGCAACGTGGACTGCACGATGCCGGGATGATCCAGGATATGGGTATAGGCATAGGCCAGCACATAGGCCGGAAAGGCCAGCGGCAGGACCAGCGCGATCTCCAGCAGCCGGGCGCCGGGAAACCGGGTCATCGTCACCAGCCAGGCTGCACCGGTGCCTATCGCAAAGGTGCCAAGCGCCACCATCGCCACCAGCGCCAGCGTGGTCAGCGAATACCCCGGCAGCACGGTCCCGGCCAGATGGCTGATGGTATCGGTGCCGCCGAACGCCGCCGCCAGCGCCACTGCCACCATCGGCAGCAGGCAGGACAGCGCCACCGCCCAGGCCAGCACAGCAAAGACACCGCCACCGGCCTTGCCGCCGCGGCGGCGCCCGTGCGGGGCATATTCTATGGGATCATTGGCAGCTGTCATGTGCGGCGGTCTTGGGTCCGGCAGAAGTCTCTCGGCACTCTATTTCGACTATTCCAGTCAGAAATTCCAGCCGGAAAGCGCGGCCCCGCTCTTCGGCCCCTCAAAACAGAAAACGGGCGCCCGCATCCGGCGCCCGTGCTTGCCTGCAAAGCAGACATCTCAGTCGTAGGTCCGCTGATCCTCGATCACCAGCCCGTCCTTGGGCAGCGCCCCGGGCGCGACCACCTCGACCTTGCCCTTCAGCTTCAGCAACTCGATCACCGACCGCGCATAGGCCGCCTCGTCGCCGCCTGCGGCTTCGATCTGCACGGTCATCGCGTCCATTTCACCGTCGCGGCTGGCAATCACCCGGGCCTTGACGATCTCGCCGTGCTTCTCGACCAGCGCCGCAACCTGTTCCGGGCGCACGAACATGCCCTTGATCTTGGTGGTCTGATCGGCGCGGCCCATCCAACCCTTGATCCGCATATTGGTGCGGCCGCAGGGGGAAACCCCCGGCATCACCGCCGACAGATCGCCGGTGGCGAACCGGATCAGCGGGTAATCCGGGTTCAGCGTGGTCACCACAACCTCGCCCACCTCGCCAGGGCTGACAGGGTTGCCGGTGCCGGGGGTGACGATCTCGACGATCACATGCTCGTCGACAATCATCCCCTCCATCGCCGGGCTTTCATAGGCGATATTGCCCAGATCCGCGGTGGCATAGCACTGCAGGCAGGAGATCCCGCGGTCGGCGTATTCCTGGCGCAGGCTCGGGAACAGCGCGCCGCCGCCCACCGCCGCCTTGGAGAACATCAACTCCACGCCCATGGCGTCGGCCTTGTCCAGGATCACCTTCAGGTAATCCGGCGTCCCGGCATAGGCGGTGGCACCGACATCATGCGCGGCGGTCACCTGCAACTCGGTCTGGCCGGTGCCGGCCGGCAGCACCGCGGCGCCAACCGCCCGCGCGCCGTTTTCAAAGATCATGCCGGCAGGCGTCAGGTGGTAGCCGAAACAGTTCTGCACCACATCGCCCTGGCCGATCCCGGCGGCGTTCAGGAACCGCCCCATGCGCCACCAGTCGCCGTCCACGCCGCCCGGCTCGTAAATCGGGCCGGGGCTCTGGAAGATATGGGCAAAGCCGGTTGCAGGCTTCACGGTGAAGCCGCCAAAGGGCGGGTTTGCCGCCTGGGCGCGGCTCAATTCGGATTTGCGCAGTACCGGCAGTGCCGCCAGCGCCTCAGCCGAATTCACCGCTGCAGGGTCCACCCCGTCCAGCAGCCCGGCATATCCGGCTGCGGTTTTGGCGCGGGCAATCTGCTCCGGCAGCGCCTTGGCCAGGTCTGCGGCGCGTTCGTCTGCGCTGCGGGTTTCAAGCGTGTCAAAATAGCTCATCACATCACCATCCCGCATCAGCTCAGCCACCTTTTGCGGCGGCGGTAGGACCGCACGTCGCGGAAGCTCTTGCGTCCCTCATCCGACATGCCGAGGTAGAATTCCTTCACATCCGGGTTCTCCCGCAGCTCTGCCGCGGGCCCGTCCATCACCACCCGGCCGGATTCCAGGATGTAGCCGTAATGGGCATAGCGCAGCGCCACGTTGGTGTTCTGCTCCGCCAGCAGGAAGGTCACGCCCTCCTGCTCGTTGATCGACTTCACGATCTCGAAGATCTGCTCCACCAGCTGCGGTGCCAGCCCCATCGAGGGCTCGTCCAGCAGGATCGTCTCCGGCCGGGACATCAGCGCACGGCCCATCGCCACCATCTGCTGCTCGCCGCCAGAGGTATAGCCCGCCTGCGATTTGCGGCGCTCCTTCAGGCGCGGGAAGTAATGATAGACCATCTCCAGGTCTTTCTGGATATCGGCACCGCCGTCGCGGCGGGTATAGGCGCCGGTCAGCAGGTTTTCCTCCACCGTCAGGTGCTCAAAGCAGTGGCGGCCTTCCATCACCTGAATGACGCCCTTCTTCACCAGCTCCGCCGGGTCCTGTTCATGAACGTGCTCGCCGCGGTACTTGATCGATCCCTTGGTCACCTCGCCGCGTTCAGAATGCAGCAGGTTCGAAATTGCCTTCAGCGTCGTGGTCTTGCCGGCCCCGTTGCCGCCCAAAAGCGCGGTGATGCCGCCCTTCGGCACATTCAGGCTCACGCCCTTCAGAACGAGGATCACGTGATTGTAGATCACCTCGATATTGTTGACCTCCAGCAGGGTCTCGGCCTGCACGTCGGAAGTATCGGCGGCGGTGTTCGCTGCATCCAGCATCAAAGCGTGTCCTCATACCTGTCCCGGATCTTGTCCCGGGACCCTGTTTGCGTGGCGCGGCGGCTCCCCGCCGCACCGGTTGCTTCCGGCCCTGCCTAGGCAGGGCCGGTGAAAGCCCTTAGTTGCAGCGGGGCTCGATGTTGTTCTCAGACGCGTAGGCACCCGAGTCCTCTTCGATCAGCTTGCCGATCACTTCGGTATCAGACGGTTTGAAGTCCGAGATCAGCGACCAGGTCTTGCTCTCGGCATCCCACTGGGTCACGCCCACCAGGCCGGGGCCGCCGTGGTTTTCGCAGGAGACGTTGAAGGCCGGGCCGAAGTTCGGCATCCCCAGCGCCGCCATCTTGGCTTCGTCGATCACCAGCGCTTCCATGCCGTCGCGCATCATCGCCGCGGTGATATCCGCAGTGCCGTGGATTTCCTGTGCGGTCTTGGCGGCCTCTGCTGCCAGCATCGCCGCGTACATGCCGCGGTTATAGAGCACGTTGCCCACCTGATCGCCTGCACCTGCGGCCTTGCCCGCATCCACGACATATTTCTGGATGTCGTCAAACACCGGGAAGTCGCGGCCCACGTTGTGGAAGGTCACCGCCTTGTAACCGTCGGCCTTGGCGCCTGCCGGCATCACGTCATGCTCGGCACCGGACCACCACACGCCGATGAAGTTCTCCATCGGGAAGCGGATGTTGGCGGCTTCCTGGATCGCCACCTGGTTCATAACGCCCCAGCCCCACATCACGACGTTGTCGGGACGGTCACGGCGGATCTGCAGCCACTGCGACTTCTGCTCCTGGCCGGGATGGTCGACCGGCAGAGCAATCAGCTCAAAGCCGTGCTTCTTGGAGAGCTCTTCCAGAGTGCGGATCGGCTCCTTGCCATAGGCGGAGTTGTGATAAATCAGCGCGATCTTCTTGCCGCTGATATCGCCGCCATTGGCTTCCAGCAGGTAGTTCACCACGCCCGACGCGCCGTTCCAGTAGTTTGCCGGGTAGTTGAAAACATGGCTGAACACTTCACCGTTAGCAGCCGAGGTGCGGCCGTAACCCATGGTGTGCAGCGGGATGTTATCCGCGGTAACCTTGGGAATCAGCTGATAGGTGATGCCGGTGGACAGCGGCTGATAGATCAGCGCGCCCTGGCCCTTGGTGGACTCGTAGCATTCAACGCCCTTTTCGGTGTTATAGCCGGTCTCGCATTCGATGACCTTTGCCTTGACGCCGCCGATGCCGCCGTCGCGCTCGTTCAGCAGGGTGAAATAGTCGTTGTAGCCGTCCGAGAACGGGATGCCGCCCGCCGCATAAGGCCCGGTCCGGTAGCTGAGGTCCGGGAACACCAGGTCCGCCATTGCCGGACCGGCTGCCATCGCGGCGCCCAGCGCCAGTGTGGTCAGTGTCTTTTTCATCGGCTTAAATCCTCCCTTTGGTCTTATCCGATGGTTGTCTTCAAACGGGGGTAGTCTTCTTGTTCTCCCCGCCAGCTCTCGAAGGCCGCCCGCATCAGTGCGGGAAGGGCCACAGTCTCAGTTTCTCCTTGGCGACGCGCCACAGCTGCGCCATCCCGTGCGGCTCGGCGATCAGGAAGACGATGATCAGCGCCCCCACGATCACCAGCTGGAAATGCGCCACGATGTCGGTGGGCCAGCCCATCAGGTCGACGCCGACCACTTTCAGCACCACCGGCAGCAGCACCAGGAAGGCGGCACCGGCAAAGGAGCCGAAGATCGAGCCCAGCCCGCCCAGGATCACCATGAACAGCACCAGGAACGATTTCTGGATGCCGAACGCCTCGCCGACCTCGACCGCGCCCAGGTAGACGGCAAAGAACAGCGCGCCGGAGATGCCGATGAAGAAGCCGGAGACCGCAAAGGCCGTCAGTTTCGCCTTCAGCGGGTTCACCCCGATGATCTCGGCGGCGATGTCCATGTCGCGGATCGCCATCCAGGTCCGGCCCACGGTGCCGCGGGTCAGGTTGCGGGCAATCAGCGCGCAGATGGTCAGGAAAATCAGGCAGAACAGATAGGTGGCCCAGGCCGGCGCATTGGGGCCGGTGATGATGATGCCGAAGGTATCACGCTCAGGCGCGTTGATCTGGCCGGAGGCGGAGTAGTTGTAGAACCACGGCACCCGGTTGAACAGCCACACCAGGAAGAACTGCGCCGCCAGCGTCGCCACCGCCAGGTAGAACCCCTTGATGCGCAAGCTGGGCAGGCCGAACAGCACGCAGACGCCTGCGGTGATGCCGCCCGCCAGCAGCACATGGATGAACATGCTGACTTCCGGAAAGGCGGTCATCAGCTTGTAGCAGGCATAGGCCCCCACAGCCATGAAGCCGCCGGTGCCGAGCGACACCTGCCCGCAGTAGCCGACCAGAATGTTCAACCCGATCGCCGCGATCGAATAGATCAGGAAGGGCAGCAGGATCGCATTGGCCCAGTAGTCATTGATCAGGAAGGGGATAAGGCCGAACGCAACCGCCAGCACGACATAGTACCGGTAACGGTCGAACTTGATCGGAAACGTCTGGCTGTCATCGGCATAGGAGACTTTGAAATCCCCGGCTTCACGGTAGAACATGTCTCAGATGCTCCCTTTCTGTTGCGCGTGGGCGGTGCTGCCTGCGCGGATACTGTTTCTTGTTACGGCGGCGCTCATTCGATCTGCCCCCACTGGGCCTGCGCCGCATCGCGCTGATCGCGCGTCATCCGGTTCGAAGGCTTGGCATAGCCGCTGCGCTCGCTGCCGCGCACCAGCCGCAGATAGGCGATGATGCCAGTGATCAGCCCGGCCGAGGCCAAGAGCGCCGCGGTCACCACCTGGGTCTCGCTGTAGCTTTCCGCCGACAGCGCCAGGTAGCCGAAGGCCCAGAACCCGGCCCAGGCAATGACGTTGATGACGGCGATCAGCTTGGTCATGCCGCCCCCCCGGCGTTAACCACTTTGTCAGATTTCCGGGCTTGGACACATTTTGCCCACTTCTTTGTGGAACCCTGCGCTTGGGTAGAGTGAGTGGAACTAATGACCGTGATTTTCGAGGAAATCCGGCGGCTGGAGGCCGCGCGGAAGAAGGGCGACATATCCGAAGCCGAATTTGCCAGGGCCAAGGGCCGGCTGCTGGAAACCGTGGAAGACGCAACCGTCCTGCCACCCTTCGAGTTTGAGCAGCCGCGGCGGCGGGTCTCCGGCGCAGCACCCGGACCGTGGGGAACGGTGCTGATCGGGCTGCTGATGGCCGGGCTGCTGACCTTTGTGGCCGGGCAGCTGATCGGCAACATCACCATTGCCTTCACCCTGGTTGCCACGGTCTGCGCCGCAATCGTCGTCGCCGCCTTCCGCCGGCTGGAGGGCTGAATGTGCCGGGAGCAGATCATATGAGCCTCAGACCCGTTCAATGATCTTCTCCCCGAACAGCCCCTGCGGGCGGAACACCAGGAACAGCAGCGCCAGCACATAGGCAAACCAGTTCTCGGTCGCGCCGCCCACCAGCGGGCCGACCGCGAATTCGAACAGTTTTTCACCCACGCCGATGATCAGCCCGCCGACGATGGCGCCGGGGATCGAGGTGAAGCCGCCCAGCATCAGCACCGGCAGCGCCTTCAGCGCGATCAGCGACAGCGAGAACTGCACGCCGGATTTGGTGCCCCAGACGATGCCCGCGACCAGCGCCACGAAACCGGCAACCGACCACACCAGAACCCAGATGAAGTTCAGCGAGATGCCGACCGACAGCGCCGCTTGGTGGTCATCCGCCACCGCGCGCATGGCCCGGCCCTGCTTGGTGTACTGGCTGAAGGCCACCAGCCCCGCCACCAGCAGCGCTGCAATCACCGTCGCCACGATATCCAGATTGTCGATAAAGAAGCCGTAGCCGAAGATGTTGAAGGTGGTCTCATCGATCCACAGGTTGATGCCCTGCGGCAGGCCCACGTCCAGCGTCTTGATCTCGGAGCCCCACATCAGGTCGGCAACGCCTTCCAGGAAGTAGGCCAGACCGATGGTGGCCATGAACAGGATGATCGGCTCCTGACCCACCAGGTGCTTCATCACAAGGACCTGAACCAGCCAGGCCAGCAGCACCATCACGCCGACGGTAAGCGCAATCGCCACGGCGCCCGGAACATTCCAGCCGAAATGGGTGATATGGCCGCCAAAGACCGCGTTGATCAGATGCGAAAACGGCACCTGCCCCTGCATGATCCCCACCAGCGTCATCGCCGCAAACAGCGCCAGAACACCTTGGGCGTAGTTGAAGATACCGGAGGCCTTGTAGATCAGGACGAACCCCAGCGCGACCAGCGCATAGAGAACGCCCGCCATCAGGCCGTTCAGCGTCACTTCCATCGCAAAGACGAGTTGTTCGGGCATTAGAGGCTCTCCTCGGAATTCTGCGCTGCGGCGGTGCACAGGCGGTGCACAGGGGGTGTACGGGTGTCACCCTGCCGGGGCCGGGTGTTGCTGCGGTGCAACTCAGTCATGGCTGACCCCCAAGTAAGCGTCGATCACATCCTGGTTGTTGCGCACCTCATCCGGGGTGCCGTCGCCGATTTTCTTGCCGTAATCCATCACCACGACCCGGTCGGACAGGTCCATCACCACGCCCATGTCATGCTCGATCAGGGCGATGGTGGTGCCGAACTCGTCGTTCACATCCAGGATGAAGCGGGACATGTCCTCCTTCTCCTCGACGTTCATGCCGGCCATCGGCTCATCCAGCAGCAACAGCTTCGGTTCCGCCGCCAGCGCGCGCGCCAGTTCGACCCGTTTCTTCAGGCCGTAGGGCAGCCGCGCAACGGGCGTCTTGCGGATGTGCTGGATCTCCAGGAAGTCGATGATCTTCTCCACCACTTCCCGGTTCTCGGTCTCTTCGGCCTCTGCCTTGCCCTTCCACAGCGCCTGGGAAAACAGGCCTGTTTTCATGTAGTTGAGCCGTCCGGTCATGACGTTGTCCAGCACACTCATGCCTTCGAACAGCGCGATGTTCTGGAAGGTGCGGGCAATGCCCTGGCGTGCCACCTCATAGGGGCGCATCGGCGGGCGGCGCTTGCCGTGGAACAGCACTTCGCCTTCCTGCGGCACGTAGAAGCCGGAGATCACGTTCAGCATCGAGGACTTGCCGGCGCCGTTGGGGCCGATGATCGCGCGGATCTCGCCCTCGCGGATGTCAAAGGAGATGTCCTGGATCGCCACCACACCGCCGAACCGCAGGGTGATGTTCTTCATCTCCATCACCACACCGCCGATGGTGCGGCCGTCATCAGTCACGTAGCTCTCGGAATTGTCAAGCATAACAACGGCCTCCATATTTCTGCCGCATAGAAATTTTAAGATTTCCATGCGATACTTGTTCAAAACGAGCAGCAAGGAGATCGACGTTATGTTCGGCGAACTTGAGCATTCCTGCCTTTTGAAGATGGCACTTGAATGCAAACAGATGGGCCTCAGCCAATCCGAAAGCCTGGCCTCCATCATTGAGCAGACACACGGGTTCAGCTCCCCCTTCAAGATCCAGCAGGTGGTCAACACGGCCTACAATCCCGGCCTCAACCCCGACCTGATCTGAGGATCTTCCGGCCTGCCCGGCACGGGGCAGGAGATTCTCCGGTGAAACGTGCATCATTCCGCGGCCACCTTGTGAACCGCTGCCGGTTTTACTTCGGCATCGACGATGGTCAGCGTCGCCTTGATTGAGCCCTTGCGGCCGTCCTCATAGGTCACTTCGGTGACGGTCGAGACCTTTTCCGAGCCATCGTAGAGCGCAGTGATGATATCGTCGAATTTCTCCTCGACGATGCGACGGCGCACCTTGCGGGTACGGGTCATTTCGCCGTCGTCGGCATCCAGTTCCTTATGCAGCACCACAAAGCGGTGCACCTGGCAACCCGACAGCATCGGGTCCTCGGCCACTGACTTGTTCACCGCAGACACATGCGACCGGATGGTTTCCAGAACCTTCGGATGGCCTGCCAGCTCCTGATAGGAGGCATAGGCGATATTGTTGCGTTCCGCCCAGTTGCCCACCGCCGTCAGGTCGATGTTGATGAAGGCGACGCAGCGGTCGCGGCCATTGCCGAACAGCACTGCCTCCAGGATGTCCGGGTAGAATTTCAGCTTGTTTTCAACATACTTGGGCGCAAACATGCTGCCATCGGCCATCTTTCCCACGTCCTTGGCGCGGTCGATGATCCGCAGATGGCCGGAGCCTTCTTCGAAGAAACCCGCATCGCCGGTGGCCACCCAGCCCTCCGGGTCCTTGGTCGAGGCGGTGGAATCCGGATTGTTGAAATACTCAACAAAGGTGCCGGGCGAGCGGTAATGGATCTCGCCGTTGTCGTCGATCTTGATCTCGACCTCCGGCGCCGGCACGCCAACGGTATCGGCACGCACTTCGCCATCCGGCTGCACGGTGATGAACACGGTGGCCTCGGTCTGGCCGTACAGCTGTTTCAGGTTGATGCCCAGCGAGCGGTAGAAATCGAAGATCTCCGGCCCGATCGCCTCCCCCGCGGTATAGCCCACACGGATGCGGCCATAGCCCAGCGTGTCCTTGAGCGGGCCGTAGACCAGCGCATTGCCCAGCGCGTATTTCAGCCTGTCCATCAGGCCCACCGGCTTGCCGTCCAGAATATTGCCGCCGACCTTTTTCGCGTGCGCCAGGAAGTGGTGGAACATCTTGCGCTTCAGGGCGCCTGCGTCCTCCATCCGGATCATCACGTTGGTCAGCTGGCCTTCGAACACCCGCGGCGGAGCGAAGAAATAGGTCGGCCCGATCTCGCGCAGGTCGGTCATCATGGTGTCCTGGCTTTCCGGGCAATTCACGCAGAAGCCGCACCAGTAGGCCTGGCCGATCGAGAAGATGAAGTCCCCCACCCAGGCCATCGGCAGATAGGAAAGGATATTCTCGCCCTGAGTCAGATGATCAAACTCGGCAGAGTTCTTGGCACTTTGGATCACGTTGCGGTTCGACAGCACCACGCCCTTGGGCTTGCCAGTGGTGCCGGAGGTATAAAGCATCACGCAGGTGCTGTCATAATCCAGCTTGGCCTGGCGCGACTGCAGCTCGCCGATCAGTTCGTCATGTGCAGCGCGGCCCTGGTCCTGGATGTGGCTGAACTGGTGCAGCTGGGTGTGGTCGTATTTCCGCATGCCGCGCGGATCGAGATAGATCATGTGCTCGAATTGATGCAGCTGATCCTGGATTTCGATCACCTTGTCGGCCTGCTCCTGGTCGCCAACGATCACGAAGCGCGCGCCGCAATGGCCCAGCACATAGGCCATCTCCTCGGCCACCGCGTCCTGATACAGCGGCACCGGCACGGCACCCACAGCCTGCGCGGCAACCATCGACCAGTAGAGGTAGGGGCGGTTGCGGCCAATAATGGCAACGAAATCGCCTTCCTTCACGCCTAGGTTGATGAGACCCAGCGCCAGCGCCTCGATTTCCGTTGCCGTCTCGGCCCAGGTCCAGCATTGCCAAATGCCGAATTCCTTTTCCCGGTAGGCCGGCGCGTCCGCGAATTGCGCCGCATTGCGTTGAAGCAGCGCCGGCAGGGATTGCATCCCTTCGGCGCCCGTCTGCATCTGAGCCAACTTTCTCTCCTCCCTTTCCGGCGTCACTGCCGGACTGGCCGCTGCCCGCGGCTCTGGCCCCGATTAGGGACAGCGGCAGGTTAGCCCGTCAACTTTTTCCTGATGTTTTCCCAAATCTTACGAATTGTAACAGCGCAATTCCCCTTGTTTTAAAGCCTGTTACGCTGGCAGCTGACACTCCGCAAAAGCCGAACCTTGCGTTGCGGATAAACCAACCGGGCATATTCGCGCGCGATGCGAACGAAAAGATGATGTTTCGAATCAAACTTCGGCAGGCGATTTCTGAAACATCCGGTCAGGCGGCTTGCTGCCCGGGTTCTGTATTCAGACCCCCCGGCAACCAGAGGACGATCACCCCTTTTACGCCACGGCATCTGAAACCCCCGCGGCCGAATGGCAATTTGCCCCGCACCCGCCCCGGTGCTAGCCATGAACCGGGGAGAGCCATGAACCGGACCAGCAAACAGCACGCCGCCATGACCACCGCCGGGCTGAATCTGATCGCCCAGGCGCTGTCGATCTATGACAACGATCTGCGGCTGGCGGTCTGCAACCGGCGCTTCCAGGAGATGTTCAACCTGCCGGATCATCTGGTTCAGCCCGGCGCATCCTTTTCCGACACCATCCGCTACCTGGCCGAAGCCGGTGAATACGCGCCGGAAAGTGATATCGAGGAGATCGTGCAGAGCCGGGTCGATCAGGCGCTGGATTTCGTGCCGCACTATCTGGAGCGCGAGCGGCCCAACGGCCAAACGATTTCAATCGAAGGCTCACCGCTGCCGCAAGGCGGCTGGGTCACCGTCTATACCGATATCTCCCGCGCCAAACGGGCGGAGCAGCTGCTGCGGTCCCGGTCAGAGGAGCTGTCGGAAAAGCTGATTACCCATACCGAGGAGCTGTCTGCAGCCAACCGCCAGCTGGAAGCAGCAAATACTGCCCTGGAAGAGGCCAAGCGCCAGCTGACCGAAATCGAAGGCCGCACCCGCCTGACGACGGAGATGATGCCCGCCCATATCGCCCATGTGGATGCGGACGGTCATTACACCTATACCAACCGCCGTCTCAGCGCGGTGTTTCCGGGCCGCCCGTCAGAGATTCTCGGGATGCATATCTCCGACGCGCTGGGAGAGGCCGCCTTTGAGCGGATCGAGCCGCATTTGCTGGCCGCCTACAAGGGCAGCAGCCCGGTATTCGAGTTCACCGAAAGCCACGGCAGCCGCCGGATCCGGGTGGCCTTCACCCCGGATCAGCAGGGCGGTGTCTATATCCTGTCAATGGATGTGACCGAGGAAACCCAGACCCGTGTCGCCCTGCAGCAGGCCCGCCGCCGCGAGATGGCCGCGCAGATGACCAGCGGCCTGGCGCATGATTTCTCCAACCTTCTGACCATCATTCTGGGCATGCAAAGCAAGCTTGAGAAGATGGGGCTGGGCGGCGAAGCCGGGGATCTGGTTCAAGGCACTCTCTCAGCTGCCCGGCGCGGCGGCCGGCTTTTGAACCGGATTGCCGAGATGACCAGCCAGCGCACACTGCGCCCGCAGGCCACCGATATGCACGCGCTTCTGGATGAGCTGAAAGTGCTGGCCTCGCCCTCGCTGCCGCAGGGCGTCGGGCTCAGCATTCTTGATAATCTGCCGGATCAGGTGCTGCTGCTGGACGCCGGCAAGCTGCAGGATGCGCTGCTGAACCTGATACTGAACGCCCGCGACGCCTGTGGCACCTCCGGCCAGATCACCGTCAGCGCCCATGCCGTCGGCCAGACCTGGGTCGAAATCACTGTCACCGACACCGGGCCCGGCTTTTCACCGGAAGCGTTGGAACAGGCGCTCAATCCGTTTTTCACCACCAAGGGCAGCGAAGGCTCCGGCCTCGGCCTGCCCATGGTCTATGACATGGCCAAGCTGGCCGGCGGCGACATGCGGCTCGGCAATGGCATCAGCGGCGCCGCGATCACCCTGCGCCTGCCTTACCGCCCTGCCCCGGATGCAGGCGGCGGCATGGCGCTGCTGGTCGAGGACAGCGAGGAGCTGCGCGCCGCTTTCCGTGACATGCTGATCGACCTCGGCTTTTCGGTGATCGAGGCCGCCAGCGTTGATGAGGCCTGCGCGCTGACAGCTGACTTGCCGGACATTGCCCTCGTGCTGTCGGATATCAAGCTCGAAGGCACCGCCACCGGCGTCGATCTGGCGGCCCGGCTGGACGGCTCCGGTCTGCCCTGCATCCTGATGACTTCTCTGCCAGTGAGCGACCCGCTGTTCCGCAAGGCATTGAAATGCGGCCCGGTTTTGCGCAAACCTTTCACCATCCACCAGCTGTCCGAGCTGATCCAACCGGAGCGCGCCGCATGACATCGCCCTTGGTCACCATTCTGGATGACGAGCCGGAAATCCGGCAGATCCTGACCGAAACTCTGGAGGACGCAGGTTTCCGCACCCAGAGCTTTGCCCGCGCCCGCGAGTTCGAGGCCGCGCTGAACCGGGTGACGCCTGATGTCTGCCTGGTCGACCTGTCGCTGCCCGACACCGACGGGCTGGCGCTGGTGCACCGGTTGGCGCTGGAACAGGGCGCCGCTGTGATCATCATCTCCGGCCGGGCGCAGGTGCAGGACCGGGTGACCGGACTGGAGCTGGGCGCCGATGATTACATCACCAAACCCTTCGATCCGGCCGAAGTGGTGGCCCGCGTCCGCGCCCGGCTGCGCAGCGGCCCCCGCACCGCAGCTCCTGCCAGCAACACCGCGCGGTTTGCCGGCTGGACCGCCCATTTCGACCGCTACGTGCTGGAGGACGAAAACGGCGCAGAAACCCCGTTCTCCCACGCGGAGGGCGAAGTGCTGCGGCTGTTTCTGGACAGCCCCAAGCGGCTGATCTCCCGCGCCCAGATGCAGGAGATGCTGGGCGGTGCAGCCGGCGACAGCTTTGACCGGGCGATGGATGTGCGCATTTCCCGCCTGCGCACCAAGCTGCGCGAAGACCCCAAGAACCCGCGGCTGATCAAGACGATTTACGGCGCCGGCTACATCTTTCTGGGTGATGTTGAGTGGGCCTGACCCCCTTCAGGTAGAAAACCGCCCGCCCTGCACTACGCTCAATCTGATCAATCAGAAGGAGCGAAAGATGACGCAGCTGCAGTATTTTACCGCCCTTTCCGGGCTCTGGGTGGCGCTGGCCTGGCTGCCCTACATCCTGGACCGGGTCATGGTCCGCGGGCTGATGGGGGCCATGGCCAACCCTGGCCCCAGCGACCTGCCGCAATCGCTGTGGGCGCAGCGCGCGCACCGGGCGCATATCGTCGGCGTCGAGCTGTTTGCCGCCTTCGCGCCGCTTTCCATCCTGGCGATGCTGGTGCTGCCGCCAGAGGATCAGCCCGGCACCCTGGGCCTCACCTTCTTCTTCGGCATGGCGGCGCATTACATCATCTACACCATCGGCCTCCCGGTCCTGCGCACGCTGGCCTTTTCGGTGGCGGCACTGTCTTCCGCGATTCTGGGCCTCACCCTTCTCGGCGCAGCATAGGGATTCTTGCCCGGGTGAATCACTTGGCATAGAATCAGCCCATGGCCACCTGTCTGCTCTACCGCCAAGCCCCCTCGCGCCCGTCGCGGTTCTACCGCATTGAGCTGGCGATGAACCTGTTCTCCGAAGTCTCCGTGCTGCGGGAATGGGGCGTGGCCGGCGGCAACGGGCAAAGCGTGATCAATATCTACGGCAACCTGCGCGAGGCCTCGCTGGCCGCCGACAAACACCGCAACCGGATGATCAAACGCGGCTACGGCCGGGCCTGACCCGCGCAGCATCAGCGGCGTCCGGCCCAAATGTGACGGGCCTCCACCAGGGGGACTGGAAACAGGCGGGAGATCACCCGGCCAAGGCCCGGGCAGTGCGGTCCAGCACCTTCAGCCCAAGCACCAGATCCGCTTCATCGGTGTCCTCGTCAAAGGCATGGCTGATGCCGCCGATGGACGGGACAAATAGCATCCCCGCAGGCATCACCGTTGCCAGATTGGCCGCATCATGCAGCGCGCCGGAGGGCATCTTTTGCCACTTGCCAGGGGCCAGCACCTCCGCCGCGTCTGCCAGTTCCGCCTGAAACCGTGCATCCATCGCGGCCGGTTCTATGCCCATCACCGGACCAAGCTTCGCCGTCACGCCGTGGCTGGCAGCTATCTCCTGCGCGGTGTCCTTGATTATGGCTTCCATGCGTGCCAGCCGGCCGGCATCCGCATCCCGCCACTGCATGGAGAACTCCACCCGCCCCGGCACCACAGAGGACGCATTGGGGTGCAGCGCCACATTTCCGATGGTCCAGACCGTGGCGAGTGTCACCGCATTGGCAAACCGGCTGTTTAGAGCCGCATTGAAGGCGGAAAGCGCCTGGAACGCATCCCGGCGCATATGCATCGGCGTGGTGCCAGCGTGGTTCTGGCGGCCTTCAAACGTGATGCGCATGTCGCGGATGCCGACGATATCCGTCACCACTCCAATTGCCAGACCGGTTTCCTCCAGGTACGGGCCCTGCTCGACGTGCATCTCCAGAAAGCCGCTGAACCGGCTGTGCGGCAGGAAATCCCCGGCCGGTTCCGCCATCTGCGCCCGCATGTCCGCTAGGGTATTGCCAGTGTTGTCGGCAAAGCCGTCCGCCTCAGCCAGCGCCAGCTTGCCGGTCCAGACATCCGAGCCGGTCAGCACTCCGAACCGCCCCTCCTCATCCTGGAAGCTGACGCAGGAGATGGGCGGCCCGCCTGCTTCCTTGGCCGCGCGGGCAACCTCCAGCCCGGCCACCACGCCCAGCGCCCCGTCCAGCCATCCGCCCTCGGGCTGGCTGTCGCTGTGCGACCCCACAAGCAGGCTCTTCTCCCCGGCCAGGCCAAAGAGATTGCCGAGAGGGTCGAAATGCGGCTCTAACCCGGCCTCTTTCATCTGTCCCGCCAGCCATTTGCGCGCAGCGATGTCGGCATCCGAGTAGGCCTGCCGCACCACCCCCTTGCCCACGCCTGACGCGCCAAAGCTGCGCAGCTTGTGCAGGTCATCGAGAAAGCGCTGAGGGTCGAGGGTCATGGCAGGTCTCCTAGCTGGCAACAGCACACTGGGCCAAGTTTTCCTTGGCCTCAACGAATTTGATCTTGGCGGCGGCAAGCCTGCCCTTTTCTCTGCCTGCAAGCTCCCCTAAGACTCCCCCGGTAACAACGGAGCCGCCCGCCCATGTCCCACATCACGCTGATCCGCCACGGCCAGGCAAACACCCAGGCCCGCGACGAGGCCAGCTATGACCGGCTCAGCGATCTGGGCCACCAGCAGGCAGCTTGGCTGGGTGACCATCTGCGGGCCAGCGGCAGCCATCATCCGCGTATCTATTGCGGCACGCTGACCCGGCATACCGAAACCGCAGCCTCGATGGGCTTTGCCGATGCGGTGCAGGACGCCCGGCTGAACGAGATGGAGTATTTCGCCCTCGCCGAGGCGATGCGCGATCAGCACGGGCTGCCGATTCCAGAGGAACGCGAGGGGTTCGTCGAGCACCTGCCCAAGGTCTTTACCGCCTGGGCGGCCGGCGACATTGCCGAACCATACGAAAGCTGGGAAAACTTCGAGACCCGCACCCGGCAGGCGCTGGAAGAGATCGCGGCGGGAGACGGCCCGGCATTGGTGGTGACCTCCGGCGGGCTGATCTCGATGGCGCTGCGGCAGGCGATGGGGCTGGACACGGCGGGCATGGCCCGGATTGCCCTGGCGGTGATGAACACCTCGATGCACCGGCTGTTCCCCATCGGTGGCCACTGGAGCCCGGTTTTGTTCAACGCGGTGCCGCATCTGGAAGCGCCGGACCGGCATTTTGCCCAAACACATTTCTGAGACATGAACGGGAGGGAAGACATGCAGCTCTACTACGCCCCCAATACCATCTCGGTGGCCGTGGCCATCGCGCTCGAAGAAGCCGGGATAGACTATGAGGCGGTGAAGATCGACTTTGCCGCCAAGGAACAGACCGGTGCGGCCTATGCCCAGATCAACCCAAAGGGCCGGGTGCCCGCATTGGCGGTGGAGGGCGGCATCCTGACCGAAACCGGCGCGCTGCTGGAGTACATCGCCGATATGGCTCCGGACGCCGGTCTGCGCCCGCAGGACCCGGTGCTGCTGGCCCGGATGCGCGAGGTGATGTTCTACCTCGCCTCCACCATGCATGTGAATCACGCCCACATGCGCCGCGGCCACCGCTGGGCCAAGGAACGCTCGAGCTGGAAAGACATGCAGAAGATGGTGCCCCAGACCATGGCGGCCTCCTGCGGCTACATCAGCCAGTTTGGCCTGCGCGGGCCTTTTGTTCTGGGTGACACGGTCAGCCTCGCCGATTGCTACCTTTACGTAGTTTGCACATGGCTGGAAGGTGACGGGGTGAACGTGGCAGACTTCCCGAAAATCCAGAACTTTATGACGGCAATGGAACAGCGCGCATCTGTGCGCGCCGTCTATGCCAAGGGAATGCTTTGAAGGACATGACAATGACGCATCTGTGGGTACGGGCCGAGCAGCGCCCCAACGAAGACCGGGTGGGCCTCACCCCCGAAGGCGCCAAGGCGCTGCTTGCCGCGGGCATCAAGGTCACGGTCGAGGAAAGCTCGGTGCGGGCAATCCCGCTGCAGGGCTACATCGATGCAGGCTGCGAGATTGCGCCGGAGAACTCCTGGCCGCAGGCGCCCGCGGACGCGATCATCTTCGGCCTCAAGGAGCTGCCCGAGGATGGCACCCCGCTGCCGCACCGCCACATCATGTTCGGCCATGCCTTTAAGGGCCAGCACTCCGGCAAGGCTTTGCTGGAGCGGTTCAAGGCCGGCGGCGGCACGCTTTATGATTTGGAGTATCTGGTCGATGAGGCCAGCCGCCGGGTGGCTGCATTCGGTTATTGGGCGGGCTATGCCGGCGCCGCAGTGACACTGAAATCCTGGGCGGCCCAGCAGCGCGGCGAGCTGTGCGGGCCGGTTGGCGTCTATCCCGGCAAGGACGCGCTGCTGTCAGATCTGGGCGCAGAACTTGACGCGCTGAACATGGACCGCCCGACCGCCATCGTGATCGGCGCGCTTGGCCGAGTCGGCACCGGTGCGGCCGACCTCTGCGAGGCAATGGGCGTCGCCGTTACCAAATGGGACATGGCCGAGACCGCAAGCGGCGGCCCGTTCCCGGAAATCCTTGCCCATGACCTGTTCCTGAACTGCATCTTCGCGCGCCCGGGCACCCCGGTCTTTGTGCCCCGTGAAGCTTTGAGCGCGGACCGCAAGCTGACCGCCATCGGCGATGTCGCCTGCGACCCGGACAGCGACTACAACCCGGTGCCGGTCTATGACCGTGCAACAACCTGGGAGGCCCCCGCCCTTCGCGTGGCCGAAAACCCGGTGCTGGACGTGATGGCGATCGACAACCTGCCGTCGATGCTGCCGGTGGAAAGCTCCGAGGATTACGCGGCCCAGCTGCTGCCTTCGCTGCTGGCCCTGACCGATCTGGACAGTGGCGTCTGGGGCCGGGCCAAGGCCACCTTCCTGGAGCACCTGCCGGAATGACCGCAACTTCCATCGGATTTCTGGCGGCCATCCTCGGCACCATCTGCTGGCTCCCCCAAGCCTGGAAGGCCTGGGCCACGCGCGACACGGCAGGACTGTCGCTGCCTGCAAACCTGATGTTTCTCGGAACCGTCAGTCTGTGGCTGATCTATGGGCTGCTGATGGGCGATGCGCCCATCATCCTTGCCAATGCCTGCTCCATCGTCATTGTTCTGGCGATCATCGCGGCGATCCTGAAATACAAGAAAGGGACTGACATATGACTATTCACTGGTGCGGCACCGGCCTGTCGGCAATTCCCGGCCTGCGCCGCCTGCTGGAAGCGGGCCATGACGTGGCGGTCTGGAACCGGACCACGGACAAGGCGCGCGAGGCCGTGGGCGACCTGACCACCAACATCCACGCCTTCAGCATCGCCAACCTGGGCCAGATGCTGAGCCCCAAGGACGTCATCGTCTCCATGCTGCCCGGCGACTGGCATGTGCCGCTGGCAGAGCTGGCCATCAAGCACGGCGCGCATTTCGTCTCCTCCTCCTACATCGCGCCGGAAATGCGAACATTGGACCAGAAGGCCAAGGATGCCGGCGTCTGCCTGATAAACGAGGTGGGCCTGGATCCCGGCATCGACCACCTGATGGCGCATGCGCTAGTTGCGGACTACAAGGCTTCCGATGCTTTTGATCCGGCAAACGAGATCAGCTTCATCTCCTATTGCGGCGGCATCCCCAAGACGCCGAACCCGTTCCGCTACAAGTTCAGCTGGTCGCCGCTTGGCGTTCTGAAGGCGCTGCGCTCACCCTCCAAGTCGATCCGCGACTTCAAGGAGCTGGACGTTGCCCGCCCCTGGGACGCGATCTCCTCCTACGAGGCGCCGCTGCCTGCGCCGGAAAGCTTCGAGGTCTACCCGAACCGCGACTCGATCCCCTTCATGGCGCAGTACGAGTTCGGCAAAGACTGGAAAGTGAAGGAATTCGTCCGCGGCACCCTGCGCCTCAACGGCTGGGCCGATGCCTGGGCGGATGTGTTCAAGGAGGTCGAAACCCTCTCCGGCCCCGAAGGCAACGCCCGCCTCAAGGAAATGTCCGATCAGTTCTGGGCCGAGAATGCCTATGACGAAGGTGAGCCGGACCGGGTGGTGCTCTGCGTCGGCCTGAAAGCCGAGAAAAGCGGCGCCGAGGTCTGGCACAAGACCTATGTCATGGACGCCTGGGGCGACGAGCGCGGCACCGCCATGGCGCGTCTGGTCTCCTATCCGGTGTCCTTTGCCATCGAGGCCGCGATGAACGGCAAGATCGCCGCCGGCGTCCACGCCGCGCCGAGCGACCCAGCCCTGGTCGAAAAGTGGATGGCTGAGATCGGCAAGCTGGCCCAGCATCTTGAGGTCGTTGACAGCAAGGCTTGATAGCACGTTGCAAAATGCAGAGGGCGCCGGATTGCGGCGCCCTTTTGCATTGCGAACCGAAGCTGCGGGTTCAGCGGCCGATCACATCGTCCTCGACATCATTGACGTCGATCCCCAGCGCTTCCAGTCCGGCCTCCAGATTGTCGGCCAAATGCGGCGTGCCAAGCAGGTAATCGACAGTCGGCGTGGTAGCTTCCTGGCGGGCGGTATAGATCGCATCCGCCAGTTCCTCAGGCTCGAAACTGCCGCGGCCGACCCACATGATGCCGACCAGCTCCGATTGCTGGTCCTCGCTCATCCGGTCGATGAAGGCGCGCAGCTCTCCTTCCGCCCGGCCCAGTTCCCGGGCCATCATCGCCACCTGCGCCACTTTGCGGACTGAGATCTCCAGCATTGCTCCATTCCTTCTGTTCGCTGCCTCAGCATATCAAACCGCAGGCAAAACGCCTAAGTCTTTGATCTGGGGCAAATGGGGCGGCGGCTACCCCTGCGCCTTCCCGAAGAGCGCAAGCCCCTTACTGTGCCCGCGCAACACCTCCGCCGGCAGTGCGGTCCAGCCGTCGCGCGCGGGCTCTGCCCCGGCCTCCCGCAGCAGCGCGGCAGAGGCAATCACCGCCATGCCCTGCGCCTTGGTCAGCTGCTCGAGCCGCGCCGCAGTGTTCACCGTGTCGCCAAAAACAGAATACTCCAAGCGCTTCGGCGTGCCGGTCACGCCCGAATACACCTCGCCCCAATGCACTCCGATCCCCACGCCCAGACCGGTTTCCCCGGCCGTCTCCCGCTCCCGGCGCCAGCCCTTCATTTGCGCCAGCAGCCCCTCCGCGCAATCCAGCGCCCGCACTGCGGCCCGCTCACCATCAAACAGGATCATCGCGGCGTCGCCGATGTATTTGTCGATCAGACCTCCGGTCCCGGCCGACACATCTTCCACCCGCGCCCTGAATTCCGTGATCAGGCGGCTCACTTCCTGCGGCTCGCGGCCCTCGCACCAGCTGGTGAAGCCGCGGATGTCGATGAACAGGATCGCCATCTGGAGCTGGCGGCCTTCCCGCAGCGCCTCCAGCCCGCCCCCGGCCAGGCGGTCTGCCAGCTGTGCCGGCAGGTAGCGGGTCAGATTTGCCTTCTGGCGGGCCTCTTCGATGGAGCGATGCAGCAGAGCCCGCATCCGCACCGCAGCCACCACCAATACCGCGCCAGCCAAGCACAGCATCACCAGGCGCATGAAATTCGGCGGCGAATCCAATGTCAGCCTGATCCTTCCCACCAGATCCGGGGCAGCCTCAGGCGGCTGCCACAGGATCATCCAGCCAAACCCGGCTGCAATCAGCAGCAGCATCACCGCAAGACGCAAGGGGCTGAGCCGCAGCACACCGAAGGCCAGCACAACGGGGGCCATCCAAACGGAGGGCATGGCAAAGACCGCGCCGCCTGGCACACCGGTATTCACCAGCGACAGAAAGGTGTTCAAAAGAAGGAATGAGCAGTCTGTCAAAACCGCCAGCCAAATCATCCAGGGCTTGAACAGCCCTCTGCCGATCATCCAATAGATCAGCACTCCGACCGCCAGATAAGAAAGCATGGTGGCTGCCGCCAACCCGATCTGGCGCCGCAAATGCGGCTCGTCAATCACGCGCACGGACTCCACTGCCAGCATCATCGCCAGCAAAAGCCCCACTGCCACGGCAATCCGCAAAAGCGCAACGATGCGTTCGGCTTCCACCTCGGCTGCGTTCAACAGCGCTGCCTCTCCCGCAGCCGCTGCACGCAATGCCGTCGGCAGCCGCATCTACTCTTCCGCCAGCAGCGCCACCTGGCGCGGTTCGACTTCCACCTGGCCCGGATCTTCCAGCTCAGCGCCATTGGAAACCACCCCCATCGCTTCGAACCGCCGGGCAGACGGCAGCACCCGGGCCTCCAGCGAGCCCACCGCCTTGTTGTAGTTGTTCACCGAAGAGGACAGCGACCGCCCGACCGACGCCAGATTCTTGGAGAAGGTCGCCAGCCGGTCATAGAGCTCCTTGGCGGTCTTCTGCACTTCAACCGCGTTCTCCGCCATCTTCTCCTGCTGCCAGCCATAGGCAATCGACTTGACCAGGGCCATCAACGTGGTCGGCGTGGCGATCAGAACCTTGTTCTCAAAGGCGTATTCGATCAGGCCCGGGTCCGCTTCCGCCGCAGCCGAGACAAAGGTTTCGCCAGGGATGAACATCACCACGAAATCCGGAGTCTCGCCCAGTGCGCTTTGATAGGACTTGGAGGCCAGCTGCCGCACATGGGTCTTCACATGGTTTGCGTGGCGGGCAAGTGCCGCCTGCTGAGCGTCGGGCGTCTCCGCCTCCAGCGCATCCAGATAGGCCTCTAGTGGCGTTTTCGCGTCCACCACGATGTTCTTGCCGCCGGGAATACGCACCACCGCGTCGGGGCGGCGCAGGCCCTCATCGGTGCCGACGCTTTTCTCCAGCTCGTAATCCACATGCTCGGCCATGCCGGCCATCTCGAACACCTGGCGCAGCTGCATCTCGCCCCAGCGGCCGCGGGTCTTGGGCGCCCGCAGGGCCTGCACCAGCTTGCGGGTCTCGCCGCCCAGCGCCGCCTGGCCCTCCGCCAGATGCTTCACCTGCGCCTGGATTGCGCCATAGGCCTCGTTGCGGGCTTGCTCGATTTCCTTGATCCGCTCGCCGAACTGGCCCAGTTTTTGATCCAGCGGCTTTACCAGGCTCTCAATCGCGGCGTGGCGCTTGGCCAGATCCACATCCGCTGTCTTGCTGTGCGCCTGGAACCGCTCGCTGACCAGGCTCAGGAAGCTCTCGGAATTCTGCTTCAGCACACCCGAGGCCAGCGACGCAAACTTGTGCTCCATTTGCTGGTTCATGTGCTTCAGCTCTTCGAGCCGCGCGGCGTGCTCTGCCTTCAGCGCCTGCACCTGCGCCTCGGCCTGATAGCGGCCAGCGCGTTCGTTCTCATGCACGCGGCGCAGGGTGGCCAACTCGTCCGTCAGCTCCGGCAGCCGGGCGACTTCCGCTTTCAGTCCGGCGATATGGCTTCGCTGATCCGCGTTCATCTGTTCCAGCTGCCGCGCCGCGCCGCGCAGCCGCAACCCTGCCAGCGCCAGAAGCGCGGCCAATCCGGCCAGCGCGTAAATCGCCCAATGGGCCTGTTCCAATGTCACTGCTCGTCCTCCCTTAAACGGGGGTTCTTGTTCATGTGCGCCCGAACAGGCGCTCGATATCTGCCAGTTTCAATTCCACATAGGTCGGACGGCCATGGTTGCACTGGCCGGAATGGGGGGTTGCCTCCATCTCCCGCAAAAGCGCGTTCATCTCCTCCCCCCGCATCCGGCGGCCGGAGCGGATCGAGCCATGGCAGGCGACCCGGCTCAGAATCGCCTCAACCCGCGCCTGCACCAGCTGGCTTTCGCCCTGGTCCGACAGCTCATCCAGGATGTCCTTGATCATTGCCTCGGCGTTCACTTCGCCCAGGATCGCCGGGGTTTCCCGCACCGCAATGGCGTTGCCGCCGAACGCCTCGATGCCAAGCCCGAACTTTGCCATTTCATCGGCCACCCCCAAAAGGCAGGCGCAGTCGTTGTCGCTGAGTTCGATGATTTCCGGGATCAGCAGCGCCTGCGCCGCGACGCCGTTTTCGGCCATCTGGCGTTTCAACTTCTCATAGACCAGCCGCTCATGCGCGGCGTGCTGGTCGACAATCACCATGCCGTCGGTGGTCTGGGCGATGATGTAATTCTCATGCACCTGGCCGCGCGCCGCGCCAAGCGGCAGAGCTTCGGCCCCGGGCGCGGCGGCTTCAGGCGCATCCGAGGGCTGACCCGGGGCCATCGGGGCCTCCGGCGTTTCTGTCACCCGGCCGCTGTAGGCGCCGGCCAGCTCTGCAAAGCCCGGAGACGCCGGGGGCTGATGGGCGGGCGCTGGCGCAAAGCTGTCCGGCTGCTGCCCCGCACAAGATGCCGTCCGAGCGCCTAAGGAGGGACGGTCCATCTGATAGATCCGGGGGGCACCGGTTGCCGTGGGCTGCTCCGCCTTCATCGCCCCGAGCGTGGCCCCCGCCACGGTGGTCGAAGCGCGGTGCCCGGCCTCCGCCAGCGCATGGCGCAGGGAGGAAACGATCAGCCCGCGCGCCAGTCCGGGATCGCGGAACCGGACCTCGGATTTGGCCGGATGCACGTTCACGTCAACCAGCTGCGGGTCGCAATCGATGAACAGTGCCGCCGCCGGGTGGCGGTCGCGGCTGAGGAAATCGAAATATGCGGCGCGCAGCGCACCCGTCAGCATCTTGTCCTTCACCGGCCGGGTGTTCACAAACAGGAACTGGGCCACTGCCGCGCCGCGGGAATAAGTCGGCAAAGCCGCATAGCCATAAAGCCGGATGCCTTCGCGGGTGGCGTCGATCTTCAGCGCGTTTTCCGCAAATTCCCGTCCCAGCACCGAGGCCAGCCGCCCGTGCAGCGCATCAAACAGATCGCCGCTCAAGGGATCGGCGCGGAAAGTGACCCGCCCTTCGCCGCCGCCCGAGACGTCGCGCAGGGTGAAGCCCACCGAAGGCTCAGCCATCGCCAGGCGCTTTATCGTGTCCCCGATCGCCTGCGACTCGGCCCGGTCGGTGCGCATGAACTTCAGCCGCGCCGGCGTTGCAAAGAACAGGTCGCGCAGCTCAACAATGGTGCCCGCGCGCAAGGCGGCCGGCTTCACCGGCTCCAGCTTGCCGCCGGAGACCCGGATCTGCGCCGCCTCATGACCCTGCGCCCGGCTTGTGATCGTCAGCCGCCCGACCGCGCCGAGTGAAGGCAATGCCTCGCCGCGGAAGCCGAAGGTGTGAATGTTCAGCAGATCCGAGCCGTCGATCTTGGAGGTCGCATGGCGGCTCAGTGCCAGCGGCAGGTCCTCCGGCGTCATGCCGCAGCCGTCATCCGTCACCCGGATCAGCGTTTTGCCGCCATCAGCGATCTCCACCGTAATCCGAGTGGCACCGGCGTCAATGGCATTTTCCACCAGCTCCTTCACGGCTGATGCGGGGCGTTCCACCACTTCGCCCGCGGCAATCCGGTTGATGGCGCTGTCATCCAGCTGGCGGATGATTGGCCGGCTGTTCAGGGCGTTTTCTTCGCCGATATGGGGTTCTGCACTGCTCATACCCCTAAATTTAGCATGTATGGGCGATTCTGCCACCGGAATGCGCAACCGCCGAGCTGCGATTGAGTTTAGCTGAAAAGTGCCCCAATGGAGCCATTTCCCAGCGGCTTTCCGCGCGGGCACAGGCCCTGCCTCTTGAATTTTTTGTCCATTTAGTCAAAAAAATACCCGTCTGCGGGGCCGCTCGCTTGCCAATATGCCGCACCCGTGCGATTTTCGCACGGAACTCTTCCGAGGATTTCCAATGGATAGCCAAACCGCTGAACGAAGCGCGCAGCTGCCGCAGCTGGCAGAGCCGCGCAATCCGGGCATGGATCTGGACCTGGACTGGGTCGCTGCCGTGCAGGCCAACACATCGGCCATCGAACGCCGCTGCGCCACCCTGCCAGGCCGCCGCAGCGTCAAGAAAGACCACCAGGCTGCCTGGCTGCTGAAAGCCATCAGCTTGATCGACCTCACCACCCTGTCCGGTGACGACACCGAAGGCCGCGTCCGCCGCCTGTGCGCCAAGGCGCGCCAGCCGGTCAGCGCCGGCCTCCTGCGCAGGCTGGGGATGGAGGGCCTCACCACCGGCGCGGTCTGCGTCTACCACGACATGATCCCGACCGCTGTCAAGGCGCTGGAAGGCACCGGCATTCCGGTCGCCGCTGTGTCCACCGGCTTCCCGGCCGGCCTTTCGCCGTTCCACCTGCGAGTCGCTGAGATCGAGGAAAGCGTCAAGGACGGTGCCGAGGAGATCGACATCGTGATCACCCGCCGTCATGTGCTGCAGGGCAACTGGCAGGCGCTTTATGACGAGATGAAAGCCTTCCGCCAGGCCTGCGGCGACGCCCATGTGAAGGCGATCCTGGCCACTGGCGAGCTGGGGTCCTTGCGCAACGTGGCGCGCGCCTCGCTGGTCTGCATGATGGCCGGCGCCGACTTCATCAAAACCTCCACCGGCAAGGAAAGCGTCAACGCCACCCTGCCGGTCTCGCTGGTGATGATCCGCGCGATCCGCGACTATTATGACCGCACCGGCTACCGCGTCGGCTACAAGCCTGCGGGCGGTATTTCCAAGGCCAAGGACTCGCTGGTCTATCTGGCGCTGATGAAAGATGAGCTGGGCGACCGCTGGCTGCAGCCCGACCTGTTCCGCTTTGGCGCCTCGTCGCTGCTGGGCGATATCGAGCGCCAGCTGGAACATCATGTCACCGGGGCATACTCCGCCGGCTACCGCCACTCCATGGGCTGAGGGCTGAACACATGACCATCAAAGAGATTTTCGACACCATGGACTACGGCCCCGCCCCCGAAGGCGCTGCCGAGGCACTGGCCTGGCTGGTTGATCAAGGCAGCCGGTTCGGCCATTTCATCAACGGCGGGTTCACTGCCCCCGGCGACGGTTTCGACAGCAGGAACCCGGCCACCGGCGAGGTGCTGGCCACCCTGACCCAGGCCACGCAAGGTGATGTGGATGCCGCAGTTGAGGCCGCCCGCAAGGCGCAGGGCGGCTGGGCCGGTCTTGGCGGCGCAGGACGCGCCAAGTACCTCTATGCCATCGCGCGCCTGCTGCAGAAACACGCCCGCCTTTTTGCGGTGCTGGAGACGCTGGACAACGGTAAACCGATCCGCGAAAGCCGCGACATCGACATCCCCCTGGCGCAGCGGCATTTCTACTATCACGCGGGCATGGCGCAGCTGATGGAGAGCGAGCTGCCGGACGCAGAAGCCCTCGGTGTCTGCGGCCAGATCATCCCGTGGAACTTCCCGCTCCTGATGCTGGCGTGGAAGATTGCCCCGGCCATCGCCATGGGCAACACGGTGGTGCTGAAACCGGCGGAATACACCTCCCTGACCGCGCTGCTGTTCGCCGACATCTGCCGCCAGGCGGGCCTGCCCAAGGGTGTGGTCAACATCGTCACCGGCGACGGCGCCGCGGGCGAGATGATCACCGCAGCGGATGTGGACAAGATCGCCTTCACCGGCTCCACCTCCGTCGGCCGCAAGATCCGCGAGGCCACCGCAGGCAGCGGCAAGGCGCTGACGCTGGAGCTGGGCGGCAAGTCGCCCTACATCGTCTTTGACGACGCCGATATTGATTCCGCCATCGAAGGCCTGGTGGATGCGATCTGGTTCAACCAGGGCCAGGTCTGCTGCGCCGGCTCGCGCCTCTTGGTGCAGGAAGGCATCGCTGACCGCTTCCACACCAAGCTGAAGGCCCGCATGGACGGGCTGCGCGTCGGCAACCCGCTCGACAAATGCATCGACGTCGGCGCCGTGGTCGACCCGGTGCAGCTGGACACCATCAGCGGCATGGTTGCGGCCAACACCGCAGGCACCATGCACCAGGCACAGGTCGAGATGCCCGCGGGAGGCTGCTTCTACCCGCCGACGCTGATCGAGGGCCTGTCGCCCGCCGATCCGCTGATGCAGGAGGAGATCTTTGGCCCGGTGCTGGTCTCCTGCACCTTCCGCACCCCGGCAGAGGCGGTGGAGCTGGCCAACAACACCCGTTACGGGTTGGCTGCGACCGTCTGGACCGAAAACGTGAACCTGGCCCTCGACATGGCGCCGCAACTGGCCGCGGGCGTGGTCTGGGTCAACGGCACCAATATGTTCGACGCCGCCGCCGGTTTCGGCGGTGTGCGCGAAAGCGGCTTCGGGCGCGAAGGCGGCTGGGAGGGGCTTGCCGCCTATACCCGTCCGAAATCGAAGGCCAAGCAATTGGCCAAGGTTGAGGCGTTTGCCGGCAATGGCGCCCCGGTCGACCCGCTGGACCGCACCGCCAAGCTCTACGTTGGCGGCAAGCAGGCACGCCCGGATGGCGGCTACAGCCAGGCCGTCTATGGCAAGTCCGGCGCGCTGCTGGGCCACGTTGGCCTTGCCAACCGCAAGGATGTCCGCAACGCAGTGGAGGCTGCGGCGGGGGCTGGCAAGTGGTCCAAGACCACCGGGCACCTGCGGGCGCAGATTATCTATTACATCGGCGAAAACCTTTCCGCCCGTGCGGATGAGTTTGCAGCCCGCATCGACACGATGACCGGAAAGAAAGGCGGCGCGGCAGAGGTCGAAGCCTCGATCCAGCGCCTGTTCTCCGCTGCGGCCTGGGCCGACAAATACGACGGCCAGGTGCATGGCGTGCCGATCCGCGGCGTGGCGCTGGCAATGAAAGAGCCGGTTGGCGTGATCGGCGCGCTCTGCGCAGATGAGGCGCCGCTGCTGGGTCTGGTCTCGGTGATGGCGCCGGCGATTGCCATGGGCAACCGGGTGGTGCTGGCAGCCTCCGAGCCCTTCCCGCTGGCGGCAACCGATTTCTACCAGGTTCTGGACACTTCGGACGTGCCTGGCGGTGTGGTCAACATCCTGACCGGCAGCCATGCGGAGCTGGCGAAACCGCTGGCGTCGCATCTGAACGTGGATGCGGTCTGGAGCTTCTCCTCCACCGATCTGTCCGCAGGGATCGAGGCGGCTTCGGCAGGGAACCTGAAGCGCACCTGGGTCAACAACGGCACCGCAACCGACTGGATGCAGGACCGGACCAAGCGCTTCCTGCAGGAGGCCACCGAGGTCAAGAACATCTGGGTGCCCTACGGCGAATAGCCCGCGCCGCTTCCGGCAAAGACAAAACGCCGCTCCATCCGGGGCGGCGTTTCGTTTTCAAACCGGCCACGGGCCCGCAAAGGCCTGCGTGCCGCAGGCAGCAACCGTCCGTGCGCAGCACGGGCCACGCCCAAGGCCAAAGGCTGCCCGCGCAGCCGGGGGGCCTGCAGGCGCGGGAGCACACCGCTGTATTGCAAGGCAGGTGCAAAAGAAAACGCCCGCTCCTTTCGGAACGGGCGCAGAAAATCCGGATAAGCGCGGATTAGCGGCGGATGCCCAGGCGCTTGATCAGGTCCTGGTAACGGGCCTCATCCTTGCCTTTGGTGTAGTCCAGCAGCTTGCGGCGCTGAGCAACCATTTTCAGGAGGCCACGGCGGCCGTGGTTGTCCTTCTTGTGGGTTTTGAAGTGCTCAGTCAGGGTGTTGATGCGCGAGGTCAGGATTGCAACCTGGACTTCCGGGGAACCGGTGTCGCCTTCTTTGGTTGCGAATTCTTTCATCAGGCGCGCTTTTTCTTCCGCAGTGATCGACATCGGGGTCTCCTTCATAGGTTAGAGTGGATGGCTCAGGCCGGGATGTCGTCCAGCACAGGCCCGTGGAGATACCTGCCGCAGAATCGCGGCAGATGCGGGCGTATAAGCTGTTTCCGCTGCAAAGGCAAAGACTATGTGAGGCGGTCCGGCATCAGCTGTCCAGCCTACTGCGGCAGCATTCCGGCCGCCGCAGCCGATGCAGTGTCGATCAGCACCAGGTCGGCCACGGTCAGGCCTTCTGCGCCCGAGACCCGCAAAACCGGTTCCCCGTTCACAAGTATCAGCCGCTCTCCTTCGGCTTCCGGATTCTGCTGCACCGCCACCTGCGGTTCCGCACCGCCCTCGAAGTCCCAGACCAGCACCAGCTGGTCCTCTGCGGCATCATAATCCATCAGCTGCACGGCTCCGGCAGTGCCGGTCCAGCTGCCCGCTGCAAAGAGATCGGCACCTGCGCCGCCGGTGAGCACATCGCCAGCCCCGGCTATCAGCGTGTCATCACCATCACCGCCGTTGACAAAATCCTGGTCAGTGCCATCCCCGGCGCCGGATACCACGTCATTGCCGCTGCCGCCGAACAACGCATCTTCACCGGCGCTGCCAGTCAGGCTGTCGTCGCCGTCATTGCCATGCAGCGAATCCGCGCCGTCTCCGCCTTCCAGCCTATCCTCCTCCCGGCCGCCATGCAGCACATCCGCGCCGCCGCCGCCCAGCAGGCTATCATTGCCGAAATGCCCGTACAGTGTGTCGCCGCCTTCCCCGCCTTGCAGGACGTCATCTCCGTCTTCGCCATGCAGCAGGTCCTCATCTGCACCGCCAAGCAGGCTGTCATCTCCGGCACCGCCGTGCAGCACATCGCTGCCGGAACCGCCCTCCAGCCAGTCTTCCCCGCCGTACCCGCCGATTTGGTCATCACCGCCGCCGCCGCTGATGCTGTCGGCCTGGCCGCTGCCTGCCAGCACATCGCCGTGTTCGGTGCCGGTCAGGGTTTCGCCATCTTCCGTGCCTGCTGACTCCGCACTGCCCCCGTCTGCCACCGCCTCGCCGCCGGGCTCGATGAAGCCGCCGTCCAGACCGTCACCCTCCGCCTCAGGGCCGGACGGGGCGCTGCTGCCCTCATCCTCATCGGTCCCGGTCTCCGCCAGGACGGCTCCGCCCACCGCCATCAGTCCCAACATGCTCGCCAGCCACAACATCGCCACTCAACCCCAAGACACAAACCCAATCAAAGAAACACTCTCATGCTGCAAGCTGAATGGCAAAACAAAACAAGAACATCAGTTAACGGGTGTTTGAATTCAGGACCCGGTGCCCGCAAGCCACGGCTGCGGCTGCTGGCTGTAGGCGATGTACAAAGGATGCTTCGGATGACCCGCCTTGCTGAGACCAAGGTGATGGAGCGGTTTGCCCGTTTCCCGCAGCACGCCTTCCACCCGCGCGCCCTGACCGCGATGTGCGCCATGGATACCCCAGGCGCAGATCACCATATCCGCCCACTCCATGCCTTCAAGGATGGCGGCCATGTTGTCCGGCCCCTCCGGCGCCTCCAGCCTGCGCATCTCCCGCGGGTCGGTCACCCGGCAGGCAAAGATGTTGGTGGCCCGGAACCCGCCGAACCCCAGTGCCCGGGCGCGCCGCTCGCAGCGCTCGATGGTGGGGTCGTTCTGCACTTCGGTTGCTGTCGAGGGGTTCAGCATCACGAACATCACCAGCGGCCCGGCCGGATCCCAAACCCTGGTCAGGCTGTAGCGGTAGGTTTCGCAGTCGGAATAAACGGCGGTCGAGGGCGCATCGCCCTTGGTGTGGCTGCGGATGATCATGGCGGCGTATTTAGACCGGCACAGGTTGCGTTCCAAGCAGGTTTCCCGCAGCCTGCAGAAGAACTGCGGGCGCATTTTTACCGCGATGGCATTGATCGGTTTTTTTGACCTGGGTGATATGGAACTTCTTTTCTTCCTTGCACTTGCAGGCACCGCCATAGCAGCTGGCTTTGACGGAGCAGAAAATTCCGGCGAAGAAACCGCCGGACCGGCGGAACCGGACACTCCGGTTGAACCAGACCCGCCGCCCCAATCCATCCAATTGTCCGGCACCGCGGGAACAGACGACGTGCTGGACGGCGGGGATGGAAACGACACGCTGACGGGCAATGCCGGCGACCTGGATCTGCTGGACGGCGGCAGCGGCGATGATGAATTGCATCTGGGTGCGGACAATACCGCCCGGGGCGGCGCGGGGGCAGACCGCTTTGTCCTGGACGATGAGGGCAGCCGTCAAACGCTGATCGCGGATTTTGAACTGGGCGCCGACCGGCTGGCCCTGACGCCCTATAACACTGGTTACGTTGAGCTGATCGAGGCCGAAGACGGCATCGGCCTGCGCTTCATCGACACCCTCAACAACCAAACGATCCTGACCCTGCCGGGCGTTTCCCTGGGTGAAGGTGAAACTCTGCAAGTGGATTTTCTGACCAGTGGTGGCGACGTTGACCGCACGGTGCACTTTGAAGGCCCCGGCGGAACCGCGCCGTTCACCCTGGATGCGATCCGCGGCACATCGGGCGGCGACAGTCTAAGTGGCACTGCAGGCGACGACGTGATCTTTGGCGAAAGCGGTGCTGATACCCTGTCCGGCGGCGCAGGCGACGACACGCTCTTCAGCGGCAGCGGCGCGGTCCACTATGACGGCTCCTACAATCACTACCCGGGCGACCTGACCCAGGTTGGCGACGACGGCGATGTGCTCCATGGCGGCGCCGGGGATGACCTGCTGTGGATCGGTCCCGGCACCACGGCCGCCGGCGGCGAGGGGGCGGACAGCTTCCACGCCTATACCAATGTTTACGAGGCAGGAACCCCGGCGGCGGAGATCACCGATTTCGATCCGTCAGAGGATCAGTTGCGGATCGATTTTCCGGTTGTCACCAGCCACAGCACGCTTCCGGATTCCACCCTGGAAGATGCCATTGCCGGGCTGAGCGTCGAATACGACGCGGATCAGGACAGCACTCTGATCGCCATGGACGGTATTGCCATCGCAACATTGCCCGGGGATCAGCCGGGGATCAGTATCGCCTTCCATGACGATTACTCCACCAGCGAGGACCGCTGGCGCGATGCGGCCGGCAACCAAATCAGCGCCGAAGAGGGCGCGCAGGCCAGTATCATCCTGACCGCGCAGGAGTTTTATTCTGTGTTCGGAATCAACGAAACGGCCACTCCAGCCTAGACAAGGCCGCAGAACACCCAATGGGGAAATAGGTCAGCGTTGCTGTCCAAATGTTTCGCGCGCGAAACATCCGGTCAAAGCTGCTGACCCAAAAAGTTACGCCTTGTTAACCGGCGCTTGTTTCCTGATTGAAGACCCGGCTGGGATGCAGGGCGCCCGATTTATAGACGCCAACCGCCACCGCCTGGCCGTCGAGCGAGGCCCAGGCCTCATCGCCGTATTCAACTTCATCGCTGGGCATTACCATGCCCGGGTTGCCGTTGCGCAGCCGGACTGCACCTTCGGGGGTGCATTTGACCTCAGGCAAATCGGCCAGCCCTTCCTCCAGCGGGCGCAGGTAGGCGTCCAGCTCCGGCGTGCGCGCCAGACGGTCGATCTCCTCCAGCGAAATCCCGTCTTCAGCCGCATCAAAGGGACCAGACCAGATCCGGCGCAGTTCCTTGACATGCCCATGGCAGCCCAGCGCTGCGCCCAGGTCACGGGCGATCGAGCGCACATAGCCGCCCTTGCCGCAGGTCATCTCCAGCACCACGTGGTCTTCGTCCGGGCGGTCCACCATGATCAGCTCCTCGACCCACAGCGGGCGGGCCTCGATCTCCACATCCTCGCCATCGCGGGCCAGCTTATAGGCGCGCTGGCCGTCGATCTTCACGGCGGAGAAATTGGGGGGCACCTGCATGATCTCACCCAGGAAGGGCAGCAGCGCATCCTTGATCTGTTCATCGGTGGGGCGTTCGGTGCTTTCGGCAATCACCTCGCCCTCGGCATCGTCGGTATTGGTCGCCTGCCCCAGCCGCACAGTGAAGGTATAGGCCTTCAATGCGTCGGTGATATAGGGAACGGTCTTGGTCGCCTCGCCCAGCGCCACCGCCAGAACGCCGGTTGCTTCGGGGTCCAGGGTGCCCGCATGGCCGGCCTTCTTGGCCTCCAGCGCCCAGCGCACCTTGTTCACAACCGCCGTCGAGGTCAGCCCTGCGGGCTTGTCCACCACCAGCCAGCCGGAAATATCGCGCCCTTTGCGTTTGCGTGCCATGCATCGTCCCCATGTGTCAGTGAGGCGCGCCGGTTACCGGATCGCCGGGACAGTGTCAATTTAACAAAGGCGCCGCCTGCGGGAAAGCCGCGCGGCGCCGCTTGCCCTTGCCCTGATCCCGCAGTAGGCAAGCGCCTATGGCCGTATCAAGCGAATACACTCCGCCGCAGGACCCGCTGGAGATCCTGCACCATGACGCCGAACTGCTGGCGGTGAACAAGCCTGCCGGACTGTTGTCAGTGCCGGGGCGCGGGGAGCATCTGGCCGATTGCCTGATCAGCCGCATCCAGGCAGTGTTCCCCGAGGCGCTGCTGGTGCACCGGCTGGACCGTGATACCTCCGGCGTGATGGTATTCGGCCTCACTCCGCATGCGCAGCGCCACCTGTCGATGCAGTTTGAGAAGCGCAGCGCGAAGAAGGCTTATGTCGCGAGAGTGGCGGGCCGGCTGGAGCCGCGCAGCGGCACCGTGGACCTGCCGCTGATCGTCGACTGGCCGAACCGCCCGAAACAGATGGTTTGCCATGAAACCGGCAAGCCCGCTGTCACCGACTGGCGGGTAATGAAGTATGAGGACGATGCCACACGGGTGCGGCTGACCCCCAAGACAGGGCGTTCGCACCAATTGCGGGTGCATATGCTGTCACTGGGGCACCCGATCCTGGGCGACCCGCTTTATGCAAGCGGCGCGGCATTGGAGCACCCGCGGCTGATGCTGCATTCCGAGGAGTTGCGGATCAAGCACCCCGACAGCGGCGAGTCGCTGAAGTTCCGGGTGAAGCCTGATTTCTGAGGGCGCCGGTCAGGGCGCCTCCATCACCATCAGGAACATCGTGCCGCTCCGCCGCGCCTCATAGGTATGCGGATGGTCTCCCGGAAAGGTGTAGTAGTCACCGGGCCACAGCTGTTCCTCCTGCCCCTCCGGCCCGGCCTGCATCTGGCCGGAACAGACCAGCATATGCTCTACCGTGCCGCGCGGGTGCGGCTGGGCGCGGCGGATCTCTCCGGGCTGCATCACCACCCGGTAGATATCCCGGCGCACGTTTGGCGGGCTGCGCGACAGCAGGACCGCGGCGAAATCGGACTGCTCCGACGCCAGCACCTCGCCCTCGCTTGCGCGGATCAGCCTGGTGGCCGGCGCCTCGGTTTCAAACAGCAGGCTCAGCGGGATATCTAGCGCCGCCGCCAAGGCCCAAAGCGTCTCCACACTGGGGTTTCCATTGCCTGCCTCCAGCTGGGACAGGGTCGACTTGGCAATTCCCGCTTTGGCCGCAAGGGCAGAGAGCGACATCCCGGCGCGGCTGCGCTCGCGCTGGATGGCAGCGGCAATCATCTGGTGAGGCGCGGAATCGTTCAATATTTCACCCAATCGTTCGACTTGACGAACATCCTGTTCGTTCGGTATGGAAGACTAACGTTCGGTATAGATGAATATCACACCTGTTACCATAGGAGCCTAGCAATGGCCGTTCAGCAGATCACCGCCCTGCCCGGCGCCCGCAGCCAGCTGATGGACGGGTTGCGGGACATTCTGCCGCTGGCGGTGGGCGTCGCAGTCTACGGACTTGCCTTTGGCCTGCTTGCCGCGCAGGCGCAGATGGACGGGCTGCAGACCGGGGTGATGGGCACCATCGTCTTTGCCGGCTCCTCGCAGATCATCGCCGTCGAGCGGCTGGTGACGGGCGCAGGAGCAGGCGCCGCCCTGCTGGCGGGCCTTGCGCTGAACCTGCGGCTCCTGCTGATCACCGCCTCGCTGCGGGATGAGCTTGCCGGACGGCCCTGGTGGCAGGTGTTGCTGGGGGTGCATCTGGCCACGGATGAGAACTGGGCGCTGATGCACGCCATGCGCGCCCGCGGCCATCGCGCGGGCTACTGGTATCTGGTGGGCGGCGGATTGGGGCTGGTCGCAGTCTGGGTGCTGGCCACTGTGGCGGGGGCCAGCGTCGCCACGGCAGTGCCGGAGCCCAAGGCCCTGGGCATGGATTTTGCCTTCACCGCTGCCTTTATCGCCATCCTGCGTTCCCTGTGGAGCGGCAGGGCCATGCTACTGCCGTGGGGCGGGTCCATCGCCACCGTGCTGCTGGCGGGCCTGCTGACACCGCTGGATCCCACCTGGACGCTGATCCTGGGCGGCGCGGCCGGTGCAGCCATTGCCGGAGTGCTGGGCAATGACTGAGACTTGGACCCTGATCCTCGGCCTGGCAGCGGCAACCTTTGCCGTGCGGCTTTCGGGCTATCTGCTGGGCCGGCGGCTGCCGGACCACGGCCCCTGGGCGCGCGGGCTGCAGGCACTGCCGGGCAGTCTGATCCTGTCGCTGGTCACCTATCTGCTGATGCAGGGCGGGCCTCAGGAATGGGCGGCTGGGACTGCAGCGCTGATTGTGGCGCTGATCACCCGCAGCCTGCCGCTGACGATGGGTACTGGAATCGCTGCAATCTGCCTGCTTAGAGCCTTTTTCTGATCTCATGACCCCTTGCCCGTGCGCAGCACGGGCCACACCCAAGTCCGAATGCAGCCCGGCGCAGCCGGGGGGCTTGAGGGCGCGGGAGCGCTACCCCTCCTGAACACATCTGGGCAAAAAAGAAAGCCGCCCCGAGGGGCGGCTCTCCGTTACGTCCAAAGCGAAGGGCTCACTCGGCTGCCCAGCCGCCGACGGCTTTCACTTCCAGGAAGTCCTCGATGCCCCATTTGCCGCCTTCGCGGCCCTTGCCGGACTGTTTCATGCCGCCGAAGGGCGAGCCTGCCGAGCGGGACTTGCCATTCATTTCCACCATGCCGGAGCGCAGCGCGCGGGCCATGCGGTTGGCGCGGGCACCGTCCTGAGTCTGCACATAGTTGGTGAGGCCATAGGGCGTGTCGTTGGCAATCTCGATGGCTTCTTCCTCGGACTCGAAGGGGATGATCGACAGCACCGGGCCAAAGATCTCCTCGCGCGCGATGGTCATCTGGTTGTTCACATCGGCAAAGACCGTGGGCTTCACGTAGTAGCCCTTGTTCAGCCCGTCCGGGCGGCCCGTGCCGCCGGCCACCAGTTTGGCGCCTTCGTCGATGCCTTTCTGGATCAGGTCCTGGATCTTGTTCCACTGCATCTCGTTCACCACCGGGCCGATATGGCGGCCCTGCTGGTCTGCCGGGCCGACCTCGACCTTGGCGGCCACTTCCGCCGCCTCGGCGACCACCCGGTCATAGATGCTGTTCTGCACCAGCATCCGGCTGGGCGCGTTGCAGCTCTGGCCGGTGTTCTGCATCATGTGCAGCACACCGCGCTTCACGGCTTTTTCATCGGCATCTTCAAAGATCACGTTGGCGCCTTTGCCGCCCAGTTCCAGATCCACTTTTTTCAGCGTCGGCGCGGCAGCCTGGGTGATCGCGATGCCCGCGCGGGTGGAGCCGGTGAAGGAGATCATGTCCACGTCCGGATGGGTGGTCAGCTGCGAGCCGACGCCCGGGCCGTCACCGTTCACCAGGTTGAAGACACCTGCCGGGAAGCCGGCCTCGTCCATCAGCTCGGCAAAGATCATCGCGTTGAGCGGGCTCTGCTCGGACGGTTTCAGCACCATGGTGCAGCCGGCCACCGCCGCAGCGCCGACCTTCAGCGTCACCTGGTTCATCGGCCAGTTCCAGGGCGTAATCAGGGCGCAGACGCCCACCGCCTCGTGAATGATGCGGTCGTTGGGGCTGCGGTCGTTCAACGGCGCGTCAAAGGGAAACTCCTTGGCCGCGGCGATGAAGTTGCGCAGGTGCCAGCTGCCGGCGCCCACCTGCGAAGTGCGCGACATATCGATCGGCGCGCCCATTTCCAGCGACATCGCCTGAGCCAGGTCCTCGGCGCGGGCCTCATACACATCGATCAGTTTCTCGACCAATGCGATGCGCTCCGCCACCGGGGTGGCCATCCAGCCAGGCAGGGCCGCCTTGGCCGCCGCCACGGCAGCGTTGGTGTCGGCTTCAGAGCCCAGCGAGATCACTGCGCAGGGTTCTTCGGTCGAGGGGTTGATCACCTCGAAATCGTTGGCGGCAGAAGGGGCGACCCACTGGCCGTTGATGTAAAAGTCGCGTTTCTCGATCATCTGGGAACTCCCAATTCAGAGGTGTTTCTGGTCCCGGCTTGCCGGTTTGGCGGCCACTCTGTCACTGCGCTTTGGAGTGGGCAAGGGGATTTGCGCATAATTTGATCAAATTATCGCACACCCTGTCAATCCTCAGCTTCGGCATTCGACGGCACCGCGAACAGGTGATATTTTGCGGTTTCCTTGTACGGCGGCTTTATCGTTGCGTTAGAGTACTTAAGTATCAGCCAAGACGACTCAATACTTAACTGACAAGGAGACGCCGCCATGGGTTTGCGCATTAACGACACGGTCCCCGATTTTACCGCGGAAACGGATCAAGGCACCATTACTTTCCATGACTGGATCGGCGACAGCTGGGCGATTCTGTTCTCCCACCCCAAGGATTTCACCCCGGTCTGCACCACAGAATTCTCGGTTGTTGCGCAGCTGGGCGACGAATGGACCAAACGCAACACCAAAGTGATCGGCGTTTCGGTCGATGGCGTCGAGGACCACAAGAAGTGGAAGAAGGACATCGAGGAATACGGCAAGGCCGCACCGGGCTTCCCGATCATTGCAGACGATGGCCTGGCAGTGTCCAAGGCGTTCGACATGCTGCCGGCTGAGGCCTACCTACCCGATGGCCGCACGCCTGCCGACAGCGCCACGGTGCGTTCTGTCTTCATCATCGGCCCGGACAAGCAGCTGAAGCTCTCGATGACCTATCCGATGACCGTGGGCCGCAACTTTGCCGAGATCCTGCGGGCGCTGGACGGGCTGCAGATGACTGCCAAGGGCGTCGCCACCCCGGCGAACTGGGTGCCCGGCGAGGATGTGATCATCCCGCCCACCGTTTCGAATGAAGAGGCCAAGGCGAAATTCGGCGAGTTCGAGACCATCTTCCCCTACCTGCGCAAGGTGAAGGCGCCGGAATAACGCCGCAAATCAATACGGCTGTGCAGGTAAACCTGCGCAGCCGCCGCACTCCGGATCAGGGACCAGGGGTCAGATTGCCGGAAACCCCGGTGCCTTATCCCGGCGAAGGGTCTCGGCCTCCCTGGCAATGACAGCACCGAAATCACCGCTCAGGGTCCTGGCGAACCGGATCGTTGTTTCCGAGCCTTTTTCGTCCAGCCAGCATGGCGACTTCTTCAGGAAGGCCGCGCCATACAGCCGCCGCATCAGGTCCGGCTGCACGTAGCTCGCGCCTTGAATCGCTACTGCTGTCAGCAGAAAAGCCGTCAGGTCCTCGGCGGATGCATCATCCGCCAGCAGCCGCTCCCGCAGCGCATCAAGACGCGGGCGGTCCAGAAAAACCGCTCCCCGCACCGCGGCCTTGATGTCCTCGTGCGAAAGTTCTGCCAGCCGTTGATCCAGGTCGCTTGGGTCATTTGTCATCCCATGGGAGTAACCGCTGGAGGTGATCCATTGGCTGAGGCCGATCTCGCCGCGGCGCACCGTCACCTTCTTGTCGCTGGTCAGCGGGAACCGTTCCCAGAACTTGATAAACTTCGGGTCTGCCATCAGCCGGCCCGACATCATCAGCGCAAAGGAACAATAATGGAAGTTCCGGTGCGAGGTGGTGTAGCTCCACCGGATGCTCCGGAAATCCTCGGGATCGACCCGGGCATGGCCATAGTTTGACACCGCCCCGGTAAAATCCAGCCCGGTCCTTTCTGCTTCGGCGAGCCAGTCCTGCGCCCCCGGCAGCGGGAACCAGGAGGAATCGTTGAGCAGCACCAAGCGGTCGATCTGCGCCGCCTTGTCCCTGGCCAGCAGGATGCCGTCGCGGTAGCCGCCAAAGTCATAACCGTAGTTGGACCGTTCCAGGCACAGCCAGCAAAGATCCAGAACCCGGGCCCGGTCTGCTTCCGGCAGCGGCAGGTTCGACACCACCAAGGGCGCATATCCGCGGGAGATGAGGTACTGCAGGGCTTCAATGTGCGAAGCCAGAACACCCTGGCTGGGAAAGATCAGATAGACGGCAATCCGCGGGCTGGGCACCGCCTTGCCCGCGGTGCAGCGGGAGTTTTTCGCCAGGAACCAGTCGTAGTACTTATTTCCGAAGACATAGGTGCCGATCCGGCTGGGCAAGAGCTTCAGCTGCGCCAGCGGGCGCTTCAGCTCTCTGGTGATCTTCCAAAGCGGGGGCAGTTTCATCTTTTCTGGCCTCTTTTTGTCTTCAAAGATCTGGCGCTTCCGGGCCAGGTCTTATACCCAGGGCGGCTGCCTGTCGGCACTCTGCTTTCCGCGGCTGCTGAGGATGGCACGGAAGTAATACCAGGCCTTGGCCCGTTTGCGTGCCGACAGGAGGTTGAGCGGCGAGATCAGCTGCAGTGCAGCCTCTCCCAGAGCGCGCATAAAGCCAAAGGGCTGGCCATGCTTGCGGGCGGCATAAACCCGCGACTGCCCCATATACCAGGCCTTGAGCGCCGCAGTTTTGGCGGAACGCTCGGTAGAATGACCCAGGAGGTGGCGGACCTGCGCGCTATAGACATACCGCAGCGGGCCGCACTCTGCCTTCAGGCGCAGGCTGAGGTCGTCGTCCTCGTGGAACAGGAAAATCTTGGGATCAAACCCGCCCACCTGTTCGAAGGCGGATCTGCGCGCCAGCAGCGCGCCCCCGGACAAAACCGGCACCTCGCCATCCTGTTTTGCAGCGTCGCGGCCCAGCCAGAGCGATTTCGCAATCAGCTTGCTGCGGCGCTTGAAGAACAGCGACCCGTCGCCTTTGACGATACGGGTGTTAAAGGCTGAGGCCTCCGGATGGGTATCCGCGGCGGCCAGCAGGTGCTCCAGTGTGTCCGGGAAAAGCTCGGCATCCGGGTTCACAAAGAACAAGAACTCGGTATCGGCTTGCTTCGCACCCTGATTGCACGCGCGGCCGAAACCCGCGTTTTCAGAGTTGGCAATTAAGCGGGCGCCATGTTCCTCGGCCAGGGTCCGGGTTGCATCGGCATCTCGTGACGCGTTGTCGACCAGGATAACGGAAACCCCGGACGGGATGGAGCGCAGCAGGTTTTCAACAATCACCGAGGAATTATAGGTGACCGTGACGATGGAAATACGGGAATTCAAAGGCTGGTCCATAAGCGTCCCGGCAGAAATTGAATAGCCCGGGGCACGGCTTATGCGTGCCCCGGGCTGTTTATGTCCGGTCAGAGGAGGGGATTAGTCCTGCTCTGCCTTTTCTTTCTTTTCCGGCTGGATTTCCTCGCCGGTTTCCTGATCAACGATCTTCATCGACAGGCGGACCTTGCCGCGGTCGTCGAAGCCCAGCAGCTTAACCTTCACTTCCTGGCCTTCCTTCAGAACGTCCGACGGATGGTTCAGGCGGCGGTTCTCGATCTGGGAGACGTGCACCAGGCCGTCACGCTTGCCGAAGAAGTTCACGAAGGCGCCGAAGTCGACGATCTTCACGACCTTGCCGGTGTAGATCTGGCCTTCTTCCGGCTCTGCCACGATCGAATAGATCATGTCATATGCCTTCTTGATGGCCTCGCCGTTCGGGCTGGCGATCTTGATCACGCCGTCGTCGTTGATGTCGACCTTGGCGCCGGACACTTCGACGATCTCGCGGATCACCTTGCCGCCGGAACCGATCACTTCGCGGATCTTGTCGGTTGGGATCTGCATGGTCTCGATGCGCGGTGCGTGGACCGAGAACTCAGAGGCTTCGGTCAGGGCTTTGCCCATCTCACCCAGAATGTGCAGACGGCCGTCCTTGGCCTGGGCCAGGGCTTTCTCCATGATTTCCGGGGTGATGCCGGCAACCTTGATGTCCATCTGCAGCGAGGTGATGCCGTTCTCGGTACCAGCCACTTTGAAGTCCATGTCGCCAAGGTGGTCTTCGTCACCCAGAATGTCGGACAGGATCGCATAGGAACCGTCGTCTTCCAGGATCAGGCCCATTGCGACGCCAGCCACCGGTGCCTTCAGCGGAACGCCTGCGTCCATCATCGACAGCGAGCCGCCGCAGACAGATGCCATCGAGGACGAACCATTCGATTCGGTGATCTCGGAAACAACGCGGATGGTGTAGGGGAAGTCGGTTGCCGCGGGCAGAACAGCCTGCAGCGCACGCCACGCCAGCTTGCCGTGGCCGATTTCGCGGCGGCCCGGGGAGCCGACACGGCCCACTTCACCAACCGAGTACGGCGGGAAGTTGTAGTGCAGCAGGAAGTTCGATTTGAAGTTGCCGTGCAGCGCGTCGATGAACTGCTCGTCGTCGCCGGTGCCCAGGGTAGTCACGACCAGGCCCTGGGTCTCACCGCGGGTGAACAGCGCCGAACCGTGGGTACGCGGCAGCAGACCGGTTTCAGCAACAATATCGCGGATCTCGTCGGTCTTGCGGCCATCGATACGCTTGCCGGTTTTGACAACGTCGCCGCGCAGGATGCTGGCTTCCAGCTTCTTCAGCGCGGACCCCAGGTTGGCGTCTTCCAGCTGCTCTTCGGTCAGAGCACCCTTGATGGATTCACGGGCGGCGGCAACAGCGGCGGTGCGCTCCTGCTTGTCGCTGATCGCGAAGGCTGCGCGCATCTCGGTTTCGCCAGCCGCCTTAACGGCTTCATACAGCTCGGAGTAATCCGGCGGGGTGAAGTCGAACGGCTCGTTTGCGGCTTCTTCGGCCAGTGAGATGATCAGGTCGATCACCGGCTGGATCTGCTCGTGGGCAAATTTCACCGCACCCAGCATTTCTGCTTCGGACAGTTCGTAGGCTTCCGATTCCACCATCATCACGGCGTCTTTGGTGCCGGCAACAACCAAGTCCAGACGCTGTTCCGGGTTCAGGCGCAGGTCCTGCATGTCGTCGACGGTCGGGTTCAGGACGTACTCGCCATCCTCGAAACCAACGCGGCAGCCTGCAATCGGGCCCATGAACGGCGCGCCCGACAGGGTCAGTGCAGCCGAAGCAGCGATCATTGCAACCATGTCCGGGTCGTTGACCAGGTCGTGGCTCAGCACGGTGCACATCACCAGCACTTCGTTCTTGAAGCCGGGGACGAACAGCGGGCGGATCGGACGGTCGATCAGACGCGCGGTGAGGGTTTCTTTTTCGGTCGGGCGCGCTTCGCGCTTGAAGAAGCCGCCGGGCACCTTGCCCGCAGCATAGTATTTTTCCTGATAGTGCACGGTCAGCGGGAAGAAGTCCTGGCCGGGCTTCTGCTGACGGGCAAAGGTCACGTTGGCCATGACCGAGGTTTCGCCCAGGGTGGCAATCACGGAGCCATCAGCCTGGCGGGCAACCTTGCCGGTTTCCAGTGTGAGCGTCTCTTCGCCCCACTGCATCGATTTTTTGGTGACGTTAAACATCTAGCGTATCCTAATTGGGAGCACTCCCGGCCCTCCGGGTCTCCCGTTTGCGTGGCGGCCCCATTGCCGCCGGCCCCATCTATCTTGCTTTCGCGTGCCGGGGCCTTGGCACATCGTCTCAGACAGGCCCGCCCATACAGGAGTTTCAGGCAAAATGAAAGGGAAAGCGGCAGCGTGCTGTGCAGGGGGTGCAGGCGCGGAGCTGAGCCGCGCCTGTCCCGGGTCAGTTGGTGGATTCCAGCCCCTCGGGGCGGCCCGCGATGGTGAAATGCAGACCGTCGGGGTCCAGGAACTCCGCCGCAAAACGCTTCACATCTTCCAGCGTGACGGCGTTGATGCGATCATTGCGGGTTTCCACATAGCTGATCGGCAGATCATCCATCTGCATTCCCGACAGAATCGAGGCGATACGGCTGTTGCCGTCAAACCGCAGCGGGTAGGCGCCGGTCAGGTAGGTCTGGGCATCCTTAAGCTCTTGCTCCGTCACGCCTTCCTCTGCCATCCGGCGCCATTCGCCACGGATAACCTCCACGGCCTCGGCCATCTTGCCGTTGGCCGAGGCCACGGACCCCATGTAGACCGCGGCCAGATCCCGCGGGACCAGATAGGAATAAACCCCGTAGGTCAGTCCGCGTTTTTCCCTGACTTCTGTCATCAGCCGGGTTTCGAAAGAGCCGCCGCCAAGGATCTGGTTCATCACATAAGCAGTGAAGAAATCCGGGTGCTCGCGCTCAATACCCTTTTGGCCGAACAGCGCCACCGATTGCGGGGTGTCGAAATCGACAACGGTCACCCCGCCCTCGATGCTCACCTGCGCCGGGCCGGGGATCGGTGCGCCTTGTTCCGGCAGCGCGCCCAGAAGATCGTCCAGCAACACGCCAAGCTCTTCGGCAGTTATGTCGCCAACGGCGCTGACATAGAGCCTGTCGCGGGCAAAAACGGCCTCGTAAGCATCAAAAATATCCTGGCGGCCAAGCGCGGCAACAGAATCCAGTGTACCTTTGCCGTCGCTGCCATAGGGGTGATCGCCATAAGCCATTTTGGCAAACGCAAGGCCTGCAATATTATTCGGGTTCTTGGCATCCGACCGCAGACCGGCCAGCACCTGCGCCCGGACCCGGTCCAGCGCATCCTGGTCGAATCGCGGCTGCAGCAGTGTCTGACGCAGCAAATCCACGGCTTCTTCGCGGTTTTCTGTCAGGAAGCGGGCAGAGATGGACACCGAGTCCTTGTCGGCGTCGTAGCTGAACTCCGCCGCCAGGGATTCCAAGGCCCGTGCATAGTCTTGCGCACGGAGATCGCCGGAGCCCTCCTCCAACAATCCTGTCATCAAATAGACCGCACCGCGCTTACCCGGCGCATCCAGTGAAGTGCCGCCGCGGAAGCTCAATTCGAGCGCAGAGAAGGGAATCGCATGATCCTCCACCAGCCACGCGGTGATGCCGCCGGGAGAGGTGACTTCCTGGATTTTGATTTCAGCCCAGGCAGGCAGCGCCAGGAACCAGGCGAGCAGCGCAGCGGTGACAAACTTCAGCAGGTTCATTGGGTCACCTCTTGGCTGCGCGTCATCCAGCCCGTAACCGATGTTTCCGGCCGCAGGACTTCACTTGCAGCAGCGATGATTTCATCTGCGGTGACTGATTGCAGGATCTTCGACCAGTCCTGCACATCCTGCACCGTCAGCCCGATGCTCAGCGCTTGGCCATAGCGGTTGGCAATCCCGTTCACATTGTCCCGGTCATAAATCTCTGCGGCGCGCAGCTGCAGCTTGATCCGCTCCAGCTGGGCTTCGTCCACACCTTCCTCAAGGAAACGGGCAATGGTGGCGTCCAGCGCCGCCTCCGCTTCCTCCATCCCGGTGCCCTCGGCGGGCACAATGAGCAGGGTGAAGGAGGTATCATCCAATGTGCCGCCGGAATAGAAGGCACCCGTGTAGACCGCGACCTGCTGGTCGAATTGCAGTGCATTTGCCAGATAAGAGGTGTTTCCGCCGCCCAGAAGCTTCGCCAGCAGGTAGAGTGCCGCGGCTTTCTGCTGGTCACCGCTATCCCGCTCCGGTGCCAGATAGGAGCGCTGCACATAAGGCTGCGCCACGCGCGGGTCCTCGAAGGTCAGACGACGGGCGGCGGTTTGCGGCGGTTCCTGGCTGCGGAAACGTTCCGGCAAGTCCGGGTTGGCCGGGATCACGCCGTAATACTGTTCCGCCAGCGTCTTCACTTCGTCCGGCCGCACATCTCCGGACACCACCAGGATGGCGTTATTGGGCGCGTAATAGGTGCGGTAGAAGGACAGCGCGTCCTCCATGTCCAGGCTTTCCATCTCATGCCGCCAGCCGATTACCGGCTGGCCATAGCGGTGATTAAGGTACTGCACCGCCTGCAGCTGCTCGCGGAACAGCGCCACGGGATCGTTGTCGGTGCGCTGGTTGCGCTCTTCCAGAATGACCTCACGCTCGGTGGCGATGTCCTCCTCGCTGAGGCGGAGGTTGGTCATCCGGTCGCTTTCCATCTGCATCATCAGCTCCAGCCGGTCGGCGGCGACACGCTGGAAATAGGCGGTGTAGTCATAGCTGGTGAAGGCATTGTCCTGGCCGCCGTTGGCCCGAACCGTAGCGGACAGCTCGCCCGGCGCCAGCTTGTCGGTGCCCTTGAACAGCAGGTGCTCCAGGAAATGAGCGACCCCGGACTGGCCCGGCGGCTCATCCGCGGAGCCGGCCCGGTACCAGACCATTTGCTGCACCACGGGCGCGCGGTGGTCCTCGATCACCACCACATCCATGCCATTGTCCAGGGTAAACGCGGTCACTGCCTCATCCTCAGCCCGTACCGGGGCGGACAAGGCGGCACTCAGCGCTGCGGCGGCCAATGTGATCCTTGGGATCATCTGGCATCCTCCAATTTCTGCACCGTAGCCCTTGCCCGGCAGGATGCGGTTACTGCTCTATTGTTCATTTTGTTCAATGCAGCCACAATTCGCCGCCCATTGCCAGCAGAAAGACTGCTGTCAACCTACGTCGCTGCTGGCGTCATGCAAGACCGGCTGGCACAAAAGTGAGCGTTCAGGACTCTTCTTCAGGCGGCGAAGAGGGGGTGGCCGCGCCGGCCTTGCGGAACTGTTCGCTGACGGCAAACGGGTCAATGCTCTGCTTGCGGTACAGCTGCTCGTAGCGGTCCACCGGCACGATCTTGATCCGGCCCAGATGGCGGTTGCGGTGGCGGAACTTTGCGTCCTCCGAGGCCAGCGTCTCGCGTACGCCCGGTTCGACACCATAACGGCTGGAGGCGGTGACCAGCGCCGCATCGCCCGACGGCACGCCTGCAGCGGGCACAAGCGCCCCCGGCTTACCGCCCAGTGCGGCTACCGCATCAGCCTGTGGGTTTGGATCGGTCAGGTTGCTGCCGCCAGGGGTCGGCGCCGGCAGCGAGGCATAGCTTTCAGGCGCGCTCAGCGGTTTGGAGGGCAGGATCAGAAACTCATCCGGACCGGACCCCGGCTTCTGCAGGACGCGCAGCCCTTTTTGCGCACAGCCGGACACTGCCAGCGCGCCAGCCAGAACGATCACTCCGAACGGGATCCGCATTGCCCCAAACTCCTGCCTGTTTCCCAGCGCTTGTAACGCAATTGCCTGGCGAGGTCTACGCAGGCTTTTTACGGCGCCCGTCAAAGAAGATAAGCCCGGCTGCGCCGGCAAAGATGAAGATATCGGCGACATTGAACACAAACGGGTTCTGGATTCCGCAGCAGGACGTGTTGAGGAAATCCAGTACATAGCCGTAGAGCAGCCGGTCCGCGACATTGCCAAGGGCCCCGCCGATCACCAGCCCGGCTGACAGTTGCATACCTCTTGATTTGTCATGGCCCCGGTGGATCCAAACGGCCAGGGCAATGCAGATCACCACCGACAATCCGATCAGGATCCAGCGGGCGGCCTCGTCGCCGCCGCCGAACAGGCCGAAGTTGATGCCGGTGTTCTCGCCGTAGCGGAAATTGAGGACGGGCGGCAGCACGTCGATCCGGTGGCGCTGGTCCAGCCCCATCCAGTGGACCACCAGGTATTTGCTGGCCTGGTCCGCCAGGAAGGAAAGGGCCGCGCCCCAAATCATCCAACGTGCTGCCATGACTTAGTCGCTCTGCTTAGTGGCGGAAGTGGCGCATGCCAGTGAAGACCATGGCGAGGCCTTTCTCGTTGGCCGCCTTGATCACCTCGTCATCGCGCATCGAGCCGCCCGGCTGGATCACGCAGGCGCCGCCTGCAGCGGCCGCTTCCAGCAGACCGTCCGCGAAGGGGAAGAAGGCATCGGAAGCCACTGCGCAGCCCTTGGCAAGGCTTTCCTCCAAATCCAGTTCGGCGGCCATGCGGCCTGCCTTGGCAGCCGCCACGTTGGCACTGTCCAAGCGGCTCATCTGCCCTGCGCCAACGCCGACGGTGGCGTTGTCCTTCACATAGACGATGGCGTTGGATTTCACGTGCTTGGCGACCTTCCAGGCAAACAGCAGGTCTTGCATCTGGGCATCGGACGGCGCCTTTTCGGTCACCACCTTCAGGTCCTCCATGCCGACGTAGCCCACGTCCTTGTCCTGGACCAGCATACCGCCGGCCACCTGCTTGTAGGCCACGATCGGCTTGCGCGGATCCGGCAGGCCGTCGGTCAGCAGCAGGCGCAGGTTCTTCTTGGCGGCAAAGATTTCCTTGGCTTCATCAGACGCACCCGGAGCAATCACCACCTCGGTGAAAATCTCGGTGATCTTGGCGGCGGTTTCCGCGTCCAGTGGCTGGTTCAGCGCCACGATACCGCCGAAGGCCGAAGTGCGGTCGCAGTCGAAGGCTTTCTGGTAGGCTTCGGCCAGAGTCGCGCCCTTGGCGACGCCGCAAGGGTTGGCGTGCTTGATGATCGCAACAGCGGGGCCTTCGGCCGGATCGAACTCCGCCACCAGCTCATAGGCTGCATCGGTGTCGTTGATGTTGTTGTAGCTCAGTTCCTTGCCCTGCAGCTGCACCGCAGTTGCAACGCCCGGACGGTTCGAGCCATCGGTATAAAAGGTCGCGGTCTGGTGGCTGTTCTCGCCATAGCGCAGCGTCTGCTTCAGCTCGCCGGCAAAGGCACGGCGCTTGGGCGCTTGCAGGTCCAGCTCGCCCGCCAGCCAGTTGGAAACTGCCGCGTCATAGGCTGCGGTGCGGGCATAGGCCTTTTGCGCCAGCTTGCGGCGGAAGCGCGGGCAGGTTGCGCCGTCGTGCTGATCCATATCTCCCAGCAGTTTTTCGTAATCCTCGACATCCACAACCACGTTTACGAAGGCATGGTTTTTGGCCGCCGCACGGATCATCGCCGGGCCGCCGATGTCGATGTTCTCGATGCAGGTATCATAGTCCGCGCCCTTGGCCACGGTGGCCTCGAACGGGTAAAGGTTCACCACCAGCAGGTCGATGGCGCCGATGCCATGCTCGGTCATCGCGGCGACGTGGGTGTCGTTGTCGCGCAGCGCCAGCAGGCCGCCATGCACCATCGGGTGCAGGGTCTTGACGCGGCCGTCCATCATTTCCGGGAAACCGGTAACGTCGGAGACATCCTTCACGGTGAGCCCTGCGTCACGCAGCGCCTTGGCGGAACCGCCGGTCGAGAGCAGCTCGACACCGCGCGCGGCCAGCGCCTGGCCCAGCTCGATCAGGCCGGTCTTGTCGGATACGGAAAGCAGCGCACGGCGTACGGGGTGAAGGTCGGTCATGGCAGGGCAGGTCCTTTTGAAGGCTCAGTCTAACGTCTCGGGTTCGTCCCGGTTCAGGTCTCGCACGGCAATGGCAGTCTCCTGCGCTTTGCTGAGCGTCCACCGGACGCGGGTGGCATATCCCATCGCCCGCCCGGATAAAACGATCTGCTTTGCCGCACGCGGCTTCAAGCGGGTCTTTTCCAGGAAAACGCTTGGCTCCAGCCGCAGCCGGCAGGCGCCGTCATGGCGGAACACCCAGATTTCCCCGCTCTTGAGCGCCATGGATACTGCTGCGCCGCCCAAGTCAAGGGTTGCATCCACCTCCGGGTGCAAATGCAAGCGGATATCGAAGCTCACCCCGCCATCCGGGTTGCCGCGGCTTACCTTGTCGAAGCGGGCCTTGGCCGGATCTTCCAGGGCCAGAAGCATGTCCTCTCCCGCCAGGGCGCGGCCGTCAAAGGACAGATCAAGGGTGCGGGCATGGGTCAGGCCGAAATGCGCGGCATAACCGTTGTGGCCGCCCTGAAACCGGAAACCGTCTTCCAGATCCATGGTGTCCAACGGCACGTCGTCCGGCGCCTCGATCAGCTCCTCATGACCGGTGGTCTTATGCGGCGCGGCCAGCCGGGCGCTGGAGTGGCCTTCGATGCACAGAGTGCTGTGCGACGGCGTCGCCCGCCCGGCGCGGCGCCATTCCACGCCGAAGGATTCGCCCGAACCGCAATTCACGATCAGCGGCCGGCGTCCCGAGGTCAGTTCAAACGCCAGGGTCGAGGCATGGCCGTTATAGGATGCTTTGCCCTTGGGCGGCGCCGAGGCATCCACGATCACCGAAGTGCGCCGCGCCGACAGCCGGGCAAAACCCATCGCCAGCCCGTCTGCATGACGCTCTGCCACATGGCTGGCGGCCAGCGCGTGGTCCAGGCGCCCCTCCAGTCCGCGGCCGCCGCCATGGAACCGTGCCAGCCCGCCGTCGCTGTGGCGCAGGGTGCGCAGGGTCGGCGCTATCCGTTCGATCGCGGCAATATGGGCAGCAGGCACCGTGCGGCCGGCCTCATGCAGGGCCGCGGCAGCCCAGGTCAGCAACGTAAATACTTCCAGCAGCTCTTCCGGATTGCGGGTCGGCAGACCGCCCTGCTCGTCGATCTGAGACTCGCATTCCGCCGCCAGCGCCCTGACCGCCGGATCCGCCAGTTCCTCCCGCCCCTGCAAGGCAAGACCCGCATAGATCAGGCCGCACAGCGCCTCGAACCGCGGCAGGCCGGGCGCGGCCCCCTGCCAGCGCTGCGACAGATACCAGGTCTGCTGCGCCAGAGAGCCATAGAACGCCTCGGTGTCTTCCTTTTCCTTGCCGCTCAGCAGGAACAGCGCGTGGTTAATCCAGCGGATCACCCGCCGCCCGGTCAAGTCCGGCAGCCAGGCCAAACCGCTGCCGCGCCCATGCTGCGCAATCCAGCCCCAAACCCATTTCTGCGCTTTCAGGCGGGCTTTAAAGTCGCCAACTGCTGCCAGATCGTCGAGCCAGGCAAACCCGTGCCGCTCCGCGTCAAAGGCCGTGTCCGGCGCGGCAACCTCCCACAGCCCGGTGTCAGGCGATTCGACCAGATAGCCGGCGAACAGCAGATTTCCCGCCACCAGCTGCCGCCCGCGGGCAAAACTGCCGATGGTGCGCGGCTCGGGCTGCGAGACAAAGCCGGTTGCCGCTGGCTGGCTGCGCGCCCGCCAGGCGTAATACCGGTTCAGCAGCCGGGTGCCGCGGCCTGCCATTCTGTCATATGTGGACATGCTCTTTTGCCTCACGCCAGGTTTGCCAGGGCGTTTTGGCAGGAGCATAGCGCGGGGTTTGCATCAAGTCACCGGCGAATGCCAGTGACGTCCCAGGGTCACGCGGATTTGCGCAAAAGGGCCATGTAGAATCCGTCCATGCCACCGCGGTCCGGCCAGTAATCCGGGCGCAGGCGCAGGCCGCCTTCCTCGGTGATCCACTGCGGATCAACACCAGGCAGTGCCAGCGCATCGCGGTCTGGCGCCATGTCCGGGAACATGTCCAGCGCATCCTCGACCTGGCATTCGCCTTCGTCCGGCAGCAGCGAGCAGGTGCAGAACATCAGCCTTCCGCCGGGTTTTACCAGACTCCAGGCATGGGCCAGCATTTGCGCCTGCAATTCGATCAGCGCCCCGAACTCGCTGCCGTCCTTGGCCTGCGGCAAATCCGGGTGGCGGCGGATGGTGCCGGTGGCGGAACATGGCGCGTCCAGCAGCACCGCGTCATACTGGCCGGTCTGATCCAGTGCGTCCCCCACGATCAGCTCAGCCTGCAGCCCGGTGCGCTGCAGGTTTTCCCTGAGCCGCGCAACGCGGCCTTCCGAGACGTCCACGGCCGTCACCGTGGCACCCGCGGCGGCCAACTGCATGGTCTTGCCGCCCGGCGCGGCGCACAGCTCCAGCACCTGTTCACCGGGCTGGATATTCAGAATCCGGGCAGGCAGCGCGGCGGCGGCATCTTGCACCCACCAGTCGCCGGCGGCATAGCCCGGAAGCGCAGAAACCTGGCCGGCATTGGAAAGCCGCACCGATCCGGTGGGCAGCATCTCACCGCCAAGCGCGCTCAGATCCGCATCCAGCTTGCCGGTGATATCCAGCGGCGCGCCGGCAAAATGAGCAGCCTCCATCCCCAGCATCGCCTCAGCCCCCCAAGCCTGCACCAGCGGCTTGCGCAGCCAGTTCGGCAAACGGGGCGTACGCAGCTTGGCCCATTCCGCCGGGCCTTCGTCTGCCACCTTGCGCAACACCGCATTGACCAGCCCCTTCAGCTGACCATGACGGCGGTGCTTGGAGACGATGGCCACCATCGCATTCACCACACCATGCGCCGCACCGCCCGAGCACAGCTCCACCGTCCCCAGCCGCAGCGCATTCATCACCAGCAGCGGCGGTGACTTTTTGAGGTGCTTTTTCAGCACCCTGTCAGCGCGTTCCAGGCTGCGCAGGGTTTCCGCGGCCAGCCGCTGCGCCCGGGCGCGGTCCTCCGGTGCCAGCTTATCCAGCGCGCCTGCAGCATAGCATTCCGCCAGCAGCCGCCCCTCTCCCAGAACCTGATCCAGCAGGTATACCGCAGTGCGGCGGGCGTGATTGGCATCGGACATCTGGCAACTCCTCAGGGCGCGGCTTGTTTGCGCGGGACAGGGGCGTATATCATGGGCGGAGCATAAAGGAACCCGCGATGAGCTACGATACCGCGACTGAACTGAAAGACCTGCCCCCCGCCGCCCTGCGCGCCCTGGCCGAGGCAGAAGAGCGCCGCAAGGCAGCCGAGGTGAAGGAGCCGCGCCCCAAGGAGCTGGGCGGCCGCGACGGCCCCGACCCCGCCCGCTATGGCGACTGGGAGAAAAAGGGCATCGCCATCGACTTCTAAGCAGCCGGAGCCTGAAACGTCATGATCCTGGAAATCCGCAGGTACACGCTGCATCCCGGAAAACGCGAAGAGTTCATCCGGTTTTTTGAAGCGGTGAACCGTCCTGCGCTGCAAGCGGCCGGCATGCTGGTCTTCGGCCCGATGCGCGATACCGAGGATCCGGACAAGGTTCACTGGATGCGCGCATTCCAGAACATGGAAGAACGCGAACGGATCAAGGAAGCTTTCTATGGCGGCCCGGTTTGGGCTGAAGTGGTTGAGCCAACTGTCATGCCCCTGATTGCGCATTTCGAGGCTTCGGTTGTCTCAACCACTAAAGGTTTTGAGGGGTTCAAGGGAACCCCGGAGCTGTAATCAAAGCCCCAGTACATCCACCATGTCATACTGGCCCGGCCCCTTGTCCTGGCCCCACAGCGCGGCTTTCAGCGCGCCGCGGGCAAAGATCGCCCGGTCGGTGGCCAGGTGGCGCAGCACGATCCGCTCTCCCGCTGCAGCAAACAGCACGTCATGCTCGCCCACGATGTCGCCGCCGCGGATGGCGGTGAACCCGATATCGCCGCGCTTGCGGGCACCGGTGATGCCGTCCCGGCCGGAATCGCGCACATCCGCCAGTTTCACACCGCGGCCCTCGGCAGCAGCTTCCCCCAGCATCAGTGCTGTGCCAGAGGGCGCATCCACCTTATGGTGGTGATGGGCCTCGATCACCTCAATGTCGAAATCCTCGTCCAGCGCGGCGGCGACCTTCTTGGTCAGCTGCACCAGCAGGTTCACACCCAGGCTCATGTTACCCGCGCGGATGATCACCGCATGGCGCGAGGCTGGCTCCAGCTGAGCGATCTGCTCATCCGTCATGCCGGTGGTTCCAATCACATGCACCGCGCGGGCCTGGGCTGCCAGCTTGGAAAATGCCAGCGTCGCTTCCGGCGCGGTAAAATCGATCACAGCCTGCGCCTTGGAAAACGCCTCCAGCGCGTCGGACGTCACGGTGACGCCAACCGGCGCGCCGCCCATGGCTTCCCCGACGTCGCGGCCGACCCAATCGTGGCCCTCACGCTCCACGGCTCCGGCTAGCGTGGCCTTATCGCTCTCCAGCACCGTCTTGATCAGCATCTGCCCCATGCGGCCCGATGCGCCGGTAATCACGATCCCTGGTTTGTGAGTCATTGGCCCATTTCCTTGTTCAAGCTGGTTTTGTCCTACATCGCCGGGCAGCGCTTGGCAAAGCCTGCGATCCGGCATAGATCGGAACTATGGCAAAGAACAAATTCCACGATGGCCCCGGGCCCTCCCAGCGCCAGCTTCGCGTCGGCGAACTGATCCGCCGCTCGCTCTCCGAAGTGCTGGCGCGCGGCGATGTGCATGACCCGGACCTGAACCGCATGTCGATCACTGTGGGTGAGGTTCGCACCTCGCCTGATCTGAAAATCGCCACCGCCTTTGTGCTGCCCCTGGGCGGCAAGGGGCAGGAGGACGTGCTGAAGCTCCTGGCCCGCAACAAGAGCGAACTGCGCCGGATGGTCGGCAAGAAGCTGGGTCTGAAGTTCACCCCTGATCTGCGGTTCCGGCTGGATGAGACCTTCGACCAGATGGATGAAACCCGCCGGATGCTGAGCCAGGACGCGGTGCGCCGCGACGTCGAAGAGTGATCCGCAGGGCCGCATTGCTGTTGACTGCGCTTTGGACCGGCCAGGCCGCCGGCGCGGTCGAATGCAGCGATGTCGCCTATGAGGGCAGCCGGTACACGATCTGCGAGACCGACGCAGCCAAGGAGCAGCTGCAGCTGTTCCTGCGCGATGGCGACGGCCAGGTCTACGGCCATTTCTCGACCTTGGAAGAGGCGTTGGCAAAGGACGGCAAGACGCTGGCCTTTGCCACCAACGCCGGCATGTATCACAGCGACCGCTCGCCCGTCGGCCTCTACGCCGATGAAAACGGCGAGGAAATGCGCCTTGTGACCAACGCAGGCCCCGGCAACTTCGGATTGCTGCCGAACGGTGTGCTTTGCATCCGCGACGGCCGGGCGGATGTGTTTGAAACCCTGGCATTTGAACAGGATGCCCCTGCCTGCTCCTATGCTACCCAGTCCGGGCCGATGCTGGTGATCGGCGGAGAGCTGCATCCGCGGTTCCTGCCGGATTCGGACAGCTACTATATCCGCAACGGAGTCGGCACCTCGGCGGATGGCAGCCGCGCGGTCTTTGCTATCTCGCGCAATGCGGTGACCTTCCATCAGTTCGGCAGCCTGTTCCGGGACTACCTGAAACTCCCCAATGCGCTGTATTTTGACGGCAATATCTCGCGCCTGCACGCGCCGCAGCTGGGACGCAGCGATGCCGGCTTCATGATGGGACCGATCGTGGGTGTGGTCGAGAAGGCGCCGGCAGGCGGGTAAGAGCCGCCTCAGCCGGGACGTTTGCGCATCTGGCGCACCATAGGCACAGTATAAATCACCAGCGCAGCCCAGATCATCGGGAAGGCTATCATCCGGGCGTGGCCGAATTCTTCCCCGAACAGCTGCACCGCTGCCAGCATGATCATCGTCGGCGCGATGTACTGCAGGATTCCCATGGTCGACAGCCGCACTAGCTTGGCGCCATTGGCATAGACAATCAGCGGCACGGCGGTGACGACGCCGCAGCCCAAGAGCAGCGCGGTGTCCGGGAGAGAGGCGCCAATATTGCTGTTTCCAGTGAAGGTAAGGTAGCCGAAGTACCCAAGCGCCGGAGGCAGAAGGATCAGCACTTCCAGCAGGAAGCCTTGGTTGGGGCCGATAGGAAGCGACTTCTTGAAGAAGGCATAGAAACCCCAGGTCAGGGTGAGGCCGACTGCCACCCAAGGCACCCGGCCCGCTTCCAGCGTCAGCACCACCACCGCAGCAGCAGCCAGCGCCACGGCGGCCAATTGCGCCTTGCTGAGCGGTTCGCGAAGCAGGAGCGCTCCGAGCGCAATACTGAACAGCGGATTGATGTAATAGCCAAGCGCGGCGTCCAGCGCCCGGCCGGCCGCAATCGACCAGACATAGATGCCCCAGTTTACCGAAATCAGCGCCGCGGTGATGCAGGCCATGCCGAGCATCCGCGGGTTCTTCAGCGCCGCCCGCAAATCCTTGGTGCGGCGCAGCACGATCAGCAGCGCGCCCGCCACCGGCACCGACCAGATCACCCGGTGAGTAACGATCTCAGCCGCTGGAACATGCGACAGCGCCTTCATGTACAGCGGCAGGAACCCCCACAGCAGATAGGCGGTGACGGCAAAGGCCAGACCGCGGGGCGTATCCAGGTTTTCAGCGGGTTGCGGTGTCATGCGGCGCTCCTGTTCAGAGCGCACTTATGGCTGATTTTGAACCGGATGGAACTTTGTTTTCCGTGATACCGGGTATTCAGCTGCGTTATGGGCCGCAGGCCCCCCTGCCCCGACAGAAAAAACGGCCCCGGAAACCGGAGCCGCAGTAGAACTTGGGGTGCGGATGCGCGTCAGGCTTCCAGGGAGCGGCGCAGCATTTCCACGTCTTCGGCAATCTGGCCGTCGGTCAGCTTCAGCTCCTCGATGCGCTTGACGCCGTGCATCACGGTGGTGTGGTCGCGCCCGCCGAAGCGGCGGCCGATCTCGGGCAGAGAGCGGCTGGTGAGCTGCTTGCACAGGTACATCGCCACCTGGCGCGGACGCGCGTAAGAGCGCAGCCGCTTGGGGCCGATGATGTCGGACATGCGGATGTTGTAGTACTCGGACACCTTGCGCTGGATTTCCTCGACGGTGATCTTGCGCTCTGAGGCGCGCAGCACGTCGGCCAGACAGTCCTGGGTCAGGTCCATGTCGATCTCACGGCCCACCAGCGAGGCAAAGGCGAACAGCCGGGTCAGGGCGCCTTCGAGCACGCGGACGTTGGTCGAGATCCGGTGCGCCAGGAACTCCAGCACGCCGTCTGCGATACGCAGGTCCGGGTAGGTCTCGCGCTGCTGCTGAACCTTGGTCTGCAGAATGCCCAGACGAAGCTCGTAGTCGGTCGGATGCAGGTCCACGACCAGTCCGCACTGCAGGCGGGATTTCACCCGGTCCTCCAGATCCTTGATCTCGCCCGGGGCGCGGTCGGCGGAGATGATGATCTGCTTGTTCTGGTCCACCAGCGCATTGAAGGTATGGAAGAACTCCTCCTGGGTGGAGTCCTTGCCGGCGATGAACTGAACGTCATCCACCATCAGCACGTCGACCGAGCGGAACAGGTGCTTGAAGTCCATCATCTTGCGCTCGCGCAGGGCCTGCACAAAGCGGTACATGAACTGTTCCGCAGACAGGTAAAGCACGTTCAGGGACGGGTTCTTTTCCTTCAGCTCCCAGGCGATGGCGTGCATCAGGTGGGTTTTACCCAGGCCCACGCCGCCATACAGAACCAGCGGGTTGAAGGTGACAGGGCCGCCCTCGCCAACCCTGCGCGCAGCAGCGTGGGCCAGTTCATTCGGCTTGCCGACGACAAAGCTGTCAAAGGTAAAGCGCGGATCCAGCGGCGCCGCCTGCAGCGCTTCCAGAGTGTCCTTGCCAGAGGCAGAAGCAGCAGAGGCCGTAGGCGCGGTCATGACAGCCACATCGCCTTCAGCGCTGCCATAAGCCTCTGCAGCAGCTGCAGGCTCTGCCGGGCGGGCCGGGCTGTTGGCTGCAACCCGGAAGGCCAGGCGCTGCACCTGCTCCCCGGACATCGTCAGCTCATGCAGAATGAGATCTGCAAAGTTCTGGCTGACATAGTTGCCCATGAAATTCGTTGGTACCTTGAAGACGGCGACCCCGCCGTCCACGGTGTCAAATTCAAGAGGCTCGATCCAGGTCGTGAAATTGTTCTGGCCGACCGTCTTCAACAGCCGGTTTCTGAGCTGTCCCCATTTTTCTTCTGTCATGCTGCGCCTCACGCATCCCCAAAAAGCAGCGGCCCATTTGCCGGGCCAGTTCTATTCTTTCCCCCAACCACCCGGGGGGCATTCACGCACAGGTTTACCGCGTGCGGGCCAGCAGTGGCCGCATTACCCGAAGGCTAGACGTTCGACTGCACGGAAAAAACAGCCGCAAAAAGCGGCAGATTCGCCGTTACGAACAGTATCGCACACAATTGAGACAAGGCTGCTGACCATAACCGATACAGCAGTGGATCCCGGCCAGATAAGCGCATCAAATACGCCTCGTGCCGAGCAACCTGGCAATCTTGATGCCCGTCAAGATTGCCGCGAGCAGCCTGTCCCCCCAGCGAGTGAATCGCTGTAACAGTGGTAGCAATTTGAGGGGGGCAGCGGCAACGAAACTATGATGTTGACTCTGCCTTTGGCGGTAAAGAATCTCCGGCGCCCAGCGAGTCCGCACAAGGGTTTTCCAAAAAAACAAGGCGCTGCAATCTGCAGCGCCCTAACAACTTCTCAACGGCCCGTGAGCCTGCTCAGCAGAGCGAATCTCAGGCCAGCGCCTTCACGCGTGCGGACAGGCGCGAGATTTTCCGGGAAGCGGTGTTTTTGTGATACACACCCTTGGTGACGCCGCGCATCAGCTCAGGCTGAGCGGCGCGCAGAGCGGCAGTTGCGGCTTCTTTGTCGCCGGAAGCGATGGCTTCTTCAACTTTACGCAGGAAGGTGCGGATGCGCGAACGACGGGCTTTGTTGACGGCAAAGCGCTTCTCGTTCTGACGTGCGCGCTTCTTGGCCTGGGGCGAATTTGCCATGGTGTCTGACCTTATCTTCGGGTTCTGTTTCTATCGGACGCAATGCCAGCCAGCCCCGGATCATTCACCGGTGTGATTCTAGCCTGAGCGGGCTGCACGCGCATGTATGAGGGCGGCGTTTAGCTAACTCTGCACGGAAATGCAAGGGCACCGGCCCGGAATGCGAAACGGCGGGCTGTGCTGCCCGCCGTTCCTTTGTCTGCTTAGGCAGCTCACTTGTCGCGGAACTGCGCCTCGCGCTTTTCCAGGAAGGCGGCCATGCCTTCTTTCTGGTCTTCGGTCGCAAACATCGAATGGAACACGCGGCGCTCGAACAGAATGCCCTCGCTCAGCGGCAGCTCATAAGAGCGGTTCACGGCTTCCTTGACCGCCATCGCGGTCAGCAGCGATTTCTCGGCGATCTTCTGGGCCGCTGCGGTGGCTTCCTCGATCAGCTTCTTGGCCGGCACCACGCGCGACACCAAGCCCGCGCGCTCAGCTTCCTCAGCGTTCATGAAACGGCCGGTCAGGTTCATGTCCATCGACTTGGACTTGCCCACATAGCGGGTCAGCCGCTGGGTGCCGCCGATACCGGCCACAACGCCCAGGTTGATCTCCGGCTGGCCGAACTTGGCGGTTTCCGCGGCGATGATGAAATCGCACAGCATCGCCAGCTCGCAGCCGCCGCCCAGCGCATAGCCGGCAACCGCGGCAATAACCGGCTTGCGGATCGCCGAGATGCGGTCGTTGGCATCGGCAAACAGATTGGTGGAAAACACCTCAGTAAAGCTCATCTCCGACATCTCCTTGATGTCGGCACCGGCGGCAAAGGCCTTTTCCGAGCCAGTCAGCACGATGCAGCGCACCTTGTCGCTGGCATCGGCCTCTTCCAAAGCATCGCAGAGCTCGCCAATGAGCTCCTTGTTGAGAGCGTTCATCGCCTCAGGGCGGTTCAGTTTTATGAGGCAAACGTGGTCCTGCACATCGACGTTGATCGTCTCGTAGGCCATGATTTCTCTTTCGGTTGTTCCGTTCAGATCCGAGTCCTTACCAAAAGGGTCCCTCTGATCAAGCTATCTTTGGCACTTTACACAGTAGAAGGTGGAGCGCCCCGACTGGGTGATTCTGGCAATTGACCCCGCGCAACCCTCGCGGCGGCAGGGTTCTCCCTCGCGTCCGTATGCATCAAAACTGTGTTGAAAATATCCAAGTTCACCAGAGGCTTGCCTGAAATCCTTGAGCGACGAGCCGCCCGCGCGGATGGCATCTTGCAGCACCTCGCGGATGATCGGCACCAGCGCCGCCACCCGATGCGCGGCAATCTGCCCGGCCTTGCGGCGTGGCGAAATTCCCGCACGGAACAGCGCTTCGCAGACGTAGATGTTACCGAGGCCCGCGATGATTCCCTGATCCAGTAATGCCGATTTCACCGGCGTGTTGCGCCCCTTGAAGGCAGCCACCAGATGATCCTCGTGGAAATCATTGCCCAGCGGTTCCGGCCCCAACACCGATAGCAGCTTGTGGCTTTCGGCGGTGGCAGTCGCAAACAGATCCATCGCCCCGAACCGGCGCGGATCGTTGAAAGTGATGCGGGCGCCATTGTCCATGTCCAAGACCACATGGTCATGCTTCTCCGCTTTTGGGTGCTCATGCACGAACTGCCCCAGCGGATCGCCCGACACCGTCATCCGCCCGGACATGCCGAGGTGAATGAGCAGGGTCTCATCTGTATCGAGATCGGCCAGAATGTATTTCGACCGCCGCCTGAGGGCATTGACCCGCGCGCCTGTCAGCCGCTCGGCCATCCGCTCCGGAAACGGCCAGCGCAGATCCGGGCGGTTCACTGCCGCCTTTGTGATCACCGCCCCCTCCATCGCAGGCGCCAAACCGCGTTTCACCGTCTCGACCTCGGGCAATTCTGGCATTACACCCCTCCTGAACCAACGGGCCGCATTGTGCCTGCCCCACAGCGCCTTATAACAAGGGCCAAACTCAGCAAACGGCAAGTGGCATGAGCAACAACAGCGACAACACCACCCATTTCGGGTTCGAAACCGTCCGCGAAGAGGAAAAGGCCGGCCGTGTGCAGGGGGTCTTCAACTCGGTCGCCTCGAAATACGACATCATGAACGATGTGATGAGCGTCGGCATCCACCGGGTCTGGAAGGACGCGATGATGGACTGGCTGGCGCCGCGCCCGGGCCAGCGGCTGCTGGATGTGGCCGGCGGCACCGGCGACATCTCTTTCCGCTTCCTGAAACGCGCAGGCCATGGCCATTCCACCGTGCTGGACCTCACCCGTCCGATGCTGGAGGAAGGCCGCAAGCGCGCCGAGGCCGAACAGATGGCCGACAGCCTCGACTGGGTCACCGGCGACGCGATGAAGCTGCCGTTCAAGGACAACACCTTCGACGTCTACACCATCTCCTTCGGCATCCGGAACGTGACCCGCCCGCAAGAAGCGCTGAACGAGGCCTACCGGGTGCTGCGCCCCGGCGGGCGGCTGATGGTGCTGGAATTCTCGCAGCTGCCGAATGACGGGCTGCAGAAGCTGTATGACCTCTATTCCTTCAATGTGATCCCGCGGATGGGGCAGATGATTGCCGGCGATTACGACAGCTACCAGTACCTGGTGGAATCGATCCGCAACTTCCCGGACCAGGAGACCTTCCTGGGCATGGTCAAGCAGGCAGGGTTCGATAATGCGAAATACCGCAACCTGTCGATGGGCATCGCCTGCCTGCATTCCGGCTGGAAGATCTGAGCCATGCGCGGCCCCCATAATATCCTGCGCCTGATCCGAACAGGCGCCACTTTCGAGCGCACCGGCGCCATGCATTCGGTGCTGGAGGCGTTCGAGGCGCCCAAGCCCCTGCGCATGCTGGCCCGAACCCTGGGCTGGCCGTTCAAATGGCTGGGCTACAAGGGCGACCCCGCGATGCCGCCGGAAACCCGCGCGCTGAACGCGCTGGGGCCTGCCTATATCAAATTCGGCCAGGTGCTTTCGACCCGCCCGGACGTGGTGGGCAAGGATCTTGCCAACCAGCTGCGCGTGCTGCAGGACAAGCTGCCGCCGTTCTCCCGCGCCGCAGCGCTGGCCGAAGTGGAAAAGGAACTTGGCCGCCCGGTCTCCGAGATCTTCTCGGACTTCAGCGACCCGATCGCCGCCGCCTCTATTGCCCAAGTGCACCGGGCGACGCTGGCGGAAACCGGCGAAGAAGTGGCCGTCAAGGTGCTGCGCCCCGGCATCGAGCGCGCCTTCAACAAGGACGTCGACGCCTTCTATTTTGCGGCCCGCATCGTCGACCTGTTCGCCCCCGGCGCCCGCCGCCTGAAGCCGATGGATGTGATCGAGCATTTCGACGGCGTGGTGCAGGGGGAGCTGGACCTGCGGCTGGAAAGTGCTGCTGCCTCGGAGTTTGCCGCCAACACGGCCAAGGACGAAGGCTTCCAGCTGCCGGAAATCCGCTGGGCCTATTCCGCCCGCCGGGTGATGACAATGGGCTGGGCCGACGGCATTCCGCTGGGCGACAATGACGCGCTGGATGCAGCCGGGCACGACCGCAAGCTGCTGGCCAACCGGGTGCTGTCGCTGTTCCTGCGCCACGCGCTGCGCGACGGTTTCTTCCATGCCGACATGCACCAGGGCAACCTCAAGGTCGCCGCCAGCGGCGATATCATTGCCTATGATTTCGGCATCATGGGCCATATCGACGAATACACCCGCCGGGTCTATGCCGAGATCCTCTACGGCTTCATCAAACGCGACTACAAACGCGTGGCCGAGGTGCATTTCGAGGCCGGTTACGTGCCCGCCAACCGCGACGTCGATGAATTTGCCCGGGCCCTGCGTGCGGTGGGTGAGCCGATTTTCGGCATGGATGCTTCGCAGATTTCGATGGGCCGCCTTCTGAATTACCTGTTCGAAGTGACAGAACGCTTCGGGATGGAAACCCGTACTGAGCTGATCCTGCTGCAGCGCACCATGGTGGTGGTCGAGGGCGTTGCCCGCTCGCTGGATCCGCGGATCAATATCTGGGAAGCCGCCCGTCCGGTGGTCGAGGATTACATCAAGAAGTCCATCGGCCCCCGCGCTGTTGTCACTGACCTGCTGGACACCGCCAAGGTGATGGCGCGCTTTGGCCCGCGCCTGCCCGCGCTGGTGGAACAGGCGCTGATCGCCCAGGCCGCGCAAAACGGCGCGCGGCCGCGCGGCAACAGGGGCTGGCTGGCCCCTGCGGTTCTGGGTGCGGCCGGCGCCACCGGTGTCTTTGCAGTCATCGCCTTGCTGGCTTGAGAAAACACAAGCGTTTTCGGGTAATGCCCCGCATCCGGAGGAAGTGAGCTGGATCTGACACACCGCATCCTGCAACGCCGGCCAGCCCGCGCAGAGCGCGGTGCTTTCTGCAAATATCGCGCCTAAGGTGTGTTATGCGCACGTCAGACACGTTGACCGCAAGTGGAAACACCAGCATGATGGCAGCGGAGCCTCGAACAGGAAACCCGCTGAAATATCTGATTTTGCTGAATCATTGCGGGGGCATTCCGGCAACCGCCAACACCATGCCGTGACCGGGTACCTGTCATAGGCCACCGCCGCAACAACGGAACCTGCTGATGAACAACCCGCGGAAAGTCCTGCTTGTCGAAAATGACGAATTCACCCGGTACATGATGCGTGAGATCATCGTGGCGCTTGGCGTTGAGGTTGGTATCGCCGAAGACGGTCAAGCCGGGATCGACATGCTCAGCAGCGCGCCAAACGAATACGGGCTGGTTTTGATGGATCTGCACATGCCGCGGATTTCAGGAATGGAAGCGGCGCGGCAAATCCGCGAAGCTCCGATGGATCCCCCCAGCAGCGTGCCGATTATCGCGGTAACGGCGGATGTCGCCTATCACAATGACGCAGTCGTCAAGGAACTGGGCATGAACGGGTTTGCCCCCAAACCGGTAACGCCGGGCCGGCTGCTGCAGCTGATCGACAGATTTTGCGCTGCCGCATAGACCGCACACACCCGGTGAAGGCAACGCCTTGTTCCTGCATCATATTTCATGAGCACATTGCAATACGGTTAAAGACGAATGGAAGACATGGACCAGAAAATGAGCGCCACCCGACCCTCTGCTTCAGCCGAAAAAGATGGCATGCAGGCCGGCGCTGAAGGAAACGGTCTTCATGTCGTCGGCATCGCCGCCTCCGCCGGCGGCCTGGAGGCGCTCTCGAATCTGGCGCAGAACCTCCCGCCCTCGGCCAACGCAATTTATGTGATTGCGCAGCATATGTCGCCCACCCACAAGAGCGTGCTGACATCGCTGATCGCCCGCGAAACAAAGCTGCCGGTTCTGGAACTCGGGCGCGAAACCCAGCCGGAGGCCGGCACTATCTATGTAACGCCACCGGATACCGACGTGGTGCTGGAAAGCGGCGTTTTGCGCCTGCGCAACCCTGCCGGCCACCCTGCTTCCCCCAAACCGTCAGCCGACCGCCTGTTCAAAAGCATTGCCGAAGAGTGCGGCGAACGCTGCGTGGGCATCGTTCTGTCCGGAACCGGCAGCGATGGCAGCTATGGCGTGCAGGCCATCCGCGAATGCGGCGGTATCACCATTGCCCAGGACCCGGCCTCAGCAAAATACGACGGCATGCCGGCCTCCGCAATTGAAACCGGCTGCGTCGACCTCACGATGACCCCGGAGCAGATCGGCCAGCACTTCGAAAAGATCCTGACCCGCCCGCGCGATCTGGCACTGCTGAAGCCCGACACAGATGAGCCCAGCAAGCTGAGCGAGCTGTTTGCCATCCTGATGGCCCGAACCCAGGTGGATTTTGCCAATTACAAGGAAAACACCATCAACCGCCGGGTTGCCCGCCGGATGAACGCGCTGGGCATCGAGAGCTACGAGAACTATGTCGACTACTGCCGGTCAAACCTGGACGAGGTCGACGCGCTGCACCGGGATCTGCTGATCTCCGTTACCCGTTTCTTCCGCGACCCGGAGCAATTCCGCAAACTGAACGACCAGCTCGAAAAGCAGCTCGCGAACCGCGGCCCCGGCCCGATCCGGGTTTGGGTGGCCGGCTGCGCCACTGGCGAGGAAGCCTATTCCATTGCCATCCTGATCGCAGAATTCCTTGGCGGTCTCCATGCGCTGACCAAGAGCAACGTGCAGATTTTCGCCACCGACATCGACCAGAACGCCATCGAGGTCGCGCGCAAGGGCATTTACCCGGCCTCTGCGGTCCAGGATATTCCAGCCAGTTACTTGAAGGAATATTTCATCCTCAGTGAAAACGACATTTCGGTCCGCCAGGAGCTGCGCAATGTCACGCTGTTCTCGCGGCACAATGTTTTCCAGGACCCGCCCTTCATCAACATCGATCTCATCACAATCCGCAACGTGCTGATCTACTTCAATCTGGCACTGCAGGAACGCGTGCTGACCCGGCTGCACTACTCCCTGTCCGCAGGCGGGCTGCTGTTTTTGGGTACTTCGGAAACCGTTGGCGAAATGGGCATCTATTTCGAGGCTCGCCAGGGCACAGACAAGATCTTTGGAAAACGCCGCGGAATTTCCAGGGAACTGACGATTTCCCCCACGTCAACAGGCGGCGCTTACATGCGGTCGCTGGAAATGCGCAAGTCAGCAACGCAGTCCGCAGCAGAACAGTCGGATCAGGTCAGCCTGTCTCTGGCCCGGGCAGTAGCGCCTAATGGGCTGATCTGCACCCGCAATGGCGACATCATCGAAGTGCTGGGCGATATCAGCGTCTATAGCGAGATTCGGGCCGGCATGTCGACATCGCTGAACGTCAAAATGCTGATTGACCCGCTGCGCAGCGAAGCCTCAAGCCTGATCGCCGTCGCCATACGCAAGGAAGAGCGCCGCGACGGGCGATGGCACAACCTGTCTCTGCCCACCGGCAATCGCATTCAGCTGCAGGCCTTCCCGTTCTTCAGCCACAAAGGCGGCGAGCTGCATTGCCTGCTTGCTATCAATTCCAAGTTCGAGGAGCACAAAGAGCTCAACTTCGAAGATATCTCGGATCGCGATCAGCGCGAATATGTTGAACGCATGGAACTGGAGGTCCGAACCACCCAAGAGACGCTGCAGCAAACCATCGAGGAATTGCAGACGGCCAACGAGGAACTGCAGTCCACCAATGAGGAATTGCAGTCAAACAACGAAGAATTCCAGGCCACCAATGAGGAGCTGGAAACCTCTCATGAAGAACTGCAATCCACCAACGAAGAGCTGCTGACCGTCAACGAGGAATTGCAGATCAGCTCAGCCGAGCGCCAAGCGCTGGCTTCCGAGCTGGAAGCGATGCTGGCATCCTCCCCCTATGCGGTGGCGCTGGCCGACCAGGCGCTCATCATCCGGCGGCTGTCGCGCGTCGCGCAGGAAGTGTTCGGCATCGGCGAGCTGCCCCCGACCGGCCTTCACCTCAGCCAGTGCCACCTGCCTCCCGGCTTCCCGGCCCTGGCCCCAATCGCCAATACCGTGCTGCGGCTGCAGGAAACCCGGCGCATTCCGGTCCTGTCCGGAAGCGATTACTATACCCTGATACTGTCGCCGGTTCTGGACCAGCATCAGAAACTGATCGGCATCTCCATCACCGTAACCCGGTTCGACAACGAGCCTTTCAGTGATGTCCTGAGGCTGGTGAGCAAAGTCACCAATGTCGGGTTCTGGACCCAGAACCTGCAAACAGATCAGGCTTATCTTTCTCCTGAAACCCACGCCATTCTCGGCATCGAGGACAGCGAAACCGGCCTCGACCTGGATCAGCTGCTGGCACGTGCCCACCCGGAGGACCGCTCGGTCCTGCGATCCCGGCTGGACGGCCTCTTCGAAGCCGGCGGTTCCTTTGAATTCGAAGCCCGCTTTTTCAGCGACGCCGGCAACACGCTCAACATCGCCGGGAGCCTGATGGTATTTCAGGATTCCCATGGCGAGAACATGCAGCTGATCGGTGTGTGCTGGGACAAGGCCAAATTCGACGAACGGGACCTGATGCTGGGGTGCAGCGCAGCGGTTCAGAACCATCTTTCCGTCGGCACTTTCTCTTTCGATGTGAGGAACAATGTGCCGATCTGGAACAAACCAATGTTTGAGCTGCTGGGGTATGCCCAGGGCGTCGACGTGCCGTCGGTGGAAATGCTGCTGGAGCGTGTCCATCCCGAGGACCGGGATTTTGCCAAGGACGGTTTGCAGGATGTGCTGACGATAGGCCAGCCCTTCCACTACACGCTGCGGCTGCTGGGCAAAGATGGCAGATACAACCGGGGTGAGCTGTTTGCCCAGGCCCGACAGGACAAGGCGGGCCGCACAACCCATGTCTTCGGCGGCCTGCAACTCTACCGGAGCGGTCCGGAGTAGCGTACGCATGTTTGCCAGCAACAGCGTTTTTGGGTTCGGCGCGCGGATCAAGCACTGGCTGCTGGCTCGCACACCCGGCGGCCTACCCGCTGGCTCCAAGCAGGTACACTCTGGTGGTCCCTTTGAAGCCTGAAGGAAACGGCCTGGACACAGAGCTCCTTGGGCGCGCCTATCTGGCAGCTCCCTATGCGTCCTTCATCCTCGACTGGAACGGCCGCATTCAGGTCTGCAATCGTAGGGCTGAACGCAGCTTTGCACCAGGCAGCGGCCCGCTGCACGGAACCTGCATCAGCGGCCTGACCTTGCTGGAGCCTGAACGTGTGATCGCGCGGCTCCGGCAAGGGACGGCACAGGGCACCACGGCCTTGCCCATGAGCGCCAGCATGCGATCATCGGTGGCACAGGAAACCGAATTCCGCGTCTCGCTGCTGAAATCTGATACCAAGGGCGAACGGCTGATCCTGCTGACACATGACCAGCTGCGGGTCACAGCGGATGCACTCCGGCACATGAACGAGCTGCGCAGCAGGCTGCGCGGCGAATTGCGCAACGCCAAGGATGCCAATCTGAAGCTGCAGGAAACTCTGCTTACGATGGAGGCCTTTGCCCAGGCTGCCTCTCATGACCTGCGCACGCCGCTCAGCACTCTTACCGGCGCCCTGCATTATTTCTCTGAACACTACGCTGCCGGGTTGCCGGATACGGCCCGGCAATTCCTGCAGCACATGTCCCGGGCCACCAGCCAGATGGACCGGCTGACAACGGAATTGCTGGAGCATTCGGTATCGACGTCCGCGAAGATCAATATTCAGGAAATATCTGCTCAGGACGCCGTTTCAGAGGTCTGCGAAAGCCAGGCCCAGGACCTGCAGGCCTGCGGCGGCAAGGTCAAAATTAGCGGCGAAGATTTCAGATTGCATGCGGACCCAACCCTGCTGCACCTCGTCCTGAGCAATCTCCTGTCCAACGCGATCAAATACCGGCACCCCGCGCGGCCGCTGAAAATCGCCATCAGATTGGCGGGCGCAGGGCAGGATCAATGGGAGCTTTCAGTGTCTGACAATGGAACCGGGTTCGACCAGGAAGACCGGCTTCTGATACTTCAGCCCTTTCACCGTGCACACCGTGAAATCGAGGGCAATGGCATCGGGCTGTCGACCTGCGCCGAGATTTGCCGCCGCCATAACTGGCAGCTCAAAGCTGATGCGGAGCCTGGGAAAGGGGCTGTGTTTACCATTTCCTTCGGCTAAAGAGCTGCTTGGCTTAGCTTGCTGCCGCAGCGATACTCTGTCCGCTCACATAGTCGACCATGCTCACAAGGTCAGGCAGGTTGACCGGCTTGTGCAGCACCCAGCGGATATTGCGGCTCAGGCCAAAAAGCTCCCCGCCGGTAAACAGGCGGCTGCCGGTGATATAGACCACCGGGATATCCGGGCGCATAAGGGCGGCATAATCGGCCACTGGCAAGGACATTTCTTCTCCGATTTTCAGATCAAGGATCAGAATGGCGGTTTCAATATCGGAGAGCGCAGAAATCGCCTCAGAACAGCTGGCTACCGCGGTGACATCATAACCGGCGTCCTGCAAGGCCATTTGGAACGTGAAACGGACACCCTGGTCATCTTCCAGAAGCAGGATTTTCGCTGGCATAGCCCCCCCTTACCAACCCTAAAAACGTCCACTTCAGCGCAATTCCGGCACGAAACAGTTAATAACTGGCGATTCTTGCCATTTGAAAATTTCTACTTTAAATTGAATGATATGTATATGAAAGAAGCATAAAACGCCCGTAAAAGCCGGTTCATCCAAAGGTTCCGGCGGGACACGGGGCTCCGCATTTCGGGGCCCCGCACCGCTTTCCGTCACATCCGTTCTATCGCCAGCGCGATGCCCTGGCCGCCGCCGATGCACATGGTGATCAGCCCCTTGGACCCTCCGGTACGCTCCAGCTCATATAGCGTTTTCAAGGTGATAATGGCACCGGTTGCCCCCACCGGATGGCCCAGCGCAATTGCTCCGCCATTGGGGTTCACCTTGGCGGGGTCAAACCCAAGCTCCTTGTTCACCGCCAGCGCCTGCGAGGCAAAAGCCTCGTTCGACTCGATCACATCGAAATCCCCGGCAGACAGGCCGGTCTTCTCCAAAAGGTTGCGCACCGCAGGCACCGGGCCGATGCCCATCACCTCAGGCCGCACCCCGGCATGGGCATAGCCCAGTATCCGGGCCTTGGGCTTCAGCCCGGCCTTCTCTGCCGCAGCCGCCGTGGCCAGCACCATGGCAGCGGCGCCGTCGTTGATTCCGCTGGCATTTCCGGCAGTTACCCGGCCATCCTTCTGGAACACCGCCCTCAGCCCGGCCAGCGCCTCCGGGGTGGTGGGTTTGGGGTGCTCGTCGACTTCGAACGGCACCATGTCGCGTTTCACCTTCACCTCAACCGGGGTGATCTGGGACTTGAAATGGCCCGCCTCGATTGCCGCCGCGGCGCGGGTCTGGCTGGTGAGGGCAAACTCGTCCATCTGCTCGCGGGTGATGCCATGCTCATCAGCGACATTCTCGGCTGTCACCCCCATATGGCCGGTGCCGAACGGGCAGTTCAGCGCGCCCAGCATCATGTCGAGCGATTTCACATCGCCCATCTTGGCGCCCCAGCGGCTCTGCTGGAGGATGTAGGGGCTGCGCGACATGTTCTCGGTGCCGCCGGCCAGCGCAAATTCCGCATCGCCCAGGGCAAGCGATTGATAAGCGGAGACAATCGCCTGCACGCCGGAGCCGCACAGCCGGTTCACGTTCATCGCCGGCACCACGTCCGGGACGCCTGCCTGCATCGCCGCAACCCGGCTCAGGTACATGTCACGGGGTTCGGTGTTGATGATGTGGCCGAACACCACATGGCCGATTTGGCCACCCTCCACCCCGGAGCGTTCCAGCGCCGCCTTGGACACGGTGGCGGCCAGGTCGATCGGCGCGGTATTTGCCAGCGCGCCGCCAAAGGTGCCGATGGCGGTGCGGGCGCCGTCCAGGATCACGATGTCTGTCATTGGTCTTTCTCCTCAACTCCTGCGTTGGCGCCATTATGCGCCCGCAGCATGGACCTGTCTGCCGGGACGTGCCGTCATGGAAACGCGGCGTCACTCCCCGTGCACCCCTTGTACACCCCCTGTGCACCGCCGCGGCGCAGCATCCGCATTTTGCCGGATCAATTGACAAATGCCGCCCATCGGCGCAGAGAATCCGTCATGACGGAAAACACAGACGATATCCTGACCCTGCTGCCCGCCCGCCTGAAGGAGGCCCGCCGCGCCCAGGGTCTGAGCCTGGAGGCGGTGGCAAACCTGTCGGGCGTCAGCCGCTCGATGGTGAGCCAGATCGAACGCGGCGAAAGCTCCCCCACCATTGCGACGCTGTGGAACCTCACGCGCGCCTTGCAGGTGGATTTTGCGGGCCTGCTGGAGGCGGGCGATATGCAGGACCGGATCGAGGTGCTGCGCGCCGCCGATGTGCCCAAGATCGAGAACATGGGCCAGGGCTGCCGCATCCGCATCCTGTCGCCGCCGGAAGAGGCCGGCGGGCATGAGGTCTATGACATCCGGTTCGACCAGGGCGGCGCGCTGATCAGCCAGCCCCACACCCGCGGCGCGATGGAGCAGCTGACGGTGCTGGAGGGCGAGATCGCTGTGGCGTCCGGCAACGCCAAGGACCAGCTGCAGGCCGGCGACACCGCGCGCTATGCCGCTGATGTCGCCCATTCGATCACTGCGCCGGAGGGGCCTGCACGGGTGTTTCTGATTGTGAAGAACGCGTAGTCCAAACCCGTCCCATCGGCGCCAGTAGTACCTACTGGCAATTTTCGGCAGAAAATCCCCGCCCTTACCCTTTTATGCACATTCCCCTTGAACGACTCGGGGGTCCGGCCCATATGTGGTCCGCTAACGTTATTCTTGTCGATCCACTGTCTCCCGTTCCGCGGCGTTATCAGTCTCTCGATCCAGACCGACTACGCCAGGCTGCCGCACTTCCGCGGGCAGCAAACACACAGGAGACTACGGATATGGCCACCGGCACCGTAAAATGGTTCAACACCACCAAAGGCTACGGCTTCATCGCGCCCGAGGGCGGCAGCAAGGATGTGTTCGTGCACATTTCCGCTGTTGAGCGTTCCGGCCTGACCGGCCTCGCCGACAACCAGAAAGTCACCTTCGACATCGAGCCCGGCCGTGACGGCCGCGAGTCGGCGGTGAACCTGGAACTGGCATAAGCCAGACAGCTTTGCTGATTGGAAGCGCGGTCCCCGGAAGGGGGCCGCGTTTTCTTTTGGGCCGTCAGCCCTTGTTCTTCTCATCCCAGAGCTTCGGCTCCCAAAGCTCCACCTTGTTGCCGTCGGGATCCATGACCCAGGCGAAGCGGCCGTTTTCATGGGTCTCAGGCCCTTGCAGAATCTGGATGCCTGCCCCTGTCAGCCGGGCAATCATGCCGTCCATGTCATCGACCCGGTAGTTGATCATGAAGCCGGAGGTGCTGGGGGCAAACCAGGTGCCGTCCGGATCCGCAGTGCCCCAGACGGTGAGGCCGCCGTCCTCTGCCGTGTCCTCCTGCCAGTTCAGAACGGCGCCGCCGAAGTCCGTGAGCTCCAGCCCGAGGAGGTCGCGGTACCAGGCGGCCAGCGCCTTGGCGTCGCCGCGCGCCTTGATGAATACACCGCCAATTCCTGTGACCCTGGCCATCCCAAGCCCTCCCTGTTCCCCGGGCAGATAGCCCGGTTTGGCGGGAATTCACCAGCCGCGTCCAGTTTCACGGATTTTTTTCCGCAATCCTGAAATCCTGTATTTCGGAAACGCATCCGCTATGATAGACACGCGACTCGAGACACCAAAGGAGCTTGCGCATGTCCACTGCTTTTCTGACCGACATCTCCAACACACTGGCCCAGATCGAGGCCGAGGGGCTGTACAAGCGCGAGCGAATGATCACCTCCCCGCAGGGGGGCGAGATCACAGTTGGCGGCCGGGAGGTGATCAACCTGTGCGCCAACAACTATCTGGGTCTGGCCGACCACCCCGCCCTGATCAAGGCTGCCAAGGACGCGATGGATCCGAAAGGGTTCGGCATGGCCTCTGTCCGGTTCATCTGCGGCACCCAGGACATTCACCGGGAGCTGGAGCAGCGGCTGGCGAAGTTCCTCGGCAAGGATGATGCAATCCTGTTCGCGGCCTGTTTCGACGCCAACGGCGGGCTGTTCGAGCCGCTCTTGGGGCCGGAGGATGCGATCATCTCAGACGGCCTGAACCATGCCTCGATCATCGACGGCATCCGGCTGTGCAAGGCGAAGCGCTACCGCTACCTGAACAGCGACATGAACGACCTGGAGGCCTGGCTGAAACAGGCGCGAGAGGACGGGGCGCGGCATATCATGATCGCCACTGACGGCGTGTTCTCGATGGATGGCTACCTGGCGAAGCTGCCGGAGATCCGGGCGCTGGCGGACAAATACGATGCCATCGTGATGGTGGATGACTGCCACGCCACCGGCTTTATGGGCGCGACGGGCGCCGGCACGCCGGAGCATTTCGGGGTGGACGTGGATATCCTGACGGGAACTTTGGGCAAAGCACTTGGGGGGGCCATCGGCGGTTATATCGCCGGGCCGCAGCCAGTGATCGACCTGCTGCGGCAGCGGGCGCGGCCCTATTTGTTCTCCAATTCGCTGCCGCCATCGATTGTTGCTGCCGGGCTGGAGGCGATCCGGCTGGTTGAAGAAGGGGACGGCCTGCGGGCGCAGCTGTTCGAGAATGCGAAATACTGGCGGGCGGGGCTGGAAAAGCTAGGTTTTGACTTGCTGCCGGGTGAGCATCCGATCATCCCGGTGATGCTGGGCGAGGCGCAGCTGGCGCAGGACATGGCGGCGCGGCTGTTCGACGAAGGTGTCTATGTCTCCGGCTTCTTCTTCCCCGTCGTGCCGCGCGGCCAGGCGCGGATCCGCACCCAGATGAATGCGGCGCTGACGCAGGAGGAGCTGGACCGGGCGCTGGCGGCGTTCGGCAAGGTGGGCAAGGAACTAGGGGTGATCTGATGAGCCGACCAAACACGATGAAGGCGCTGGAAAAGAGCCATCCGCAGGAAGGCCTGTGGATGGTGCAGGCGCCGGTGCCGGAGATCGGCCCCAACGAGGTGCTGATCAAGGTCAGGAAGACCGGCATCTGCGGCACCGACATCCATATCTGGAACTGGGACGAATGGGCGTCGCACACCGTGCCGGTGCCGATGATCACCGGCCATGAGTTCGCGGGCGAGATCGTCGAGACCGGCCGCAATGTGGAGGATCTGTCGGTGGGGCAGCGCTGCTCCGGCGAGGGTCATCTGATCCGGACGGATTCGCGCCAGTCCCGGGCCGGCAAGTTCCACCTGGACCCCGGCACCCGCGGCATCGGGGTGAATGAGCAGGGCGCATTCGCCCAGTACCTGAAACTGCCGGCCTTCAACGTGGTGCCGCTGCCGGATGATATCCCGGATGAAATCGGCGCCATTCTGGATCCGCTGGGCAATGCGGTGCACACCGCGCTGAGCTTTGACCTGTTGGGGGAGGATGTGCTGATCACCGGCGCAGGCCCGATCGGCATCATGGCGGCGGCGGTGGCGAAACATGCCGGCGCCCGGCATGTGGTGATCACCGACATCAATGCGGACCGCCTGAAGCTGGCGGCGCATGTGGTGCCGGCGGTGCGCGCGGTGAACGTTGCCCAGGAGGACCTGCAGGACGTGGTGCGGGAACTGGGCCTGAAACAGGGGTTTGACGTCGGGCTGGAGATGTCCGGCAGCCAGGCGGCCCTCGATCAGATGGTGGAGGCGCTGGTGATGGGCGGCAAGATTGCCCTGTTGGGCATTCCGCCGGGCAAATCCCCGGTCGACTGGTCGCGCATCGTTTTCAAGGCAATCACCATCAAGGGGGTCTACGGGCGCGAGATGTTCGAGACCTGGTACAAGATGATCGCGATGCTGCAGAACGGGCTGGATGTGAGCCGGGTGATCACCCACCGCTTCGGCGTCGATGACTTCGCCGAAGGCTTTGCGGCGATGAAATCAGGTTCCAGCGGCAAGGTGGTGCTGGACTGGACGTGATGACGGGTTGAGGGGACTTTGCCCCCTCGCGCCTGCCGGCTGGGCTTCGCCCGTTCGGGTCTGAAATGATCCCTCGGATCATTTCCGGGACGACCCTCACCCCCAGAGTTTTTCAGGAAAAATGAATAGGCGGATCAGGGTTTCAGCGGCACCCTACCCGCTTCCGTCAGCAGCCAGCAGTCGCGGCCCTCGAACACCGCGGCCGTGAGCGGGCGGCCGTAGCCGGCGCCGCTGTCGAGGTTGATGCGGTTGACCCGGTGCTCGGCCTGCCTGCCCGGGGTGTGGCCATGCACCACCAGCCAGGGATGGGCGCGTTCGTCGTTCAGGAACTCCTGGCGGATCCAGATCAGGTCGTCCTCGCTTTGGCTCTCCAGCGGCAGGCCGGGGCGGATGCCTGCGTGGGCAAAAAGCAGATCGCCCTCCTGATGATAGGGTTTGAGGCCTGCCAGGAAATCGAGATGCGCCTGCGGGATTGCGGCGCGGGCGCGGGCGTGGGTCTGGTAGATGCGGTCGCCGTCTTCCACCTCCACCCCGTAGGACTGCAAGGTCTCGATACCGCCGATCCGCTCATGCAGCCAGTGGTAGCCGACAAGCAGCCGGGAATCGTTGCGCGGGTAGTCCTCGAGGAACATCGAGAACATGCGGTCGTGATTGCCCTTGAGGCAGATCCAGTTGCGGCCCGCTGCCTGGCCCTGCACCAGCCGCTCGATCACGCCGCGGCTGTCAGGGCCGCGGTCGGTGTAATCGCCGAGAAAGACGATGCGGGCGCCCTCGCCGCCGTCAGCCTCGACCCGGGCCAGCGCCTCCTCCAGCATCTCCAGCTGGCCGTGAATATCGCCGATGGCGTAGAGGGGGGCGGTCATGGCGGCTCCTTGCTGCGGGCTGTGGCGGATTGATGGCGCATTGCGGCGGCAGGCTCAACCCCGGGAAAACGCGGCAGGTGGCTGGCAATCCGGCACCGGCGCCGCATTTTACTGGGCATGCCTCATGCAGGCAGTCAGCGCCGGGAGGGTAGGTCATGGAAGGAATTGCGCGGTGGTTCATGCTGGCGGCGGTGGTTTCAGCGCTTGGCGGCATGGTCTGGGGTATTCAGATGTCAGCAAGCCAGGACCACCTGCTGTCGCCGGCGCACGGGCATCTCAATCTGATCGGCTGGGTCAGCTGTTCGATCTTTGCGTTTTACTACCACCTGACGCCGGCCGCAGCCGCCGGAGTGCTGCCGCGGCTGCATCTGGGCACGGCGCTGCTGTCCCTTGTTCTGCTGGTGCCGGGTATTCCGCTGGCCATTCAGGACCGCGGTGAGATGCTGGCGCAGGCGGGGTCGGCAGCCGCCTTGCTGTCGATGCTGATTTTTGCCGCGGTCGTTTTGCGGCAGCGGCCGGAAAAGGCGGAATTCAAGGCCGTGTTCAAACCGGGAAAACGCCCCCGCACTGGACTGCAGGGGCGTTCGCTGGGAACCTTCAGATCCCTTAGGCGACGTCGAACGCCAGTGGCTTGATCTGGTTGAACAGGCCGGTTTCCGCCAGTTTGGCGCGTACCTCTGCCGGGACTTCGTCGTCCACATAGAGCAGCGCGATGGCTTCGCCGCCGGCCTCGGACCGGCCCAGGGTGAAGTTGGCAATGTTGACGCCATTGTCGCCCAGGGTGTGGCCCAGGGTGCCGATGATGCCGGGCACATCCTCGTTGGTGGTGTAGAGCATATGGGCGCCGACATCAGCGTCGATGTTGATGCCCTTGATCTGGATGAACCGCGGCTTGCCGTCGGAGAACACGGTGCCCGCCACCGAACGCTCGCGCTTGGAAGTGACGGCGGTCACCTTGATATAGCCGTCAAAGGCGCCGGATTTGTCCTGGCTGGTGGTGGAGATCTGGATGCCGCGCTCCTTGGCGACCACCGGGGCGGAAACCAGGTTCACCTCGGGGTTTGCGCGCTTCATGATGCCTGCGACCACGGCGCAGTTCAGCGCATCCAGGTTCATGCCTGCGGCGACACCGTCATAAAGGATGTTGATCGCCTTGATCGGCTCGTCGGTCATCTGGCCGACGAAGCTGCCGAGGTGGTCGGCCAGCTTGATCCACGGGCCCATGACCTTGGCTTCCTCCGCGGTCACGCTGGGCATGTTGAGCGCGTTTTCAACGGCGCCGGTCAGCAGGTAGTTGGACATCTGCTCGGCCACCTGCAGGGCGACGTTTTCCTGCGCCTCGGTGGTGGCGGCGCCCAGATGCGGGGTGCAGACCACGTTGGGCAGGCCGAACAGGGCGTTTTCCTTGGCCGGTTCAACCGAGAACACGTCGAAGGCGGCGCCTGCCACATGGCCGGAGGTCAGCAGTTCCGCCAGCGCGCCCTCATCCACCAGGCCGCCGCGGGCACAGTTGATGATGCGCACGCCCTTCTTGGTCTTCTCAAGGTTTTCCTTGGAGAGGATGTTGCGGGTCTGGTCGGTCAGCGGCACGTGCAGGGTGATGAAATCAGCGCGGGCCAGCAGTTCATCCAGCTCCACCTTCTCGACACCCATCTTGTCGGCCTTTTCAGTGCTCAAGTAGGGGTCATAGGCCACCACTTTCATCTTGAGGCCGCGGGCGCGGTCGCAGACGATGCCGCCGATATTGCCGGCGCCGATCACGCCCAGGGTCTTGGCGGTCAGTTCGGTGCCCATGAACTTGGACTTTTCCCATTTGCCGGCATGGGTGGAGGCGGAGGCCTCCGGCAGCTGGCGGGCAACCGCGAACATCATTGCAATCGCGTGTTCGGCGGTGGTGATCATGTTGCCGAAGGGCGTGTTCATCACAATGACGCCGCGCTTGGAGGCGGCTTCCTTGTCGATGTTGTCGGTGCCGATGCCCGCGCGGCCGATCACCTTGAGGTTATCGGCGTTCTCCAGGATCTTGTCGGTCACCTTGGTGGCGGAGCGGATGGCGAGGCCGTCGTACTGGCCGATGATTGCCGCCAGTTTTTCCTTGTCCTTGCCCACGTCGGGCAGGAAGTCGACGTCAATGCCGCGGTCGCGGAAGACCTGGACGGCGGCCTCGGACAGCTTGTCGGAGATGAGTACTTTGGGAGCCATGTCTGTGGTCCTTAGAATGTCTGTGCTGGGACGGCGGGCGTTGCCGCCCGCCTTTAAATTTGCTCAGGCCGCTTCGGTCTGCGCGGCGATCCCGGCCTCGAAGGCCCATTTGATCCAGGGCATCAGGGCTGCCACGTCGGCAGCCTCCACCGTGCCGCCGCACCAGATGCGCAGGCCCGGAGGCGCGTCGCGGTAGGCACCGATGTCATAGGCCACGCCTTCAGCTTCCAGGCGCTTGGCGACGGCCTTGGCAAAGGCGGCGCCGTCCTTGATGCGCTCGTCGGTGAACTTGAGGCAGACCGAGGTGTTGGAGCGGTATTCCGGCTGTTCGGCCAGGAACGCGATCCAGGGGTTGTCCTGCACAAAGCTTTGCACTGCGGCCAGGTTCGCGTAGGCGCGCTCACGCAGGCCTTCCATGCCGCCCACTGTGCGGGCCCAGTCCAGCGCCAGCAGGTAGTCCTCCACCGCCAGCATCGAGGGCGTGTTGATGGTGGCGCCCTGGAAGATGCCGTCGATCAGCTTGCCGCCCTTGGTCAGGCGGAAGATCTTGGGCAGCGGCCAGGCGGGGGTGTAGCTTTCCAGCCGCTCCACTGCGCGGGGGCTGAGGATGATCATGCCATGCGCGGCTTCACCGCCCAGCACCTTCTGCCAAGAGAAGGTGGTCACATCCAGCTTGTCCCAGGGCAGGTACTGCGCAAAGGCGGCAGAGGTGGCGTCGCAGATGGTGAGGCCTTCGCGGTCTGCTGCAATCCAGTCGCCGTTCGGGACGCGCACGCCGGAGGTGGTGCCGTTCCAGGTGAAGACGACGTCATTGGCGAAATCGACCGTGGAGAGGTCGACGATCCGGCCGTAGTCGGCGGTTTTGACGTTGGCGTCCAGCTTCAGCTGCTTGACCGCGTCTGTCACCCAGCCGGAGCCGAAGCTTTCCCAGGCCAGCATCTCAACCCCGCGTGCGCCGAGGAGGTTCCACATCGCCATTTCCACCGCGCCGGTGTCGGAGGCGGGCACGATGCCGATTTTGTAATCGGCGGGGATGTTCAGGATTTCCCGGGTGCCTTCGATCGCTGCTTTCAGCTTGTCCTTGCCCACCGCAGCGCGGTGCGAGCGGCCCAGCGGCGCGCCTGCAAGTTTGCTCAGATCAAAGACGGGAGGTTTGGCGCAAGGGCCGGACGAAAAACGCGGATTGGCCGGCCGCGCGGCAGGTTGTTCAATAGCCATAAATGCTACCCTTCCAGATAAGCGCCCCTCGTTGGGGAGGGGTGTCCCGTGATCAGAGCTAGTGTGCTGCAGCGCGGCACGCAACAGATATTTCGAAAAAATGCGGCTGTTCATCTGTTTTTTGCGACATGAATTTCCACCATCGGAAACAGCCGCGCTGAAATGGCGCAAAGGGCCGCTCCTTATGATACCCCCGGGTTTCCGCAGTTTTTTGCTGTCTGGCCGTTCCCGCGGGACGGCGCTATGACATAGGCAAACAGCGCTGGAACGGAGCCTGCCGATGTACACCGCCACCCTGCTTTGCAACCCTGCCCAACCGGTGCTGGAGCCCGCGCTGATCGAATCGCTGCGCAACGCCTGGGGCGGTGATGAGGCGGTGTGGCTGGCGCTGGGAGCAGCGGCCGAGTTTCCGCTGAAGCAAATGCCGGACAACCGCTGGGACGTCTGGGCGGACCTGCAGGGCATGGGCGTGGATCTGGTTATTCAGCCCAGCGCCGGACGCAAGAAGAAGATGCTGCTGGCCGACATGGATTCCACCATGATCCAGCAGGAATGCATCGACGAGCTGGCCGAGGAGGCCGGCGTCGGCGCGCGGGTGAAGGACATCACCGCGCGGGCGATGAACGGCGAGCTGGATTTCGAAGGCGCGCTGACAGAGCGGGTCGGGCTGCTGAAGGGACTGCCGGAAACGGTGATCAGCAAAGTGTTGGAAGAGCGCATCACGCCGATGCCCGGCGGCAAGCAGCTGCTGGCGACGATGAAGGCGGAAGGCGCCTATGCGGCCTTGGTTTCCGGCGGCTTCACGGCGTTTACCGCGCGGGTGGCGGAAGAACTGGGTTTTGACGAGAACCGCGCAAATACGCTGCTGGCCGAGGACGGCAAGCTGACCGGCGAGGCAGGCCGGCCGATCCTGGGGCGGGAGGCCAAGGTGGAGGCGCTGGAGCAGATCAGCGCGCGGCTGGGCATCGCGGAGGCGGATGTGATCGCGGTGGGTGATGGCGCCAATGACCTGGGGATGCTGACGCGCGCGGGCGCAGGTGTGGCGCTGCACGCCAAGCCCTCAGTCGCGGCGGAATGCGATATCCGCATCAACTACGGCGACCTGACCGCGCTCTTGTACATCCAGGGCTACGCCCAGGACGAATTCAAAGGCTGATCACCGCATGCTGGAAGTGGGTTTTGAAGCCCTGCTGCTGTTGCTGGCGGCTGGGTTTGCCGCCGGGTTCATTGACGCAATTGCGGGCGGCGGCGGGCTGGTCACGGTCCCGGTTCTGATGCTCGCCGGCGCCAATCCGGTCACCGCGCTTGCAACAAACAAGGTTCAGGCATTATTCGGCGCCGGCACCGCGGCGGCCACCTATGCGCGCGCCGGGCATGTTGACCTGAAGACACAGACCGGGCCTGCGCTGATTGCCTTTGCGGCGGCAGTTGCGGGCGCGTTTCTGGTGGCCTACCTGCCAACAGAATGGATCCGGGTGATCCTGCCGGTGCTGCTGATCGGGATCGCCATTTTCTTTGCGCTGAAGAAGGGGCTGGATGATCTGGACCGGCACCGCCGCCTGTCCCCTGCCCTGTTCACTGCCCTCATCGTTCCGCTGTGCGGGGCCTATGACGGGCTGCTGGGACCAGGGGCGGGCAGCTTCTACATGCTCGCCTTTGTGTCGCTGGCGGGCTACGGCATCCTGCGCGCAACCGCCCATACCAAGCTGCTGAATTTCGCCTCCAACGCGGGCGGGCTGCTGGCGTTTTCCTTCTTTGCGACTCCCTGGTGGATCACCGGCCTGCTGATGGGCTGCGCCCAGATTGCCGGTGCGCGCGCGGGTGCCGGTCTGGCCAAGAAACAGGGGGCAAAGGTGATCAAGCCGCTGCTGGTGGTGACCTCTGTCTCGCTCGCGGTCAAGCTTCTGTGGGATATGGCGTGAAGGCTGGTCCTGGCCGCCTGTATTTAACATTTCCTTTAATTAACATTCATGCTAATAAAAGGCATGACACCGATTCTGAAGTCCTTTGCCGCGCTGTCGGACGAAACCCGCCTGATGATCGTGGATCAATTGATTGCCGAAGGCGAACTGCCTGCCGGTGATCTGGCCCCAGGTGCGGGTATTTCTGCGCCCGCAGTCTCGCGCCATCTGAAGGTTTTGCGCGAGGCCGGACTGGTAACCCAGCGGGCCGAGGGCACCAAACGCTTGTACTCTGCCCGCCCGGAGGGGCTGCAGATGATCGCTGAATGGACGCAGTCGCGCAAAGCCTTCTGGGAAGGGAGCCTGGACCGGCTGGAAGCGGCGCTGATGGAGGACGAGGCATGAGCGACCTGCAGCTGAAGCGGACATTTCCGGTCAGGCCGGAGAAGCTGTTTGATTGGGTGACAACGCCCGACAAGCTGATGAAATGGTGGGGACCGGAAGGTGTCACCATTCCCGAGCATGACCTCGATCTGAGCCGCACCGGCCCCTGGTATTCGGTCATGCAGAACAGCGACGGCCAGCGGTTCCATGTCTCTGGCCAGGTGACCCACGTGGATGCGCCGAAATCCGTTGGCTTCACCTGGGCCTGGCACGAGGAGGACGGCAGCCGCGGCGCCGAGAGCCATGTGACCTTTACCATCGCAGCCGCCGGGGACGGCGCCCTGCTGCTGGTCGATCACCGCGACCTTGGCGACGACAGCATGGCTGCGCGCCATGAAGAAGGCTGGACCTCGACCCTGCGCAAGCTGGAGGCACAGCTGGGCGCAGCTTCCTGAAACGTATTTCACTGCAACCAAGGGAGAAGACCAATGCCACAGTTCATTTTTGCCTATCACGGCGGCAAGACTCCGGAGAGCGAGGAAGAGGGCGCCAAGGTCATGCAGGCCTGGAAGGACTGGATGGGGGCAATGGGGGACGCGCTGAAAGTGCCGGGCGCCCCGGTGGGCCTGTCCAAGACCGTCAGCGCCGGCGGGGTGGCGGACAATGGCGGCGCCAATCCGCTGTCGGGCTATTCGGTGGTGGAAGCGTCTGATCAGGACTCCGCTTGCGAGATGGCCAAGGGCTGCCCGATGGTGGCGGATGGCAGCGGTTCGGTTGAAGTGGCCGAGATCATCGATATGGAGATGTAATGCAAATGCCCCGGGTTTGAGCCCGGGGCATTTTGTTTTCAAAACAGCAGCTCGGCAGCGGGGCGGATTGACCCGCACTCCAGCCCGCGGCGGCTGTAGAGTATCTTGTTCATGTATTTGCGGGTCTCCGGGTGATCCGCTTCCAGCACGCCCAGGCTGACCATCAGCGCCGCAATCGCGCATTCGCTGGCGCGGGTGGTGCCATCGGCAATCTTCAGCGCGACCCCCAGTTTCTGTTCCGGCAGGATGGCGATGAACACCGCCTCGGCCCCGGTCTTGATGGCAACCTTGCCGCCCATGGCGCGCATCAGGTTGGTGCAGCAGCGGGTTTCGCCGGCCACCAGCTCCGGATGCGCGGTCATGGCGGCAACCAGCTGCTGCGCCGCCTCGGAGGCGCGGTCGGAACGGTCCGCGGCGCTGGCAAACCAGGCCATCGAGCGCGCCAGTCCGGTGACGGTGGTGGCAAAGTTCGGCGCCGAGCAGCCGTCGATGCCATAGCCGGGGCTGTCCTGGCCGGTGGTTTCCTCAAACGCCGCTAGGCAGGCCTGCTGCACCGGGTGGTCCATCTCGATATATTCCGCGCCGCCCCCCAGGTATTGGTTCAGGGTCAGGAAGCCTGCGTGCTTGCCGGAGCAGTTGTTGTGCACCTGGCAGGGGCTGCTGTCGGTCTTGATTAGTTCGTTGCGGGCGGGAATATCGTCCGGCAGCTGCGGGCCGCAGCGGAAGTCGTCATCCCCCATGCCCAGCTGACCCAGCCACGCGTTGACCCGGTCGGTGTGGATATGCGCGCCGTTGTGGGAGGCACAGGCCAGCGCCAGCTGCTCGGACGTGAGACCGTAGCGCGCGGCGGCACCGGAGGTGATCAGCGGCAGCGCCTGGATCATCTTGGCGGAGCTGCGCGGATAGATCACCGCGTCCGGATCACCCCAGCTGCGCACCACCTGGCCGGAGGCGTCGCAAATGACGGCATGGCCCAGGTGCAGGCTTTCCAGCAGCGGGCCGCGCCAGACTTCGGCCATGGGCACTGGTTTCGGCATGATATCTCCCCTCATGTTTGCGTGCGGATTTCTGGGCGAAATCCCGCCAAAACGCACTTTCGCCCGTGGTGCTAGTTACGTTAGTGTGCTTGTGTAGCGCAAGCGAGGGGATCGGGACCAGACAGCGGATGAACGCTGCGGGCCCCTTGCTTGGTTTTGAGGTATGAAAGAACAGTCTTGGAGTCGGGACAAATGGCATTGAAACTCGCCCGCGTGGCTGCGGGCCTGTGTCTGGCAGCATTGGCAACAACCGCAACTGCGCAGGAAACGTCGAACAACCGGGTTGCGGCCAAGGTGGATTGGAGCGTTTTCGAAGGCAACGATCCGAACGAATGCTGGGGGGTTTCCGCGCCGAAGGAGACCGTGAACACCCGCGACGGCCGCGTCGTGGCGGTGCGCCGCAGCGAGATCCAGCTGTTTGTCACCTTCCGCAGCGGCGATGCGCCCAAGGGCGAGGTGAGCTTTACCGGCGGCTATCCGTTTGCGCCGGGCTCGACCGTGAACATGGCGATCGGCGAATCCGAGTTCGAACTGTTCACCGAGGGCGAATGGGCCTGGCCGGCAACGCCTGCGGATGATGCCAAGATCGTCACCGCCATGAAGCGCGGCGCCGATGCGGTGCTGACCGCGCGTTCGGCCCGCGGCACCCAGACCAAGGACACCTTCTCGCTTTTGGGCTTCACCGCGGCGGTGGAAGACGCAGAGAAGCGCTGCAGCAAGTAACCCTCTGCATGTATGCGGAGCGACAAGACCCCGGCCCGCGCCGGGGTTTTCTTGTTTGAAAGCCGCGGGGCGCGTAGCATGGGGACAGGAGGTGCCTGCCATGCTGAACTCTGCCTTTCTCCCGATCCCCTGCCTTGCGGTTGTACTGTTTGCTTTGCCCGCCCAAGCCAATCCGGCGCTGGAATGCGGCGACGGCAGCCAGGAGGAGGTCGGCAGCTGCGTCGCCGAGGATGAGGAGGGAGTGGAAGCGGCGCTGTTCAACGCGCTGGAAGCAGCAATGGTCACGGCTGCCGAGCGCGACAATAACAGAGGCGGGACAGAGACAGAGGCTGCGCTGATGGCGAGCCAAACCGCCTGGGAAGCGTTTCGCGCCGCTCACTGCAGTTATATCGGGACTGCGCATCCGGTGCCGGAAGACGCCGGGATCGCCACGCGGGCCTGCTGGACAACTCTGGGACGGGAGCGGGTCGACGAGCTGGTGCGGATGAGCCAGTGACCGCCCGGCCGCCAACGCGAAACCTGATTTCCGCGGATTCCTTTTGATCTTCGGCTGAAATCCTATATAGAGCCGCATCCGCCCACCAGCACCGAGGCTTTTGCCATGACCGCCAGCGCGCCGATCACTCAGGATGTAATGACCCTGCCCCGCAAGGAGCCCGAGGGCGGCAAGATCAATCTTGTCGGCCTGACCCGCGAGCGGATGCGTGAAGTGCTGATCGAGCACGGCACGCCGGAAAAGCAGGCCAAGATGCGGGTCGGCCAGATCTGGCAGTGGATCTACCAGTGGGGCAAGCGCGACTTTGCCGACATGACCAACCTGGCGAAAGCCTACCGCGCGCAGCTGGCGGAGATCTTTGAGATCCGCATCCCCGAGGTGGTGAGCAAGCAGGTGTCGACCGACGGTACCCGAAAGTATCTGGTGCGGATCAACGGCGGCCACGAGGTCGAGGTGGTCTATATCCCCGAGGATGACCGCGGTACCCTGTGCATCTCATCCCAGGTCGGCTGCACCCTGACCTGCTCCTTCTGCCACACCGGCACCCAGAAGCTGGTGCGCAACCTGACCCCGGCGGAGATTGTCGGCCAGGTGATGATGGCGCGCGACGATCTGGAGGAATGGCCGGTGCCGGGGGCGCCCAAGGAGGAAACCCGCCTTCTGTCCAACATCGTGCTGATGGGCATGGGCGAGCCTCTCTACAACTTCGACAACGTCCGCGACGCGATGAAGATCGCGATGGACCCGGAGGGCATCTCGCTCAGCCGCCGCCGGATCACGCTGTCGACCTCCGGCGTGGTGCCGGAGATTGCGCGGACAGCCGAGGAAATCGGATGCCTGCTGGCGATCTCCTTCCATGCCACCACCAACGAGACCCGCGACGTGCTGGTGCCGATCAACAAGCGCTGGAACATCGACGAGCTGCTGCAAGCGCTGGCGGACTATCCCAAGGCGTCGAACTCGGAACGGATCACGTTTGAATACGTGATGCTGGACGGGGTGAATGACACCGACGAGGATGCGCACCGTCTGATCGACCACATCAAGCGCTACAACATCCCGGCCAAGATCAACCTGATTCCGTTCAACGAATGGCCGGGCAGCCCGTACAAGCGGTCCTCCAACAACCGCATCCATGCCTTTGCCAACATTATCTATCAGGCCGGCTATGCCTCGCCGATCCGCAAGACCCGCGGTGATGACATTATGGCCGCCTGCGGCCAGCTGAAATCGGCGACCGAACGCGCCCGCAAGAGCCGCAAGCAGATTGAGGCCGAAGCCGGGATGAAGTAACCCGGCTCCGGCCCCGCTGCGGCAGGGTCCCCGGCTGCCTTAACTGAACAGGAAATCGTCTGCGGACAGCCCGCCGGTGTAGCCGGTGAGCTCGACGTTGTGATTGCCGTAATAGCTGATCAGCGTATTGCCGTTTTGCTGAGAAATTGTCAGATCATCGAAACTGTCAGGACTGGTTCCTGAGAACCGGATCCTGTCATTGCCATTGCCGAAGTCGGTGATTGTGTTCGAATCCCAGTAGTCAGCGGAAACAAACACAAAAACATCGTCGCCTGTTCCGCCCGTCAGAACATCGGACCCGTCACCGCCGGACAGGCGGTCCCGGCCGCTGCCGCCATGCAGTGTGTCGTTGCCGCGCCCGCCATAGAGCTTGTCATTTCCGGAATTGCCGCGCAGATCATCGTGTTCGCCATTGGCGCCTGAATAATTCGACTTGTTGAGCCCGCCAATCAGGACATCGGCGCCGCCGCCGCCCTTCAGCGTATCATTGCCGTAACCGCCAAACAGCTTGTCCGCTCCTTTGCAGCCGGCAAGCATGTCATCTGCCTCGCGGCCTTTGACCGTGTCATTGCCGCCATGGGCGAAAATCCTGGTATCCTCGCCGGTTGCCAGAATGACCTCGGACCGGCCGCTGGTCTTGATTACAACGATATCGTCAGAGTTTTTGTACGCGTTCCAGCCATCGGTTTTTGACGAGTTTCCATAGATATGCTGCAGCGCCTGGACGTCCAAAGTGCCTAGTTCCGTGGCATTGTAGCCGGCATAGTTGTAGGTCATCACCGTGTGCGCCTGGTCGTCCAGATGATCGGCCAGCGTATGATCGCCATCATGCGGATGTTCCAAACCTACAGCGTGGCCGATCTCATGCAGGATCGTTTCATAGCCGTAGGTGCCCGGCGCCATGCTGCTGCCCTGGATTGCCAGGTCCCCCTTGCCGGTGGAAGTGGCGCTGGCCCAGGCATAATTCGCCCAGCCGGCCGCTGAGCCGCCGTTGTAGCCGAATACATCAATCATCGCCGGACCATCGGTTTCAACGAAAGTCAGGCCTGAGACTTCTTCGAACTCTTCCAGTGCCTGCCTGAAATAGCTGCGCTGGGTGCTGTTGAATGACCAGTAGCTGGTCGCGCCGTAAGGGTCATTGGACGCATTTCCCAGTTCGCTATTGCTGAGAAAACTGTACGTAACGACGGATTGGGTGCCGAGCTTGACCTGGCTGTTCCAGCGGTAATTGCTGTTCGAGGTATAGGCCAGAAGCGCGGTGTAGTCTGTTACTTCGGACATCGGAAATCTCCACTGCTCCACCGCCGATAAGTTTTTGTTTGCAAATGTGGCCAAGTTTGGCCGGTTTCCGGGCGCAGGAGGCGCGAACACCAGAGAGTTTTCGGAAAATGGCAAATACCAGCGGGTGCACTGGCTGGCGGAACGCGGTTTTCTGCCGGAAATGCCGGGCCGTCTGCAATCAGATCACTTGGCTGCCCGCCTGTTGCTTGACGGGCACAGTAAGCGCCGCTGCTCAGGCTGCCGCATTCTTTCCCCAATCCGGCTCAAATTCCGCCACTTGGCGCAAACAGTTTCCAGATTACGGACAATCAAAATTTCAGAAGGGAACGCAGATGGCTCCGATGGAACGAAAGACCGCCCCGATTGACCCCAGTGTTCTGGACCTGATCCGCAGTGAATGCCAAAAGGCGCTGAGCCCGCGGGAATGGCAATTCCGCCTGCGCGGCTACGGTTATGCAGTGAAAACCGTGGAAGGCACCCAGATCCTCACCCGGCTGACAACCGGAGATGAAGTGGGCAGACTGCCACCGGAATTCGCCTGATCCCGACAGCAGCAGTTCACGCTGCGCTCAGCGCTCGCGGCCTGGCAGGCTGTCGCGCGGCGGCGCGGGCTCCCAATTATCGATGATCTGCACAGCTTCCTGCGCGGTATCGACCACACGGAACAGGTCCAGATCCTGATCCGAGATGGTGCCGGCATCGGCCAGTGCCTCCCAGTTGATGATCCGGTCCCAGAACTCCTTGCCGAACAGCAGGAACGGCACCCGCTCCATCCGCCCGGTCTGAATAAGCGTCAGGCTTTCGAACAGCTCATCCAGGGTGCCGAAACCGCCCGGGAACACGGTGATCGCCCGCGCCCGCATCAGGAAATGCATTTTACGGATCGCGAAGTAGTGGAAATTGAAGCTGAGGTCCGGGGTCACATAGCCGTTGGGCGCCTGCTCATGCGGCAGCACGATTGACAGGCCGATGGAATGGCCGCCGGCATCCTGCGCGCCGCGGTTGCCTGCCTCCATCACGCCGGGTCCGCCGCCGGTGACCACAACATTTTGACGGCCGCCGCTTTGCTTCGACTTTTCAGTCATCAGCCGGGCAAATTCGCGCGCTTCGTCATAGAAATGCGAAAGATCCGCCAGAGTCTGCGTGCGCGCCTTCTCCTTGTGAGCGGGGTCCGGGATGCGGGCGCCTCCGAACATGACGATCGTGCTTTCGATGCCATGCTCGTTCAGCATCAGCTCCGGTTTCAGGAGTTCCAGCTGCAGCCGCACCGGGCGCAGCTCTTCCCGGTACATGAAATCCTGGTCGGCAAAAGCCAGACGGTAGGCAGGTGACCGTGTTTGCGGCGTGGCGGGCACATGCTCTGCCCGGTTCCGGTCGGTATGGGCATCGCTGAAACGGCTGTGGCGGTCTTCGGTCATGGGCAATCCAGGTAAAAAATAACAGGACTTCCTTTGTAACCGTCCTTGGCTGTTAGCGCCAATCAAGAATGCATCAGAACGCGCCGTTCCGCTTGCACCCGGACCCTGTGCGGCTAAGGTTCCGGCGCAGCAGGCAGGAGGGCAGCGCATGGACTGGCAGAGTGAAATCACCGCAGCGGCAGAGCGCATCCGCCCCCATGTGCAGCGCACTCCGGTGATGCAGACGCAGGGCTTCGGACTGGAGTTCCCTGTGGAGCTGAAACTGGAGCACATGCAGCACACCGGAAGCTTCAAGGCCCGCGGCGCCTTCAACACGCTGCTGTGCCAGGAGGTGCCCGCGGCCGGCCTGGTCGCGGCCTCCGGCGGCAACCACGGTGCCGCGGCGGCCTTTGCCGCGCATCAGCTGGGCCACAGGGCGAGGATCTATGTGCCGGAGATGGCCGGCCCCGCCAAGATTTCGCTGATCGAGCGCACCGGCGCCGATCTGCAGGTGGTGCCCGGCGCCTATGCCAACGCGCTGGAGCAGGCGCAGGCCTATGAGCAGGAAACCGGGGCCATGCAGGTTCACGCCTATGACGCCCCCGCCACCGTGGCCGGTCAAGGCACCTGCTTTGCCGAATGGCAGGCCCAGGGGCTGGAGGCTGATACCTTGCTGATTGCGGTGGGCGGCGGCGGGCTGATCGGCGGCGCACTGGCCTGGTTCCAAGGGGTTAGGAAAATCGTCGCGGTGGAGCCGAAAACTTCCTGCGCGCTGAATGCGGCACTGGCGGCCGGGCAGCCAGTGGATGTGGAAGTCTCCGGCGTTGCCGCCAACGCGCTGGGTGCCAAGCGGATCGGCGGCATCTGCTTTGAACTGGCCGCGGCGCAGGGCATCACCTCCCTCACCGTTCCGGACAGCGCTATCACGCAGGCTCAGACCGCCCTGTGGCGCGAACGCCGGATCCTGGTAGAGCCTGCAGGCGCCACCGCGCTGGCAGCGATGATGTGCGGTGCCTACCGGCCGGAGCCGGGTGAACGCGTTGCGGTCCTGGTCTGCGGCGGCAACATCGCTCCGGATCCGCTGGGATAACTCTTGCGGGAAAGCGCAGGCGGCCCTATCGGAATAGCATGTCCGCAACTATCGCCGATACGATCTATCAGAGCTTGAGCGAGCGCATCATCACCGGTGCGCTTCCGGCTGGCGAAAAGCTGCGCCAGGATCATATCGCGCGCGAGTTCGAAGCCAGCCATGTGCCGGTGCGCGAAGCGCTGTTGCGGCTGGAGGCGCACGGGCTGGCGGTGTCCGAACCGCGGCGCGGCACAAGGGTCAGCGCACTGAACCCCGCCGAGATCCGCGAGGTGATTGAGATGCGGGTGGCGCTGGAGGTTCTGGCCCTGACCCACGCCTTCCCCCGCCTGACAGCGGAGGACATAGAAGCCGCCGACGCCGCCCGCCTGGCCTGCGATGCTGCTGAGGACATGGCCAGCTGGGAACGGCTCAACCGCGCCTTTCACCACGTGATCCTGGCACCCTGCGCAATGCCCCGGCTGCTTGCGTCCATCGACGACCTGCATATTGCCGCTGCGCGCCACCTGTTTGCCAACTGGCAGCACCAATGGAACCGCCGCGTGGATGCGGACCATGCCGCCATCGTTCAAGCAATGGCCCGGCGCGATGCCGCCGGAGCCTGCGAGATTCTGCGCCGCCACCTGCGCCGGGTGCGCTGACGGCCCCAGGCAGCGGGCAAAACGCCGTCAGGCGCGGCATTTTGGACGCAATCCGGACATGACCTGCGGGCGGTTTGCCGGTATGAAGCTGCGAATCTAACCGATGCCGGAGGAACACCCATGTCCAACGCCCAGCTGGAAGCAGCGATCGAAGCCGCCTGGGAGGCGCGCGACACCATCACCCCCGCCACCACCGGCGAGCAGCGTGAAGCCATCGAAGACACCCTGAACGCGCTCGACTCCGGTCAGCTGCGGGTGGCCGAAAAGCTGGAGAACGGCGACTGGCATGTGAACCAGTGGGCCAAGAAAGCGGTGCTGCTGGGCTTTCGCATCAAGGACATGGAAATCCACGAAGGCGGCCCGCAGGCCGGCGGCTGGTGGGACAAGGTCGACAGCAAGTTTGCCGGCTGGGGCGAAGCTGACTGGAAATCCGCAGGCTTCCGCGCAGTGCCGAACTGCGTCGTCCGCAAATCCGCCTATATCGCGCCCGGTGCGGTGCTGATGCCCTCTTTCGTGAACCTCGGCGCCTATGTCGATGAGGGCACCATGGTCGACACCTGGGCCACCGTCGGCTCCTGCGCCCAGATCGGCAAGAACGTGCACCTGTCGGGCGGCGTCGGCATCGGCGGCGTGCTGGAACCGATGCAGGCAGGCCCGACCATCATTGAGGACAACTGCTTCATCGGCGCCCGTTCCGAGGTGGTCGAAGGCTGCATCGTGCGCGAAGGCTCGGTCCTGGGCATGGGCGTGTTCATCGGCAAGTCGACCAAGATCGTCGACCGCGAAACCGGCGAAGTGATGTACGGCGAAGTGCCGCCCTACTCGGTGGTTGTGGCCGGCTCGATGCCGTCGAAGAACAACATTAGCCTCTACTGCGCGGTGATCGTGAAGCGGGTGGACGAAAAAACCCGCTCCAAGACCGGCATCAACGAGCTGCTGCGCGACTGATCCGCACGGCAACGCCAGCCCATTGAACGCGCCCTGCACGGGCGCGTTTTTTGTTGGGCTGCTTCCTCTCCTGAGTAAAACTCTTGCCGCAAAATAAACATGGCGCTAATGGTATTACATCTACACATAAGAGAGTCAGATGCAGACCATATTTGCCCAGCGCGCCCGCCTGCCCCAGGGATGGGTTGAGAACCTCCGGCTGACGGTTGTTAACGGCCGGATTTCTTCCATCGAAACCGGGACCGGACCAAAGCCTGAGGACGCACGGGTGGACGTGCTGCTGCCGTCGCTGGGCAACCTGCACTCCCACAGCTTCCAGCGCGCCATGGCCGGCATGACCGAATACCGCGCGGCCGGCAAGGACAGCTTCTGGACCTGGCGCGAGCTGATGTACCGTTTCATGGACCGCATCACGCCTGAGCAGTACGAGGCCATTGCAGCGCTGGTGTTCATGGAGATGCTGGAGGCCGGTTATGCCTCGGTGGGAGAGTTCCACTATGTCCACCACCAGCCGGGCGGTGCGCATTTCGGGTCCATGACGGAGCTCAGCGAACGGGTGTTTGCCGCTGCCAGCCAGACCGGCATCGGTCTCACCCATCTGCCGGTGCTTTACACCTACGGCGGGGCCGGGAAACAGACACTAAACGGGGGCCAGCAGCGTTTTTGCAACTCGGTAGCGGAATTCTCAGAGCTCGTAACCCGCGCCCGGGACATTGCCCCACGGGACTTGCCCGAAGATGCCCGCGTCGGCATCGCGCCGCATTCGCTGCGCGCCACCTGCGCCGAGGATCTGGCGGAAGTGCTGCGGATCCAGGACGGGCTGCCGGTGCACATCCATATCGCCGAACAGCCCAAGGAAGTGGCGGATATCAGCGACTGGCTGGGTGCGCGGCCTGTTGAATGGCTGCTGGATAACACGCCTGTGGATGGCAACTGGTGCCTGATTCACGCCACCCATATGACCAGCTCCGAAACCGTCGGCATGGCCCGCTCCGGCGCAGTCGCCGGCCTCTGCCCGATCACCGAAGCCAACCTGGGCGACGGGCCGTTCAACGGGGTGGAATACCTGACGCATGACGGTGCTTTCGGGGTCGGATCCGACTCTAACGTGCGGATTTCGCTGCCGGAAGAGCTGCGCACGCTGGAGTATTCCCAGCGCCTGCGCGACCTGGCCCGCAACGTGCTGGTGCCGGGCGAGGGCTCGGTTGGCGAAACCCTGTACCTGGGCGCGGCCAAAGGCGGGGCGCAGGCCCTGGGCCGCGATGCCGGGCGGATCGAGGATGGCGCGCTGGCGGATCTGGTGGCAATTGACAGCGGCGTGCCCGCTCTTTGCGCGTTGAAACCGGAGCAGATGCTGGACGGCCTCTGCTTTGTGGCAGGCGATGACACTGTGACCGACGTCTGGAGTGCCGGCCGCCATGTGGTGCAGCAGGGCCGGCATATCGCACGGGACAGCGTGGTTGCAGGCTACAAAACCGCGGTCAAAGAGCTGTTGAACAGTCTCTAAACAGGCAAAAACCGCACTTGGATAACAGCACCGCCGCCGGTGACCACCGCGCCGGCGGCGCTTTCTGTCACGATCCCTTCTCCTGGGCCGAGACGGTTTGAGCCTGCCATGTCCAGGCTGCCGGAGACCACGAACAGCACTAGCCAGCCTGCAGCATCCGGAACCGTGCCGTCTGCCAGTATCCTGGGGTCTGCCGTCACCCGCTCCGGGTCATAAATCACGTTGAACGCCCTGCAGGGCCCGTCGCGCAAGCGGCAGTGCAAGTCCGCTCCGCCATCAAAGCTTAACGGCTCCAGCGGCCGGGCCTCCAGCCGCATGCTTTCATTTGACAGGGTGTGACCAGCGCCTTCGACCACGCAATGGATGCGGGCGAGGCCGGGAAAGGCGGAAAACGGGCCGCTCCGGGCAATATCCGCCAGACTGAGGCGCCAGACCATCCGGCCGTCTGCTTCGTGCACGGCCATCTCGCGGGTCACGCCGCCGCCGTTCTTCCAGGGCACTGCCTGGGCGGTGAGAGCAGAGATGCGCATCGGGGTATCCTTAAGGTCAATCATTAAGCTTGGACATAAAGCCCGATGGTAAAAGACCGCAAGGCTTCCGTTTCCCGCTCATCCGGCCCGCGCCGCCCGCGCTATTTGATTGACCATCCCCCTGCCCCGGCGCTATGGCGGCGGCATGGAAAAGAAGAAACCCTCCCGCCAGCAAGTCTATACCCTGCTTGTCCAGATCGGCCGCAAGGACGGCGACGGCCTGCCCGACGGCGCCACCGGCGCGGCGCTGATGATCTATGCCTCGGGCATTGACGAAGCAGAGGCGGTGCGGGAAACCGTGGCGATTCTCAAACAGGCCGACACCGCGCCGCTGGATGTCACTGGATACGGCACGCTGGAAGAGCGCGAGGCCGAAGGCCATGAAATCGGTGACGAGGAGCGCGATCTGATGCAGCGGGCGCTGGAAGAGAACGCGGTGATTGTCGCGCAGATGACACCGTTCTTCGACGGCGAAGAACCGGTATATCACTGAGGGTCGGCGTCATTTCTGGCTGCCGAACCACTTGCGGTAGAGGGCGTCATAGCTGCCGTCCTCCTGCATCGTCAGCAGCGCCTGGTTGACCTCTTCCACCAGCGGTGAACCAGCCGGAAACACCAGCCCGTAGTTTTCCCGCAGGAACGGCTGTCCGATGGTCTGGCCGAATTTGTGCCCGCCTTGCTGCTCGTAAAAGTTCAGCACCGGCGCGTCGAAGACCACCGCCTTGATTTCAGACGCCTCGAACGCAGCAATCATCTCCTCCAGCCCGGAGAAGGCTGCGTAGTCGATCTCGCGCCGGTCCAGGAAACCGGCTGCGGTTGAGCCGCCGATGGTGCCGACCGATCTGCCATAAAGATCATTCACCGAATTCACAGAACCGCTGATCGCCTCCACCGTCATCACCGCAGTGATCTTGGCGACGAAGATCGAGACGATAAACAGCGATGAGACAACCAGCACCACGCCGAACATGCGTCCGACGGGCGTGCGCGGCACCCGTTCCTCGAAGCCGCCGTTCACAACCAGGTTCAGAGCCCACCAGAAGGAGGGAAACCAGGCCTCGTTAAGGGGGCGGTCGAAATAGGGCTGGGCGCGGCGTTCAAAGGTCCACATCATCATGCCGCCGCCGAACAGCAGCAGAAAGGCGATGCCGATGGCCGCGGCCAGGTCCCAGGACAGCAGCGCCCGCAGAAGCGACGGTTCGCGAATGTCATCGGCCTGCACCATGATCTGCAGCCCGCTTTCAAAGATCGGATGGCTGAAGTCCATCTGAATCTCGCGCGAAGCGGTGATCGAGATATTGGCGGCGGCCAGGTCTGCCTCGCCGCTGCGGACACCTTCCAGCATGTCCGCAAAACTGCCGGTGCGGTTGATGCGGTAATCCCAATCCAGACGCTCTGCCAGGATCTTGAACAGTTCCAATGAGAACCCGGTGTCGCGCCCTTCTTCCAGCATGGAAAACGGCGGCCGGGTGACAGTATTGACCGTCAGCACCTGCGCCGGCAGCATTTGCCCCCAAAAAAGAAAGAGGACAGCAGGAATCAGGCGGAGATACGACACGGAAACGCTCGGGTTGGCCTCTGAAAGGGTTTCAACGTCCTTAGGCGGATCGCGGTTTTCACGCAAGCGCCTTGGCCGTGGAAGCCGAAAATGCGGTTGCATCTGTGTCAGACCGCCCGCCGTGCGGCCGGCTCAGCAGCACTGGCGGACCTGCTGCGGCGGGTGTGCGGCCCGTGAGTCTATTGTTAGCGCCCCGCAATTGCGGCGCTTCTCCTCCCGGGGTTTTCTGCCTGGGGTGTGATGAAATCAAAAATCCGCGCTTCTCGTCAGGCACTTCTCAGCTCCATTCAAAACCGCTGCTCTAAAGCCGCATTTACGGCAGCCCCAGTGAATTGCACCGCGTCCCGATCCGCGCTAGGCCTGTGCCAACCGGAACCTGAGGAGCCCGCCGATGCCGCATACCGATCCCGCCCGCCTGACCGCAGATCTGATCCGCTGCCCGTCGGTCACGCCGGAAGAAGGCGGCGCGCTGGTGCTGCTGGAAAAACTGCTGAGCGAGGCTGGTTTCACCTGCACCCGAACCGACCGCGGCGAAGTCTCCAACCTGTTTGCCCGCTGGGGCGCCAAGGGCCACGCCAGAACCTTCGGCTTCAACGGCCACACCGATGTGGTGCCGCTGGGGGATGAGGCCGCCTGGACCATGCCGCCCTTTGGTGCGGATGAGCAGGACGGCTTCCTGTACGGGCGCGGCGCCACCGACATGAAATCGGGGGTTGCGGCCTTTGCCGCGGCTGCTGTGGACTTCGTGCGGGAAACACCGCCGGACGGGGCCATCATTCTGACCATCACCGGCGACGAAGAAGGCGACGCAGTGGACGGCACCACCGCGCTGCTGGACTATATGGACCGGGAGGGTGAGCAGATGTCAGTTTGCCTGGTGGGCGAGCCGACCTGCCCCAATGAGATGGGCGAAATGATAAAGATCGGCCGCCGCGGCTCAATGACGGCATGGTTCACGGTGACCGGTGTGCAGGGGCATTCGGCATATCCTCACCGCGCCAATAACCCGCTGAACGCAATGGCGCGGCTGATGGACCGGCTGGCGAGCCATGAGCTGGACCAGGGGACCGAGCATTTCGATGCGTCCACCCTGGCCGTTGTCACCATCGACACCGGAAACGCAGCAACCAACGTGATCCCGGCGCAGGTCACCTCTGCCGTCAACATCCGCTTCAACGACGCCCATTCCGGCGCCAGCCTGACGGATTGGCTGCAGGGCGAGGCGGACAAAGTGGCCGCGGAATTTGACGTGAAGATCGGTATGAAGGTGAAAGTCTCCGGCGAGAGTTTCATCACCCCGCCGGGGCCGCTGTCTGATCTGGTGTCAGCAGCAGTTGAAGCAGAGACCGGCCGTAAGCCGGAGCTGTCGACAACGGGCGGTACATCGGATGCGCGGTTCGTGAAGAACCTCTGCCCGGTGGTCGAATTCGGGCTGGTCGGCAAGACCATGCACCAGGTGGATGAGCGGGTCGAGGTTGCGCAGATCCACCAACTGAAAGCCATCTATTCCCGCATTCTGCAGGACTATTTCGCATGAACCTGAACATTTCGGTCACTGAGGATCTGGAGACCTGTTTCGCTCTGCGCCACCAGGTGTTTGTCGAGGAACAAGGCGTGCCGCTGGAGGAGGAACAGGATGCGCTGGACGCCACTGCCACGCACCTGCTGGCGGTGCAGGACGGCGTCCCGGTGGGCACGGCACGGATTGTGTTCAAAGGTGATACCGCCAAAATCGGCCGGGTTTGCGTGCTGCCCTCCACCCGCGGCACCGGGTTGGGTGCCAAGCTGATCGAGGCGGCCATGGGAACAGCGCAGGCCATCCCCGGCATTGCCAGAGCGAAATTGGGCGCGCAGCTGCACGCCGTCGGGTTTTACGAGAAGCTCGGCTTCACCGCCTTTGGCCCGGACTATGACGATGCGGGTATCGACCACCGGGACATGGTGCGCGATTTCACGTGAAACGCACCCTGATCATCATGGTTAAGGAACCGCGCCCGGGCCGGGTCAAAACCCGGCTGGGACGGGATATCGGTGTGATCCCCGCCACCTGGTGGTTCCGGCATCAGTCCGCCCGGCTGATCCGGTCCCTGCGGGACCCGCGCTGGCAGATTGTGCTGGCTGTCGCGCCGGACAATGCGGTGAGTTCCAAATACTGGCCAGCGGACCTGGCACGCCTGCCTCAGGGCAATGGCGATCTTGGACAGCGGATGAAACGGATGCTTCAATCCGTGACCTGTCCAGTCTGCCTCATCGGCGCCGACATCCCCGGTATCACCCGGGCCCATATCACCCGCGCCTTTGCAGCCCTTGGCGATCATGACGCGGTGTTCGGTCCGGCAGCGGACGGCGGCTATTGGCTGGTCGGCGCCAAACATCCCTCCCGCCTGCCGCAGGACATGTTCGAGAACGTCCGCTGGTCCACTGAACACGCCCTTGCCGACACGCTGCAAACCCTGCCCGGCTGGCGCATAGCGCTGACCGATACCCTGCGGGATGTCGACACCGCCGCGGATCTGCCGCGGTGGTGACGCTTCGCTTTTCACCATGACGCCGCCCCCGCGCCATGCTACGCGGGAAGTATGAGCCGTATTCCCTCCAAAGCCGAAATCCTCGACTGGATCTCCGCCAACCCGACCCATACCTCCAAGCGCGACATCGCCAAGGCCTTTGGCATCAAGGGCGCCGATCGCATCGACCTCAAGCGCATCCTCAAGGAGCTGGAGGCCGAAGGGCATTTGCAAAAGCGCAAGAAGACCTACCGCGACCCGGACCAGCTGCCGCCGGTGACAGTGCTGCAGGTGAAGGCGCCGAACGAGGACGGCGACCTGTACGGACGGCCGCTGGAATGGCATGGCGAAGGCGTTGAACCCATCATCCTGATCCTGACCAAGGCGTCGGACTCGGCACTGGGAGAGGGCGACAAGATCCTGGTGAAGCTGCAGATGGTCCCGGATCAGGATCACAATTACGAGGCGCGCCTGATCCGCCGGATCGGAACAAACCCCAAGCGGGTGCTGGGCATCTTCCGCAAAGGATCCGAGGGTGGGCGGATCGTGCCGATCGACAAGGCTGCGTCGAATGAATGGATGGTGGCGCCGGACGCCATCAACGGCGCCCGGGACGGCGAACTGGTCGAGGCCGAGCAGGCCGGCCCCAAGGGCCGCATGGGCCTGCCGCGTGCGCGCATCGTGGAACGGCTGGGCGACCCGACGGCGCCCAAGGCAGTGTCGCTGATCGCCATTCACCAGCACGGCATTCCAGACCACTTCCCCGATCCTGTGATGGCAGAGGCCGATGCCGCCAAGCCGGTGGGCCTGAAGGGCCGCGAGGACCTGCGCGAACTGCCGCTGGTCACCATTGACCCGGCGGACGCGCGCGATCATGACGACGCGTGTTATGCCCACGCCGACGACGACCCGAAGAACCCCGGCGGCCATGTGATCTGGGTAGCAATTGCCGATGTCGCCGCCTATGTGCGCCCCGGCTCAGCATTGGACCGCGAGGCGAAGAAGCGCGGCAACTCCAGCTATTTCCCAGACCGGGTGGTGCCGATGCTGCCGGACCGGCTGTCGGGTGACCTGTGCAGCCTGCACGAGGGTGTGCCGCGGGCCTGTATCGCGGTGCGGATGCAGGTGGATGCAGAAGGCAACAAGCTGGCGCACAAATTCGTGCGCGGGCTGATGCAATCTGTGGCCTCGCTGAATTATGCCGAGGTCCAGGAGGCGCAGGACGGCAATACGAACGACAAGACCGCGCCGCTGCTGGACGATGTGATCACGCCGCTGTTTGCAGCATATAAGGCTCTAACAAGGGCAAGGGCCGCCCGCGAGCCGCTGGATCTGGACCTGCCCGAGCGCAAGATCGTGCTGGATGAGGATGGCAATGTGACCTCGGTTGCCTTCCGTGACCGGCTGGACGCGCACAAGCTGATCGAGGAGTTCATGATCCTCGCCAATGTCGCCGCCGCGGAGACGCTGATCAAGAAACGCTCGCCGCTGTTGTTCCGGGTACATGAGGAGCCGGCGCAGGAGAAGCTGGAAAGCTTGCGCGAGACCGCACAGGCTGCGGGCCTCAGCCTGGCCAAGGGTCAGGTTCTGCAAACCCGGCACTTGAATGCGCTGCTGAACCAAGCGGCGGGCACAGATGATGCAGAGCTGATCAACATCTCCACCCTGCGCTCGATGCAGCAGGCATACTACAACCCGGAGAACTTCGGGCATTTCGGACTGGCGCTCAGGAACTACGCGCATTTCACCTCACCGATCCGCCGTTATGCCGACCTGATCGTGCACCGGTCGCTGATCTCCTCGCACGGCTGGGGGGATGACGGGCTGGATGAGGCCCAGATCGAGCGGCTGGAAGATACAGCCACCCATATCTCGGATACCGAGCGGCGCTCGATGATTGCGGAGCGGGACACAACGGACCGTTACCTGGCCTCCTATCTCAGCGAACGGGTCGGTAATGAGTTCGAAGGCCGGATCAGCGGCATTGCCCGCTTCGGCGCCTTTGTGAAGCTGGACGAGACCGGTGCCGATGGTTTGGTGCCGGTGCGGTCCATCGGGCGCGAGTTCTTTCATTTTGACGCCCAGGCCGGGACGCTGACCGGGGCGGACACTGGCATGACCCTAACGATTGGACAGCGGGTGACGGTGCGGCTGACCCAAGCCGCACCTGTCACCGGCGGGCTGGAGCTGGAGCTGCTGGCGCTGGACGAAATGCCGATCCCCGCTGGCGGAGGCCCGCGCGGCCGCCGCAGCCCGGCTGGCCGCACGGTGAAGCGGAAGGCGGCCAAGTCCAAGCACAAGGCCGCCAAGGTGAAGCGTAAGGTGGAACGCAAGCGGCGGAAATAGACGCCTGTCCCTGCAGGGACAGGCTGGTGTTCTCCTACGCCGGAATATCCAGCGGTGCGCGGATCTTGTAAGTCAGCGCCCGTTTGATCAGCCAGCCGTGGCGGAGCGGCTCCACTTGCTGCGGATCGTCGAACAGCACCGCGCGGGTGCCTTCGAACCGGTCCCAGGCCGGGAAGGCCGCGGCAAACTCCGGGATCAGGCGGCTTTGGCAATGCACAAAGAGCGCAAAGCGCGCGCCCTTCGGCACCCCCAGCCGGACGGTGGACCCCGCCTTGGTCTCAGTCGTGATGTAGGATGGCTGGCCCCAGCGCAGCACTTCCTCCACCCGCCCGGCTTCCGGTGTTTCAGCGGCGGTATCAAAAATCAGCTGCCGGAGCCGCAGCATGCCTTCCCGCGCCAGCGGGTCAGAGACCGCAAAAGCGGCCTCGATCTCCGGGGTGGCAAAATCAGGTTTCATGGCAGGGGAACCGTTTCGAACACACGGTTAACGTAAGCTTTCAGCACCGCGTCGTCGAGAACACGCCGCACCAACACGGTACGCACAGGTGTCGTTGTCATTGCCTGCAGCATGGAAGCGACACTGAAATCCGCGCTGGAGATCTGCGATCCAAACAGGAAATCCTGCCCGTTCAGCAATGCCGTGATGGCCCGCAGATCCTGGTCAGCGCGCTGGCTGCGTTCTTCATCGCTGAACCGCCCGGTTCCCTGGAAAATCAGCCCTTTGTGCACAGAGCGGCGAATGGCGCCGGCTACCGGGCGTCGGATCAATGCAGGTATCTCATGAAAATACTTGTCGCGAATCGTAGGCCAGACCGCGTCATTGTCCCAGCGGTCGCGCACCACGTGGAAATAGAGCGTGTCCTCCGCCATCCGGATCAGCATCTGCGCCTGGGCCCGGTCCCGCGCGCCGAGAGCCGCGTCGAAGTCAGTGCCCTGCTGCTCCAGCCAGGCGCGGATGGCGCTGCTGTCCGGCACCAGACCGCGGGGGGTGCGCAACACCGGCAGCTTGCGGTGCGGCATCCCGCGGGGGTCGTTCAGGTCTTCACGGGTCCAGGTTTGGCCGGAAAAGGCCAGTAACAGAGCCGCTTTGACGCAAAACGGGCTGAGGCTGAAGACGGCGCCGTTGCAGGGATAGGTCAGAAGGGTCAGCATGGGAGGCTCCAGTTGTTTCGGGCTGCGGGCAGCCTAGATCTTCATGGTGACAAAAACTGTCATCAGGCGTAGAGAGAATAGGCTATGTCCCGAACACACCGCCTCTTTCAGCTGATGCAGGCCCTGCGCCTGGGGCCCGGCCCGCATACCGCTGCGCGGCTGGGGGAGGAACTGGGAGTGTCGGCCCGCAGTATCCACCGCGATATCGCCACCCTGCGCGAGATGGGGGCGGTGATTGATGGCGAGGCGGGATACGGTTTTACCCTGATAGAAGACAATGCGCTGCCGCCGATGGGCTTCCGCGACACCGAGCTGGAAGCGCTGGTGCTGGGCCTGCGGGAAGTGGAGCTGATCGGCGACCCGGAGCTGGCCACCGCGGCCTCAGAAGCCTTGCGCAAACTGCAGGCGCGGCTGCCGCCGCGGCAAGCGCACAGGCTGCGCCATGCGGTGCTGGCGCCCTACCGGTTCGAACGCCCGATTCCTCCAGCAATCCCTGCACAAGACCTGCGCCAGGCAGCCTGGGACGAGGTGGAGGTGCGGTTTGGCTACACTGACGGGTACGGCGCGGTAACCGAACGGCAGGTGAAACCGCTGAGCGTCGTGTATTTTGACCGCTCCACCGTGCTGATCGCCTGGTGCTGCCTGCGTGAAGCCGTGCGGGTGTTCAGGCTGGACCGGATGCGCGGATTGGAAGTGACGGAGCAGAGCTTCCGCCCGCACCGGGTGCCAATGCTGCGGGAGGCCTTGGAACAGATGCGCCAGGAGCACCGGCAAGAGCATCGTCAGTAGGCCAGGCAGGCGGCACCCCGCACACGCCAGTAGTGACCTCTTTACCCGGTTCGCGCTGCCGCTAAACTGGAGCTGGGCAGTGAATAACGAGGTGCATCATGCGCAAATGGGTAGCTGTATCGCTGGTGGCAGGCAGTGCAATGGCGGCAGAGGCCGCGCCGGACAACTCCTTGAGGCCTGCCGAGCGGCCCGGGGCCGCGAAGCAGGAGAGGCAAGGTGAAAGCTATCAGCTGGCTTCGGCCACAACCATAAGACCGGTCGCCAGACCGGTTTCGCTTCAGAATGCCGCGGAGGAACTGGCGGCGGCGGAGCTGAACTTCATAGGCTGGATTTCAGAGCTCAAAGACCGCGCCTTGGCGCAGGGCATCAGCGCCTCTGTGCTGGACAGCGCCTTTGCCGGGGTGCGCTACGATCCCGAAGTGATCCGGCGCGACCGCAACCAATCGGAGTTTACCAAGACGATCTGGGATTACCTGGACAGCGCCGCCTCAGAGCTGCGGGTGAAGAACGGCAAGGCGGCGCTGCGCAACCAGCGGGCACGTCTGGATCAGATTGAGGCCAAATACGGTGTCGAGAAAGAAATCGTGGTCGCGATCTGGGGGCTGGAAAGCAGCTTTGGCACCTTCCGCGGCAAGATGGATGTGATCCGCTCCCTGGCAACGCTGGCTTTTGACGGGCGGCGCGGCGCGTTCTTTGAGGGGCAGCTGGTTGCCGCGCTGAAGATCCTGCAGGCGGGTGATGTCGCCGCCCGCAGCATGACCGGCAGCTGGGCCGGGGCAATGGGGCATACCCAGTTCATTCCAACATCATACTTGGACTACGCAGTGGATTTCACAGGCGACGGCAAGCGGGATATCTGGTCGGACAACCCGGCTGATGCGCTTGCTTCAACTGCGGCCTACCTAAAGCAGTTCGGCTGGGTAAAAGGCCAGCCCTGGGGGGTGGAAGTGACCCTGCCCAAGGGGTTTGATTACACTCTGGCTGATCGCGACATCGAGAAACCGCCGGCAGAATGGGCAGCGCTCGGCATTAAAGGGCTGGATGGGCGTGCGGTGAAGGATCACGGGCCCGCCGCAATCCTGCTGCCTGCGGGCAGTGAGGGCGCGGCCTTCATGATATTCCAAAACTTCGCTGTGCTGGAACGCTACAACACAGCGGATGCCTATGTGATCGGGGTCGGGCATCTGGCTGACCGGATCAAGGGCGGTTCGCCGATCAAGGCGAATTGGCCGCGCGGTGACCGGGCGCTGACGTTGTCCGAACGGGAAGAGATGCAAAGGCGGTTGACCAGCGCCGGGTTCGGCACCGACGGTATCGACGGCAAGATCGGGCCCAAAACTATCGGGGCGGTGCGCGCCTATCAAGTGGCAAACGGACTGACACCGGATGGCTATGCTTCCTTACGGCTGCTGCAGCGGCTGCGGTAACACGAGCTGGAAGAGGCCAGCCCCCTCTTGGCCCGATGAACAAGAAAAAGGCCCCGCAGCGCGGGGCCTTTCTGTTTCCGGCAGTGCTGGCGCGGATTAACTGGGAGACATCCCGCGCAGGCGCTCGGAGCGGCGGCGCAGCATTTCGACCGTGGCCAGCAGCATGATGGAGATTGCAACCAGGATCGTCGCCACCGCCAGGATGGTCGGCGAGATCTGCTCGCGCAGGCCGATGAACATCTGCCAGGGCAGCGTTTTCTGTCCGGCCGAGCCGACAAACAGTACCACAACCACTTCGTCGAAGGACGTGATGAAGGCGAACAGACCGCCCGAGATCACCCCCGGCAGGATCAGCGGCATCTGCACCCGGAAGAAGGTGGTCACCGGATCAGCGCCCATGTTGGCCGCGGCGCGGGTCAGCGAGCGGTCAAAGCCCACCAGCGTCGCCGTCACCGTGATGATCACGAAGGGGATGCCCAGAGCGGCATGCGCCAGAACCACGCCGATGTAGGTCCCCTGCAGGCCGATGCGGCTGTAGAAGAAGTACATGCCGGCCGCGGAGATGATCAGCGGCACGATCATCGGCGAAATCAGAATCGCCATAATCGCCCGGCGGAACGGCACATGCGGCTGGCTGAGGCCGATGGCGGCCAGCGTGCCGAAGGTGACCGAGACGATGGTGGCCATCGGCGCGATCTTGAGCGAGTTCCACATCGCAGACTGCCAGGAGTCATTGTTGAAGAAATCGCGGTAGTGCTTCAGCGAGTAGCCTTCCGGGTCCAGCCGCAGCATCTCCGGCGTGAAGGTGAAGAAGTCCTGCGCGTTGAAGCTGAGCGGGATAATCACCACGATCGGTGCGATCAGGAAGAAGAAGACCAGACCGCAGATCACCCGGAAAGTGTAGTGCCAGGTGCGCTGGCCAACGGTCGCATAAGGAGGAAGTGCGCTCATATCGGTTATCCCAGCTTAACGTTGTCGATGCCGACGACCTTGTCGTAGACCCAGTAGAGGAGCAGGACGACCGCCAGAAGGATTGCACCCAACGCCGCACCCAGGCCCCAGTTGCCGGAGGTCGAGATGTGGTAGGCAATCAGGTTGGAGATGAAGGTGCCTTTGGTGCCACCGACCAGGGCCGGGGTGATGTAGTAGCCCACGGCAAGGATGAAGACGAGGATCGAGCCTGCGCCGATGCCCGGCACGGTCTGCGGGAAATAGACCCGCCAGAAGGCTGTCCAGTCGGTTGCGCCCAGCGATTTGGCGGCGCGCAGGTAGGACGGGTTGATCGTCTGCATCACCGAGTACATCGGCAGGATCATGAACGGCAGCAGGATGTGAGTCATTGCGATGATGGTGCCGAGCTCGTTGTTGATCAGAACCAATCGGTTGGCATCATCCACAATGCCGATCCAGACAAGGGTGTCGTTGATCACGCCCTGCTGCTGCAGCAGAATTTTCCAGGCGGAGGTCCGCACCAGCAGGGAGGTCCAGAACGGCAGCAGCACCAGGATCAGCAGCAGGTTCGCCTTGCGTGCCGGCAGGTTGGCCAGAATCCAGGCCACCGGATAGCCCAGCAGAATGCAACTGAAGGTAATGATCAGGGACATCCGCATGGTGCGGACCAGCATGGTGTTGTAGATCCGCTCGTTCTCGGGCCGGATTTCCGGGCCTTCCGCGCCCAGTTGCATATCAACGGCGTTCAGGAAGTAGCCGGAAGTGAAGGTGCCGGAATAGGTCTTGATGGTGCGCCACAGCTCAATGTCGCCCCAGCCGTCGTCGATGTCGATCAGCTTTTCGCGGAACGGGCCGTCGGTGGCGAGGTCCCATTTCTTGACCTTGCGCCCGGACTTGCGGAACACCGACGACAGGCCCGGATTTTCGTAGTTCAGGCGCTTGGCGACCTTGGTGTGGGTTTTCTGTTCGGCGGCGACCTGCAGGTCAGCGGCCATAGCCGCAAACACGGCCTCTTCAGGCAGTTGGCCTGACGCGGGATCCCAGTCTGCCAGCGCTTCGACCGTTTGGGGCAGCGTGTCCTGAACGATCCGGTTCTCCACCGAGCGGAACAGCATGTCGGCAACCGGCAGGATGAAGGTCACAAGGATGAACAGCAAAAGCGGCGCGATCAGCATCAGCGCGCGCAGTTTCTGCATCCGCAGTGCCCGCGACAGGCTGCGCTTGAGCGGCGTGCCGTCCGCGGCCAGTACCGGGCCGGATTGGCTAATGTCAGTCATAGGATTCCCCGTCGGGTCTTTATTTTTTTGGGCAGGGGGCCTGAACGCAGCAGGCCCCCTGCAATCTTGGAAGGGTCAGATTACTTGGCCAGCCATGCCTGGAACTTGGCGTTCAGGTCATCGCGGTTGTCTGCCCACCATTCGTAGTCATAGACGTGGACGTTGGCGGAGTTCGCCGGGTCGGTCGGCATGTGCGGCGCCATGTCGATGCCCAGTTCGGCGTGCTTGCCAACCAGCGGCGCCGAGGAAGCGCGGGCCGGGCCGTAGGAGATGTACGCGGCCTGGTCGGCCAGACGCTGGGTATCGGTTGCAAACTTGAGGAAGTCCATCACGCGCGCCTTACGGTCCGCAGGCAGACCTGCCGGAACAACCCAGCCGTCGAGGTCAAACGACTGCATGTCCCAAAGCATGCCGATCGGCTGGCCTTGCTCGGCAATAGCGGAGAACAGGCGGCCGTTGAAGGTAGAGCCCATCACGACTTCGCCGTCGGCCAGCAGCTGCGGGGTTTCCGCGCCGGCGGTCCACCAGACCACCTGGTCCTTGATGGTGTCGAGCTTGGCCAGCGCTTGATCGACACCTTCGTCGGTGCTTAGCACGTCATAGATTTCATCTTTGGCCACGCCGTCGCAGTACAGCGCCCATTCCATGTTATCGATCGGGCGCTTCTGCAGCGAGCGCTTGCCCGGATACTTCTCTGTATCGAAGATCGCGCAGACAGTGTCCGGCTTGTCGATCAGATCGGTACGGTAGCCGAAGGTGGTCGAGTAGACGATCTGCGGCACAAAGCAGTCGCTGACGATCAGATCGCCGAAGTCTTCGGAAGCCGGGGTGCCATCGGGTGCGGCAGCCAGGTCTTCGTCATGGTTGATTTCTTCTGCCAGGCCTTCGTCGCAAAGGCGCATCGAGTCGGAAGCCACGGCATCGACCAAGTCCCAGGTCACGTTGCCGGCTTCGTTCATGGCACGGATCTTGGCTACGGCTTCGGCCGAGCTTTCATCCCAGATCACCTTAACGCCGGGGTTTGCGGCCAGGTAGGGCTCCACATAGGCCTTCTGCTGGCTGGCCTGGTAGGCACCGCCCCAGGAGACCAGGGTCAGCTCATTGGCCATTTCTTCGGCAAAAGCCGAAGGGGCGCAAAGGGCGGTGGACATCGCCAGTGCAGACAGTTTGCTGAGTTTCATAGAGAGTCTCTCCTTGTTGAAATTCACAGATGTGAGATTCCCCCCGGTCGTTATTCTGCCGGGGGTTCGGCGCGCGCGGATCAGGCGTCCAGCGCGCGGCAGTCTTCCGGCAGCCAGCCGATTTCGATCTGCTGACCGGGCTGAAGACGGACCTGGTCCGGGGCGTTCCGGGTCTTGATGATGAACTCATCATTGCCGGCCACCCGCAGACGGGTGCGGAAGATGTCGCCCATATAGATGAACTCCAGCACTTCCGCCTTGAGAGTATGCACGCCTTCACGAAGGCGTTCCTTGTTGTATTCCACCCGTTCCGGGCGGATGGAAACGCGGGTGCGCTCGCCTGGCCGGGACACGTTCACCGGCTTGCAGTCGATCAGCTCGCCATCGTCCAGCTGCACCAGCGCGATGCCGTTGTTGATTTCCTTGACGGTGCCTTCGAGCGTGTTGTTTTCGCCGATGAACTGGGCCACGAAACTGTTTTCCGGGCTTTCATACAGCTGGTCCGGCGGCGCGATCTGCTGGATGCGACCGTCGTCAAACACCGCAACGCGGTCCGACATAGTCAGCGCCTCGGTCTGGTCGTGGGTCACATAAACCACGGTGATCCCCAGACGGTGGGCCAGATGGGTGATCTCGAACTGCATCTTCTCGCGCAGCTGCTTGTCGAGCGCACCGAGCGGTTCGTCCATCAGAACCAGCTCGGGTTCGAACACCAGCGCGCGGGCCAAGGCGATCCGCTGCTGCTGGCCGCCCGAAAGCTGCGCCGGGCGGCGGCCGCCGAAGGCGCCCATTTCCACCATGTCCAGCGCCCGCTTCACCTTTTCCTCGCGCTCGGACTTGCCCATCTTGCGGACTTCCAGCGGGAAGGAGAGGTTTTCCGCAATCGTCATGTGCGGAAACAGCGCGTAGTTCTGGAACACCATGCCAATGCCGCGCTTGTGCGGCGGAATGTTGTTGATCGATGTCCCGTCCAAACGGATGTCGCCATGGGTCGCGGTTTCAAAACCAGCCAGCATCATCAGACAGGTGGTTTTCCCGGACCCTGACGGGCCAAGCATGGTCAGAAATTCACCTTTGGGCATGGTGAGGTTGAGATCTTTGACAACGAGATTTTCGCCATCATAGCTCTTTTGGACACGTTCGAATTCAACGAACGCATCAACGTTTGACGCATCAGCCAAAGCAGGCTCCCCGTAGTTTGTCATTCCGGCAGATTTGCTCTGCACTTATTTGAAGTTAATCACACCAACGCTATCAAGCGCTAGATATGAAAAAAATATTCTTTCACCGTTGAGCTTACGAAATTCATACTTCGGACTTCATCCAGCGAAATAGAATACCCTAGCGGAACCCTAGTCCCGTTCTGCGTCCCGTGATCGGACGTTTTGCGACGCCCCTCTGACATTTTGCGCCCTGGAATGCGAATTCCCGGTCAAAAACCGACTCTTTCACTCTCAGAACCGAAGAGAAAAAGCCCGGCAATAATATTGCCGGGCCTTGCTGAGTCGCCCTGTTGTAGGGCAGGGAAATGGCATCAAGCGCTGTGCAGAAGGTCCTGTTTTTTCAGGTCCGTATAGCACTCATCCAGCGACTTCACGGCACGTTCGATTAGCACGTCGATCTGCTCCGGCGTGATCACCAGCGGCGGCGAAATGATCATCCGGTCGCCGACATGGCGCATGACCAGATTGTTGGCAAAACAGCGCTCGCGGCAAATGTAGCCGACGGTGCCTGCATCAGATTCAAACGCGGCGCGAGTTTCTTTGTTCGGGGTCAGCGCAATCGAGCCCATCATGCCGACGATCTTGGCCTCGCCCACCAGCGGGTGATCAATCAGCGCCTCCCATTTCTTTTTCAGATACGGGGCCGCCACGTCGCGCACATGGCCCAGGATGTTTTCCTCTTCCAGGATGCGCAGATTTTCCAGCGCTACCGCTGCGGCCACCGGGTGGCCGGAGTAGGTGTAGCCGTGGTTGAACTCGTCGCTTGCGATCACCGAAGCAATCTCATCGCTGACAATAGAGCCACCGATCGGCGCGTAGCCGGAGCTGAGGCCCTTGGCGATGGTCATGATGTCGGGGCGGATGTTCAGGGTTTCGCTGCCGAACCAGTTGCCGGTGCGCCCGAAACCGCAGATCACCTCATCCGCGATCAGCAGGATTTCATACTTGTCGCAGATGCGCTGGATTTCCGGCCAGTAGCTGTCCGGCGCCACGATCACGCCGCCGGCACCCTGCACCGGCTCGGCGATGAAGGCCGCCACGCGGTCCTCGCCCAGCTCCAGGATCGCCTCTTCCAGCTCGCGCGCGCGCTGCAGGCCGAAGTCCTCCGGCGGCATGTCGCCGCCTTCGGCCCACCAGTTCGGCTGGTTGATATGGTGGATATCCGGGATCGGCATGCCGCCCTGGGCGTGCATGCCGCTCATGCCGCCCAAAGAACCGCTGCCGACAGAGGAGCCATGATAGGCATTCTTTCGGCTGATAATGACGGATTTCGACGGCTTGCCCTTCAGCGCCCAGTAATGGCGCACCATGCGGATGTTGGTGTCATTGGCCTCGGAACCGGAACCGGCAAAGAACACATTGTTCAGGTCGCCCGGCGCCAACTTGGCGATCTTGGCAGCCAGCGCGATGGCCGGCACATGTGTCGTCTGGAAGAAGGTATTGTAGTAGGGCAGTTCGCGCATCTGGCGGGCGGCCACTTCGGCCAGTTCCTCACGGCCGTAGCCAATGTTGACGCACCACAGGCCCGCCATCGCATCAAGGATCTGATGCCCTTCGCTGTCGGTCAGATGCACGCCATCGGCGCGGGTGATGATGCGCGCGCCCTTCTGCGACAGCTCGCCATTGGCGGTGAACGGATGCATGTGGTGGGCGGCGTCCAGCGCCTGCAGCTCGGCCGTCGGCATGTGGTTGGTGATCACGGTCATGAGACTCGCTCCTGAGAATAACTGATTGGCACCAGAATATGATCAAATTCTCAGGTGTCAATCGAATCAGTTAGCGGCCCGCAGACCCTGAACCACATGCTCCATGCCCTCAAAAACGTCCCGCTCCATCGCCAAAGCGGCCATTTCCGGATCCTGCCGCCGCAGCGCATCGAGGATGTCCTTGTGCCGGTCCGGAAAGCTCTGGGTGCCAAGCCGACCGCTGACCACCCTCAGAGAGGGGCCGAAGCGTAGCCACAGACGGTCGGCAATGTCGCTCAGAATCGGCGCTTTGGCGTGGGAGTAAAGTGCTGTGTGGAAGCTGTAGTTCTGCACCAGATAGCCAGCGACATCACCGGTGGCGATCGCCTTGTCCAACGCGTTGTCTATGGTCACAAGCTCCTCGATATCCGCTGTGCCAATCTGCATCGTTGCCCGGCGAGCAAGTTCGCACTCAATTGTTTTTCTTGCAAAAATAAGCTCCTCCAGGTCCTGCGGCCCCAATAGCGGCACCGACACCCGCCGGTTGCCCTGGAACATCAGCGCTCCATCGGAAATCAGCCGCCGGATCGCCTCGCGCACCGGCGTCATGCCGGCCTCCAGCGTTTCGACCAGACCTTGGATTGTCACCGCCTGCCCGGGCACCAGTTCGCCGAACAGAATCTGCGCCCTCAGCTTCTGGTAAACGATCTCATGCGCGGGCAGTTTCGCCGGGTTTTCCTGCGCCGCTGCGGGGGGCGAAGTGGTCTCTGTCACCTGGGGGTTTCCTCCTCGATTTTGGCCAGCTTGCACCATCCTGAGCCAAGTGAAAACATAAAGAGTATTGCCGAACGCGGCAAAACTTGATCAAATCCATTTACAGCCGGACCTGGAAGCCGGCATGCACAGGGAGAATTTCATGACACTTAAAACGATGACCATGACTGCCGTCGTTGCCCTTGGCACGGCAGCCGCCGCCTCGGCAGAAGAGGTGCGCGTCTACAACTGGTCGGACTATATCGACGAAGGCCTGCTGGAGAAGTTCGAGAAAGAAACCGGCATCGACCTGATCTATGACGTCTTCGACAGCAACGAGGTTCTGGAGACCAAGATGCTGGCAGGCGGCTCGGGCTATGATGTGGTGGTGCCGACCGGCTCCTTCATGGCGCGCCAGATCCAGGCCGGCGCCTTCCAGAAGCTGGACCCGTCGAAGCTGCCGAACAAAGGGAATATGTGGAACGCGATCGAGGAGCGCACCGCGAAGTATGACCCCGGCAATGAATACTCCATCAACTACATGTGGGGCACCACCGGCATCGGTGTGAACGTAGCCAAGGTGACGGAAGTTCTGGGTGAGGATGCCCCGATCGACTCGCTGGAACTGGTGTTCAACCCGGAAAACATGGAAAAGCTCGCGAGTTGCGGCGTGCACTTCCTGGACGCTCCCGATGAGATGATTCCCGCCGCGCTCAAATACATCGGTGAAGACCCCAACAGCATGGATGCCGATGTTGTTCAAAAGGCTGAGCCGGTGCTGATGGGCGTGCGCCCCTACATCACCAAGTTCCACAGCTCCGAATATATCAACGCCCTGGCCAATGGCGATATTTGCGTGGCCTTCGGCTGGTCCGGTGACATTCTGCAGGCGCGCGACCGTGCGGCCGAAGCGGGCAACGACGTCGAGATCGAATACAACGCGCCCAAGGAAGGCGCGCTGATGTGGTTCGACCAGATGACCATTCCTGTCGATGCCCCGAACCCGGAGGGCGCCCACAAGTTCCTGAACTTCATCATGGATGCGCAGAACATGGCGGCTGCGTCCAACTACGTCTATTATGCCAACGGCAACAAGGCGAGCCAGGAGTTCCTGGAAGAGGATGTGATCGGCGATCCCGCAATCTATCCCAACGACGAGACCGTCAAGAACCTGTACATCAAGGAAGGCTACCCGCCGAAAGTGCAGCGCAAGGCCACCCGCATGTGGACCAAGATCAAGTCCGGCACCTGATCAGCCGTGCCTGACTTGCGGGGCGCAATGCCGCCCCGCTCCTCCCAACGCGCCTGGGTTCTCCACGCGCGGCCATCAAAAACATCCCCGCGACACTTCGCAGAAGAGGCCCGGCTTGACTGCTTCCGTATTCGAACCCTGGAACGATCCTGAGGCAAAGCCCCTGATCCACTTTCAGAACGTCACTAAGCGCTATGGCGAATTCACTGCCATCGACAACCTGACCATCGACATCTTCGAGCGGGAGTTTTACGCGCTCCTGGGCCCGTCAGGCTGCGGAAAGACCACGCTAATGCGGATGCTGGCCGGGTTCGAAACCCCGACAGAAGGCAAGATATTCCTAGCCGGGCAGGACATTGCCCCCGTACCTCCGAACAAACGCGCCGTGAACATGATGTTCCAGTCCTACGCGCTGTTCCCGCATCTTTCGATCTGGGAAAACATCGCCTTTGGCCTGAAGCGCGAAAAGATGCCCAAGCACGACATCAACGACCGCGTTGAGGAGATGCTGCGGCTGACCCGGTTGGAGAAGTTCGCCCGCCGCAAGCCGCACCAGATTTCCGGCGGCCAGCGCCAGCGCGTCGCCCTGGCCCGTTCGCTCGCGAAACACCCGAAGTTGCTGCTGCTCGACGAACCGCTGGGTGCGCTGGACAAGAAACTGCGCCAGGACACTCAGTTCGAACTGATGGACATTCAGGAGAAAACCGGCACCACCTTTGTGATTGTGACCCACGATCAGGAAGAGGCGATGACCGTGGCTTCACGGGTCGCGGTGATGGATCACGGCAAAATCATCCAGGTGGCGACGCCAGACCGGATCTATGAAAACCCGAATTCCGTATATGTGGCGGATTTCATCGGCGACGTGAACCTGATCGAAGGCACCGCCAAGCTCAATGGCAGCGAAGCTTACGCCATGTCCTGGCACGAAGGCCACGCGCCCCTGACGGTGAAATCGCCAGTTGCATTCTCCGAAGGGCAAAAATGCCATTTGGCAATCCGGCCCGAGAAGGTCTCGATCAGCGCCGAAAAACCGGCAGACGCGGACAATGCCGTTCAGGGCCGCGTTCTGGATATAGCCTACCTCGGCAATATTTCCACCTACCACGTAGAGCTGCCCACTGGTGCGGTGATCAAGGCACAGACCGCCAACACCCGCCGCATCGCCCGCCGGGCCTTCACTTGGGAAGACACTGTCTGGCTGTCCTGGACCGCCACGGCAGGCGTTCTGCTGGCAGACTGATGCGCCGCTTTGTCCTGATTGCCATCCCCTATGTCTGGCTTCTGGCACTGTTCCTGGTGCCCTTTGCCATTGTTTTGAAGATCTCCTTGTCGGACGCGGCGATTGCCCGCCCGCCCTATTTCCCGCAATTCGACTGGGCCGAAGGGATCGCTGCCTTTGTTGCGGAATTGGACTTCGAGAACTTCGTCTGGCTGACCGAGGATGACCTGTACTGGAAGGCCTATCTCAGCTCCGTGAAAATCGCGGTCATCTCGACCTTCTTCACCCTGCTGGCCGGCTATCCGATTGCCTACGGTATGGCGCGCGCGCCGGAAGAATGGCGCCCGACCCTGATGATGCTGGTGATCCTGCCGTTCTGGACCTCTTTCCTGATCCGCGTTTATGCGTGGATGGGGATCCTGTCGAACGAGGGCTTTCTCAACCAATTCCTGATGTGGATCGGGGTGATCTCCGAGCCGCTGACCATCCTCAACACCAATTCCGCAGTCTATATCGGCATCGTCTACACCTACCTGCCGTTCATGATCCTGCCGGTCTATTCGGCACTGGAACGGCTGGACGGCTCGCTGATCGAGGCTGCCGAGGACCTTGGGTGCTCGCGCCTGACGGCCTTTTGGCTGGTAACCGTGCCGCTGTCCAAGACCGGCATCATTGCCGGCAGCTTCCTGGTCTTCATCCCCGTGCTCGGTGAATTCGTGATCCCGTCGCTGCTGGGCGGATCCGACACGCTGATGATCGGCAAGGTGCTGTGGGAGGAGTTCTTCTCCAACCGCGACTGGCCGGTAGCATCCGCGGTGGCGGTGGTTCTGCTGCTGCTCCTGGTGATCCCGATCGTGCTGTTCCAGCGCAACCAGCAGAAACAGCAGGAGGCAGAGCAATGAACCGTATGAGCTGGTTTAACGCCGTATCTTTGACCCTCGGCTTTGCCTTCCTATACATCCCGATGGTAATCTTGGTGATCTTCAGCTTCAACGAAAGCAAGCTGGTCACCGTCTGGGCGGGGTTTTCGACCAAGTGGTACGGCGAACTGCTGCAGAACGAGGCGTTCCTGAATGCCGCCTGGGTGACCATCAAGGTGGCCGTGTTCTCCTCCACCATGGCGACCGTGCTGGGCACCATCGCCGCCTATGTGCTGGTGCGCGGCGGGCGGTTCATGGGGCGGACACTGTTTTCCGGCATGATCTATGCGCCGCTGGTGATGCCTGAGGTGATCACCGGCCTGTCGCTGCTCCTCTTGTTCATCGGCATCGGCCTGGATCGCGGCGTGTTCACTATTGTGCTGGCGCATACCACGTTCTCCATGTGTTATGTCTCGGTGGTGGTGTCGTCCCGGCTGGTGACCTTTGACCGCTCGCTGGAGGAAGCCGCGCTGGATCTGGGCTGTTCCGCGTCTGAGGCGTTCCGGCTGGTGACCCTGCCGATCATTGCGCCCGCGGTGATTTCCGGCTGGCTCCTGGCCTTTACCCTGTCGCTCGATGACCTGGTGATTGCATCCTTCACCTCCGGCCCCTCGGCCACCACCCTGCCGATCAAGATCTTCTCGGCCGTGCGCCTGGGCGTCAGCCCGGAAATCAACGCGCTGTCGACGATCATGATCTCGATCGTCACCGTGGGCGTCATCACCGCCTCGCTGGTGACCAAACATCAGGTGGCCCGCCAGAAGCGCGAGGAGCAGGCTGCGGTGCGCACCTGATGCGCAGAATTTTCTCCGGCTACGCCTATGGTCCCGGCCCTCGTAGCAACTGCTGGTGGGACGAGACCATAGCAGCACCGGACTGGCCGGAATTTGACCGAGAGACTGCTGCCGATGTTGCGATCATCGGCGGCGGCTTCACCGGCGTTTCAGCAGCCCTGCACCTGGCCGAAAGCGGTGTTTCCGTTGCATTGCTGGAAGCGGAAACACCCGGCTGGGGCGCATCCGGACGAAACGGCGGATTTTGCTGCCTGGGCGGCTCTAAACTCTCGGGCAGCGCAATGCGCAGGTTCTTCGGCAAACCCGCCGCTGATGCCTATGCCGCCAGCGAAGAAGCGGCGGTGGACCTTGTGCAGGAACTGCTGGGGACGCATGGCATCGAGGCCGACACCCACTCGCGCGGAGAAACGCAGTTGGCGCACAGCAAAAATGCTGCGCGCCAACTGTCCGCACAGGCAGCGGAAATGCAAAAGGCTGGCGAAGCGCCGGAGTTCCTATCCCGCGGCCAGCTTGCGGAACATGGGCTGAACGGCGATTTCCATGCCGCATTGACCACACCTTCGGGCTTTGCGCTGAACCCGCGCAAATACTTGTTTGGCCTGGCTTCGGCGGCGCGGAATGCAGGAGCCGCACTGTTCCAGAACAGCCCGGCGCTTTCTGTAACGCGGACGGGCGCCGACTATGAAATAGAGACTAACAAAGGGATCTTGCGGGCATCCAAGGTTGTCATTGCCACTAATGGCTATTCCTCGGAAGACCTGCCGGGATGGCTGGCGGGACGCTACATGCCCGCGCAATCCACCGTCATGGTGACCCGCCCCCTGACGGAAAACGACCTGCAGGCGCAGGGCTGGTTTTCGCATCAGATGGCCTATGATACCCGCAATCTGCTGCACTATTTCCGTCTGATGCCGGACCGGCGCTTCCTGTTTGGCATGCGCGGCGGGCTGCTGGCCTCGCCCCGGGCCGAGGCCGGCATCCGGCGCAAGCTGCGGCAGGATTTCGAAGCCATGTTCCCGGAATGGCGGAATGTGGAAACCACCCATTGCTGGTCCGGCATGGTCTGCCTGTCGCGCAACTTAGTGCCCTTTATAGGGGCAGTACCGGATCGGCCCGGAATGTACGCCGGGCTGTGCTATCACGGCAACGGCGTCGCAATGGGCAGTTTTGCCGGGCGGATCCTCAGCGATCTGGTGCAAGGGCGAAATCCAGAGCTGCCTTATTCCCCCGTCGTGCAAAAAATGCCACGCTTTCCCTTTGGCAGCGCCCGCAGGGTGCTGATGCCGCCGGCCTATGCGGTTTTGGGCCTGATGGACTGAAGCGCCTCACACTCCAATTCAAAGGCTTGCAGGTCCTTTTCCCCGCCCCGTTCGGCCCGCCACAGGCAATAAGCTGCCATACGCCAGTGGAACCAGGGCTTCAGCGCCAGGGTCCGGCCTGCAATCCGCGGGTCAGGATAGGCCTGTAGAAAACTGTCTTCTTCCGCCTTAGTCAGCGGCGCGCCCCGGTACATCAGTTGCATCGCTGGCGAAAGGAACAGCGACAGGTCCTCTGCAGGGTCGCCAATCTGCGGGCATTGCCAATCGATCAGTGTCAGGGTGCCGTCATGCGCCAGAAGGTTGCCAGGCACTGGATCGCCATGGATGAGCAGCGGCTGGAGCAACGGGGGAACCCGGCCCAAAGGGCGCAGGGCAGCCAAATGCCCGCTGCCCTTGCAATTCCGCAGAATCTCCAAGGTCTGCTCCTCAAGTGCCGCACTGCCGTTCACACCACCCGGAAGCCCGGGCGGCGGCGCGACATCATGCAGACGCCCCAGAAGCCGCGCCACATGACCGGTGTCTTCCTGCCAGGGGCTGCCGTTGACATGGGCATAGCCCAGCCACTTCCGGCCCTCGAAAGTTCCAGTCTGCACCAGCGGCGGCACCATGCCGGTACCAGACAACGCCGCCAGGGTCGCGCCTTCCCGCGCCGGGTCATTGGCAAACAGCGGGTTGGCCCCATCTTCGGCGTAGAGCTTGATCACCAGCCCGCCCGCCCGCCAAACGTGATTTGACCGCCCGCCGGCCAGACGCCGGGGGGCGGGCACATGCAGCCCGGTAGCGGACAAATGCGCAAAGAAGCGGACTTCGAACTGGTCAGGCAGCTGTTGCAGGGTGGTCTCCGGTGTCATGCCGCCCTGTTCTTAGACAGTTTTTGAGCCTGCGGAAACAGCCGGACTAGCCCGCTGGGTCGCGCAGCGCGCTGACCGACGAGGCCAGAACCACCGAGCCACCCTCGGTAATCAGCCCCACGTCACCGCCCTGCATCCGGGTCTCGTTCACCTTGAAGTAGACTTCTGCGTAATCCTGCAGCAGCAGGTCGTCGCCTTTCCGGCTCTCTACGGCAAAGGTGTATTCACCCGCCTCCAGAGGATTGCCGTCATCATCCAGCCCGTTCCACTCATAGGGCTCAGCCGAGACCGGCAAAGAAACGCGCTGCACTTCGGTGCCGTTTGCGTTCTTCACAACCAATGTCACCGAATCCGCGGCAGCGGCCGGGTTAGGTGCAATGGTGACCGTATTGCTTCCGTCGAAATAACCCGGTGCAACAGCCCGCGCCTCCATCCCAACCCAGCCCGACAGAGCTGCCATATTGGCCAGGCCCAGCTGCGATTGCAGCCCTTCCAGCAGCGTGTTGCTTTTAGTCTGCTGCTCTACCATCGAGAACTGCGCAAGCTGCGCCGCATATTCGGTCGAATCAAGGGGCTCCAGAGGATCCTGATTTGTCGCCTGCGCCGTCAGCATTTTCACGAAAGTCTCGAAGTCCGACGACAGCCCGGAAGTTTGCTGAGAGGCCGCCGGCAGCGGGTTGGATTGTGCCGCGGGGCTGGCCGCGGAAGTAACTGCTGTTGTCATGTAATCAGACCCTCATATCCACGCCGGCGGTTCCGAGCCGGAGATTCTTTGTTGCTTGTTCCCCGGCAGTCTCGGGGCCGGGCTGCGATTTCGCCATGCCGCCAACCTGTCCGGATCCGTCCTCAGCTCCATCCTCAGAGCCGCTGCCGGTCTGACCGCCGCTGAACTCGAACGAGATGTCCTCGTAGCCCATACGGCGGAACTCCTCGGCCAGTTCATTGATATGACGGCGCATCAGGTCTCCGGTCTCAGGGCGCTCTGTCTGAATGATCATCGTGATGCCGGTTTCGCTGGTCACCACGCGCATTTTGACCTGCCCCAGTTCCTGCGGGTTCAGGCTCACCTCGACCTTATGTTCACCCTTGGCTGCAAAAGCTTCTGCAATCTGGGCCGCGATCAGCCGCGGCATTTCCGGCCGGTGCGCCGTCTGTGTGCCGAAAGAAGCTTCGGCTAAAAGCTGGCTCAGCCCCGGGGCTTCACCGGACAGGCCAAAAATCTGAAACGGCAGGTCAGCCTCTCCGGCTGCTTCTGTCAGACCACCCGCCAGCAGAGGCTGAAACATCACCGCGGCCTGCTGTGCTGTCTTGGCCGCTGCTGCGGTTCGAATATCCCCGGCCTGGAACACACCTGAACCAGATTTTTCCGCAGCAGGGGCTTCGGCCGGAGCATCCTCCGAAATCTTCAGGCTAACGGGACCGAGTTCCGCTTTACGAGTCGTATCCCGCGACACCGGTAGTCCTGTTGCAAGTGCCTGAACTGTGCCTTGCGCGCCAGCCGCAACGGCGCGTGCGACGCTTTCAGGCTGCCGGGCAGCCAATTGCTCGACTGCCTTGTCATTTGGAGAACTGAAAACAGCTTTACTCGCTTCGGAACTTTCCATGTTCTGATTTGCTGACACGCTATCTTTGGCACCTGGAGCCGCTTGCCCTGCGTTCGCCATCCTGGAACGGCCGCCAGCTTCTGCGACCTGCCTGATGGCATCTGCGGTTTCCCGCGTTGCTGCCGTTTTACCTGAAACAGCGTCCCCTTCAGTTCGCGCCGGATGCCCTGCCGGGTGTTGATCGTTGCTGCCCGCGGGGTCGGCTGCCTGACCGACGGCAGCTCCGGAGGCTAAGGTTTCTTTCGGCGCGCCACTCGGCAGGCTGTCCCTGGAGGAGCCGCCTTCCGCCGCCAGGTTGCCGCCGTCCAAAGCTGCATTTTGTGCTGCGGTCCGCCCCTCGCTGCCAGGCAGTGCCGCAGTCTGGGAAGGTCTCTCCTGCTCTCTGGCATCTGCTGAACTTTTGATGCGCCCGCCGTTAATTGCATCAGCGCCGTCAGCCGCTTGCTCGGCGCGGTCGCTTGCACCGTCACCTCGGGTTTCCGTCTGTGCTTTTTCCGCAGCCTCCATCTGGACTTCGACCCCAGCCTCCACCTGTGCTTCGGCTTCTGATCCGGTATCGCCGGAATCCCTGACTTCAGCCGCAAGCTGAACCAGCGCAGACGTGTCGGCTTCCGTCTCAGCTTCACCTTCAGGCAATGCGGTCTCTACAGTAGTGCCGCCCTCACCGGATGCGTTTTCGCTCTCGCCTGCACTCTTTGAAGGACGCCCCGAATCCCCTGCTTCTGCTTCAGATGCTGCGGATTCGCCGGTCGCTGACGCAGCATACCGGGGCACTGCCCCACGCCCTTCTTCGGCGGCCACGTAATCCGAAAACTCATTGGAATTGTTTGATTTATTTGACACCTGCGCAGGATTAGCCGGTGCCTTTCCACCAGCAGCAGGCTCAATACCAAGGATCGGATTCATCATCATTTTCTGTTCCAGACATTCTATCTCGACCCGGACAGGCTTAGCCCAAAGCGGTTACGGCAATTTTAACCGGTTACAGCGCAGTCTCCGAAAATCGATGGAATTCGAGAACCAACCGGAGAACCGGACATGTCAGATATTTTGCCAATCCCGCTTCAGACCGCGTCTGCAGCCACCCCGGTGCGGCCCGCAAGCAGCGACCCGTTGCGCGAGGCCGCGATTGAGCTGGAAGCCTCTTTTCTTGCGGAAATGCTGAAATCGGCCGGCCTAGGCGAATCCAGTGAGGCTTTCGGCGGCGGTGCCGGCGAAGAGCAATTCTCCAGTTTTCTCATCCGAGAACAAGCCAACCAGATCGCCCGCTCCGGCGGCATCGGCCTGGCCGAATCACTTTACCACGCATTGAAGGAGACCCAAGGTGAGTAACCCGGAACCGCAGCTGCTCATTGATGAGTTGGACCATATCCTTGACCAAGAACGCTCTGCCCTGATGGCAGGCGACCTCGGCAAGCTGGAAGATCTGCTGGCCAAAAAAGAGAAAACCATCGGCAACCTGAACTCCGTATCCGAGCTGGAACGCGAGTCACTGGAACAGGTGCAGACCAAGCTGTCCCGCAACCAGGATCTTCTGGACAGCGCCATGGAAGGAATCCGGTCAGTGGCTGCAAGGATGGCCGAATTGCGCCGAATCCGCAAAGGGTTGGACGTCTATGACCAGTCCGGGCGCAGAACCCGCTACGGCACCCGCAGCGGCGCCAAGCTGGAAAAGCGGGCGTGAAAGCAATTTGGGAAAAATTCTAAGAATCCAAATCCGGTCATTAGCACTCCCTTAGCAACTCCTGCGCCAAAGTCGCCTTGCACCTGATGAAGGGTGGCGCGGAAACCGGACGGTGGAACGCACAGTCAGAAAGACGTCACACAGCGCCCCGGAGGGGCAAGTAATTCAGGGGCCAAAGCGCCCCGCAGCTAAAGGAAAAAGCTATGACCAGCATTCTGACCAACAACGGCGCAATGGTTGCTCTGCAAACCCTGAAGTCCGTGAACAACAATCTGGAAGAAACCCAAAACCAGATCTCGACCGGTAAAGAGGTCGGCATGGCGAAAGACAACTCCGCTGTCTGGGCCATCTCCAAGACCATGGAATCCGACATCCAGGCTTACGAAGCGGTGGGCGATGCCCTGAACTTCGGCGAAGCAACCGTGGCTGTCGCCTCCTCCGGTATGGAGCAGATCGTTGAAACCCTGAAGGAGATGCGTGAACTGGCGGTTGCCGGCGTTTCGCAGAACGTTGACCACGCCAAGATCGAGTCTGACCTGGAAAAGAAGAAAGAGCAGATCGAATCGATCATCGACTCGGCCAGCTTCAATGGCGCCAACCTGCTGGATACCGCGGTAACCTCGCAACTGGACGTCCTGGGCGGCCTCAGCGCATCGAGCGATGTGATCACTGTTTCGGCGATCGACACTGGTGCATCGCTGGATACTTCCAACATCACCGCGCTGGACTCGACCAATGCGGCCACCGTTCTGGCCGATATCGAAGAGATGCTGACCTTCGCTGTCGACAGCGCCGCGCAGCTGGGTGCCGACAGCAACCGCCTGTCCGACCAGAACGACTTTGTGTCGAAACTGACCGACTCGCTGAAATCCGGTGTCAGCACCATGACCGACACCAACATGGAAGAAGCGTCGGCCCGGCTGAAGGCATTGCAGACCCAGCAGCAGCTGGCCGTGCAATCGCTCTCGATCGCAAACCAGGCGCCGCAGACCCTGCAGCAGCTGTTCCGCTAACAGCCTGATCCGGGGCGCTGATGGCGCCCCGGTCTTCCCTTCTCAGAGAACCTGAAGAACAATACGTTAGGAAAACACGTGAATGCCCTTCTGAAGGCGAAGAGTGCCTATTCGGCGGCAAAGACCCCGACCCGGACAGCAAAGAATTTCGAGTATGAAGTGATTGCCCGCATCACCCGCAGGATGATCACGGCAACGCAAAAAGGCCGCGATGGGTTCAATGAACTCGCAACAGCCCTGAATGACAACCGGAAGCTCTGGTCCATTTTCACCGTCGACATCGCTTCGAAAGGCAATCCCCTGCCGGATGATCTCAAGCAGAACCTGTTCGAACTGGGAGAATTCACGAGACAACACACCACCAAAGTGCTTCAGCGCAAGGCCGATGTCCGGCCGTTGGTGGAAATCAACACGGCCATCATGCGTGGCCTCCGCAGCGGAGCATCCTGATATGAGCGGACTTGTCCTGAAACTTGCCCCCAAGGAGCGTGTCCTTGTGAATGGCGCGGTTATTGAAAACGGCGACCGCCGCAGCCGCCTGTCCATTGTCACACCGGACGCCAACATCCTGCGTTTGCGCGACGCAATTCATCCGGAGGAAGCCAATACGCCGGTGCGCCGCGTGTGCTATGCAGCGCAGCTGATCCTGTCGGGTGATGCAGATCCCGAGGAAGAACGCCTGCCGATGCTGCGCCGGATCGAGGAACTGAGCCAGGTCTTCACTGACCCGGACAGCCGGTCATCCATTGCTGAGGCAACCGATGCCCTGATCAGCAACAACCATTACCGTTGCCTGAAAGCGCTGCGCACATTGCTGCCGCGCGAAGACCGGCTGTTTGCCGTACGGCCGTCCTGATCATTTGCCCGCCTGGCCTGCCGAGGCCAGAGCGGGCTGAAAATACCGTACGCCTCCTGAAAACAGCGATCGTACTGCCCTTTCCGAATGGGGCGCCGCCAGAATACCTTTTTGCACTCAGCCGGCATCCAAACGCCACCATTGGTTAGCCTCGCGTTCGCACGCCGCCCCTCCGTGCAAGGATGCCTTCTTGGAAAAACATTCAGGAAAGTGTCAGACCAGCTGATCAGCTGTCTGTAGCCGGGGCGCCACATGCTCTGCTCGGACCGCTAAGGCCTCTGGAACAAAGCCGGCGGGCCGTGTCTTCCCCCGGGTTTCAGCGACAGGCTGTCAGCTCGTGATCCCCAATCAGCTGCAGCTCCCCGGCAGTTTCCACCATCAGGCAAGCGCGGCTGATTTTGCCAAAGATAGCCGGAGCAAATTTCAGTTCCTGGCCGGGAACGCATTTTCGGTTTCGAACTTCATCTCAGCAACTGCCAGACATGCGCTGCTCGATTTTCTGCACAGCTAAAAGTGCACTCACGGAAGAGCTGAGGCCTGCCAGTTGCTGATTGCACCACAGCTGGAGCAACTCCGCGAGCGATAGAACGGCGATCAGAGTTGACCGGTTAGGTGCAGGCCACTTTGACCGGCCGATCCGCTCGGATCGGCCGCTTACACCCGGATAACAATCCAGGCAATCAGCCCCCGCGGCTGGACATCAAAAACTTGCAGTTTCGCCAGCCCCCGCGGTCAGTGGCCACAGGGGCTGATCTGCATCCGGCCGGCTAAATCTCAGCGGCCAGCCTTTGCGCGGCGCAGCAGCAGCAAAAGACGGTTGAAACTGCTGGTGATTCCTTCCGGATCCTCGCGGCCAAAGAATGCATCCAATTCCGGCCACAGTTTAACTGCCTGATCCAGCACGGCATCATTGCCTTCTGCATATAGCCCGGCCCGGATCATCACCTCCGACTGTTCGTAGGCGCCGAGATACTTTCGAACATCCTTAATCGCCTCGTTTTCGTCAGCGGTGGCAGCGGCGGGCAGGCTGCGCGACACCGAACGTGAGACGTCGATCGCCGGAAACCGCCCGCGCTCGGCAATTTCGCGGTTCAACACAATATGCCCATCCAGAACACCGCGCAGAATATCCGCAATCGGTTCATCCATATCCGACCCGGCGACAAGAACACTGAATACGGCTGTAATGTCGCCCTGCCCTTTGCCGCCTGGCCCTGCCCGTTCACAAAGGCCGGTAATCAGCGGAGTGACTGAAGGCGGGTAGCCGCGCAGCGCCGGCGCCTCGCCGGAGGCCGCGGAAATTTCCCGGTGCGCCTCGGCAAATCGGGTGACCGAGTCGGCCAGAAAGAGCACGTTCTTGCCTTGGTCGCGGAAGTGCTCCGCCACCGTCATTGCCGCCCAGGCACAGCGGCGGCGCACCAGTGCGGACTGGTCGGACGTCGCGGCCACCACAACAGCACGGCGCATGCCTTCAGGACCCAGAACCTGTTCGACAAAGTGATTCACTTCGCGCCCGCGCTCGCCGATCAGGGCCATCACCACCACATCCGCTTCCATGCTTTTGGCCAGTTTCGCCAGAAGCGAGGATTTCCCGACCCCGGAACCTGCAAAAAGGCCAACCCGCTGCCCCTGAACAATCGGGAGAATCGTATTCAGAACCGCTTGGCCCGTGGCCAGGCGTTCCCCCATGGAGCGGCGGCCTGCAGCCTTGGGCGGCGGTGCCATCAGGTCGCGCGGTGCATTGCCCGGAAGCAGCGGACGGCCATCCAGCGGTTCCCCGAAGGGGTCGATAAGCCGACCGATCCAATGGTCGCTGGGGGAGAACTCAGGTGACGGGTGCAGCAGAACCGGGTCCCCGATCGCAGCCCCATCCGGCGCCCGATCAGGCAGCATACTGATATTGCTTCCATTTATCTTCAGAACTTCGCCATGCAACGCATCCTGCGGACCGCGGCGCAACACCAGCCTGTCGCCGATACGCGCCGCCGCTGCCAGACCGCTGATTTCGATTTCCCCGCCCGAGATCCCTGTCACCCTGCCTACCTGGGTTATCAGGCGCTTGCCGGCAATTTGACGGGTCAGTGCTTGCATCTCTGCTTTCATCGCAGCGGCCTCCCTTGGTGTCCTGAAAACAATTTCTAAAGGAATCGGGGTTAAGCCTTGATTGAAATCGATCAAGGGAGAAGCCCTGGTGTTCACAGAATTGAACGTATTCAGAATCGCCTATTCTATGGCGACCCATGCCGGCAAACGCCAGGCACTGGTTTCCCAGAATATCGCCAATGCCGATACGCCGGGGTACCACGCCAAAGACATCAAACCCTTCAAAGAAGTTTTTGCCGCCGGCGCCCGTCCGGCCAGCATGATCGCGTCCCGCGGCAGCCATTTGAACGGCACTGCAGGCAACGGCATGGACTGGGCGGTCACCTCCACAGACGCAGGCAGCGACCCCAATGACAATTCGGTTTCGGTCGAAACCGAACTGTTGAAAGGGGTTGAGGTTGCACGCCAGCACAAGCGCGCCATGGCGATCTACAAATCCTCCATGAACATCCTGCGCACCAGCTTGGGCAAAAACTGAGGAGGATGAGCGATGAGTGAATTTTCCAGGGCCCTTTCCGTCACTGCCAGCGGCCTCAAGGCCCAGGCTTCGCGGCTGCGGCACGTGTCCGAGAACATTTCCAACGCCGACACCCCGGGCTACCGCCGCAAAACCGTGCCGTTTGAAGCCGTGCGCGAGCTGCAAACGGACGTGGAGCATGTGCGCACCGGCAAGGTCACCCTGGACCGGCGGGACCTGGAGGAGGTCTATGACCCCTCCCATCCGCTGGCGGATGAAAGCGGGCATTATGAGGGCTCGAATGTCGATCTGATGATCGAGATCGCCGACGCCCGCGAAGCACAGCGCAGCTACGAGGCCAACCTGAAGATGTTCGAGCAGACCCGCTCGATGTCAGCCTCTCTGATGGACCTTTTGAGACGTTAACCGAAAAAACTGGAGATCCAGAATGGATATTCGCAGCCTTTCCGCCGCCAGCGGCTATGCCGCCGCCCGGCCCGCCACCAAAGCCGACCCCAATCATGACGCCGTTGGCGCGGGGGCAGGCGCACGTCTGAAAGAAAGCTTCGAGAGCTTCGCAGCAACCCTTCAGGGCAGCGAGCAGGTGTCTGTGCAGGCAATGACCTCACAAGCGGACCCGCATGCCCTGGTGCAGGCGCTCGCGCAGACAGAACTTGCGGTCGAGACCGCCGTCACCGTGCGCAACAAGGTGGTCGAGGCCTACCAGGAAATCTTGAGGATGCCGGTCTGAGCCATGATGAGCGAAAGCCTTTTCTATGACACCCTGCGCCAAGCCATGTGGGCCGCGGTCACCATGTCGACTCCGATCCTGATTGTCGCCTTGGTCGTCGGCCTCTCCATCGGCCTCTTCCAGGCGCTGACCTCGGTGCAGGAAATGACCCTGACCTTCGTGCCCAAGCTGGCAGCGATCATAGTCGTGTTCTGGATGACCATGGGCTTCATGACACAAACGCTGGTGGCCTTTTTCAATGGCCACGTCGTTCCGATGATTGCTGGAGGCGCGTAATGGAAACGGCAGGCTACGCCACGCTTTCCCGCCAGTCGGGGCTGATGCGCGAAATGCGTGTCATCGCAAACAACATCGCCAACTCCGCTACCACCGGCTACCGCCAGGAGGGGCTGATTTTCTCGGAGTTCGTGCAGTCCTCCCCGGGGCAGCAGTCTCTGTCGATGTCGCGTGCTAACATCTTCAACACCTCCATGGAGCAGGGACAGCTCACCAAAACCGGCGGATCCTTCGATTTCGCCGTAGAGGGCGATGGTTTTTTCATGGTCGAAACGCCTCAGGGCGAGCGCCTGACCCGCTCTGGTGCTTTCTCCCCCAACGCGGCCGGCGATCTTGTCACAATGGATGGCTACCGGGTGCTGGACGCTGGCCGCGCACCGGTCTTCGTGCCGCCGGATGCCGGCAAGATCGAAGTAGGTGCAGACGGGTCCATAAGCGCTAACGGACGGCTGCTGGGACAGCTGGGATTGTTCAAGCCAATGGAGAGCCACACACTGGTCCGCGAAGACGGGGTGATGTTCCGCGTCGACGGGGAAATCGAAGAGTCTTTCGACTCGAAGGTCCTGCAAGGCTTCCTCGAAGGCTCCAACGTGAACGCGATATCCGAAGTGACCCGGATGATCGAAGTGCAGCGCGCCTATGAAATGGGCCAGAGCTTCCTGCAATCGGAAGACGAGCGCATCCGCAATGCCATCAAGAACTTGATCAAGACCTAGGAGAATCCAGATGCGTGCCCTGAAGATCGCCGCGACCGGCATGAGCGCCCAGCAGCTGCGGGTGGAGACCATCTCCAACAACCTCGCGAACATGAACACCACCGCCTACAACGCGCGGCGCGCCGAATTTGCCGACCTGCACTATCAGCAGATTTCCCGGGCCGGATCGGTGAACGCCTCGGATGGCACGGTGCTGCCCACTGGCGTGCAAGTGGGCCTTGGCGTCCGCCCGGCTGCGGTATCGGTTCACCTTGCGCAAGGCGCGCTGCAGCAGACCAACAACGATCTGGATGTCGCGATCGACGGCAAGGGTTACCTGGAAGTGACCCTGCCCTCCGGTCAGAGCGCTTATACCCGCGACGGTGCGCTGAAACGCACGGCAGAGGGGTTGATCGTGACCTCCGACGGGTTTGCGGTTTCTCCCGAAATCACCATCCCTGACGATGCCACCAGCATCTCGATCAATGCCGAAGGTGAAGTCTACGGCTATTTCAGCGAGACCACCGAAGGCCAGCTCCTGGGTCAGCTTTCCCTGGCAAGCTTCACCAACCCCAAAGGGCTTGAGGCAATTGGAAGCAACCTGTTCACCGAAACCGAAGCCTCCGGCACCGCTGCCGTTTCCACAGCGGGCGAGGATGGGCTGGGCACTTTCCGCCAGGGCTATCTGGAGGCCAGCTCAGTTGATGCAGTGCGTGAAGTCACCGAACTTATCGAAGCCCAGCGCGGCTATGAAATGAATGCCAAGGTCATCTCAGCTGTCGACCAGATGATGAGCGCAACCACACAGGTGCGCTGATGAAACTTGCCCTTGCCTGCCTGACCGCCGCCGCGCTCTGTGCCCCGCCCGCCTGGGCGGAGTACCTGGTTCCGCTGCGCACAATCCGCGCAAAAGCGATTGTGAACGCAGAAGATCTGGCTCTGAAAAAGGGAGAAATCCTTGGCGCGCTGTCAGATCCTTCCGAGGTGATCGGCAAGGAAGCGCGCGTGGCACTTTATGCAGGCCGGCCCTTGCGCCCAGGCGATATCGGCCCGCCGGCAATTGTTGAACGCAATGACCTGGTGACTTTGATCTTCCGCCAGGGCGGCCTGACCATCGCCGCAGAAGGCCGCGCCCTGGGCCGCGGCGCCGCCGGCGAGCCCGTCCGGGTCATGAACCTGTCTTCACGCACCACCGTCACCGGCCGGATCACCGAAGACGGCTCCGTAGAGGTAAACTGATGTCTAAGAAATTGTCACCCGTCAAACCGCTGCTGTTCGGACTGGCCCTGCTGGGGGCCTGCGGCCGGATGGATCACCTAGGTAAGGCGCCTTCCTTCACGCCGGCCAATGAAACGCCTGAGCATGTTGCCATGCTCTACCAAGGGCTGCCGGCACAGACCCAGACCCGGCGCACCGTCGATGGTTCCTCTCTGTGGAGCGGCTCTCAGCAGTCTTTGCTCGGCGACCGCCGTGCCATCAAGCGCGGCGATATCCTGACAGTTGTGATCGAAATCGATGAGGAAGCGGAAATTTCGAATGACACCCAGCGGTCGCGCTCGGGCTCCGAAAGCCTGAACATGCCGCAACTGCTGGGCCTTCCGCAACGGCTGGACCGGAAGCTTCCGGAAGGCGCCTCGTCAGCGGATGCCGTTGAAATTGGCAGCTCCAGCGCTTCCGGCGGCAAGGGTTCTGTCAAGCGCAGTGAAAAACTGGAGCTGCGAGTCGCGGCAACGGTTGTCGACGTGCTGCCAAACGGGGTGCTGGCGATCAGCGGCACCCAGGAGCTGCGTGTGAATTTCGAACTGCGCGAGCTTCTGGTCACTGGCTATGTCCGGCCTCAAGATATCAGCCGCCAGAACGAAATCACCTATGACAAGATTGCCTCTGCCCGGGTGTCCTATGGCGGCCGCGGTCAGATTACCGATGTGCAGCAGCCCCGCTACGGCCAGCAGCTGCTTGATGTTGTCCTGCCGTTCTGAGGATTGCCATGCTGTCGAAACTCCTGCCAGTCATACTGCTGATCCTGGGAACCGGAGGCGGCATCGGCGCCGGCATTTTGCTGGCGCCCGCGCCCGAGGAAAACCACGCCGCTGCTGGAACGGAAGCATCCTATGCTCCCGCAGCGGCCATTGAGGAACCCGCTGAAGGAAGCGAAGAAGACCTGCGCGAATACATCAAGATCAACAACCAGTTTGTGGTGCCGGTTGTCGATCGTGACCAGCTGACGTCCCTGGTAGTCATTTCTCTCAGCCTGGAAACCGCAAAAGGCATCAGCGACAAGGTACACGCCTATGAGCCCAAGCTGCGCGATGTCTTCCTGCAAGTGCTGTTCGATCATGCGAACATGGGCGGCTTCCGCGGGGCCTTCACACGTTCGGATGTTCTGGAGCCGCTGCGCACTGCCTTGCGGGAAGCAGCGCAGAAGCATGTTGGGAAAGGCATCTATGACGTGCTGATTATGGAGATTTCCCGGCAGGACGTCTGACTTGCCAGGAGCATTGCCAACGTAAAAGCCGGTCCCGCGGGACCGGCTTTGTTTTTGCCTGAGGTGATGGGCCTTAGCCGTCCAGAAGCCTGTCCATCAGCGCCTTGGCCTGCGCGGCCTTATGCTGTTTGCGCTCAACAGCAGCCATAGTTTCAACTGCGTGCTTGCGCCCGAATGCCTTGCGCAACTGGTCCATCATCCGCAGTTTTTGCGCCGTAGCCTTAGCCAGATCCATGTTCAGCTGGCGCCGCGTGCGGGTATGCCAGCCCTGCCAAAGGAGATCCGCCCCCAAGGCTTTCATCGCGTGATCGCCATTTGCCTGTTCCCGGGTCGCCTGCACCTGCTCATTGAGCCTGGCGAGCTGGCCGCGCAGTTCCGCTTCACGCGCAAGTGCCGGCTGAACCTTAGCGTGCTCCTGCATGTACTGCGCGGCGGTCACTGCCGCCATTTGGTCGAGCATCTTTTGCTTCATGTGATTTTCCCTTTGGCGCGTTTGCGCATTTCCTCGGCAAAGCGGATGGCCGCCGCTACCGGCGCATAATGTTCTTCCAGAATCTCGTCGCCGATTTCGATGGTGGCGTGCAACGCACGGGCGGTGGGCGGGTCGCTGTGGATCGGAATGGCGTTTTCGTTGGCCACGCGCCGGATTGCTGCTGCCACTTCATCAACCCCCTTGGCGACACAAACCGGCGCAGCGCCCTTCTCGCGGCTCCATTTCAAGGCAACCGCGTAGTGGGTCGGGTTGACGATCACCACATCGGCGTTGGGCACTTCGGCCATCATCTGGCCCATTGCAATTTCCTGGCCGCGCTGGCGCCGTTTGCCCTTCATGTGCGGATCGCCTTCGGCATCCTTCATTTCGTCCTGGATTTCCTTGCGCGACATCATGTTCTTGCGGCGGTGTTCAGCATGCTGGAACACCGCATCCACAACGCCGATGGCCAAGGCTATGACCAGCGCCAGAAACAGAAACTCCAGCGCCAGTTGCGACAGCATCAGCACAACCGATTGCGGCCCGGTGCCGGAGGATGAAATCATGTCCGGCAGCCTGTGGCTCAGGTAGACACCCAGGCAGACAGAGTAGAGGGTCAGCTTCAGGAAGCTTTTCAGGAACTCGAACAGGCCGGACCGGCCAAATTTGTTTTTGGCGTTGGAAATGATCGAGATGCGCGACAGTTTCGGCTCCAGCTTGCTGGGCGCAAAAACCAGGGCGCGCTGGCCGACAATTGACAGCAGAACAAGGGCAAAAGGCACCATGAACCACGGCAGAATGGGCCTCAGCACGCTGCCGGCAAATCCTCCAACAGGGGCAGCCGCGGATCCGCTATCAAAGAACAGCTGAGCCAGCCGGTCCGGCTGATCCAGAAACGCCATCAGAGCAGTGCCGGTCCCCTCAACGCTGCTGCTGCCGGCCGCATAGAATGCTACAATCAGACCCAGGTAGGCCGCTGCCACTGACAAGTCCGTGGATTTGGCAACTTCACCCTTCTCACGGGCCTTGCGGAGCTTCTGTTCCGTCGGCTCAAATGACTTGTCGGAATCGTCATCCTGGCCGCTCATGGCATTCCGCCTCCGAGATTGGACAGAAAGGCCATCAGAGCACGAGACCAGACGTCCAGAATCATCGGGCTGCCAACCATCAGGATGAATAACCCGAAGAAAGTAATGACCGGCGCACCGACCATGGCGACCATCAGCTGCGGCATTGCCCGGTTAATCACCCCGAGCGCCAAATTGTAAATTACCGCCGTCAGAACAAAAGGGGCTGCCAGAGTGAAGGCCAAGGAGAAGCTCTCCGATACCCGGAACACTCCCCATTCCGTCAGCCCGGCCGCAGCTGGAAACTGTCCGGCAGGAAACATCTGATAGGATCCGATCAGAAGCTCAGCGACCCTCACATGCAGCCCCAGCATAACCGCCAGGGTCACGCCGGAGATCATCAGAACGGCCCCAAGCGCGGGCATAGGTTCGGCCCCGATACCACCCAGAACCTGCGACAAGGATGTGCTTTGCGCCGCCATCGCCCCGGCGGTTTGAAGCGCCAGAACAAATATCCGCGCGCCAATGCCAAGCGCCAGACCGATGATGGCTTCGGTCACCGCAAACCGGGCATACCCCATGACCCCGTTTGGTTCGGGAAAGGGCGGCAGCGCGGGGGCCACCACAAAGGTAAAGGCAACTGCGATCGCCAGCTTGACACGGGTCGGCACGTACAGCTCGCCCATTGCGGGCAGCACCGAAACCATCGCCGAAACCCGCAGGAAAACGATAGCCGCGTGCCAGAATCCTGCCCCCAGCAGCAGTACCAGCTCTGGCGGCAGAAAATTCAGGTTCATGCCTGGACCATCCCGACCAAGGCCGGCCGCGCTTCGAGGCCGATTTCCTCGAACGACAGGACCGGATTGGTAATGCCGCGCGATTTCAGGATTGTTTTCAAGTACCGGCGGCGACGGGTGGACGTCACCACAGCGGCAAAAACCCCCTGATCGGTGACCGTGCCCAGCTTGTCACTCAACCCGTCAGCCAGCCGGTTGAACAGGTCAGGCGGCAGGGCGATATCCAGGCCAGCCCCTTGCGCATCCACCTGGTAGGTGGAGAACTTGTCCTCCCACTCCGGTGCCAGCTGGATCAGCGGGATAGTACCGTCCTCGCGCTTCATTTCCGCCACCAGCTGGAAGCCCAGACGCTGGCGCACATGCTCGCAGATCAGTTCCGGCTGGGTGGTGTGCATCCGCGCCTCGGCAATCGACTCGAGAATCAGCGGCATATTACGGATCGACACCCGCTCCTCCAGCAGCAGCCGCAAAACGGCGTGCAGGGTGTCCATCGGCACCTTGTCCGGCACCAGCGCGTCCAGCAGTTTGCGGTTTGCTTCAGACCTGAAGCCATCGGACAGCTGGGTCATCTCGTCTAGCAGGCGGCGCAGCGACTTGAGGGTCAGCAGCCGGGAGAAGTTCTGCTTGATGATCTCCAGCAGATGGGTCGCCAGGATTTCCGGCGGAGAGACTACGGTCGCACCGGCGAGCGCGGCCTGTTCCTGCGACTTGGCAGAGATCCAGCGCGCCGGGGCCCCGTAAACCGGCTCAGTCACGTCGGTGCCGGGCAGAAGTGCATCATGATTGTCCGGCATCAGAGCCAGAACCATGTCCGGATGCAGCGTGCCGCGGACCTGTTCAACGCCCTGCACCTTGATCACATAGGTGCCCCTGTCCAGTTCATGCTGATCGGTCAGCCGGATTTCCGGCAGGATCAGGCCGAATGTGGTGGCGATATGCGAACGCATGTTGGCAATCCGGGCGTCCAGCCCGGTGCCTGCGTCCAGAACCATGCTCACCAGGTCCGGCGAGAATTCCAAGTGCAGATCATCCAGGTCCAGAATATCGCCCAGCGGCCGCGATGCAGAGGGATCAGAGGCTTCTTCGATCTTTTCCTCGATCTCAGCTTCCGCATCATCCTTCTTTTTCTTGGCCATCCGGAAGGCAATAAAACCCAGCACGCCGCCGCCTGTCACAAAGGGCAGGAACGGCAGGCCCGGAACCAGTGCAAACATGACCATCAGGACCGCAACGGTGATAAGCGCAGCCGGATGGCGGCCGAACTGATCGAACAGGGCGATATCCGTGGAACCGGTGGTGCCGCCCCGGGCCAGAAGCAGCGCCGCCGCAATGGAAATGATCACCGACGGGATCTGCGACACCAGACCGTCGCCGACGGTCAGAATGGCATAGGTCTCAAACGCGTTGCCAACCGGCATGCCGTGGACCAGAACGCCCATGATCAGCCCCATCACCAGGTTCAGCAGGGTGATCAGCAGACCGGCAACAGCATCGCCTTTGACGAACTTCGAGGCACCGTCCAGCGAGCCGAAGAACGTGGTTTCCTGCTGATCGCGCTCCCGGCGCTCCTTGGCGGTCTGGTGGTCGATTGCGCCCGCAGACATGTCGGCGTCGATCGCCAGCTGTTTGCCAGGCATCCCATCCAGGGCAAAACGGGCACCGACTTCCGCCATCCGCGCCGCGCCCTTGGTGATCACCATGAAGTTGACGATCAGCAGAACGCCGAACACCACAAGGCCAAGGAAAACGCTTCCGCCCATAACAAACTGGGCGAAACCTTCGATCACGTTGCCCGCCGCATCGGTCCCGGTATGCCCCTGACCAATGATCAGCTTGGTTGAGGACACGTTGAGCGACAATCGCAGCATCAGCGAAGCCAGCAGGATCGTCGGAAAGGACGAGAAATCCAAAGGCCGTTCGATGAATAGCGTGATGGTGAAAATCAGGATGGCCAGCGCAAAGGAGGCGGCCAGGCCGACATCCAGCACCCAGGCCGGCATCGGCAGGATCATCATCACGATGATCGCCATCAACGCCAGCGCCAGGAGAACCGTCGGGCTGAAGAGTTGTTCTGTCGTCAGCTTAGGCACAAGTCACACCCCGAAATATGTTAATAATAGACCGGATGAGAGCAAGGTTTCGCGCTTTGGCAGGCAGTCTGAACGGCATTGTCGAAACCGCCGACATGCTGTCTCTGCGCAAGCAGAATACGGTCCCGGCAGGCTGCCAGCCGCAATTGACGCGCGGCAAATTCAGCCCCGGCGGCAAGCCGGCCGTGACGCAAAATTGCTGTAAGAGAGATTTCGTCCGCGTGCGCACCAAAGCGGCGGCTCCGCACCCTGAGCCTGCTGCGCGCAGAATCAGCCCATGCGGGCTATTTTTCTTGTCGTTGTCCGGCATTCTGCCCGTTCCAATTCAGGATTCACCCGCTTGTCACGTTACTGGCGGCTGGTTGACAAAGTGTTATCAGAATAGGCAACGGCCGCCTCTGGAGGAGGCGGCCTGCAAGGCACCTGAATTCTCTCAGGTCACTGATCTTCTTCAGAGTTCTGCAGACCGGTTCCGATCTGGTTCAGCAGGTCCGCAATACTGCCGCGCGTGCCCTCGCTGCTTTCGACCAGGGCCCTTGCATGGGCCAGCGGCGCCAGGCCCTCGGGGTCCTCGGCTGTCTTCCCAATGTGCGTAGTTACTGAAGCAACATGCCCAAAGCGCACACCGGCATCTATCCCGTTGGCTTCGATTGCACCGAGGTTTTCGGAATGCCAGAAGCCGCGGGCGGCTGCGCCGGTTTCCTCTTCGGCCAGCAAATACTCGCTGGCCCGTCCGTACTCACCGTTGTGCCACAAGGCTTGCGCCCGCATCCGGTTGGCGTCTGAACCTTCCAAACCCATCAGTTCAACAAGCGCCCGGTGCGGTTTATCCAGCCCCAATGCGGCTTCTGCCATCAACAGTCGGCGGGTCTCATTTTCCGGCTCCAGCGCAAGCTTGGTCAGGAGATCCTGCGCCTGCTGGGCAAAGCCCAATTCCAGCAGCCGGCGCGCCACCTGTACAGCCACCGGTGCGGCCTCAGCCGGAGTGGACTGCTTGGAAAAAACAAGGGAGTACTGCAGAAACGTCACATCGTCGGCACGTTCCGTCAAAAGCAGCATCAGCGGCTCCAACGCTGCCGCCCGCGCATTCGGCCCGTCCCTTTCAGTCACGTTCTCGAGCTCTTTGAACGCGTCATGGAACTGCCCCATCAGCGCCAGCGAGGAAACCAGGGAATAGCGCAGCTCCGCGCCGAGCGCCGTTTCGCGGTTTTCCAGCTCATACGACGCGATCAAGTCCGGCACGTCAGGCGAAAGCGCTTTCCGCTCCTTCACACTCAGCGCAACCAGGTCGATCAGCGCTGCTGGCGCATTGCCCGTCCTCTCAGCCACTTCGCTGGTCAGTTCCTCCGCCATCGCCTCAGTGTCGCCTTCCAGCTCAGCAATTGCTGCTTCGGCCAGGTTGATCTCGGGAACCTCCTCAACTCCGGTCCGGTCCACGGCCCGCAGCACGGCCTCGGCGACGTGGTGATTGCCTGTTTCAGCAAACATCTTGCTTACCCGCGGCCCCAGATGCACCCGAAGATGGACCGGCAACTTGGAAAACGCCTGCTGAATGGCATCGCTGTTGGCGCTTTTCTTGATCGCGCCATCCGCCAAGGCGCCCCACAAGGCGCTGTCGCTGTCACAGCCCTGCTGGCCCGCAAGCACATGATTGACCGGCAAGCCCGTGCCATCCATCAGCATCGCCATAGTTTCCAGCAAGACCGCTTCAGGACTTTGCTGCTGCTCAGGCGGCAGCATGGTCATGATCGAGCGCGCCTCAGCCCCGAAGCTGAAGTACAGATAAAGCTTGGCAAGCGCATGGACGCTTGCCGCGTTCACATCGTCAAATTCCCGGACCAGGACGCTGCGCAGCGGTGCCAGCTGGTCCGCAAAGGGGCTTTCATTACCCCAGGTCTGGATGGCGACATCCCCGCTCCGGAGGCAATGAGACGCCTCGCCGCCGTTATCGGCCAGGGCAGCAATCAGTCCGGTTTCACGGTCTATTGCCGAGGTCACAGAAATATGGTCGAGCGGATTGAGCGGCCGGTCGGCCCCGCTTAGCGGATCCAGTCCAATAGATGTGTCCGCGGCCGGAAGCCCGTCTGCTGCTATGTTCAGCAGGCCTTGATTGGCCGCCCGGCCGATCTGCTGCAGCAGCCGCTGTTCAGATTCGCTAACCGCGGCGGCACGTTCGGATTCCTCTAGGTCGAGCAGCACGGCGGTCTCAAGTTTCTTGGCGGGTGCCTCTTCAGTCACGGCTTCTGCGCCGGCTTCACCTGCTGTTTCTGCAGGGGGATGGCTGCCGTCCATTGGCAGTGTTAGCTCTTTCAGCTGTGCCGCAGATCCTTCCGCAACAGCAGCAGGTTCTGTGCCAGCCGGTGCGGCTGGTTTCTGCGGCAGAACTGCTTGCGCGTTGTCACTTTGTCCGGCAACAGCCGCCGCCAATTCAAGCGCCAGACGCGCATCTGCTGCAGCCGGCTGGGAAAACCCGAACCTGTAGCCGGACTGCGGCGCCGGCGTGGTAAGCGGCAGAACGCTTGAGGCATATTTCAGCTGCGGTTTTTGCTCCGGCTTTCCGCCGTCGCGGATGTCGATCACCAGGTAGCCGTCCTTCTGGACGTACGATGTAACGTTGCAATCGCAACCCAGTTGCAGCCGCAAGGGCTGGCCCGGGGCGGTCTGCCCCAATGATTGCAGCCTTGTGCGGGGGATCAGTCGGAACACCCGGGAGGTGTCGAAAACAGCTTCAGGCGCATCTATATTCACCGTTGCCGTCGTGCCGCTTTGGGTCAGCGACCAGTCCGCTCCGTTGGGCAGCCGCATCACCAGGCGCGTGAACCCCTTGTGCTCGCCAGAGCGGGTCACGATCGTCTGCGACTGGGCAGTGCCTGCCGTCAGAAGAACGGCTGCGGTGGCAAATACTCGCCAGATCATGCTGCGTCCTGTTTCACCGATTTGAGAGCTTCTTCCAGTTCCGAGAAGCCGGGGCGGAAATGCGAGGGCGTATTCTGGCGTCCGACTTCAATGCAGATCGCTGCGGCGTGGTTGTGCAGATTGGCCACGAGCACCTCGCGGATCAGCTGATAAAAGTGGGAATCTTCTTCCACCACAGCCTTTACCTTGCCCGCGAAGGGCGCAACTAGGCCGTAGGACAGGAACACCCCAAGGAACGTGCCCACCAGTGCGCCGCCGATCAGTTTGCCCAGAACTTCAGGCGGCTGGTCGATGGAGCCCATGGTCTTGATCACCCCGAGAACCGCAGCAACAATCCCCAGCGCGGGCAGGCCGTCGGCCATGGTTTGCAACGCGTGGCTGGAGTGCAGCGCATGATGCAAATTGGCCTCCATCCGCTTCTCCAGGACCTCTTCGACCTGATGCGGATCGTCATAATTCATCGAGGCTGAGCGCATGGTGTCGCAGATCAGGTTCACCGCTTCCTTGTCGCCCAGGATCTTGGGGTATTTGTTGAAGACAGAGGAGTTTTCCGGGTCCTCTATATGCTGTTCCACCTCCACCGGGTTGGCCCGGGCAATGCGAATCAGCGCAAACAGCAGGCAAAGAAGGTCGCGGTAATCATCCGGCTTCCACTTGGGGCCTTTGAACACCTTGCCGATGTCCTTGAGCGTGTGTTTGACACCGCCCATATCGTTGGCAATCAGGAAGGCCCCGACAGCAGCGCCGCCGATCATCATCATCTCAAACGGCAGCGACTTCAGGATGATCGCCATCTTGCCGCCGGCCAGAAGGTATCCGCCGAACACCATGGCAAAGATCACCACAATGCCTACAATCCCGATCATAGGTCCACTCCGAATTCCGTTGGTTTTTATAAGATTAGGCGAGTCTTCCTAAGGAAAGACTAAGGGGGCGCCCAAGTTACTCCTTGGGCACGGATCCGTTGCGGCCGGCCAGAACCACACTGATGGTATAAGCCGCCTCGGGGCTGAGACCCGCCATGATACCTGCTGCGGCCTCAGGCTGCATCCGGGCCAGGAAACCCGCTGCAAAGCCGGGATCCATTTCCTCGAACAGCGCGGCAGCCTCCTTGGGCTTCATCTGCTCGTAGACTGTTGTAAGGCGGGTAACATCCGCTTCCGTGGCGCCGTCCGCCAGCGCGAGGGTCGCGCGCAGATTCGCTTCAGCCTGCTCCAATGCGGCCAATTTCTTGTCGATCGCCTGATCTGCGATCTCCAGCGCCTTCATCCGGTCTTCGATTTCCGCCTCACGGGAGGCCAAGACCTGTTCCCGTTCCTGGAACGCGGCCAGCATGGTTTGCAGCTCCGCAGAAGTCGGCATTGCGTCACGCTGCGGCTCTCCGTTGTGCGAAGGTTCTTCCTGGCCGGTTTCCTGCAGGCTTGCCACCTCGCGGGCGATTGCCGGGCCGGCCTCAAGCCCTAGCCGCACCGCTCCCGATCCCATCAGCAGCAGCGCCAGCATTGTCAGGGCACCGCTGCGCCGGAAACGCCTGGCTTTCTTTGCCTTCTTTGCCGTCTTCGCCATCATGCCACCCGGTTCTGGCTGCGATTGTGGCGCACAAACATCAAACCCGAAGACTTGGGCTCTTCCTGGGTCTCCGCTGCAGGCTGCGGCGCTGCCTCATATGCGGCGGCCATCGCCTCGTCCTCGGCCGCAGGGGCGGCCGGTGCCGGCGCTGCGGCAGCCTCGGGAATGTCATGCATGGAAGCCATCATCAGCTCCAGCCGCTGGGCCACCGATTCGGCCCGGCCCGTCAGCTGCTGCAGCGCCTTGCTGGAGCCGTCGGACACCTGTTGTGCCGATTTCAGCGACTTGTTCAGGTCATCCACCTGCGCAGACAGAACGGCAACCGCACCGCCCACCCCCTTTTCAAGGTCATTGAACCGCTTCAGCCGGCGCGACAGCACCAGACAATAGAATCCGGCGCCCAGCGCTCCGGCTGCAAGCAGGATATCAGCAATAATGTCCATCCTGTCCTCCTAGTTCAGTACGAAATCCATGATCAGCAGATCACGCACCCGGCCCTGGCCGGTGGCGATATTGATCCGCCGCAGCATCTGCGCCCTCAGTTTCGGCAGCGCCATCGGATCAGACAGATCCTCTAGCTCCAGTGCTCTCAGGTAGCTGTTCAGGACATCGACAACCCGCGGGAGGACTTTTTCGACCTCAGCCTGATGTGCCAGGCCGACCTCAAGTTGCGCACGGAACCTTAAATGCCTCAAACCGCTGGCTTTGCGCAGGGTAATCACAATCGGGTCCATTTCGATAAAAGCGAGATTGGCGATATCCTCCGCCGTCTCACCAGTGTCCACGCCTTCTGGCGCCACTTCGGCCGCGTACACCGGTTCTGGCGCCGCTTTCTGACCAAAGGGAAGAAGGCCTGACTGAACGACAAAGAATCCGCCGCCCGCGCCCGCCAGTGCCAGCACCGCCCCAATGATGAGGGGCAGTTTGCCTTTCTTGGCCGGGGCTTGTGCTTCGATATCTACTGCAGCGTCTGTCATGGCTATCCCTAAAACGTCGTGCAGCTTCTTCATAACCTGCGAGGGACTAACCGAATGTTAAGGCCGATCCCTCAAAACGGTTGCATGCCGGAGAGAACGCCGGTGCGACGGAGGTTAATGTGCAGCAGATCAAGAATGTCTGGGCAGAAATGGACATGCGGAAGCGTCTGATTGCCGTGGGGGCCACGGTGATCATGATTCTCAGCGTCATCGCGATGTCCCATGTGGCAAGCAAGCCAACAATGACACTGCTCTATGCCGGGCTGGAAAGCGGTTCGGCCGGAGATGTGGTGCGGGCGCTGGAGCAGCGCGGCACCCAGTTCGAGGTGCGCGGCGGCTCTATTTTTGTGCCCTCCACCCAGCGCGACGAATTGCGGATGACGCTGGCCAGCGAAGGCCTGCCTGCAAATGGCGGCAAAGGTTATGAACTGCTCGATTCGCTCAGCGGGTTCGGGACCACCTCGCAGATGTTCGATGCCGCCTATTGGCGCGCCAAGGAAGGCGAACTGGCCCGCACCATCGTCGCCAGCCCGCATGTGAGCCAGGCACGGGTGCATATCGCCAACACCGGATCGAATCCCTTCCAGCGCACTGTTGAGCCGACTGCGTCCGTGTCAATTGTGCCGATGGGCTCGCCGATCACCCCCGCCCAGGCCAACGCCATTCGTTTCCTCGTTTCTTCTGCCGTTACTGGCTTGGCCGTGGACAACGTGGCCGTGATCGACGCCAATGGCGCCCTGATCGGTTCGACAGACGCGACCGCAGCTGCGAGCGCCGGCACAGATGACCGCTCGCAGACGATTCGCGAGCGGGTTCTGCGGCTGGTTGAGGCCCGCGTCGGCCAGGGCAATGCCGTTGTCGAAGTAAGCGTGGAAACCGTCACCGATACCGAATCGATCCGTGAGAAACTGGTGGACCCGAAGAGCCGTGTCGCGGTCAGCACCGATGTCGAAGAACGCGCAGATTCCTCCACCAACCAGTCCGGTGAAGTCACAGTTGCCTCAAATATTCCCGATGGCGACGCCGCTTCAGGCCAAGGGTCGAAAGCCAACACAAGCGCGACCCGGGAGCGGATCAACTACGAGATCTCGGAAACCGAAAAAGAAATTCTGCGCGGACCCGGTGCGATCAAACGCCTGACTGTCGCAGTTCTGATTAACGGCACCGCCGTGACCAATGACGCGGGCGAGACCATTTTCCGGCCCCGGCCGGATGAAGAACTGGCCGCAATGCAGGAGCTGATCTCCGCAGCAGTCGGGTTCGATGCAGACCGCGGCGACGTAATCACGCTCAAGTCGATGGAACTGCCGGCCGTGGAACCCCAAGGCGTTGTGGCCACTTCATCCTTCATGGACAATCTGAACTTCGACGCAATGTCGCTGGTTCAGATCGCGGCACTCGCCATTGTCAGCCTGATCCTGGGCCTGTTTGTGGTCCGCCCGATCCTGTCGAACCAAGCCGCCCCTGCCAATGCCTTGGCCGCACCGGGCCCGTCTCCGAATGCGCTGCCTGGTCTGCCCGGGATGGGCGGCGACGGCTTCATGACCGCCCCGGACCTGGGAGCAGGCCTGGCCTTGGATGGTGAAATTGAAAACAGCGAAACCGGCCAGTTCGAGCCGTTGGGCGGCCTGCCGGAGATGGGCACCGGCGACATGATGGGGGCCATCGGACTGCCGGCCATGGGCGGCGGCATGGATGATCCCGTCGACCGCCTGCGCAGCCTGATCGGCGAACGGCAGGAGGAAACGGTCCAGATTCTGCGCGGCTGGCTGGAAGAGAATAAGGAGCAGGCCTGATGACAATTGCACATTTGCTTGAAGACTTCGGAATGAAGACGCCGGTGGAACCCGCTCTGCCCGCAATTCCCGAGGAGCTCATTGAAGAGCAGCGGCTGGCTTCCTTCGAAAACGGCTACAGCGCAGGCTGGGACGACGCGGTAGCCGCCAAAGATCAGGAAAACACCCGGATTTCCGCTGAGCTTGCCAGCTCGCTGGAAGACCTCAGCTTTACTTATCAAGAAGCCCAGAGCCAGCTGCTTGATTCGCTGGATCCGATGTTCAAGGTGCTGACCAGTGCGGTGCTGCCGGATGCAATGGCTGCTTCCTTCGGGCATCACATTGTCGACCAGCTTGCGGGCATGGCCAAGGGGCAGGCAGATCAGCCTATGCAGATCGTGGTCTCCCCCGGCGAAGGTGCTGCCGTGCGCAGTCTGTTGCCGGAGAAATTCTCCGTGCCGGTGACGGTGCGGGAAGACAGCATGCTGTCGCCCGGCCAAGCCTACCTGAGCGTCGGCAGCGCTGAGTGCGAAATCAACTGCGATGCCCTGCTCGAATCGATCCAGGACTCGATTGAGGCCTTTACCTATCACGCCAATGAGGACAGCCATTATGGATGACGCGGCCGATCTGAACATGAAACCCGCCGACGCAAGCAACCCTTTCGTTTCGGTTCCCGTCGAGGTGGTGGTCTCGGTCGGCAAGGCCAGGCCGCTGATCCGCGACCTGGTCAGCCTCGGTGAAAACGCCATCCTCACATTGGACAAGCGGGTAGAAGACCCGGTGGACCTTTATGTGGGTGACCGGCTGGTGGCGCGCGGCCAATTGGAAGAGCTGGAAGGCGACCAGGCAGGCCAGCTGGCCGTGCGCCTGACGGAAATTGCCGATCTGCAAAGCGGTTTGGGATGACACAGAAGACATTTGTGCGGGCGGCTCTGGTCGCAGTGCTCCTGCTGGCCTTGCCGCACACCGCCCTGGCTCAAGAACTGAGCCTCTCACTGGCAGACGGGCAGTCTATATCCGCCCGCTCGATCCAGCTGATCCTGCTGATTACCGTGCTCAGCCTGGCCCCCGGCCTGCTGATCATGATCACCTGTTTTCCGTTCCTGGTGACCGTTCTGTCGATCCTGCGCCAGGGCATTGGCCTGCAGCAGGCACCGCCAAACATGCTGATCATCAGCCTGGCGCTGTTTCTGACCTATTTCGTGATGGAACCGGTCTTCACAGAGGCCTGGACGACCGGGATCAATCCGCTGCTGGAAGAGCAGCTGGAGCCGGGTGAGGCCATTACCCGCAGCCTGGAGCCGTTCCGGGCCTTCATGGCCAACCGGCTGGACCCGGACACTTTCTATGCAATTGCAGATCTCAGGCCGGAAACACAGGGCCTGGACCCGGTGCCCGAGGCGCCCCTGTCAGCGCTGGTGCCCAGCTTCCTGCTGTCGGAAATTGCCCGTGCCTTTCAGATCGGCTTTCTGGTGTTTCTGCCCTTCCTGGTGATTGACCTCGTCGTGGCCGCAATCCTGATGTCGATGGGGATGATGATGGTCCCCCCAGCCATCGTTTCCCTGCCGTTCAAGCTGGCGTTCTTTGTTGTCGCCGACGGCTGGAGCCTGATCGCAACCGCACTGGTGCGCAGCTACTACCCCTGACGCTCCCAAACCACGCGGCCCACGCCGGGCGCATGCAGTGCCCGGCTTTTTCGTGCGGAGAGGTTTCTGAATGAGACATTTTGCCTAACACCCGTCAGCAATCCGTCCGCCGGTCATCCCCGATTTCCATTTGCTGCCTGGGCCTGCAAGCAAAAGCGCCGCAGTAGCTCCGGCGTTTTGCCGCGATCCTCACGCAAATTCGTAGTTCAGGCTCTCCGCTCCGTTGCCATGTGCCCCGCTCAATTCCCTGCCGGAAGTGACCCGGATCGGAGCCGGCAAACACCATTTCCGGCCCGGCCGGTCGGCCATCCAAAGCTGCACGCCGCATCAGTTGACAGAGAAAACCCGGCCATTGGATGCAATGGCCGGGCAGTTTTCAGGATTGTGCCTTGGTTCAGCGCACTACAAACTCTGCGTGCAGTGCTCCGGCCGCCTTCAGGCTCTTGAGGATGTCGATCATGTCCCGCGGCGACACACCCAGGGCATTCAATCCCGCCACAACTTCGGACAATGAAGTTGTCTCCGGAACTTCCGCCAGCTGAATGCCTTCCTCTTCCTCGATGGCAGCGCCGGTGCGCGGCACAACAACCGTCTCGCCGTCGGAGAAGGGATTCGGCTGCACCACCAGCGGGGTCTCTTCGATCCGCAAGGTCAGGTTGCCCTGGGCCACGGCCACGCGGGAGATCCGCACATCGCTGCCCATCACAATCGTGCCGGAACGCTGATCCACCACCACGCGCGCCTTGCGCTGAGGCTCAACCAGGATGTTTTCGATCCGCCCCACCGCATGGGCGGTTGAGCGGGTATTGGTGCGGCGGATATCCACTTCAACCGTGCCGGAATCCCGCATCAGAGCAACGTTGCCGCCGAACTCGGCGTTGATTGCCCGTTCGATCCGCCCGGCCGTGGTGAAATCCGGTTCCCGCAGCGCCAGCCGCATGGAATTGAGCGAAGCGAGATCGAAATCGATCTCCCGTTCAACCCGGGCTCCCGACGGGATCACCCCGGCTGTCGGCACCCCTTGGGTAACGACCGCGGCTTCGCCTTCGGCCACAGCACCACCGGCCAGGATCGTGCCTTGGGCAACCGCGTAGATCTGCCCGTCAGCCGCATTCAGCGGCGTCATGATCAGGGTGCCGCCCAGCAGGCTCTTGGAATCGCCGATGGCGGAAACTGTAACGTCAATGGTGCTGCCAACCCGCGCAAACGGCGGCAGCGTCGCGGTCACAAAGACCGCGGCGACATTCTTCGGCCGGAACTGCTCGCCGGTCACGTTGACGCCGAGACGCTCAAGGATGTTGGACATGATCTCTTCGGTAAAGGGCGAATTGCGCAGCCCGTCACCGGTGCCATCGAGACCGACAACCAGACCATAGCCGACCAGGTCATTGCCGCGGACGCCATCAAACTCGACCAGATCCTTGAGGCGGATAGCATTGGCCTGCGCCACTGCAGGCAACAGAAACAGGCACGCAATAAGGAGACGAAGAATTCTGATCATGAGATGTACTTCAGCAGGGAAAGCTGCGAGCTGCGCGCGGTAACGGTATAGAGGCCTTCAAGCTGTGTCTGCGCTTCCTGCAGCCGGGTGTAGGTTTCATACGGGTCAGCGGACACAAGGTTGTTCTTGACGATGCTCAGGCTGGTTTTCGAGGCTTCGTTGCGGGTGTTGATTGCATCCAGACGCCCTTCGATAAAGCCGACATCGGCCTGCACCTTGATTAGCCGGTCTTCGCTTTCGGTCAGCTCGCTGCTGGCCTCGATGACCAGGTCGATCTTCACGTCTTCGCTCAGGCCAAGGCTGGGCTCGTCCGCCAGCGCCGTGATGACGTAGCTTTGCAACGCGTGCTTGAGGCTGGGATCATTGGCCTGGATACCCAGGGAGACCCGCTCGCCCTCACCCACCGTTACCGGCTGCAGAGCTGTGGCAGAGCCTTGGTACATGACCGCATCAAAGCCGGCCGGGTCGTCAAACCAGTCCTTGACCGCCTGAATGATGTCATTGCTTGTCGTCAGCCCTGACACTTCCGTCAAAACAGCACTCATCAGCGTGCCGGCGTTATTGAGCGGCTTTGTATCCGTTGCGGTTCCGGCAAATATTGTGCGGCCGCCAACGGACGTGTTCATCAGATTGATGGCACTGGAAATCCGCTGCTTTGCCTGGCTGCCGAACTGCTCTGCGTTGTATTCATCCATCGCCGGCGACAGCGTCAGAATATCATTGCGCATCGCTTGCACCTGGCTTTGCACCTTATCAAGGCTGCCCTGAATGGTGGTGGCAAACAGCTGCACTTCGCTATTGGTGACCATATAGCTGTCAAGCCGGTTCAGATTGCTCTCCAGATCCGCCAGGTAGGTAAAATCTCCGCCCAGCCGTTCGGACAGATTGGCGGTTTTGCCAGTGGCGAATTCCTCGGAAAGCGTGGTGACGTTTTCCTTCAGATCCGCATTGCGGCTACGGAGGAAGAGGTGCTGCGCCATATCGCCGTAAGAATTAATAATCATGCGTCAGATCCTCAAAAGTGTTTCCATAAGCTCGTCGACAACAGAGATGACCCGAGCGTTGGCAGCGTAGTATTTCTCTACCAGCATCAGGTTCTGCAGCTCGGCGTCGGTATCGACCCCGAGTGCCAGCTCGGCCTGGCTCAGCTCATTGAAGCTGGTGGCAGCAAAGGTGGAGCCGCGCGCAGCGGTTTCGTTGTCCTGCGCAAAGCGAGACAACAGATTTGCGCTTAGGGTGCTCGCGGTCAGATCCGACGTCCCAAGCCCGACCGAGGACACCGTGCGTGTGGTGTTCAAGGCATCCGAATAGCCCTGCAGCAGGCTCGAGTCGCCTGGGTCGCCAGGTGCCGCGGCATACAGCCCGTCGCGGAACCGCCACGTCTCCGCGCTGCCGGTCAGGGACACCAGGCCGTTCAATTCAATCCGGTTGGAAATGCCCACGGTGTTCGCGGCATCAAAGAAGCCGCCGCCGTCGGTGAAGATACCGGCGTCGGTCACCCCGATGGTGCCATCCAGCGCCGGGTCCTGAAACCGCTCGATCAGATCCCTGGCCATCGCGTCCAGGTCTTCCTGGGCTTCCACAGCGGTCACGTCACGGATCTCGAATTGCGCAGTCAGCGTGCCGCCCCGCAATGGCCCGTTCGGGCCGGTGTCGATCATCCTGCCGTTGACCTCAAGCCCGGACAGCATGCCATTGCCAAGCGTCATGTGCGGCATGATATCCCGCGAGGGGTTGAAACTCAGCTCGGACGCCTTGCCGTCGAGCAGCATCACCCCGCCGGTGGAATACAGCGTCACCTGCCCGTTGTCGCGCCGGACCACATTGACCGGAATGATTTCGTTCACCTGGTCGATCAGCTGATCGCGCTGGTCATGCATGGAAACGGCATCCATGCCGCCAGCTTCCACCACCATGATGCGGGCATTCAGCTTTTCGATTTCCTTCAAAGCCTGGTTCACGGTGTCGACCTGGCTGTTGATCGCGCTGTCAGCGTTGATCCTCAGATCGCGCAGCCCTTCAGCCGTACGGGAAATCGAATCCGCCAGGGTTTCCGCCTTTACCGAAAGATCATTGAGCCGGGGCTGCGAATCCGGGCGCGAGACAACCTCGATCAAGGAGGATTCGAACTCCGACAGCTGCGAAGCCAGCGACATCTCGTCATCCACGGTGCCAACCAGGTCCGACATCCGGCTAAAGAAGTCAGCCTGAACCTTGGCCGCACCGAAGTCAGCTTCGGCAGCCCTGCGATTGGAGATCACCACCGGATCGTTCAGGCGCTGAACATGACCCACCCGGACGCCGGGAACACCGGCACCCGGGCTGTTCAGGTCCAGAACCCGGCGCGTATACCCCGGCGTCAGAGCGTTGGCGAGGTTCTCGGAAACGATCTGCGAGGACCGGCTGGCCGCGGACAGACCGCTCATCGCACTGTTCAGGGCGGAGTAAATTGACATGTTCAGCCTGCTTTCATGAAGCCAGTGTCAGGGGGCCATCAAGCGCCTTAGCGCTTGATGTTGGTGGTTTCCTGCAGCATCTCGTCAACGGTCTGGATGACCTTGGCGTTGGACGAATAGGCCCGCTGGGTCTGGATCATGTCGGTCAGCTCGGTCGCCACGTCGACAGCTGATTCCTCTTGGGCATAGCCCAGGATTTCACCAGTCGGGCCATCGCCAGCATCCCACAGGTAGAACGCCCCGGAGTCATCAGTCGGCTTGTAGGTCTGGGAATCCAGAGACTGCATGCCGTTCAGGTTCGACACATCCGCCAGTGGAACCTGGTAGATAACTCGGGTGTCACCGGAATCATACTTGGCAATGACTTCCCCGGATTCGTTGATTTCAACGGACACAAAGGAGCCAACCGCGGTGCCGTCCTTCACGGTCGTGCCTGGAACGAACTCGTCGCCCAACTGGCTCATCCCGTTTTGTTCGCCGATGACGCCGATGTTGATCTCAACCGGGCCGCTGGCAGTGGTGATGGTGACTGAGCCGGCCGTAGCGTCATAGGCGCCGCCGGTCGTGGTGGCCACGCTTTGCAGCGTGCCGGCAGAGGCTGCGCTGTCATCAAATGTCAGTGTGTATTCGCCGATCACCGTTGCACCGGTTGCCGAATCGACGATCTGCATCGTCCATTCATTGGTGCCGGTTGTTGCAGGCGCCACTGCGACCGTCGGCGTGTAAGTGATCGCCAGTTCCTCCGACCGGCCCATATTGTCAAAATACTGGACAACATGCTCCACCGGGTCGCCGCTTGCGCCCGGATCAGTTTCGGAGGCAGGCAGGTTTGCGGTCAGGCTGATCTCTGTTGTCGGCTCTGCCGACAGGCGGTTCAGGTCGATGTGGACAGGCTCCAAGGAATTGCTGGTGTCGCGCGCAACATCAGGGATAGTGCCGTCCGCCAGCGCCGGGAACCCCATCAGCACGAGGCCGGATTCTGTAGAGAGATATCCGTTCGAGTCAGTGCGGAAAGACCCTGTTGAAGTTAGCAGCATTGATGGGCTGCCGCCGGCTTCCACCTCGGTGATTGAGGCCACCGGCAGCATGCCGCGGCCGCGAACTGCCAAGTCGGTGGCATTGTTGGTCGAGACCAGCGGGCCGCGCTCGTCAATCAGGCGGACATTAGTGGTGCGAACACCGCCCGCCGAATAGGTGCCGCCGGACCCGGACAAGACCATGGAGTGGAAGTCGGTTTCAACCCGCTTGTAGCCGCGGGTCGAGGAGTTGGCGATGTTGTCGGAAATGGAAGCCAACCGGCTGGCGTTGGCGCTCAATCCTGAAACGCCCGCGTTCAGCGACGAAGAAATGGTCATAGCACGCCTTTCTGCTGCATCTAATCATTCTGGATGCAACAGTTAGCGCAGCAGCGATTAACGGGCGGCTAACGAGCCGCTTATGGAAGGGAGCAGGGCTTCCGTAAGCGGCAGAATCTCGTCTTTACAGCGATTTATTCGCGCAAAAGGATGATTTCGATCCGGTCGTTACGGGCCGCCATCGGGTTGCTGACGGCCAGTTTGCGGTCGGCATGTCCCGTCACCCGGTCAATTCGGGCCGCCGCCAGCCCGCCCGATTCGAGCAGCTTGCGGGTTTCATCGGCCCGATCATGGGAGAGCTCCCATACCGGATTCTTCGCGAGCACAACAGGATGCGATCTGATGTGGCCGCCGACAGCAATGTTGTTGGTCACACCTTCGGACACACGGGCAATCATCCTGACCAGGTCCCGGAACAAGGCCGTCGGATTTGCCTGCCCCTCTTTGAACAGCGGTGTGTTCTCAGTGGCGAACAGCTCGATGATAAGCCCTTCGTCGGTGACACGGGTCACGATGTGGCGGGCCATAGCGGTAGAAACCATGCTTTCGCCGCCGCGCCCGGAAAGCTGTTCCTCAATGGCGCGGAACTTGTCGTCGTCCTGTTCCCGCTTGTCGTCGGACTCGACACCGGTATTCCCTTGCGCCTTCTGGGCGTCCATCGGATTGATATCTGTCGCCCCGGTTCCGGATTGCGGCTTGATTTCCTCGGTGAACATGCTGTCCCCCTGAAACGCACCATTGCCGCCGCCGGAAATCCGGCTGAGGGGAATCGACGGCGAGAAATAATCCGCCAGCCCCTTACGTTGTTTTTCCGTCGTCGCGTTCAGCAGCCACATCAGCATAAAGAAGGCCATCATCGCGGTCACGAAGTCGGCATATGCCACCTTCCACGCGCCGCCGTGGTGACCCTCGCCACCAATGACTTTTTTCTTCTTGATGATAATGGGCGCCACATTGCTCTGTGCGCTCATGTCCACCACCACTATTTTCACCCATCTCCGGGATAGCAGGCGGCCCGTTAAACTGACCTTAACAGTTAAATTTGCCGGCAGTTCGCTTCCGCCGCCGGAAGCTCGGCTCTTGGCGGCACCAATCTAAAACCTGCATCTTAAAGGCTCCTTATCTCGACTTCGAGAAAACTTATCGAAGGTTGATCAAGAGCAACATGGAGCAGCGGTGCCCGGGCTAGTTTCTGGCCAACACGGCAAATGGGACACTGAAAGGAGAACATCATGCTGACCCGCAGAGCCGCACTGATGGGGGCAGCCGGCGTAGCAGCGCTGCCTGTACTTGCCAAAGCCGCCAAGGCCGAAAGCACCACAGTTCACGAGGCCGCCGCACCGGTGGACCTGTCCAGCCTGCAGCGCATCAAGCGCGAGCTGGTCGCCCCGCCATTCGTGCATGAGCACGAGCAAGTGGCGCCCGGCGAACCCCGTATCGTCGAATTCGAGATGAAGATCGTCGAGAAAGAGATCGAGGTCGACCAAGGCGCTTACCTGCAGGGCATGACCTTTGACGGCTCCATCCCGGGCCCGATGATGGTGGTGCATGAGGGCGACTATGTCGAACTCACGCTGATCAACCCGCCGGAAAACATGCTGCAGCACAATATCGACTTCCACGCGGCAACCGGTGCCTTGGGCGGCGGCGCGCTGACCCTGGTGAATCCGGGCGAAAAAACGGTGCTGCGCTTCAAGGCCACCCGCCCCGGCACCTTTGTCTACCACTGCGCCCCGGGCGGCCCCATGATTCCGTGGCACGTCGCCTCGGGCATGGCCGGCACCATCATGGTGCTGCCGCGCGAAGGGCTGTCGGACCACAACGGCAATCCGGTGAAATACGACCGCGTCTACTATATCGGCGAGAACGAGTTCTACATTCCGAAGGACGAAAACGGCGACTACATCCGCTATGAGGACGTCGGCGAAAGCTACCCCGACACACTGGAAGTCATGAACGGACTGATCCCCAGCCACGTGGTCTTCAATGGCGCGGTCGGCGCGCTGACCGGTGAAAACGCCATGAAAGCGAAACAGGGCGAGAAAGTGCTGTTTGTTCACAGCCAGGCCAACCGCGACAGCCGTCCGCACCTGATCGGCGGCCACGGTGACCTGGTCTGGGAAGCCGGCAAGTTCAACAACGTGCCGGACCGCGATCTGGAAACCTGGTTCATCCGCGGCGGCTCCGCCGGGGCGGCGCTCTATGAGTTCCTGCAGCCGGGCGTCTATGCCTACGTCAACCACAACCTGATCGAGGCGGTGAACCTCGGCGCAACGGCCCACGTGGTGGTCGAAGGCGAATGGAACAACGACCTGATGGAACAGGTGGTCGCCCCGACCGAATACTCCGGCTCCTGATCTTCGGCCGGATGCGAAACTGGACAGGGCGGCCGCAGCACGCGGCCGCCCGTTTTTGCCTTGAAGGGACGCTGACATGAAAGCTGAGCTGATCGCCGCCGGGCTTGCCGCCGCAATTGGTGTTCCGGGCCTTTGGTTTTCGACGGTCAAGGACCCGGCGCCACTGACCGAAACCGTTGTCATCGCCGCAGACACAATCGCCTACCGCCCGATCGGGAACTTTCACCGCAACGGCAAAAGCGTGGTGCCTCCGGAACAGCAGCGGCCTGTTGCGGCGTTTGAAATCATGAAACATCAGGTCTCAGGCGCGGAATATGCGGCCTGCGTGGCAGCGGGCGCCTGCAAGGAAGCGGACAGCACCCCGGCAGAGGGCAGCCAGCCGCAAACCCATGTCAGCTGGCACGACGCCACCGCCTATGCCCAATGGTATTCCAAGGAGACCGGCGAGAGCTGGCGCCTGCCGGACGAGGCGGAATGGCAGCTCGCTGCGGCGGAGATTTTCGGCGACGAGGTGGTCGAAGCCGATAGCGGCGACCCGGCCCAGCGCTGGCTGCGCCAATACGCCCGCGGCGTCACGCTGCGCGGCTTGCCGGGACCGGCACAGGACCCGAAAAGCGAGCCGGGCGCCAACAGCAACGGCCTCACAGGCCTTGGCGGCAATATCTGGGAATGGACCGGCGGCTGCATGCAGAACGGTGAGGTCAGCAAGGACGGCAGCCTCAAACTTGGCGATCCTTACTGCAGCGCCCGCATCACCGGCGGCCGCCACCGGGCAGTGGTGATCGACTTCATCCGCGACGCCAGCGTTGGCGGCTGCGCCGTCGGGCTGCCGCCGGATTACCTGGGGTTCCGGCTGGTAAAGGACAGCTGACAAATTCTTGGCCGGGCACTCCTGCACCCGCAGGTGCCCCGGCTGCGCCGGAACTCCTTGGCGGCCTTGCGCCCGGCAGCTGCGCTGCCTGTTCAGCCGAAAACCCGATGAAAGGCAGGCCGCGCCGTGAGTCGCCGGCAAACGCGGTCCTTGACCACGCACCGGCAAGCAGCGTGCTCATTGAGGAAAGCCGCGCTGTGCGACAGCACAGCGCCACGCCCAACTGTGAGGGGCCTCCGGCAGGAGGCCCGGCAACAGACAGGAATCCCCTTGCCTGTTTCAGGATGCCCGGCTGTAGCGCACGCCCTCAGGCACATGGGCGTCAAAGCTGCTGGCGATGATCCGGGTCAGCGGACGGCCCGCGGGCAGGATCTCTAGAGCTTCGTCATCCAAGTGCACCAGGTCACCAAAGCGGGCCGCGATCTGCGCCAGTTCTGCATCCAGGCTTGCCGCCAGATCTCCAAAGCGCTGCAACAGCTCCGCCCGGTCCAGCCGGAATTCGCACATCAGCATCTCGATGGCACGGCCGCGCAGCAGGTCGTCCTGGCTCATCACATGGCCGCGCGCGCCGGTTAGCTGCCCGGCCTCGACCCGCTGCACATATGCAGGCGTTGCCGCCGCATTCTGGATGTAGCCGCCGGCAAAGCGGGAGATTGACGAGGCCCCGAACCCGATCAGCGTCGGGCAGGTGTCATCCGTGTAGCCCTGGAAGTTCCGGCGCAGGTGGCCGGTGCGGGCCGCAACCTCCAGCCCGTCGCCGGGTTTGGCGAAATGGTCGATGCCGATTGCCGCAAACCCGGCCTCAGCAAACTTCTCCGCCGCCAGCCCGGCCAAATAATAGCGCGCCAGATCGTCGGGCAGCGTCTCCTCCTTGATCAGCTTCTGCCGTTTGGCCACCCAAGGCACGTGCGCGTAACCGAACAGCGCCAGCCGGTCGGGATCAAGGCTCAGCACCTTCTCCACCGTATCCGCCATCCGCGCCTGCGTCTGATGCGGCAGCCCATAGACCAGATCAGCGTTCAGCGAATTGATCCCCGCCGCGCGCAGATCCTCGACACAAGCCTTGGTCACCTCAAACGGCTGCGCCCGGCCGATTGCCTGCTGCACCAGCGGATCGAAGTCCTGGATGCCGATGCTGGCGCGGTTCATGCCTTCCGCGGCCAGCGCTGCGATCTTGTCCCGGTCCACCATGGTCGGGTCGATCTCCACCGAGAACTCCCAGTCCTCCGTATGCGGGAACACCGCCTTCACCGCCTGCGCCAGCCGGTGAATCAGATGCGGCGGTAGGATGGTCGGAGTGCCGCCGCCCCAATGCATCCGCCCCATCCGCAACCCCTTGGGCAAGAGCGGCGCCACCAGTTTGAGCTCCTGCTCCAGCGTGCCGATGTAACTCTCCACCGGGCTCAGCGTCTGGGTGCCTTGCGTGCGGCAGGCGCAGAACCAGCACAGCCGCTCGCAGAACGGGATGTGCAGGTACACGGAGACCGGCACATCCGGATCCAGCGCCTGCAGCTCGCGGGCCTGCTCCGCAGCACCAACGGCTGCAGAAAACACCGGTGCGGTCGGATAAGAGGTGTAGCGGGGCACCCGGCTGTCGAACAGCCCAAGGGCTTGGAGGCGGTCAATCTGTTTCATGACTTTCCTATGCCCCTTTTACGAATCCGCCACTTTGCGCAGGATCAAACCGAAACCCGGAATTCCGCATAGGCAAATTCCTGGATGCTGCCGTCAACGCACTGGTTTCACTTGGGAAAACGATCGGCAGGCAAATTTTCCGGAAATCTGGCAAAGTCGCACATTTTCCGTTTGACGCTGCCTGCGACTCCGCTTATACGCCCGTCTCACGACACCTGCCCAGGTGGCGGAATTGGTAGACGCGCTAGCTTCAGGTGCTAGTGTCCGTATGGACGTGGAGGTTCGAGTCCTCTCCTGGGCACCATTTCCCGAACAGAAACAGTTTTCTGCTGATCGCGCATCAATGCGTGCGGTTGCTTTTGTCGAAAACCCTATTTCCGGCTCAGGAAACGACAGAGTGTCCGGCAATGGAGCTTCCAATTCCATCCGCTCAAATGGCGGTACCGATTTTGCAAAGGGCCGAAATAGTAATGACACTATCCATTGCATCGGCGTGCATGACACTCTTACTAGTGCAGACGAGAATGAAAGACTCATCGGCGGCTATAGCAGCGATCGGCCGACCGGTGCCAATGGCCACGACCTGTTTGAAGATCGACATGGAAGCGACAACCTCTTTGGCGATGATAGCCGCGACAATCTTCTCAGAGGCCAGCACAGCGACAAACTCGTTGGCGGCATAGGGCATGACTTGCTTTTCGGAGAAGCTGGCCATGACAGGCTCTTTGCCGGAAATGGCAGCGACACGCTGGTCGGCGGCGGCGGGGGTGACCGGCTCTTTGTCGGGAGAGGATCCGGCCACCTGAACGGTGGTTATGGCAACGACACGCTGACCGGTGGCGACCACAGTGACTTGTTCGTATTTCGGGAGCATCATGGCCGCGACCGGATCACTGATTTCAGCGGCAGTACTGATGGAGAAACTGTTGATCTTTCCGGCGTTGGCGCGCTGAACAATTTTGCGGATCTGCGGGCCACCGCTTCCAATACAGCAGAGGGCGTTTTGATTTCCACTGGCGTCAACAGCTCAATCCTGCTTGAGGACGTTCATCTAAGCAGCCTTAGAGTAGATGGCTTCATGTATTAGCGGCCGTTGGCCCGCAACCCTGCGCAGGCCCCATGCGCAGGGCATCTGCCTTCAGGCATTTCCAGGTCCCGGCCCCTTTCTACGGCACAGTTGAGTTTGGCGGGCAAAGCGCCTATCTCCTCACCAGACCCTGCCGCCGCGATCATAATCAAAAGGGACTTTCAGTGGCCAATCACCTGTACAAGAACGACCTGCCGGACGGGCTGGACCTCGGACCCGTTGTCGCCATCGATTGCGAAACCATGGGGCTCAATCCGCACCGAGACCGGCTCTGCGTGATCCAGATGTCGGGCGGCGACGGCAATGCCCATATCGTGCAGGTAGAGAAGGGCCAGACCGCAGCCCCCAACTTGTGCCGGATGCTGGAAGATCCCAACGTGCTGAAACTCTTCCATTTCGGCCGCTTCGACATCGCGGCGATGCACCACGCCTTCGGCGCCCTGGCCGCGCCGGTTTACTGCACCAAGATCGCCAGCCGCCTGGTGCGCACCTATACCGACCGCCACGGCCTCAAGAACCTGACCCAGGAACTGATTGGCATTGACATCTCCAAACAGCAGCAGATGAGCGACTGGGGCGCCGAAGAACTGACCGAGGCGCAGCTAGATTACGCGGCCTCGGACGTTCTGCACCTGCACAAGCTGCGCGCGGCACTGGACAAGCGCCTGGCCCGCGAAGGCCGCACTGAAATGGCCCAGGCCTGTTTCGAATTCCTCCCCACGCGCGCCAAGCTGGACCTTGCCGGCTGGCCCGAAACGGACATCTTTGCCCACTCATGACCGATACAGAAAAATTCCTCGTCACCGCGCGGCAGGTGATCACCGATGAGGCCAAGGCGCTGAACACCCTGGCCGAGAGCCTGGACGAGCGCTTTTCCGAAGCGGTGCAGCTGATCCTTGAGGCCACGGGCCGCATCATCGTCAGCGGCATCGGCAAATCCGGCCACATCGGCCACAAGATTGCGGCGACTCTCGCCTCCACCGGCACCCCAGCTTATTTCGTGCACCCGGCTGAGGCCAGCCACGGCGATCTGGGGATGCTGTCGGACGGCGATGTGGTGCTGGCGATCTCCAACTCTGGCGAGGCGCCGGAACTGGCCAACCTGCTGGCCTTCACACGACGGTTCGGGATTCCGCTGATCGGGCTGTCCAGCAAGATGGACAGCACGCTGATGAAGCAAGCGGACGTCCATCTGCAGATCCCTTCGATGGGCGAGGCCTGCGGCTTTGGTATGGTGCCTTCCATTTCCACCACGCTGACCCTGGCGATGGGCGACGCGATGGCCATTGCGCTGATGAAGCACCGCGATTTCCGCCCGGAAAACTTCCGCGACTTTCACCCGGGCGGCAAGCTCGGCGCCCAGCTCAGCAAGGTGCGCGACCTGATGCACGCGGATGACGCGCTGCCGCTGGTGTCCGAGACCACCCCGATGGCAGACGCCCTGATCGAAATCAGCCAGAAAGGATTTGGCGTGGCCGGCGTTGCTGCCGCCGATGGTTCGCTGGCAGGCATCATCACCGACGGCGACCTGCGGCGCCACATGGACGGGCTGCTGGACAAGACCGCGGCCGAGGTGATGACCACCGGCCCCGCCACCATCGCCCCCGGCGCCATGGCGCAAGAGGCCGTCGCGGTGATGAACCAGCGCAAGATCACCTGCCTGTTCGTGGTCGATCCGGACAACGGCCAAAAGGCCGAAGGCCTTCTCCACATCCACGACTGCCTGCGCGCAGGACTGGGCTGACACGGGGACCTGGGAGCATAGCATGGACAGCCATTCCAGAGCCGTCGCCTACCTCAAGGTGCTGCTGCCGCTGGCAGCCCTGGTCTTGCTGTCGACCCTGTTCCTGATCTCCCGCGGCGTGAACACCGATGCGGTGATCCCCTTTGCGCAAAGGGATATCGAGGACCGGATGAAAGGCCAGCAGGTCACCGCGCCGTTCTTTTCCGGCACCACCGCACAGGGCGACGAAATCATGGTCACCGCCGCTCTGGCCCGCCCCGGCGGCGAAGGCGCCCCGGCGGTTGCCAGCGACCTCTCGGCAGAGTTCCGGCTGGCTGAGGGCGGCAGGATCACCCTTGCCTCCGAAACCGGTGCCATCCACCCCGGCCAGGACATGGCGCGCTTTACCGGCCATGTGACCATCACCTCCGCGGATGGCCTGGTTGTCGAGACCGAAGAGCTGAACACCGCCCTCAGCGGGCTTGAGGCCAGCAGCCCCGGTCCGGTGCGCGCAACAGGCGCAATCGGCAAGCTGACCGCAGGTAACATGCAGATCAGTGCAAAAACCGAAGGCGGTCCGGTCCATATGCTGTTCAAAAACGGGGTGAAGCTGCTATATGAACCTCAGCAACCGGAAAGATAACCTGTGTCCTATTTGCGCGCATTGATTTTCTGCCTGCCGCTCGCGGTGTTTCCTGGCCTCGCAATGGCACAAACGGCCTCCGTTGCCTTTGGCGCGGTCAAGGCCGACCCCAGCCAGCCGGTTGAGGTGACTGCCGACAATCTGGCCGTCAACCAGACCGATGGCTCCGCTGAATTCACCGGCAATGTCCTGATCGTGCAAGGCATCATGCGGCTCTCTGCCGACAAGGTTCTGGTGATCTACAAGACGGCAGGCGAAAGCGGCGGCAAGGCCGGCATCGAACGGCTGGAAGCGACTGGCAACGTGCTGCTGGTCAGCGGCCCGGATGCCGCCGAGGCTCAACGCGCTGAATACACCATCGACCGCGGCACCATCGTGATGACCGGCAATGTGCTGCTGAATCAGGAGAACGGCACCTTGGCTTCGAACCGGCTGGAGGTGAATCTCACCTCGGGCACCGCCCGCATGGCCGGCCGGGTGAAAACCATCCTCAATGCGAACGGCGGCAGCAACTGATGGCGAAACCGGATCTGACTGTCACCGAGGGCTCCTCCGGGCTGCGCATCGAACGGCTGCGCAAATCCTACCGCAAGAAGGTGGTGATCCGGGACGTTTCCATGTCCCTGAACCGCGGCGAGGTGGTGGCGCTGCTCGGCCCCAACGGCTCCGGCAAGACTACCAGTTTCTATGCCATTGCCGGGCTGGTGTTCCCCGAAGCGGGCACCGTCAGCATTGACGGCCAGAACGTCACCGGCCTGCCGATGTACCGCCGCGCGCGGCTCGGCATCGGCTATCTGCCGCAGGAGATGTCGATCTTCCGCGGGCTGTCGGTGGAAGACAACATCTCCGCCGTTCTGGATATCTCGCAAAAGCACGAGCACAAGCGCCGCGAACGGCTGGAGGAACTGCTGTCAGATTTCTCGATCGAGCACCTGCGCCGCGCCCCTGCGCTGGCGCTCTCGGGCGGTGAACGCCGGCGGGTGGAAATCGCCCGCTGCCTGGCTGCCGACCCCAAATACCTGCTGCTCGACGAACCCTTTGCCGGGGTTGACCCGATCTCAGTCGGCGACATCCGCCATCTGGTTGCCGACCTCAAGAAACGCGGCATCGGGGTGCTGATCACCGACCACAACGTGCGCGAAACACTGGAGATCGTCGACCGTGCCTATATCCTGCATGACGGCCAGGTTCTGATGTCCGGCAGCCCCTGTGAAGTGGTGGAAAACGAGAACGTCCGCCGTGTCTACCTGGGTGATAACTTCCGCATTTCCTGACCCCTTGCACGCCTTCCGCCGGCTGCAGAAAACCGCCGGAGACCCCAGTTTCTTTTTCCGGTTATCCATTGACTCTCCCGCTGTCTTGCCGTCGAATTGACCTATGGCATACGCGCAGTCCGATGCAGTCCGAACAACAGCCTTGGCGACAAGGCCCGAACGGATGCAACCGGACCGCTGGCCTGCCCCCCGGTTCCGGACCTGACGTGACACTGCCAAGGATTTGCCTTGGCGGCGGGCCCGGCCGCAATAATTTGTGAAGGAGATCACATGCGTTACAAAATCAGCGGCAAACAGATCGACATCGGCGAAGCTCTGCAGGTTCATGTGCAGAACGAGCTCGGTTCGGCCGTTCAGAAATACGCCGAACGGCCCACCGACGCGACTGTGGTCTTTTCCCGTTCGGCGCATGAATATGTGTGTGAAGCCACCGTCCATCTGTCGACCGGGCTGAGTGCTCAGGCAAAAGCCCACGAAACCGAAATCTATGCGGCCTTCGACGCCTGCTGCGAGAAGATGGAAAAGCAGCTGCGCCGCTACAAGCGCCGCCTGAAGGATCACCATAAGGACCGCAGCGAGCCGGTTGAACATCTTGGCGCCAACTCGTATATCCTCGCCTCTGAGGAAGCGGATTCCGAGCCGGACTCGCTGCAGCCGATCATCGTCGCCGAAATGGAGACCCGTATCCCCTCCCTGTCTGTCGGGGAAGCGGTGATGCAGATGGAGCTGGCGGGCGCCCCGGTGCTGGTTTTCCGCAATGAAGGCAAAGACGGATTGAATGTGGTCTACCGCCGCGACGACGGCAACATCGGCTGGATCGATCCGTAAACACACCTAAGGCATCGGCGCCCCCCAAGGGGCGCCGGAACGGAGCAGACACATGCAGATTTCCAGCATCCTCAAGCCAGAGGCCGTCCGGGTAATCGGAGCGGTCTCAAGCAAGAAGCGCTTGTTTCAAGAAATCGCAGAGGTCGCTCAATCCGCCTACGGCCTGGATGCCCAGCCCACACTCGAAGCGCTGCTGGACCGTGAAAGCCTCGGTCCCACTGGTGTCGGCCACGGCGTGGCTCTTCCGCATGCCCGGCTCGACACCATCAGCGAGGTCTGCGGCACATTCCTGATCTTGGAAAAACCGCTGGATTTTGGCGCGGTTGACCGTCAGCCGGTGGACATCGCATTTGCCCTGTTTGCCCCCGAAGACGCCGGTGTCGAACACCTGAAGGCGCTGGCGCTGGTGTCGCGCACCCTGCGGGAGCAGAGCTTCTGCACCAAGCTGCGTGCCAATCACGACCCGGCCACGCTCTACACCATCCTGACAGAAGGCCAGTCCGTCCAGGCGGCCTGAGGCACGGGCATCGACGATGCCACGGCCCCGGCGCGCAACAGCGGCCGCAGGGTATGTGTTCTTGAAAACCGGCACCGCCGCCGCAACAAGCCCGCGCCGCACGCCGTGCGGCGCCAGGCCCAAGGCCCTTCCGGCTGTTCAGACCGCTGAACATCCGGCGGGCGCGGGAGCGCTGAGTTTGCAGCGGGAACGGAAGGGTCAGCCCTGCCGCCAGGGCCCGAAACCAAAGGCCAGGTAATCGCGCTGATAGACCGAGGCGGTCAGCGCCTCCAGCTCCGCATCATAGATATCCGCCAGCGCAAACGGCATCTCCGGTTCTGCTTCCGGCACCGCCCCAGGCTCCATCCGGCCCAGCTTGCGGGCCAGCGCGGGCAAGTCCTCGCCCATTTCATCCTCGCGGATCAGCAGATCCGGCGGGCCAAGCTCGGCAAACCCGGCAAGCGCCTGACTCTGCGTGGCCCATTCCGCATCCAGCCGGACCGAGGTCTGCCCCGCCAGGCTGGCCCGGACAAACTCCAGAAACCCCGCAAACGCCTCCCGGTGCTGCGCCCGGGAATAGCCCGCATCCGGTCCCTCCTCCGGCAACGGCAGGCCGAACTGCCGCCGCAACGTGTTGCGGATCTGACGGTAGCTGCCCTCGCCCGCATTCAGGATCCGGCGGCAGAACACTGCGTGCGCCCGCGCCGCCGGGTGGCGCAGGACGCTAAAGCTGCGGAACCCCTTGTTGCCGCGTTTCCACTGGCGCAGCTGCTTCTGGTTCATCCCCTGGATCAGCCCTTCCGGCGCCACACGGTCCAGTCCGGCCATCCATTGCACCACCTCCGCCTCCGGCCCGCCCTTCAGCGGCAGATACAGCAGCGGCGTTGCCACCCCGGCCACATAACCCGGTACCGCCGGGCCGCGCCGCGGCTCGAAGTTCGGCGTCCGGGTCAGGTTGAACCGGTCCAGGCCCGCCAGCGCCTCCTGCATCTCGTCCGGGTTGGCCACCTTGGCCAGCATCGGCGCCGGGTTCTGCCGCTTGAGGCTTCCGTCCAGCGCCTCCAGCTGCTGGGAGACGCCCAGCCAGCGGGCCAGCCCGTTCATCACCTCAACGCTCTGCAGATCCTCGTAGGCCACATAAAACGCCGTCTGCCCCAGCGCCTGCAGCCGGTTCAGCAGGGTGATCTGGAAGTCCTGCAAAGCCCCGACATGGGCGGCGAACTCCGCCGCATCAAACCGCGCCTTGGCATCCTTGCGCCGCTTCACATTGGTCAGTTTCCACTGGCCGGTTTCCTTGGCGATTTTCCAGGACACATAGCTATCGAGCGGATTGCGGGTCAGGATGATCTTGGCGCAGCGCGGATCCTCCAGCATCAGGTCCAGCACCCGCGGGTCATGGTCGTGGAAATAGCGGAAGCCGCCAAGCACGTTCGGTTCCGCCTTGATCTTCTGAATCAGCCGCTCAGGATCCGCTTCCCGCATCGACCTGGTCACACCCAGGATATCCGTGCTGTTCGGATAGCCGATGAAATGCGGGTTGAAGGCCTCGCCATGACAGGTCAGCCCGTCAAAGGCATTCAGGTTGGTCTCCAGGAAATTGGAGCCGGTCCGCATTTCTGCAAAGACGGCAAAGTAATCAAAGGAAGAGGAAGACATCAGGGATTATCGCACCAGATAGGGTTTACGCTGCGGCTTGGACGGGCTGGCAGGGCTTTGCCCGGCCGGGAAGTCCCCCATCAGATAGGGATGCATGCCCTGGTTCTTCAGATTCTGCAGGAACTGCCCGAAGCCTTCAAGATCCGTCATTCTCGGTGCTTCGCCCAGGTGCCGCGCAGCCAGTGGGCCGATTTCGTCCACGATGGTCTGCAACGGCTCCATCGGCGCTTCCACAAATTCCGCCATGGTCCAGATCCGCACCCGTGCCTTGGTCCATTGCGAGCGCAGGATCTGCAGCTGCTCGGCCTCGCGCTGCTGCAGCCTGGCAGCCTCCTGGCGCAGCTCCGCGAAACCGCGGCTGGACTTGAACAGCGGGATCGCCCAGGCGCCGCTGATCACTGAAACCTGGGCATTGTTGTCCCGCGCCACCAGCCAGTTCACGGCCTGATTGTCCCGCGGCCCGAACTGAAAACACTGGCGCTCGCCGCGGGTGTTCCAGATCAGGCTGGTCAGAAAGCTCTCCGGGTTATAGTCGCGCACCTTGGCGCTGCCATTCAGGCAGCCGTTCACCTGGCTCTGATTTTCGCAGAACTCAGCCCCCTCCGGCGCAAAGATATGGCCGTGCACCCGAGCGCCGGTTGTGCGGGCCAGCCAGGGTTCGAAATCCTCAAACAGCTCGGTGAATCCCTGCAGCACAGAATAGGGGCTGGCAGTGACCCCGTTCCCGGCCCCATGGCCGGGAAACCGGCTCTGCATGTAGAGGCCCGGCCGCCCGCGGGTGCGCCGCTCCACCGCCTTGGCAAAAATCCTGTCGATCTTGCCAGGGGTCGGCTCGGTCCGCTTCATCGCGCCGGCCGGATCAGCCAGGAAGGCCTGATAGAGCCGCTCCGCATGCGGCCAGATCTTGCGGGCGACAAAGCAGTCGGACCGGCGCAGGAGCTGCAGATGGTCGTCGTAGAAAATATGCGGCTTGCCCTGAAAATCGAACTTGCTCAGCGTCAGGGAGCGGCTCTCGATATTGCTGGAATACTGCCGCACCAAGGTTTGGAAGTAGCTTTCGTCCGGGATCCACACCTTGCGGAAATAGGCATCGTAAACCGGACGCTCCGGGTCCTGCAGGATCGCCGACAGTGTCTTGCGGGTCAGGCACCACCACTGGCTGCCCATATGCGGCACCAGCCCGACAGGGATCCGCCGCTTGATGCGCAGCTTGCGCTGCAGGTCCACGTAGCGGTCGAACAGGTAGCGGTGCCGCTTCCACGAAAACGGAAAGCGCAGCGTGAAACGCTCATGGCTGAGGCCGCCGACAATCCAGGGCACATCCGCGGTGGTGGCGCTTTCGATGAAATCGGTATTCGGGCGCGCGGCCAGATAGCCGGCCAGTTCCTGCACCGGCCTCAGCGGCAGGCAGGAGCCCGAGGCCAGATAGACATGGCGCACGTCCGGAAACTCCGCCAGCATCACCTCCGACGCCGATTGCGAGGCGGCGACGATGCCCCAGGTGCCCCATTCGCAGCGGTGGCGGGCGGAAAAGCGCACCAGCGGGTTGCCCTCCAGCGACTGGCGGAAGCGGGTGAACCTCTCGCGGCTGACATTGCGGTCCACATGCAGCACCACCGGGCAGCCGCTGGCGGTCCAGTGGCGCACCACCTGGGCCGCCCGCTCCAGCGCCGTATGCACCAGCATGACAACCCCGACCGCGCTCATGCCCAGTTCCCCTTGGACATCAGCCCCAGGATCTCAAGCTGGCGCCAGTTGATGTATTTCTCGCTCCACTTGCACCACAGCTCCGGCTGCTCCGCCAGCTTCGCGGCATAGGCCTTGTACTCCGCAGACCCGCCGTAATGCTGGCCGCGCACCAGCTCCTCCGCGGCCTTGGCGGTGAAGGTATCCAGGAACTTGGTGTGCAGCAGCGCGCCGCTGGCCTTTTCGCCGCCATCACTTTCATAAACCTGGTTCAGCCCGCGCGGCAGCAGCGCGTGGGTGGAGCTGGCATAGGCATAGCGTCGGTGCCATTTGACCAGCGGGATCTTGTTCAGCGCCGGCGCTTTCTTGGGCTGATCGGCAAAGAACACCCGCGCCCGCGGGCCGCCCTGAATCCACAGGTTGCCGTACTCGGGGTTGCGGCTGATGGTGTAATTGCCGCTGTCGAACCAATGGGCGATCTCCAGCGGGTTCTGCCCGGCCTGATACGGCACTTCGCTGATCCGGCCCTTGGGATAGACATCCAGCAGCATCGCCGAAAAGCTGCGGATCGCCGAATTGTCCAGCCAGTCGGTCAGCGCCCGGATCGGCCTTGTGTCGCAGAACGGGTAGATAAAGAACTCATCCGGATCGACCACCAGCACCCAGTGCCCATGCGCGTATTTGCGCTTGAGGTAGTTCATCCAGTCGATGCCGTATCCGGCGCGTTTGTAGCTGGCGATGGTGTGCCACAGCGACACATCTTCCATCCCGCGCAGGTAGTCGGCTGTGCCGTCGGTGGAGCCATTGTCCACGAACAGGAAATGGTTGATGCCCATGCCGCGGTAGTACTGCAGGAAATACGGCAGCCGGATCTGCTCGTTGCGCATGGTGCAGACCAGCAGGATATCCCCGGGGCGGATGGTGCGGGTGTTGTCCTGAACGGGCGACAGCTCACCGGATTTGCGCACCGCGCGCACAAGCCGCCGCTTGCGCCGCAACCGCATCCGGTAAGAATCCCAAAGCCCCACGATTACTCCAAACCACTGTCCCAGGAGCGCCCCGCCCGGCCAGTCCGCCAAGGACCTGTTCCGGGCTTCCGCGCAATATGTCACGCGCACAGTCTATTAACAACGGATTTAGAAACAGTTACGCGGGCGTACGGCGCCCCTGCAACAGTCAGCAGGATCCCGCCCCTGCGTCACCATTCCAGCGGTGTCATCAACCCCAGTGCCGCCAGCTGCTCCGGGCCGCGGTACCGCACAGACCCGGCATGCCACATATCCGGCGCTTCGATGATCCGGTCATAGTACCCCCCGAACAGCTGCGGTGTGTGAAAATGCTGCTGCCGCTGCTTTTCGGCTGCCGATTTGGCAACAATCTCTGGCAAAAACTTCGTGTGCAGCAGCACGCCGGAAGGTGCGGCACCGCCCGGCCCGTCATACAGCCCGTTCAGCCGCCGCGGCAGCAGTGAATGGGTTGAATTGACATAGGCATAGCGCCGGCTCCAGCGGACCAGCGGCAGCTTGTTCAGCGTCGGTGACCGCTCCGGTTCCTGCGGGAAAAACACGCGCTCCCGCACGCCGCCCTGCACCCAAAGATTGCCCATCGGCTGCTGCCGCACCGAGCGGTATGGTCCGGCATCGAACCACTCCAGCACTTCGCACGGATCCTGTCCCGGCGCATAGCTCTGCGCCCCCAGCGGTCCCTTGGGATACAGATCCAGCATCAGCGCACCAAAGCCGTCGCGCCCCTCCTGCTCCAGCCGCTGCGTCAGCGCGCCGAGCCCGTGATCCTCCATGCCGGAATAAACCAGAAGCTCATCCGCATCCACGGTCAGGCACCAGCGCCCGTGGCCGTACCGGATAAGCAGCCAGCCCAGCCAATCGAGGCCAAACCGCGTGTCCCGGTAACTGCCTTCAGTGCGCCACAGCGAGACATCCGGCTGCTCCGCCAGCAGCTCTGCACTGCCGTCATCGCTGGTGTTGTCCACCAACAGGAAATGCGCGGCCCCCAGCCGCCGGTAATGCTCCAGGAAATAGGGCAGCCGGGTGATCTCGTTGCGCAGTACGGCAAAGACTAGAACACCGTCCCCGGGGATCTGCCGGGTCCGGTCCGCCAGTTTCTGCATCTGGCGGCGCGCGCGCAGGGCCCGCCACAGCATCCGCCGCCGCTTCCACCGCATCCGGTAGGCCCCGGTCAGGCCCAAAGGCGGCAGATCTGGGGCGGCGGGCCTGGTCATTGTCAGCGCTCGTAGTGGCCTGTCTTGTGCCATTTCCAGGCGTCAGCGATCATCGTTTCCAGGCTGGACCGGCGCGGCTCCCAGCCCAGATCGGTGACCGCGCGGGTGGAGCCAGACACCAGCTTGGTGCAGTCGCCGGCCCGGCGCGGGCCCGTGGTGCAGGGTACTTTCTGCCCGGTCACGGTTTCCGCCTTGTCCATCACCTCGCGCACCGAGAAGCCCGAGCCGGTGCCCAGGTTGAACACCTGGCTGCCGTTGCCGTCCTCCAGCCATTTCAGGCCCAGCACATGCGCGTCCACCAGGTCGCAGACATGCACATAGTCGCGGATGCAGGTGCCGTCCGGGGTGTCGTAGTCGGTGCCAAAAATGGTCAGCGCGTCACGCTTTCCCGCAACCGCATCCAGTACCAGCGGCACCAGATGGGTCTCAGGGCGGTGGAACTCACCGACTTCCGCCTCGGGGTCGGCACCCGCCACGTTGAAATAGCGGAAGATCACCGACCGCAGACCGTGCGCGGCGCCGAAATCCTTGAGGATATCCTCCACCGCCCGCTTGGACGCGCCATAGGCATTCAGCGGCAGCTGCGGGGTGTTTTCGTCCAGCACCACATTGTCGTGCTCGCCATAGGTGGCGCAGGTCGAGGAGAACACGAAATCCAGGCATCCCGCCGCCACCGCGGCCTCGATCAGGTTCAGCGACCCGCCGGTGTTGTTGGCCCAGTAGCGGCCCGGCTCGCTCATCGCTTCGCCCACCTGGCTGAGGGCAGCGAAGTGCATCACCGCGGCCGGCTGGTACTTGGCAAACACCTCATCCAGCCGCGCGCGGTCGTTCAGGTCGCCCTGCTCGAAGGGGCCGAATTTCACCGCGTCCTGCCAGCCGGTCACCAGGTTGTCATAGGTCACGGGCGTATAGCCCGCCGCCTTCAGCGCTTTGCAGGCGTGCGAGCCGATGTATCCGGCACCGCCGGTCACAAGGATATTGGTCACTGTCTCTGCCCCATGCTGGGCCGCCCCCGGGAAGGGCGGCCAGTTGGTCACTGCGCGGCCTTGCCGACCTGCGTGATCTCGGTGATGTAGCTCATCAGGTCATCGCGCAGCTCATCCCGCGCCAGCGCAAAGGCCACGGTGGCCTGCAGGAAACCCGCCTTGGAGCCGCAATCGAATCGCTGCCCGTTGAAACGGTAGCCGTAAACCGGCACGTCCTGGGCAATATCCTCGGCAATCGCATCGGTCAGCTGGATCTCGCCGCCTGCGCCCTGCTTCATTTTGTTGAGGTTCTTCAGAACCGACGGCGCCAAGATATAACGGCCGATCACCGCCAGGTTCGACGGCGCCTCTTCGGCTTTCGGCTTTTCCACCATGCCGTTGGCGGAAACCACCCGGCCCATGTCGTCCTTCACGTCGAGCACACCGTAAGACGAGGTCTTCTCCGGCGGCACTTCCATCGCCGCAACCATGTTGCCGCCGGTTTCCTCATAGGCTTCGACCATCTGCTGCAGACAGGGCTTTTCAGCCGCGATCACATCATCCGGCAGGATCACCGCAAAGGGTTCGTTAGCGATCAGGCGCCGGGCGCACCAGACCGCGTGGCCCAGGCCCAGCGCCTTATGCTGCCGCAGATAGGCAATAGCACCGGATTCCATGTCGGTGCTCTTGAGGATCTCCAGAAGCTCGTCCTTGCCCTTCTTGCGCAGCTCCTGTTCCAGAACCGGCGAATGGTCGAAATAATCTTCCAGCGCGCCCTTGCCGCGCGAGGTGACAAAGATGAACTCCTTGATCCCGGCGGCGCGCGCCTCGTCGATGGCGTATTGCACAAGCGGCCGGTCGACCAGGGTCATGATTTCTTTCGGTACGGATTTGGTTGCCGGCAGGAACCGGGTTCCCAGGCCAGCGACGGGAAAAATCGCCTTGGTTACTTTTTTACGCATGCTGTTCTCTCTGTACTCAAATTCCGGCCTGGACGCCTGCACCTGCATGAGACGCAGCGAAGCTGACGCGCATCATACCCGGCGGTCTCCAATAAATTGTAAAGCAACTGCTCGCTGCCCCCTGCCGCCGCACTTTGGCGGCAGCCCGATTGTTCCGTTTCTCGTTACCATACTGCACTCATTCGTGCCCCATCTTCTTCATCATGGCTTCCAGCCGCGGCACATCTTCCGGGTTGTTCAGCTCCCAGAATTCGCGGCCGCGCGCCTCGACCTCAACACACAGCACCTTGCGCCCGTTTTCCAGAAACCGCAGCTGCTCCAGCCCTTCGAGCTGTTCCAGCGGGCCTGTATCCCAATCAGGATACGCTGCCAAGGCATCCGGGCGGTAGGCATAGACACCAACATGGTGAAAGACCGGCGTGTTTTCGCCATCCCCGTAGGCATGCCCGCAATAGGGCACCAACTCCTTGGAGAAATAGAGCGCACTGTGGTCCGCGGCAAATACTGCCGTGGTGCCGCCGACCCGGCCTTCTTTCCGGTCCGCCAGCAGGCTGTTCAGCGTTTCGCCGTTGCAGCGCAGCACCGGCGTTGCCAGCCCCATGCCAGGGGCCGCCTTAAGCCCGGCCACCAGATCTTCGACAAACCAGTGCGGGGTCAGCGGCGCATCGCCCTGCAGGTTCACCACGATCTCATAGCCGCCGCCCAGTGCTGCATGGGCCTCTGCGCAGCGCTCGGTGCCGTTGGCGCAGGATTCCGAGGTCATCACCACCTCGGCGCCAAAACCCTCCGCGGCCTGTTTGATGCGATCGTCATCCGTGGCCACAACCACCCGGTCCACACCCTGAACCGAGCAGGCCGCCCGCCAGGAGCGCTCCACCAGCGAGCGTTTTTCACCGGTGGCGCCGGTCAGCGGCACCAGCGGCTTGCCGGGATAGCGGGTCGAGGCATAGCGGGCGGGAATGACGATCAGGACGGACATCAGGCTTCCTTCAGCTCCACAGCCGGAGCATAGGCGATAAAGAACGGGTTCGCGTAGCCTTCCTTACCGTATTTCAGCGGGGAATGATCGTCAAAACGCACCACTTTGCCGCCAGCGCCCGCGAGCACCGCATGACCCGCGGCGGTGTCCCACTCCATGGTGCGGCCGACACGCGGGTAGATATCCGCCTCGCCAGTGGCCACCAGGCAGAACTTCAGCGAGGAACCCGCGCTCTTGCTGTCTTTAACGCTGTATTTGTTGATGTAGTCATCAGTGGCCTGATCGCGGTGCGATTTCGATGCCACCACCATCAGCGCGGAATTGTCGCTGTCGGCCACCCGGATCGGGCGGGTCTCGCCGATGGTTTCCGGATCGAAGGCGCCGGTTTCCTCCACCGCGCTGCCATCGGCCAGGGTGAAGAACATCCGCTGCCGCGCCGGCGCATAAACCACGCCGCGGGTCGGCACGCCCTTTTCCACCAGCGCGATGTTCACCGTGAAATCGCCGCGGCGGTGGATGAATTCCTTGGTGCCGTCCAGCGGGTCGACGATCAGGAAGGTGTCGCCGCGCTCCTTGTGCGAGGCAGCCTGCTCCTCGGTGACCAGCATCATATCCGGGAAGGCCGCCCGCAGGCCGGCAGAGATCAGCGCATCCGCGGCTTCATCCGCTGCGGTCACCGGGCTGTCATCGGATTTCACCTTCACGTCGAAATCGTCGGAATTGTAGATCTCCATGATCTTCGCACCGGCTTCGATGGCCAGGCGGCGGATCACGGGCACCAGGTCGTCATAGGTCACTTGGATCTCCCCAACACGGGTTTAATTGAAAATTTGCCTCCCGCCCCTTATGATGCGCGGACAGCAGAACGGCAAGCAGCCGCATCAGATAAGGGCAGAGAACGCAGGTCTCATGTTTCAGCAGCGCACGCAGCAATCCTGGTTGTCCGGATTTCTCTCCCTGAGCGAAGTGGTGTTCCATTCCGCCGTGCGCAGCGTCCGCTCCAAGCACAACAACGCCTTCATCGCTCTCGGCCTGAACCTGATGCAGACAATTCTGTTCGTGGCTGCCTTCTATGTGATGTTTGCGGTTCTGGGGCTGCGCGGTTCGGCCATCCGCGGCGATTTCCTTCTCTATGTGATGTCCGGCGTTTACCTGTTCATGGTGCACACCAAGACCGTCAGCGCCGTTGCCGGCGCGGAAGGCCCCAGCAGCCCGATGATGCAGCACGCCCCGATGAACACGATGGTTGCCCTGCTGTCTGCCGCCATCGGCGCGCTCTATATACAGGTTCTGTCGCTGATCATCATCCTGTTTGCCTATCACGTCGCCTACACGCCCGTGCATATCGAAGAACCCATCCCCGCCTTCGGCATGGTGCTGCTGGCCTGGATCACCGGGTTCGGTGTGGGGCTTGTCTTCCTGGTGCTGAAGCCCTGGGCGCCGAGCTTGGTCAGCATCCTGATGATGATCTACCAGCGGGCCAACATGATTGCCTCGGGCAAGATGTTCCTGGCCAACACGCTGCCCAGCTTCATGCTGGCGATGTTCGACTGGAACCCGCTGTTTCACTGCATCGACCAGGCCCGGGGCTTCGTGTTCATCAACTACAACCCGCATTTCAGCTCCTGGCAATACGCCGCCTGGATTGCTCTGGTGCTGATCGTGGTCGGCCTGATGGGCGAGTTTTACACCCGCCGCCATGTCTCCCTCAGCTGGAATGCGCGGCGGTGAGAACGTGCCTTGCAGCCGCTCTGCTTTGGCTGGCCTCTTTGGCCCTCTCGGCAGCTGCACAGGAGTTTCCTGCGCTTCACAGCGTCACCGGTGTTGCGGCGGATGACGTGCTCAATATCCGCAGCGCCCCTGCCGCCAGCTCTGAAATAATCGCCGCTCTGGCGCCGGATCAGACCGGAGTGGAGGTGGTGCGGGCCGACGCCAGCGGCAAATGGGGCCTGGTGAACACCGGCGAGCGCTCAGGCTGGGCCGCCCTGCGGTTTCTGGCCCGCGAACCCCGGGACAACTGGCGCAAGGCGCAGAGTCAGGCTTTGGAGTGCTTCGGCACCGAACCCTTCTGGGCCCTCACCCTGGATCAGGCGCCAAACCTGAAAACGCTGGACGGGCCGGATACCCCCTTCACGCTGCTGGCGCGCAAGCCGGCAACCGGCCACAGCGGAAAATCCGGTTTTCACGCTGTCAGCTGGGCTGACAGCACATTGTCCAGCCCCGAGCCGATGAGCCTCTCCGGAACCCTCACCGCGCAGCAATGCTCGGACGGCATGTCGGACAGAACCTATGGCATATCGATCGACCTGCTGCGGCTACGCGGCGCTGGCGGGCTGGACGTCCTGACCGGCTGCTGCTCGCTTCGTCCTTAAGCGTCCGGCCCAGGACTTTTACTCAAAAGTCTTGGCAAAAGTTTTTCGTAGAACTTTTGCGCCCCGCCAGCGTCACGTCACCACTCTGAGCGTCAGGTTGATCCGCCCGCCCTTGGGCAGCAGCCGCGAGGATTTGAACCGGATCCGGTCCACCCCGTGATACGTCAGCCGCGCCTCGCCGCCCATCACCACCGCATCACCCGAGCTCAGCCAGACCGATTCCGTCCTGCCGCCGCGGGTCCGGTTGCCGATCCGGAACAACCCGTCATCCCCAAGGGAGATCGACACCACGGGATAGGAGAAATCCGCTTCGTCCTTGTCCTGATGCAGCCCCATCCGCGCACCCTCGCCGTAGTAGTTCAGCAGGCAGCACTCCGGCTGCCGCGCCAGACCGGTCAGCTCCGCCCAGACCGCCAGCACCTCCGCCGGGATCGCAGGCCACGCGCGCCCCGCGGGGTGCGCCTCCGCATAGCGGTAGCCCTTGGCATCCGAATACCAGCCGAACCGCCCGGCCGAGGTCATCCGCACCGACATCTGCCCGCCGCCGGGCACCGTGGGCGAAAACAGCGGCGCCGCCTTCAGCACCGGCCGCAACGCCTCGATCAGCGCCGCCTGCCGGGCCGCATCCAGATACCCCTTGTGAACCTCGAATCCGCGCACCCGCAGCAGGGTCATTGCCGTTCATCCATCCTTAACCAAGCCCCTTGCAAAAAAGCGCATTGATTCACGCCTCCGGGCGTGCCTGAGCGCTTGCAGGGCCGTTTTCACGTCCCTATATACGCCGGGACGCGGCAAGGTGCAGACCAAACCGCAAAACAATCGGGGCCGGGATGCCGCAACGGGTTCAGGCCTCGGGTAATCGCCTTGAGTAGTAATAAGGGATCGAAAAATGAGCAAAGTTATCGGCATCGACCTGGGTACCACCAACTCCTGCGTGGCCATCATGGATGGCTCCCAGCCCCGCGTGATTGAAAACGCCGAGGGCGCGCGCACCACCCCGTCGATCGTTGCCTTCACCGACGACGAGCGCCTAGTCGGCCAGCCGGCCAAACGCCAGGCCGTCACCAACCCCGACAACACCGTGTTCGGCGTCAAGCGCCTGATCGGCCGCCGGTTCGACGACCCGGCCGTCGCCAAAGACAAGAAGATGGTGCCGTTCTCCATCGTCAACGGCGGCAACGGCGACGCATGGGTCGAAGCCAAGGGTGAGAAATACTCCCCGTCGCAAATCTCCGCCTTCACCCTGGGCAAGATGAAGGAAACCGCGGAATCCTACCTGGGCGAGGAAGTCACCCAGGCGGTGATCACCGTGCCTGCCTACTTCAACGACGCCCAGCGTCAGGCCACCAAGGACGCCGGCAAGATCGCCGGCCTCGAAGTGCTGCGCATCATCAACGAGCCGACCGCGGCTGCGCTGGCCTACGGCCTCGACAAGGAAGACACCCAGACCATCGCCGTCTATGACCTCGGCGGCGGCACCTTCGACGTCACCATCCTGGAAATCGACGACGGCCTGTTCGAAGTGAAGTCGACCAACGGCGACACCTTCCTGGGCGGCGAAGACTTCGACATGCGCATCGTCAACTACCTGGCGGATGAGTTCAAAAAGGAAAACGGCGTCGACCTGTCCAAGGACAAGATGGCCCTGCAGCGCCTGAAAGAGGCCGCTGAAAAAGCCAAGATCGAGCTGTCCTCCACCTCGCAGACCGAGATCAACCAGCCGTTCATCTCGATGGACCCGTCCTCGGGCCAGCCGCTGCACATGGTGATGAAGCTGACCCGCGCCAAGCTGGAAAGCCTGGTCTCCGACCTGATCAAGCGTTCGATGGACCCCTGCAAGGCGGCCCTCAAGGACGCGGGCCTGTCGGCTGGCGACATTGACGAGGTGGTTCTGGTCGGCGGTATGACCCGGATGCCGAAAGTCATCGAGGAAGTCTCCAAGTTCTTCGGCAAGGAGCCGCACAAGGGCGTGAACCCGGATGAAGTGGTTGCCATGGGCGCCGCCATCCAGGCCGGCGTTCTGCAGGGCGACGTCAAGGACGTGGTGCTGCTCGACGTGACCCCGCTGTCCCTGGGCATCGAGACCCTGGGCGGCGTGTTCACCCGCCTGATCGACCGCAACACCACCATCCCGACCAAGAAGAGCCAGGTGTTCTCGACCGCGGAAGACAACCAGAACGCCGTGACCATCCGCGTGTTCCAGGGCGAGCGTGAAATGGCGGCCGACAACAAGATGCTCGGCCAGTTCAACCTCGAAGAAATCCCGCCGGCACCGCGCGGCATGCCGCAGATCGAAGTGACCTTCGACATCGACGCCAACGGCATCGTGTCGGTCGGCGCCAAGGACAAGGCGACCGGCAAGGAACAGCAGATCACCATCCAGGCCTCCGGCGGCCTGTCCGACGACGACATCGAAAAGATGGTCAAGGACGCCGAAGCCAACGCCGAGGCGGACAAGGAACGCCGCGAACTGGTGGAAGCCAAGAACCAGGCAGAATCGCTGATCCACTCGACCGAGAAATCGGTGGAAGAGCATGGCGACAAGGTCGACCCGTCCACCATCGAGGTGATCGAGCTGGCCGTGGCCGCGCTGAAGGACGATCTGGAAAACGAGAAATCGACCGCCGAGAAGATCAAATCCGGCATCCAGAACGTGACCGAAGCCGCCATGAAGCTGGGCGAGGCGATCTACAAGGCGCAAGCTGAAGAAGGCGGCAACGACGAACCGGCAGCCGCTGACGAATCCGCAGGCCCCGGCGACGACGACATAGTTGACGCTGAATTCGAAGACCTGGACGACGACAAGCGCTAACGCCTGACCACTCAGGCCAAGGCGGGCCGGTCCGACCCCGGACCGGCCCATTTTCGTTGAGGCAGATGGGGTAACCGATGTCAAAACGTGACTATTACGACGTTCTGGGCGTGGCCAAAGGCGCCAGCGCAGACGAAATCAAAAAAGGCTTCCGCAAGAAAGCCAAGGAACTGCACCCCGACCGGAACAAGGACAATCCGGACGCCGAGGCGCAGTTCAAGGAAGCCAACGAGGCTTACGACGTCCTGAAGGACGCCGACAAGAAGGCGGCCTATGACCGCTTCGGGCATGCCGCCTTTGAAAACGGCATGGGCGGCGGCGGCCCGCGCGGCGGCGGCCAGGGCTTTGGCGGCGGCGATTTCTCCTCCGCCTTCTCCGACGTGTTCGACGACCTGTTCGGCGACTTCATGGGCGGCCAGCGCGGCGGTGCCGGCGGACGCCAGCGGGCGTCGCGCGGCGCCGACCTGCGCTACAACCTGCGCGTCTCGCTCGAGGACGCCTTTGGCGGGCTGCACAAGACCATCAAGGTCCCGGCCTCGGTCTCCTGCACCGCCTGCGAGGGCACCGGCGCCGAAGGCGGCGTCGAGCCCACCACCTGCCCGACCTGCTCCGGCATGGGCAAGGTCCGCGCGCAGCAGGGCTTCTTCACCGTTGAACGCACCTGCCCGACCTGCTCGGGCCTGGGCCAGATCATCAAGAACCCGTGCAAATCCTGCCACGGCCACGGCCGCGTGGAAAAAGACCGCTCGCTGTCGGTGAACATCCCGGCAGGCGTGGAAACCGGCACCCGCATCCGCCTGGCTGGCGAAGGCGAAGCCGGCCTGCGCGGCGGCCCGCCGGGCGATCTCTACATCTTTGTCGAGGTTGGCCCGCACAAGCTGTTTGAGCGCGACGGCAACAACCTCTACTGCCGGGTGCCGGTCAGCATGGCCAAGGCGGCGCTTGGCGGCTCCATTGAGGTGCCGACCATCGACGGCGGCCGCGGCCGGGTGCAGATCCCCGAGGGCAGCCAGTCCGGCCGCCAGATGCGCCTGCGCGGCAAGGGCATGCCGGCGCTGCGCGGCGGCGGCACCGGCGACATGTTCATCGAACTGGCGGTGGAAACCCCGATGAACCTCACCACCCGCCAGAAGGAGCTTCTGCGCGAGTTTGAGGACATCTCCGAGGAAAACACCAACCCCGAATCCCGCAGCTTCTTCTCCTCGGTGAAAAGCTTCTGGGATGGGATGAAGGGGTGAGCGCCGTCTAGGAAACCGTCCGGGGGACGGTTTCAGGCGCGAACGGGCAGAGCCCCGGCACATTGCTTCAAACGACTCGGTCAAAAGCGCCCCCAACCCGGGGCGCTTTTCCTTTGCGCATCCTTTACGCAATCCCCAGCCCAGACGCCCCACGCTGCACCACGGCGGTGCACAGAGGGTGTACAGGGGGTGTACGCCTGTCACCCCCCTGCTGCCGCTCCTCCGCCGCTCTCGCACGGCAGCCATTAACACTTCCTCAACCAAGATGGCGGCACCATGGCGCCATGGCACAGGACCCCGCCTTCGAGGACGTCTCCCTGCCGCTGTTCCCCGGCAGCGAGGAGGCCTCTGCGGCCCCGCTCTCCCCTGGCCGCCTGCCCTCCTACATCAAGGACCACCGCGCCCGCCTGCGCGAGCGTTTCATGGCTGGCGGCGCCGCCGCGATGCCCGATTACGAGCTGCTGGAACTGGTCCTGTTCCGCTCCATCCCTCGCCGCGACGTGAAACCGCTGGCGCGCCAACTGCTTGATACCTTTGGGGATTTCAACCGCGTGGTGACCGCCCCGCCGGAACGGCTGGCGCAGGTCAAGGGCATCGGCGACGCGGTGATCACCGACCTCAAGGTGCTGGAGGCCGCCGCCCACCGCATGGCCCGCGCCCGGGTGATGCGGCGCCAGGTGATCTCCGGCTGGGACGCGCTCTTGGACTATTGCCACACCACCATGGCCCACCGCGAAACCGAACAGTTCCGCATCCTGTTCCTGGACCGCAAGAACGCCCTGATCGCCGACGAGGAACAGGCCCGCGGCACCGTCGACCACGTGCCCGTATACCCCCGAGAGGTCGCCAAACGCGCCCTAGAACTCAACGCCAGCGCCTTGATTCTGGTGCATAATCACCCGTCCGGAGACCCCACCCCGTCCGACAGCGATATCGGCATGACGGACCAGATCCGGGCCGCATTGACCGCACTGGGAATCACCCTGCACGACCATCTGATTATCGGAAAATCCGCGGAACTCAGCTTCCGCGCCCAGGGCTACTTGTAGCGGTTTCGCGTCTCATCATCAGCGGTTTTTGGAGGAAGTGGTGAGCCGTGCAGGATTCGAACCTGCGACCCACTGATTAAAAGTCAGTTGCTCTACCAACTGAGCTAACGGCCCACTTCTTCGTCGCGGTCTAAGTGTTTTTCCCAGAAGGTTCAAGCACTTATTTCGCTTTGGTCCGGCGCGGCGGTGTGTGTCACGCTGTCCCGATAGGCGGCGTATCTAGGGGGAGTAGCGCAGGGGGTCAACCCCTTTTTTCAACTTTTCTCACCGAAGGCTGGATTCATCTCCACGCCGGGTCTATATGCCCGCCATGAGCACCTCGGCAAACATAAAAATCCCCTTCATGAAGATGCACGGGCTGGGCAACGACTTCGTTGTTGTCGACGCGCGCGAGCAGGACATTGCCATCACCCCGGCGATGGCCAAGGGAATCGCCCACCGCCAGTTCGGCGTCGGCTTCGACCAGCTGACGGTGATTTCGAACGGCAAGGGCGACGCGCATCTGACCTTCTACAATGCCGACGGTTCCACCTCTGCAGCTTGCGGCAATGCCACCCGCTGCATTGCCCGCCACCTGATCGTGGAAACCGGAAAATCCGAACTGCACCTGACCACCGACCGCGGTGATCTCTATGCCCGCGACGCCGGCAACGGGCTCACTTCCGTCAACATGGGCGCGCCGCAGCTGGACTGGCAGGACATTCCCCTGGCCGAGGAAACGGACACGCTGGAGCTGCCGATCGAGGGCGGCCCCACTGCCACCGGAATGGGCAACCCTCACTGCACCTTCTTTGTTGAGGACGCTGAGGTCATTCCGCTGGAAGAATTCGGCCAGCGTTATGAGCACCACCCGCTCTACCCGCAGCGCACCAACGTGCAGGTCGCCCAGGTGACCGGCCCCGACCGCATCCGCATGCGCGTGTGGGAGCGCGGTGTGGGGGTGACACTGGCGTCCGGCTCCTCCTCCTGCGCAACCGCCGTTGCAGCCGCCCGGCGCGGGCTGACGGGCCGCAAGGTGCAGATCGACCTGGACGGCGGCACCCTGTGGATCGACTGGGCCGAGGACGGCGTCTGGATGACCGGGCCGACCATGCATGTGTTCGACGGCACCTTCACCCGCGAGTTCCTGGAGTCGCTGGTATGAGCGTGCCCAAGTTCACCACCCTCGGCTGCCGCCTGAACGCCTATGAGACCGAGGCGATGAAGGAGCTGAGCCAGCAGGCGGGTCTGGAGAACGCCGTGGTGGTCAACACCTGCGCGGTGACCGCCGAGGCCGTGCGCAAGGCGCGCCAGGAGATCCGCAAGCTGCGCCGGGAAAACCCGGAGGCACCGATCATCGTGACCGGCTGCGCCGCCCAGACGGAGCCGGAAACCTTTGCCGCAATGGAAGAGGTCACCCGCGTCATCGGCAACACTGAAAAGATGCAGCCGGCGACCTGGCAGCAGATCGCCAAGGGGCCGGATTTCATTGGCACCACGGAAAAGGTCCAAGTCGACGACATCATGTCGGTGACGGAAACCGCAGGCCATCTGATCGACGGCTTCGGCACCCGCAGCCGCGCCTATGTGCAGGTCCAGAACGGCTGCGACCACCGCTGCACCTTTTGCATCATCCCCTATGGCCGCGGCAACTCCCGCTCGGTCCCGGCAGGCGTGGTGATCGACCAGATCAAGCGGCTGGTGGACAGGGGCTATAACGAGGTGGTTCTCACGGGCGTAGACCTCACCTCCTGGGGCGCTGATCTGCCCGCACAGCCCCGCCTCGGCGACCTGGTGATGCGGATCCTGAAACTGGTGCCGGACCTGCCGCGGCTGCGCATCTCCTCAATCGATTCGATTGAGGCGGATGAAAACCTGATGCAGGCGATTGCCACCGAGCCGCGGCTGATGCCGCATCTGCATTTGTCTCTGCAGCACGGCGACGACCTGATCTTGAAACGCATGGCCCGGCGCCACCTGCGCGACGACGCCATCGCGTTTTGCGAGGAGGCCCGCCGCCTGCGCCCGGAGATGACATTCGGCGCCGACATCATCGCCGGTTTCCCGACCGAGTCTGACGCGCATTTCGAGAACTCGCTGAAGCTGGTCACCGACTGCGATCTGACCTGGCTGCACGTCTTCCCATATTCCAAGCGCGAGGGCACCCCGGCTGCAAAGATCCCGAACCAGGTGAACGGCAATGTGATCAAGGAGCGCGCCGCCCGCCTGCGCGCGGCTGGCGATGCCCAGGTTGAACGCCACCTGGCGGCGCAGATCGGCAAGACCCACCGCATCCTGATGGAAAATCCGCATATGGGCCGCACCGAGCAGTTCACCGAGGTGGCGTTTGCGGCACCGCAGGAGGAAGGCCGGATCGTCACCGCCGCCATTTCCGGCGTGGAGGGCGGCCAGCTGACAGCCTGACCTGCTCCCCAGGCCAGCTAGCAGGTTGACGCGGCGACCGACGCAGAATCGTAGAATTCATGCAGTTCGCAGATGCGCCCGCCGCGGAACCGGCAGACAAGGACAATGGGAGTTTCCACGCGCTTGCCAGTGGCCTTGCAGGTCCAGGCCGTCGTGCCCAGGCCGACAACCCGGTCGCCTTCAGAGACTGTCTCCTCTAGGGTCCAATGCTCCATTTCAAAGGCGTTGGTCAATTCGGCCAGGTAGCTGTGCATCTGCTCCCGGCCGTTCCGCGCCGAACTGAAATTGATGCCATGCTGCCCCTCCCCCATGGACCGTAGGCACATATCCTCGCTGGTGTACTCGTCCCACATAGCCAGATCTCCGGCCTTGCAGTCGTTCCAGCGCGCCATCGCTTCGCGCAAGATATCCGCATTCGATTGTCCGGGCATTGCAACTCTCCCCACTCGTTAAATACAACTCATAAATGTTGCGATGCTGTTGCCGGGTCCGTCAAGCGTGTCAATGGCGTGTCGCGCGGGGTGCCAAACAGCACACTGAAACGGAGTGGCACAGGCGCCACTGCCGTGCCAGCCCCGGGCTTGAAGGATTTGCGCCCTAGCTCTTGCTGCGTTATCACCATACCAGGGTCCCGGGTACCTGCCGCTCGCGGCCTCTGGCCATGGTGAAATCCGGACAAGGTATATCCTGACGCCTGGGTGCACGCCCGGACAGCAACGCGAGCCCTGTCTGCAACGACTTTTGCACCCTTTTGCGAAAGGTACATCCATGCAGACGAACTCTGCCCTTCCTTCTGTTGCGCAGCTCAAGGCCGAAGCGCGGCTGCTGCGCAAGCATTCCGAGGCCCAGGGCCAGCCCATTCCCCACAGCACCGCCCTGGAGCGTGTCGCCCAGTATTACGGTTTCCGCGACTGGAACACGCTGCACGCCCGCGCCTCCAACGCACTGGAGCTGCAAGTGGGGATGCGGGTCGAGGGCCGCTATCTGGGCCAGCCCTTCACCGGCTATGTGCACGGGCTGGCCGCCTGCGGCAGCAGCGGCCACCGGCGGATCACGCTGCAGTTCGACACCCCGGTGGACGTGGTCCAGTTCGACAGCTTCTCGTCCTGGCGCCACCGGGTGTCCGCGGTCATCAATGCCGAGGACCGCTCGCCGCAGAAGACCTCCAACGGCCTGCCGCATCTGACGGTCAGCCCGCTGGCGTAGGTTGCCGCGCCGCGCCCTCAGCAACGAAAAACCCCCGCAAGAAGCTCTTGCGGGGGTTTCTTTATTCAGCGCTGTGCCAGCCGCCAGGGATCAGTGCTTGCCCTTGTGCGGCGCCCACAGGCGCTTGTTGGTCAGGTACAGCATCACCGACAGCAGGGTCAGGAACAGCACGCCGACAAAACCGGCCTGCTTGCGGGCCATCATCTTGGGCTCGGCGGTCCACATCAGGAAGGCCGCGACGTCCTGCGACATGGCGTCCACGTCGTTGGCGTGGCCGTCGGCAAATTCCACCTGCTCATCCGACAGCGGCGGCGCCATCGAAATCCAGCCGCCCGGGAAGGCGGTGTTTTCATAGAAGGTGGTGCCTGCTTCTTCCTTGGTCTCACCGGTGTAGCCGGCCAGCAGCGAGGCGATGTATTCGGCACCGCCCATGCCCTTGAACAGCTGGTTCAGACCCAGGCCGTAGGGGCCATGGAAGCCCGCGCGCGCCTTGGCCATCATGCTGAGGTCCGGGGCGCCGGCGTTGTTGTTCTCCGGGAAGTGGTCGACCGGCTTGGCCGGGCGGTCCTCATCCAGTTCCGGATCGTAGACGCTGAAGTTGTCAGCCGCGTAGGCCCGTACCTGATCTTCCGGCATCTGCGGGCCGCCCTCGTCGGACAGGGTGCGGATCGGCACCAGCTTCAGCCCGTGGCAGGCTGCGCAGACTTCGGTGTAGATTTGCAGGCCGCGCTGCAGCTGGTTGCGGTCGTAGGTGCCGAAGGGACCCTCAAAGGAGAAGTCGTAATCTTCGACATGGCCCGCCCCGCCTGCTGCGTAGGACGCAGCAGGGATCATGGCCAGAGCGAAGGCGGCACCGGTTGCCAGTTTCTTGAACATTGCTAGGTGTTCCTTCTTCTTACTCGGCAGGAGTGGCGTCTGCAGAAGACTTCTTGCCGTAGTGGGCGTCGAAATCCTCTTCGATGGTGGCAGGCTGAGCCAGCGGCTTCTCGATCACGCCCAGCAGCGGCAGGATCACGAAGAAGTAGCCGAACCAGTAGGCCGATGCGATCAGCGAGAACGATGCATAGGGCTCTTCCGCCGGCATCGCGCCCAGCCACATCAGGGCAAAGAAGTCGACGATCAGCAGCGCGAACCACCATTTGAACATCGGACGGTAACGGCCCGAGCGCACGTTGGAGGTGTCCAGCCAGGGCGCCAGCGCCATGGCCAGGATCGCGCCGAACATGGCGATCACGCCGAAGAACTTCGCGTCGATGATGCCGCCGGTGATGAAGGAGGCGAACTGCACCACCCAGACCTCGGAGGTGAAGGCGCGCAGGATCGCGTAGAACGGCAGGAAGTACCATTCCGGAACGATGTGCGCAGGCGTCACCAGCGGGTTGGCTTCGATGTAGTTGTCCGGGTGGCCCAGGTAGTTCGGCATGAAGCCGACGATGGCCCAGAAGATCACCAGCACAATGGCCAGGCCCAGGAAGTCCTTGATCACGAAGTACGGCCAGAACGGCAGTGTGTCTTTCTTGGCTTCTTCCTTGGAGCCGCGGCGCACGTCAACACCAGTGGGGTTGTTGTTGCCGGTGGTGTGGAAGGCCCAGATGTGCACGATCACCAGCGCTGCGATCACGAAGGGCAGCAGGTAGTGCAGCGAGAAGAAGCGGTTCAGGGTGGCGTTGTCCACCGCCGGTCCGCCCAGCAGCCAGGTCTGGATCGCTTCGCCGATGAACGGGATCGCGCCGAACAGGCCGGTGATCACGGTTGCACCCCAAAAGGACATCTGGCCCCAGGGCAGCACGTAGCCCATGAAGGCGGTGCCCATCATCAGCAGGTAGATCAGCATGCCGACGATCCAGGTGATCTCGCGGGGCGCCTTGTAGGAGCCGTAGTACAGGCCGCGGAAGATGTGGATGTAGACGGCAACAAAGAACAGCGAGGCGCCGTTCATGTGCAGGTAGCGCAGCATGTGGCCGCCGTTCACGTTGCGCATGATATGCTCAACGGATGCAAAGGCCATGTCGACATGCGGGGTGTAGTGCATCACCAGGACGATGCCGGTGACGATTTGCAGCGCCAGGCAGAAGGCCAGGACGATGCCCCAGATCCACCACCAGTTCAGGTTCTTGGGGGTGGGGATCATGATGGTGTCATAGATCAGGCCGACGATGGGCAGGCGGCTGTGCAGCCACTTCTCTGCGCCTGTCTTCGGCTCGTAATGGTCGTGCGGAATACCGGACATGAGCGCGTTTCCTTATCCCAGCTTGATGGTGTTGGCGTCGGTGAACTCAGCCACCGGCACGTGCAGGTTCTCCGGCGCCGGGCCTTTGCGGATGCGGCCTGCGGTGTCGTAGTGCGACCCGTGGCACGGGCAGAACCAGCCGTTGAATTCGCCGGCGCCGTCGCCCAGCGGCACACAGCCCAGGTGGGTGCAGACACCCATCATCACCAGCCATTCGCCGGCGTCGTCCATGGTGCGGTTGGCGTCCGCAGCGTCGGTGCCCGGCTTGTTCGGGTTTTCCGACCGCGGGTCGATCAGCTCGGACAGCTCCACGGCACGGGCCTCGTCGATCTCTTCCTGGGTGCGGCGGCGGATGAACACCGGCTTGCCCAGGAACATGACCGAGATCTGCGTGCCAACTTCCACGCCGCTGACATCGACCAGGATCGAGGACAGCGCTTTCACGTCGGCGGAGGGGTTCATCTGGTTGACCAGGGGCCATACGGCGGCACCCGCGGTCACTGCCCCGGCGCCGGCAGTGGCGTAGTAGAGGAAATCTCTCCGGGTTCCTTCGTGGTCTTCTGCGTGGGACACGAGGTTTTCTCCAATTCCAGCGCCCGTTTAGGGCAAACATGCGCATGCACCGCGATTGCTCGCAGTGACTCAGGCGCGTGTCTAGCGGGGAGAGAGCCGTTCGTCCAGCGGTCATGGGCGCGCAGAAAGCCGCAGACGGCAATTCTGTCACGCCTGTGTGACAGTGCCGCACCCATATCGGCGCGGCACATGCATGTTTCAAGGGGCCGCGCTCAGGCCGCGGGCGGTTTTGTCGCCTGCATCGCGGGGCGCGATTCGAATTCGGCGAACCAGTCTGCCAGCGCCTCGTTGCCCTGGCGCCAGTTGGTTTCCGGGTGGCGGAAGTCCACATAGGCCAGCGCACAGGCCACCGCGATCTGGCCGATGTCCAGCGGCCCCTGCAGATGGCTCATCCAGCGGGCATTCAGCGCCGCGCAGCCGCCCAGCACCTTGCTGCGCTGTGCATCCAGCCAGCTTTCCCACTGTTTTTCCTCGGGACGCAGCCGTTTTTCATAGGACATCAGCACCGCCGCATCCATGATCCCGTCGGCGGTGGCCTCCAGCACCTTGCTGTCCCAGCCGCCATAGAGCCTGCCGCCCGCGCGCTCATCCAGGTAAGCGCAGATCACCCGGCTGTCATACAGCGCCGGCCCGTCATTGCGCTCCAGCGCCGGAATTTTGGCCAGCGGGTTGCTGGATTTCACATCCGGGCTGGGGTTCAGGGGTGTGGTGGTGACGTCCAGAATCTCGACATCGTCCACCTGCCCGGTTTCATGCAGCAGCACCACAACCTTGCGGGCAAAGGGGGACGCTTGGGAATAAGTGAGCCTCATGGGAAATCCTCTCCTGTTTGGCCGCAGCCTACTGCAAGCCGGGCTGAGGGGAAGGGGCAATCATCACATGTGGTATGCTGGCCACCTGTAAACATTGTCAGGAGGGACGCCAATGATCATGCGGATATTCCAGGTTGTGATCCGGCCCGGCAAGGAAGCCGAGTTCAGCAGATTCTTTCATGAAACCGCGATTCCGCTGATGAAGGGCACAGACGGCATCGTTTCGGTGCTGCCCGGCGCACCGCGGGCCGAAACCCCGCGGGAGTTCAGCTTTGTGATGGTGTGGAAGGATCTGGCCTCGCTCAAGGCGTTTGTGGGCGAGGATTACACAAGCCCGCATATCGACCCGGCCGAGGCCGAACTGGTCGAGTCGCGCACCATCAAGCACTACGACCTGGTTGAGACCTGACGCATCAGCGCCGCCAGTTCCTCCAGCTCCGCACCGATCCCGCCGGCAATCATCTCTGCTGCTGCGGTGCGCCCGGCGTCCGGTTTGTTCTGGCTCAGCTTCCAGGTGCCATCGACGCCCGTGATCCGCATCCGGGCGGGTACAATCATCCGCATCATCCGGTCCAGCGCCGCTGCATCCATCTTGGCCGTCGTCCAGGGCGGCTTCGGTGCCAGCCGCGCCTCATAAAAGGCTGCCTGCCGGTCCAGCAGATCGCGCAATTCCTCAGCCGGGCGCAGCTCCAGTTCCCCGGTCAGATGCACCGCGACATAATTCCAGGTCGGCACCTGGTCCGGCACCCCGTACCAGTCCGGCGAGACATAGCCGTCGGGGCCGGTCACCGCGAGCTTGGCCTGCCGCATCTCCTTCAGCCCCCGCACGATGGGATTGGAGCGCACCAGATGCAGGTCCGCCCATTTCCCGTCCTGCGATATCAGGAACGGCACATGGCTGATCAGCGGTGCCTCCTCCGCGGACACAGCCAGCACGCCAAAGGCGCGTTCCCGGGCAAACGCGAGGTTCTGCGCGGTATCGGCGTCGTGAAAAACCGGATTGGGATGCATGGCAGTCTCCTTCATCGTCACTCTTGAAAATCTGCCCGCCTGTTGGCAAGGTCCGTTTCGTTCTCAGGGCGGGGCGGAATTCCCCACCGGCGGTAAGCGGGCCCATCCCGTAAGCCCGCGAGCGGCTTCCGGATTTCGGAAGTGTCAGCAGATCTGGTGCGACTCCAGAGCCGACGGTCACAGTCCGGATGGAAGAGAACGTGCAGAAGGGCGGCGCCAGGCGTACGCCCGTCTGCTCGTGATCGCCTTGGGTGACGTGTCAGAAGCACAAGGAGATTACGAAATGACACACACCCGCTATGCCTTCATCAAGGCGCAATGGCATGCAGATATTGTCGACCGCGCGCTGGAAGGCTTTCTGCAGCTGATCCCGGCAGAGCAGGTCGACGTGTTCGACGTGCCCGGCGCCTTTGAAATGCCCCTGCTGGCACAGGAGCTGGCCAAGACCGGAAAATACGCCGCCGTGGCCTGCGCCGCGCTGGTCGTGGATGGCGGTATCTACCGGCATGATTTCGTGGCCCAGGCGGTGGTCGACGGTCTGATGCGCGCCGGCATGGACACCGGAGTGCCGGTACTGTCGGTCTCGCTGACCCCGCACCATTTTCAGGAAACCGATCATCACGTTGCCATCTACCGCGAGCATTTCGTTCAAAAGGGCAACGAAGCCGCCAGCGCGGCCCTGATGATTACAAAAACGCGGGAAACGGCACTGGCCGCCTAACCTAAATACGCTTTCAAGGCAGGCGGCGGGTTGTCCAGCAGCTCCGCCGTCTGTTGCGGCGGGTGCGCCATGCCCTCCGCCACCAGCACCACTTGGTCCGCAATCCGGCGGGCATCATTCGGGTCATGGCTGACCATCAGAACCGTTGCCCCGTTTTCACGGGCAAGCTCCGCCACCAGGTCCAGCATCTCAGCCTTCAGCGCCGGGCCAAGCGCGGCAAAGGGTTCATCCAGCAGCAGGATATCGCGCCCCTGCACCAGCACCCGCGCCAGCGCCACCCGGCTCTGCTGGCCTCCCGACAGCGCCGCGGGCTTGCGCCCGCCCATGCCGCCAAGACCGACCCGCTCCAGCGCCGCCTCTACCTGGCGCCACTCCGCCTGGCTCAACCGCAGGTTTGCGTGCAGCCCCAAGCCGACATTCTGCGCCACCGTCAGATGCGGAAACAGGTTGCCGTCCTGAAACAGCATTGCCACCGGCCGCTTGCCCGGCGGACTGCGCGTCAGGTCCGACCCGTTCCACGAAATCCGCCCGCGGGTGACCGGCAGAAAACCGGCAACCGCCTCCACCAGCGTGGATTTCCCGGCGCCGGACGGGCCGATCACCGCCACGCAGGCGCCGGGGCTGATCTCCAGATCCGCCTCCACCGCATAATCGCCGTTCATGATCCGGCAGGTCTCAAGCTTCAGCATGCCAGCGCCCTCCGCGGTCCAATATCCAGAATGCCCCCATCGAGAGCATCAGCAGCAACAGCGCCGCAGCCGCCGCAGCCTCCATCCGGTAGGCCCCCATCAGCCGGTAGATCTGCAACGGCAGCGTTGCAAAATCCGGATCGGCAAACAGCGCCACCACGCCCAAATCCCCCATCGACAGCGCCGCCGCCAGCCCGGCAGCAAATCCCGTCTGCGCCCGCATCCGCGGCAGGTAAACCCGGCGGACAAAAGCCCAGCCCTGCATGTCCAGCGACAGCGACAGGCGGCCATAGCGCGCCAGCACCTCGCGCGCACGCGGCACCAGAATCCGCATGGCAAAGGGCAGCGCCATCACCGCATTGACCAGCGCCGTCACCGGCAGCGCCAGCGCAAAAGGGTCCGCAATGGGATAGATCAGAATGAACAATCCGGTGCCAATCACCAGCGGCGAGGCCGCAAGCCCCAGAATTCCCGACAGTTCGGTCAAGCCGTTCCGCCCCGCCGCGACGGCGGCGGCCATCGGCAAGGCCAGCAGCAGCAGGATCACGGTGCTGAGCGCCGCCACCAGAATGGAATTGCCAGCGGCCTGCCAGACACTGCCTTTCAAGGCAGCCAGTCCCGGCAGACCAGCCAGCACAATCGCCGTCAGCGGCAGCAGCAGAAAGGCAGCGGACAGGATAATCCAGAACCCGTCCAGGCCGCGCGCCAAGGCGCTTTGCCCGTCCCAGCGCCGCACCGCACGGTCAAGGCCGGCGCCAAAGCCCTCCCCTGCCGACACCCGCAGCGCCACCAGCGCGGCGGCGCCGGTCAGCAGCAGCTGCATACCCGACAGCAGCGCCGCGCGGCCCAGGTCGAAATCGAACCGGAACGCCTGATAGATCGCGAGTTCTATGGTCGTCGCCCGGGGACCGCCGCCCAGGGTCAGTGCCACCGCGAAACTCGACAGGCAAATGGCAAAAACAACCGCCAGCGCGCCGGGCGCCACCCGCCGCAGCATCGGCCCTTCCAGCAGCCGCCACATCGCCAGCGGCCCGGCATCCAGCTGCGCCGCCAGGCGGAAGCGTTCGGCGGGGATCTCCTGCCAGCCCTGCAGGATCAGCCGCGTCGCCAGCGGCAGGTTGAAGAAGACATGCGCCAGCACAACCCCGTGCAGCCCGTAGATCTGAACAGGCTCTAACCCGAGGAAAATCAGCCCCTGGCTCAGCCATCCCACCCGGCCGAAGACGGCCAGCAAACCAAGAATGGCAACAATGACAGGCAGGATGAAGGGCGCGCCCAAAAGGGCAATCAGCAGGCTCCGCCCCGGAAACCGGCGCCGCGCCAGCGCGCGGGCGACCGGAATGGCAAGGCCAACGCTCAAGAGCGCCGACAGGCTCGCCTGGGTCAGCGTGAACCGCAGCGCGGCCCAGTCGCTGGCGGCAATCCCGGTGCCGGCCTCGGCCCTGAAGGCAACCGCCCCCAGCGTTCCCAGGATCAGCGCAGCCACCAACAGGGCTGCGCTGATGCCGGGAAAGGCGCTTACTGGCTGAGCGCGTCCAGCCATTCGCCCAGCGCCGCATCGCGCACCTCTGCCGCTTCCGTTTCGCTCAGCAGCAGCGATTTTTCAGGCGCGATCAGGGTATCGAACCCTTCCGGCAGGCCCGCCGCCGGGGTCACCGCCGGATACATCCAGTTGGTGGTCGGGATGATCGACTGGAACGCATCCGACACCATGAAGGCCAGGAACTGGTCGGCCAGCTCCGGCTGGTCGGTGTTCGCCAGTTTGCCGGCAACCTCCACCTGCATGTAATGCCCCTCATCAAAAGATGCCGCTGCCTTGGAGCCGTCTTCCTCTGCAATCAAATGGTAGGCGGGGGAGGTGGTGTAGGAGAGCACCATATCGGCCTCGCCTTCCAGGAACATGCCATAGGCCTCGGACCAGCCCTTGGTCACGGTCACGACGTTGTCAGACAGGCCCTTCCAAATCTCCGGCGCCTCGTCGCCATAGGCGGCCTTGACCCACAGCAGCAGCCCCAGACCCGGGGTCGAGGAGCGCGGGTCCTGAATGACGATCTTCTTGTCGCTGGCAGCCAGCGCCTTGAAATCCGCAGGCGCCGCGGCGTCGGCGTTGTGGACAAAGGCAAAGTAGCCCCAGTCATACGGCACAAATGTCGCGTCGTTCCATTCCACCGGCAGCGCAAACTCGGCGCTCACGGAATGCTCTGCAAACAGGCCGGTTTCCTTGGCCGCTGCGGTCAGGTTGGTGTCGAGACCCAGCACCACGTCCGCGTCCGAGCGTTCGCCCTCCAGCTTGACCCGCGCCAGCAGCGCCGCGCCGTCGCCCGCGCCGACCAGTTTCAGGTCGCAGCCGCAGACCTCCTCAAACGCCTTTTCCACCGCCGGGCCGGGGCCCCAGTCGGAAACAAAGCTGTCATAGGTGTAAACAGTGAGTTCGGGCGTATCGGCAAAGGCTGCCGAAGCGCCGAGCAGTCCCGCTGCAAATGCAAGATGTTTCATGCCATCCTCCTTTGCGGCTTTGGGCAAGGGTGGAGGCTGTCCAGTACCTTCCCTCCGCCGGTGTGATCCGGTTCAGGTTCAACGGGTGTCATCTCAGCGCTGCCGCGCACCCCGAGGTGGCGCGGACATTAGGCCCGGGGCGCAGCAATGACAAGCCAAAGCCCCGCCAGGACCTACGGTTCAGGCAAACTGGACCGCTGCCAGTGCCCGTCCCTAGCTCATCTGGCTGAAAATATCCCGGGGGAGCCGCCGAAGGCGGCGGGGGCAGCGCCCCCCGTGCCCTTTGCCGCAGAGGAATCCGCTTGAGGCACAGGCCCCTGCCCGCTAAGCACAGCGCAAAGGAGACCGCGCATGTCGATGAACAGCTTTGGACACCTCTTCCGCGTCACCACCTGGGGCGAGAGCCACGGGCCTGCGCTTGGCGCCACCGTCGACGGCTGCCCGCCGAATGTGCCGCTGGAGCCGGAAATGCTGCAGCAATGGCTCGACAAGCGCCGTCCCGGCCAGAACAAGAATACCACCCAGCGCAATGAACCGGACGCGGTGAAAATCCTGTCCGGCGTGTTCGACGGCATGTCAACCGGGACCCCGATCCAGCTGATGATCGAGAACACCGACCAGCGGTCAAAGGATTACGGCGAGATCTCCCAGACCTTCCGTCCGGGTCACGCCGACATCACCTATTTCCAGAAATACGGCAACCGTGACTACCGCGGCGGCGGCCGGTCCTCGGCGCGCGAGACTGCCGCGCGGGTTGCGGCCGGCGGTGTTGCACGTGAAGCAATCAAGGCGCTGGTGCCGGGGCTGGAGATCAAGGGCTACATGACCCAAATGGGCGAGCTGGAGATCGACCGCAGCCGCTTTGACTGGGACGCGATCGAGCAGAACGATTTCTGGATCCCCGATGCAGGCGCGGTGCAGGAGTGGGAAGACTACCTGCAAGGCCTGCGCAAGGCGCATGACTCGGTTGGCGCCGTGGTTGAGGTTGTCGCCCGGGGTGTCCCCGCAGGCATCGGCGCACCGGTTTATTGCAAGCTCGACACTGATCTGGCCGCTGCGATGATGTCGATCAACGCCGTGAAAGGCGTCGAGATCGGCGAAGGCATGAATGCCGCGCGGCTGAAGGGCTCGGAAAATGCCGACGAGATTTTCATGGGCGAAAACGGGCCTGAGTATTCGTCGAACCACGCCGGCGGCATCCTCGGCGGCATCTCCACCGGGCAGGATGTGGTGGTGCGTTTCGCGGTCAAGCCGACCTCCTCAATCCTCACCCCGCGGAAGTCGATCCGCAAGGACGGCTCCGCCACCGAGGTGATCACCAAAGGCCGCCACGACCCTTGCGTCGGCATCCGCGCGGTGCCGGTGGCCGAAGCGATGATGGCCTGCGTGATCCTGGACCACCTGCTGCTGCACCGCGGCCAGATTGGCGAAAACCAGGGCCGCATCGGCTGAGGATCAGGCTCTAACAAAGGGGTTTGCCCGGAAATGGTTCGGGCAGATCCTCTCAGCCTGCACCCTCAATCATGCTCACTGGCGCATTGGCTGTGGTCGCCCAGCGCGGTCAGCACCTTGCAGCAGCCGCCGTTGCCGCCGTCACACAAGTGGCTGATCCGCTCCAGCTCGTCGGCCAGGCGTTCCAGCCGGGCGATCCGCGCGCGCACGTTTTGCAGCTGGCTGCGGGCAATCCGGTCGGCTTCGGCGCAGTCATCTCCCAGGTGGCCATCGAGGCCCATCAGTGATTTGATATCCTCCAGCGGAAAGCCGAGGTCCCGGGCGTGTTTGATGAAGCCCAGCGCGTCCATGCCGTCCTGCCCGTAACGGCGCTGGTTGCCGGCATTGCGGCCCGGCTGCGGCAGCAGGCCGATTTCCTCGTAATAGCGGATGGTCGGCACCTTCACGCCGGTGGCCTTGGACAGCTGGCCGATGGAAAACATGCGCAAACCCTCTTGATGCTCTAGTGACTAGAGGCCCTACATTGATCCCGAATCAGGAATGAGGACAAGAGCAATGGCAGGCTGCTGCAATCATGAGGCCCGGTTTGACGGGGTATCGGCGGACTACAAACGCAGGCTTTGGCTGGTGATCGCCATCAACGCCGGCATGTTCGCGGTGGAAATGGGTGCGGGCCAACTGTCCGGCAGCCAGGCGCTGAAGGCCGACGCCTTGGACTTTCTGGGCGACGCGCTGACCTATGGCATCTCGCTGGCGGTGATCGGCGCCAGCCTGCGCACCCGGGCGCTGGCGGCGCTCGGCAAGGGCATCAGCCTGTTGCTCATGGGGCTCTGGGTGTTCGGCTCCACTGTCTACCAGGTTTTCTACGTCGGCGTGCCGCAGGCCCATATCATGGGGGTGATCGGTTTCATGGCGCTGGCGGCCAACCTGATTTCGGTGCTGCTGCTGGCGCGCTACAAGGACGGCGACGCCAATGTCCGCTCGGTCTGGCTGTGCTCGCGCAACGACGCGATCGGCAATGTGGCGGTGATGATTGCCGCGCTTGGCGTCTGGGGCACGGCGACCGGCTGGCCCGACCTGATCGTGGCCGGCATCATGGGCGGTCTGTTCCTGAACTCCGCCTTCCAGATCCTGGTGCAGGCCGTGCGGGAATGGCGCGAGGAAGAGTCGCACGCGGCGGTGCATTGATCCTAATCGCCTGTGCCGCTTGCAGCACAGGCAGCGCCCTTTATCTCTTACGAAAACAGCTCTGCGTATTCCTCGCGCAGGGCTTTTTTCTGCACCTTGCCCATGGTGTTGCGCGGCAAGGCCTCCAGCAGGATGATCTCCTTGGGCTGCTTGAACTTGGCAAGCTGGCCGGAGAGCGCCGTCTTGATCGCCTCAGCACTGGTGCCATCGCCCTCCGGCACCACCACGGCCACCACGCCCTCGCCAAAATCCGGGTGCGGCACACCGATCACCGCGCTTTCCAGCACGCCGGGCAGGTCGTCGATCAGGCTCTCGACCTCCTTGGGGTAGACATTGAAGCCGCCGGTGATGATCAGATCCTTCTCGCGCCCGACAATGGTGACATAGCCATCGGCGTCGATCTTCGCCATGTCGCCGGTGATGAACCAGCCGTCCGGCTTCAGTTCCTCCGCCGTTTTCTCCGGCATCTGCCAGTAGCCCTGGAACACATTCGGCCCGCGCACCTCCAGCACGCCGATCTCTCCACCCGGCACCTCCGCCCCGTCCTTGATGACCCGCGCCTCCACACCCGGCAGCGGGAAGCCGACGGTGCCGGCCCGGCGCTCGCCGTCATAGGGGTTCGACGTGCTCATATTGGTTTCGGTCATCCCGTAGCGTTCCAGGATGCGGTGGCCGGTGCGGGCCTCCCACTGCTCGTGCGTATCCACCAGCAGGGGCGCGGAGCCGGAAATGAACAGGCGCATGTTCGCAGCACGCTCCGGCGTCAGCCGCGCATCCGCCAGCAGGCGGGTGTAGAACGTCGGCACCCCCATCAGCGCTGTGGCCGACGGCATCGCCTCCAGGATCGCATCCGCATCAAACCCCGGCAGGAACACCACCTGGGCGCCTGCAAACAACGCCACATTGGTTGCCACAAACAGCCCGTGGGTGTGAAAGATCGGCAGCGCGTGGATCAGCACGTCGTCCTTGGTGAACCGCCAGGTGTCCCGCAGTGTCAGCGAATTGGACGCCAGATTGTCATGGCTCAGCATCGCGCCCTTGGAGCGGCCGGTGGTGCCGGAGGTGTAAAGGATCGCAGCCAGATCATCCGCCTGCCGCGACACGGGTTCGAACCCGTCCTGAGCCTCCGCCAGATCGCGCAAACTCCCCTGCCCCGCCGCATCCAGCGTCAGCACCCGCGCCGCGCCCGCAATCGCGGTGATCTCTTCCAGCCGCGCCGGATCGCAGACCACCACGTGCGGAGAGGCGTCGCCCACGAAATAGGCGACCTCCGGCCCGGTGTAGGCAGTGTTCAAGGGCAGGAAAATGCCGCCCGCCATGACGGTGCCAAGGTACAGCTCGATCGCCTGAATGGTTTTCTGGACCTGCACCGCCACCCGGTCCCCGGGCTGCACGCCCTGGGAGGTCAACGCCGCTGCCATCCGCTCCGCTCCGGCAAAAAGCGCGCCGAATGTGATGCTGCTGCCGCCCGGAAGCCGGGCAAAAACATCCTCCTCGCGCCCCAGCGAGGACTCACGCAGCTGGCGGATCAGGTGGTTGGCGTCATACATCGGCGGCTCCTTCATCTGGCGGCGCCATTTGCGCGCCTTGACCCGCCGAAATCAAGCCATTGATCTTTGCGGCGCTTGGGCGCAGGGTCGCGCCATGGCAAAATCCTTAACATCGCATCGGCCTGTGCTGGCGGTCCTGCTGAAAGTGACCGCGATTGCGCTGTTCACCGCGCTGTCCGGGATCATCAAGGCCACCTCGGAAACCGTGCCGGCAGGCGAGGCGGTGTTCTTCCGCTCCTTCTTTGCGATTCCGGTGATCGTCGCCTGGCTGGCGGCGCGTGGCCAGCTGCGCCAGGGGCTGATCACCAGGAAACCGATGTTTCACGTGTGGCGCGGCCTGGTCGGCACCTCAGCGATGGGGATGACCTTCATGGGGCTGGCGCTGCTGCCGCTGCCGGAGGTCACCGCCATCGGCTATGCCACCCCGATCTTCACTCTGAGCCTGGCGGCACTGTTTCTGGGCGAGACCATCCGGCTGGTACGCATCAGCGCCGTCGCCATCGGCCTCTTGGGCGTGCTGATCATGATCTGGCCGCGCCTCGGCGGCGACCTCGGCGATGGTGCCATGCTGGGGGTGCTGCTGGTGGTTGGCGCCACTGTCGCCCGCGGATTTGTGCAGATCCACATCCGCCGCATGGTGCAATCGGAGCATACCGCGGCCATCGTGTTCTATTTCTCGCTGACTGCCTCGGGACTCGCATTGCTGACCGCGCCTTTCGGCTGGGTGATGCCGGACGCGCAAACCGCGGCGCTGCTGGTCAGCGCCGGGCTGGTCGGCGGGGTGGCGCAGATCCTGGTCACCTCCTCCTACCGGTTTGCGCCGGCCTCAATGCTGGCGCCCTATGACTACGCCTCGATGATCTTTGCCATCGTGATCGGCTATGTCTGGTTCGATGAATGGCCGACGCTGGTGATGCTGGCAGGCGCGGCGCTGGTGATTGCCGGCAATGTGCTGGTGATCTGGCGCGAGCACCGGCTGGGCCTTCGGCGCGGCAAGGCCAAGCCACTGATCGACCCGAAGGGCGGGTAGCAGGCTCTAATAAAGGCAAATAGCAAGAATTGAGCCTGCACCCCGCACCGGCCGGTTCAGATCGCGCGGGTCAGCCCCCCGTCGACACGGATGTTCTGCCCGGTGGTATAGGCCGCATCATCCGAGGCCAGATAGGCCACCAGCGCTGAGATCTCGCGCGCTGTGCCATAGCGGCCCATCGGGATCCGCGCCTTGCGGTCTTCAGTCTCCGGCAGGCTGTCGATGAAACCCGGCAGCACATTGTTCATCCGCACGCCTTGGGCCGCAAACTTGTCGGCAAACAGCTTGGTGAAACTCGCCAGCCCGGCCCGGAACACGCCGGAGGTCGGGAACAGCGGATCCGGCTCAAACACCGCGAAAGTGGAGATGTTTATGATCGAGCCCTTGCCCTGTGCTGCCATGATCGGCGCCACCAGCCGCGAAGGGCGGATCACGTTCATCAGGTAATATTCCATCCCCAGATGCCAGTCGTCGTCGCTGATCTCCAGGATATCGCCCTTGGGCCCGTGGCCCGCGGAATTGACCAGCACATCGATGCGGCCCCAGCGGTCCATCGCCTTGTCCACCAAAGCCTGCAGATCGCTTTGCTCCAGGTTGGAACCCGTGTGGCCCACCCCGCCCAGCTCCTGCGCCAGGGCCTCGCCCTTGCCGGAGGAGGAGAGGATCGCGACCTCATACCCCTGCTCATGAAGGTGGCGGGCGGCATCCGCGCCCATGCCGCTACCCGCGGCGGTGAAGAGAGCAACTTTGGTCATATCCATACTCCTTTGCTTGCCCACAGGATGGCTGACCGGGCCGCGCTTGACCAATCATGTCTCATCGCGCCAGACTGTAGGAAATCTACTGGCTGAGATCCGATGCGCCTTCCCAACCTCAACGCCCTGCGGATGTTCGATGCCGCCGCCCGCCACCTGAACTTCGGCCGCGCGGCGGAGGAGCTGCACCTGACTCAAGGAGCCGTGGCGCAGCAGGTGCGGCGGCTGGAGGCGGATCTGGGCCACAAGCTGTTCCACCGCCACGCCCGCGGGCTGTCGCTGACCGACACCGGGCGCAGTTATCACGCGCCGGTGCAACAGGCGCTGGCGCTGATCCGGGAGGCAACGGATAAACTGGCCCCTGCGGTTCAGCGGGTGACCCTGTCAGTGCCGCCCTCCTTTGCCTCAAAATGGCTGGTGCCGCGGCTGCCGGAATTCGAGGCGCGGCACCCCGGTATCGACCTGCGGGTGGTGGCGGAGGAAAGCCTGACGGATTTCAAGCGCGACGGCATCGACATCGCCATCCGCCAGGGCGGCAAACCGCAGGAAAGCAGCCTGAACTCCGCGCTCCTGTCGCTGGTGGATCTGGTGGCGGTGGCACGTCAGGATTCGGCTCTAACCGATGAAGAATCTCCCGGATTGGCAGATCTTGCCCTGCACACACTGATCCAGGACGGGCACCGGCACTGGGACCTGCTGCTGCGCCAGGAAGGGATCAGCGCGGAGGGCCGGGTCCTGCAATTCAACCAGACCGCGCTGGCGATGGATGCGGCAGTGAACGGCCAGGGCATTGCCCTGGTGCCGCGCATTTTCCTGGGCAGCCAGCCACTAAAAGTGCTGTGGCAGGCCCCGCGGCTGGGGGATCAGGGCTTCTACGTGCTGTGGCCCAGCGCTCAGGGCCGGGCCAAGACGGTGGTGGACTGGCTGCTGCGCCAGTAGGGATCAGGCAGAGGCGGCCTCAGTCTCTTCCGGCGCGCTGAGAGAGATCACCGCAACCACCGCGGCCCCGTTCAGCCAGTAGAAGGCCGCATCCAGCCCGGCAAAACCGAAGAGGAAAGGTGCCGCCAGAAAGGCGAGGCCGACAATCAGATCGACGGCCAGATGCAGCTTGTAGGGCAGCACCCGGATCAGGCCGAGGTGGTGGTCGGTCAGCACCGTCAGCGCAAAGGCGGCGATGCCGGTGGCCACCGACAGCCACAGCGCCAGCGGGGTGCTTTCGCCGAGGCCCAGCAGGAACGGCAGCCCCATCAGGGCGATGGCCACCGGGTAGTCGAGATAGGCGTGGATGGTACGGGTCACAAAGCGGAGGGGCATGGGTCAGGTCCTTGTTACTGAGGTCTCTAAGCCGCAATTGCGGCCCCGGCCCCAGATTGCCTCAACAGGACTGGACGATGAATTTCCGGAACGCCTAGAATCATTGCAGATCGTTCAGGATACCCGGCACATAGCAGGTCAGGCAGCGCTGTGCTGCTGCCGGTAGGCCGCCGGGGACATGCCGACCTGCTTGCGGAACACGCGGGAGAACGCCGCCTCGGAGGCATAACCTGCAATCTCGGCCGCATCCGCGACGTTCAGGCCCTGCTCCGCCAGCCCCTGGCAGGCGATCTGCATCCGCCAGCCGGTCAGGTACTGCATCGGCGTCACGGCCATCTTGGCGGTGAACTCCTGCGCAAAGGCGGTGCGCGACATGCCGGCCTCCCGCGCCAGGCCCTCCACACTCCACTCCTGCGCCGGCGCCTGATGAAACGCGCTCAGCGCGCGGGAAAGACGCGGGTCGGCAAACCCCGCCAGCGCCGACCCGCTGGGGCTCTGATGCTCCAGATAGGCGCGGATGGCCTGGGCAAACAGCACCTCGGAGAGTTTCAGCGCAATCAGGTCGCCGCCGATACGGGCGCCCTGCACCTCGGAGCCGATCATCCGCAGCGTGGCCTCGATCCAGGCGCCGGCTTCCTCGCCGTAGTTCTCGATCACGATATAGGGCGGCAACCGGTCGATCAGCATATGCCCGGCGCCGCGCCGCCCCGGCATGGCGGCAAAGGAGAAATGGCCGCAGATCAGCTGGGTGTCCCGGTCCTCTACGGCGCCGCCGTAAACCAGCACCCCGCCGCCGTCATACCCCGCATCCTGCAGCACCTGCTCCAGCGGCAGCGCCTCCAGCGGCTGCACCTCGTTGCATAGCAGCATATGCGCCGCACCATGCGGGATCAGCACCAGGTCGCCCTGCTTCAGCCGCAGGGTTTCGCCACTTGCAGGCACATGCACCTTCAGTTCGCCGCGCTGCACGAAGTGGAACCGCGCCACATTCTCATACGGCGGCACCTGGATCCCGAACGGCGGGGTAAAGGAGGTGCGGAAATAGAGCGTCCCCTTCAGAGACAGCCGGGTGAGAATATCGCTGAGCAGATCCAACATGCCTTGCATGTTAGGCGGCAGGCATCCCGCGTCCATGGTGCCGGACGATCTGCAAGGAAATGTGAACGCTCAGGCAGGTGGACCCGGAGACCTCAGGACACCCTGACCGGGTGGCGTCAATCGCTGATATCCGGCCGGTCCTTGCTGCCGCGGCTGCTCATCAGGCGGCTCATCGAGAGGATTGCCGCAGCCACCGCGGCCAGCAGTACCGCATGAACATAATAGCCCAGCCCGGACGCCATGCCGACTCCGCCGGCCACCCACAGGCTGGCCGCGGTTGCCATGCCGCCGACCCGCTCGTCGCCGTGAATGATCGCACCGGCGCCCAGAAATCCGATCGCGCCGACAAGCCCCTGCATGATGCGGGTCGGGTCGGCCCCCATTTCAAGGCTCAGCGCCTCCATCGACATCTCCATGGTGATCAGCGTAAAGCCCGCCGCCCCAAGCGAGACAATCATGTAGGTCCGCATGCCCACCTTGCGGTGCCGCAGCTCCCTATCCAGACCCAGCAGCCCCCCGGCGGCCACGGCGCAGATCAGCCGCAGCCCCAGCTCAAGATAGCTCACATAGGCAATGCTCAGGTCCATCGTGTTCCTGCTCCTCCTTGGCGGGCAGCAGCACGCAGCCTGCCCCGGAATGGCTTTTCAGCAATAAGCCCGACTATGGCACAGTGCTGAAAAAATTGCAGGAAATCGGCATTGGCGGCCAGATACCGCCGCAATCAGGCCGCCAATAATACAGCCGCAAAGCAAAACCCCCGCACGATGGCGGGGGTTTTCATCTGGCGTCGGCCGGGCGCTTATGCGCGGACCAGCTTCTCGTAGTCTTCGGCGATCTCGCGGGTCAGGGCGCCGACTTGGAACTTGTAGGGGCCGATCTCGCCCACCGGGGTGACCTCGGCAGCGGTGCCGGTCAGCCAGCACTGCTCGAAGCCTTCCATCTCTTCCGGCTTGATGTGGCGCTCGTGCACGGTGATGCCCTTGTCCTTCAGCATCTGGATCACGGTCTGCCGGGTCAGCCCGTTGAGGAAGCAGTCCGGCAGCGGCGTGTGCACTTCGCCGTCCTTCACGAAAAAGACGTTGGCGCCGGTCGCCTCGGCCACATAGCCGCGGTAATCCATGAACAGCGCATCCGAGCAGCCCTTGGCTTCCGCCTTGTGCTTGGAAATGGTGCAGATCATGTAGAGGCCCGCCGCCTTGGCGTGGACCGGAATGGTTTCCGGGCTCGGACGCTTCCATTCGGCGATGTCGAGCTTGGCGCCCTTCATCTTGGCGTCGCCGTAATAGGCGCCCCAGCCCCAGACGGCGACGGCCATCCGCACCGGGTTGCGGGCCGAGGCAACGCCCATGTCCTCGCCTGCGCCGCGCCACACCAGCGCCCGCACATAGGCGTCCTGCAGGCCGGAGGCTTTCAACGCCTCTTCCTTGGCCGCCTCGATCTGGTCGACGGTGTAGGGCATCGGCATGTCCAGCGCCTCGGCCGAGGCGATCAGCCGCTCGGAATGCTCGCGGCTCTTGAAGATCTTGCCGTTATAGGCGCGCTCGCCCTCGAACACGGAGGAGGCATAGTGCATCGCATGGGTCAGGATATGCACCTTGGCATCCCGCCAGTCGACCAGCTCCCCATCCATCCAGATCACACCGTCGCGGTCGTCGTAACCAGCCATGCCGCACCCTCCTGAATTCTGCGGTGATTTTCATTTGTTGCGCAAGTTAAGGCCGGAGCGGACATAATCTTGCGCCAAAGCTGCGATTCGATACATCTTCACCCTTGGAATGTCAACAACACTGACATAAACTGACCGCAAGACAGACGAGGGGGCACCACATGCCTGAGGGCCGGACAGGGCAGGGATATGGCAGCGAAAGCCTGCTGTTTCTGACAGATGAGCAGCTGCGCCAGGGGATCGAGGCAATGTTCTTTGCCTACCGCGGCTTTACCGCCGATCCGGACCGGATCCTGGCCGAGATGTCCTATGGCCGGGCGCATCACCGGGCGATCCATTTCATCAACCGCTCGCCGGGCACCACGGTGAACAATCTGCTCAGCATCCTCGGCGTCACCAAACAGTCGCTGAACCGGGTGCTGCGCACGCTGATCAGCGACGGGCTGGTGATCAGCAAGGTGGGGGAGCTGGATAAGCGCGAGCGGCACCTGTACCTGACCGATCAGGGCGCAGCGCTGGAGGCAACGCTGTCCGATGCCCAGCGCGCCCGGATGCGCGCCGCCTACAAGGACGCCGGCCCGGAGGCCGTGCAGGGCTTCAAGACGGTGCTTGAGGCGATGATGGACGCGGACATGCGCCGCGCCTACGCCAAACTGCGGGACTGATAAGGCATGAGCATGCACGACGCCCATCTGCTGATCGTCGATGACGACGAGCGCATCCGCGGCCTCTTGAAGAAATTCCTGATGCGCTCCGGTTTTCTGGTGACCGCTGCACGTGACGCCGCCCATGCGCGCAGGGTGCTGGCGGGCCTCGATTTCGACCTGATCGTCATGGATGTGATGATGCCGGGCGAGGACGGCATTTCGCTGACCCGCGCGCTGCGCGAAACCATGGCCACCCCGATCCTGCTGCTGACCGCCAAGGGCGAGACCGAGGACCGGATCGCCGGGTTTGAGGCCGGGGCGGATGATTACCTGCCCAAACCTTTTGAGCCCAAGGAACTGCTGCTGCGGGTCAACGCGATCCTGCGGCGGATGCCGGACACCGTGGCGCAGGAGGCGGCGCCCAAGGTGCTGCATCTGGGCGCCATCCGCTATGACATCGAGCGCGGCGAGATGTGGCAGGGCGATGAGCTGATCCGCCTGACCGGCACCGAGAGCCAGCTGATGAAGATCTTCTCGGCCCAGCCCGGCGAGCCGGTGAGCCGGACCAAGCTGGTCGAGGATCTGGGCCGCGACCGCGGCCAGGCGCAGGAGCGCGCGGTGGACGTGCAGATCACCCGGTTGCGCCGCAAGATCGAGCCGAACCCGAAACAGCCGCAATACCTGCAAACGGTGCGCGGCGCGGGCTATATGCTGGCGCCGGACTAAGTTCGTCCCGCTATCTTCCTGCCTGAAGTATCCGCGGCAGTGCCCTCATCTGTTCCGGCCGCGCCGGTGCACAGGGGGTGCACGCCCGGTGCACGCGTGTCACCCCCCGGTTTTCCCTTGCAGCCAGACACCGCCCGCTCCTAGTGTCGCGCCAAGCCCCGCAGCCGGAGGAACGCGCCCATGACCACCGCCCTGATCACCCACGCGGATTGCCTGAACCACGTCACTCCCGAAGGCCACCCCGAACGGGTTGCCCGGCTGGAGCACATCCTGCACGCGCTGGAGCCCTTGGACTTGAAGCGGGTCACCGCCCCGATGGCCGCCGATGATGACATCCTGCGCATCCACCCGGCTTCCTATCTCTCGGACCTGCGCAAGGCCTCCCCGGCAGAGGGCTGGGCGCAGATCGACGGCGACACCTTCATGTCCCCCGGCTCGCTGGACGCCGCCTTCCGGGCGGCCGGTGCGGTGGTGCGCGGTGTCGACATGGTGCTGGGCGGCGAAGTGCAGAACGCCTTTGCGGCGGTGCGCCCGCCGGGGCATCACGCGGAAACGGATACCTCCATGGGTTTCTGCCTGTTCGGCAATGCCGCGCTCGCGGCAAAACATGCGCTGGACCACCACGGGCTCAGCCGCGTCGCGGTGGTGGATTTCGACGTGCACCACGGCAACGGCACCCAGGATCTCTTGTGGGACGAACCGCGCGCGCTGGTGATCACCAGCCAGCAAATGCCGCTCTGGCCCGGCTCCGGCCGCCCGGATGAGGACGGCGCCCATGGCCAGATCCTCAACATGCCGCTGCCGCCGGGATCAGGCCGGGCAGAGATGCAGGCAGCTTATGAGGACCAGGCCTTCCCGCGCCTGCGCAACTTCAAACCGGAGCTGATCATCATCTCGGCAGGCTTTGATGCCCATCAGGACGACCCGCTCGCCAGCCTCAACTGGGCGACCGCGGATTTTGCCTGGCTCACCGCCGAACTCTGCAAACTCGCTAGTGAACTGTGCCAGGGCCGTATCGTCTCGACTTTGGAAGGCGGATATGATCTGAACGCGCTGGCCGCGGCTACCCGCGCGCATGTGGAAGAATTGATGAAGGCACCGGCATGACTGAGACCCCCGTAGACCAGATGAGCTTTGAACAGGCGATGCGCGAGCTGGAAGGCGTGGTGGACCAGCTGGAGCGCGGCGACGTGGCGCTGGACGCCTCGATCGCGCTCTATGAACGCGGCGCCGCGCTGAAGAAACGCTGCGAGGATGAGCTGAAACGCGCCGAGGAAAAGGTCGCCGCGATCACCCTGGACGCCAACGGCACCCCCAAGGGCACCCAGCCGCTGGACGCCGGCTGAACCATGACCGCCGCAGACACCCGGACACGCCCCTTTGCGGAGGCGCTGAAAGACGCGCAAGGCCAAATCACCGCGCATATGGAGATGCGGCTGGCGGGTAGCGACGCACTGCACGCCGCGATGCGGTATGCCATCACCGGCGGCAAGATGCTGCGCGGCTTCCTGGTGCTGGAGAGCGCCCGCCTGCACGGCGTCCCGCAAGACGCCGCAATCGAGGCGGCGCTGGCGATTGAATGCATCCACGCCTACTCCCTGGTGCACGACGACCTGCCCTGCATGGACGACGACGACCTGCGCCGCGGCCAGCCCACCGTGCACCGGAAATGGGACGAGGCGATGGCGGTGCTGGCAGGCGACAGCCTGCAGACATTCGCCTTTGAATTGCTGGCGGACCCCAAGGTTGGACCCCACGCGCTGGCGCTGATCCGCGGTCTGGCGCAGTCCTCCGGCAAGGACGGTATGGTGTCGGGCCAGATGCTGGACATTGCTGCAGAAACCGCAGACGCGCCGTTGACGCTGGAGCAGATCACCAAACTGCAAGGCCGCAAGACCGGCTGCCTGATCGAATGGTCCGCCACCGCAGGCGCCGTGCTAGCAGGCGGCGACCCGGCACCGCTGCGGCAATACGCACGGGCCCTCGGCCTTGCCTTCCAGATCGCCGACGACATCTTGGATGTGGAAGGCGATGCCGCCAAGGTCGGCAAAGCGGTGCGCAAGGACGCCGATGCCGGCAAGGCGACCTTTGTCTCGCTCTTGGGGCTGGCAGAGGCAAAAGCCCGCGCACAATCGCTTTGCGATGACGCCTGCGCTGCGCTGTCACCTTATGGTGACGACGCCGCAACCTTGAAGGAAGCCGCGCGTTTCGTTATTGCGCGCGACAGCTAACCCCGCGCGCCACGCCGCTAAAAGGCGCAGCCCAAGGAGACACCATGTCCGACCGGCCCAAGACCCCGCTTCTGGACCAGATCACGCGCCCTGCGGATCTGAAGGGGCTGACGGATGCCCAGCTGGTGCAGGTGGCCCACGAGCTGCGGCAGGAAACCATCTCTGCCGTCTCTGTCACTGGCGGCCATCTGGGCGCCGGCCTCGGCGTGGTGGAGCTGACCACCGCCCTGCACGCAGTCTTTGACACCCCGCGGGACAAGGTGATCTGGGACGTCTCCCACCAGTGTTACCCGCACAAGATCCTGACCGGGCGCCGCGACCGCATCCGCACCCTGCGGATGAAGGACGGGCTCAGCGGCTTCACCAAACGCTCCGAGTCGCCCTTTGACCCCTTCGGCGCCGCCCACAGCTCCACCTCGATCAGCGCCGCGCTTGGCTTTGCGGTGGCGCGCGACCTAGGCGGTGTGATCCCCGAAGGCAACGGCGACGCCATCGCGGTGATCGGCGACGGCTCGATGTCGGCCGGCATGGCCTTTGAGGCGATGAACAACGCAGGCCACCTGGGCAAGCGGCTGTTCGTGATCCTGAACGACAATGAAATGTCGATCGCCCCGCCGGTGGGTGCACTGTCCTCCTACCTCTCCCGGCTTTACGCAGGCGAGCCGTTCCAGGAACTGAAGGCCGCCGCCAAGGGCGCCGTCTCGCTGCTGCCCGAACCCTTCCGCGAAGGCGCCAAACGCGCTAAGGACATGCTCAAGGGCATGGCGGTCGGCGGCACCATGTTCGAGGCGCTTGGTTTCTCCTACCTCGGCCCCATCGACGGCCACGACATGGACCAGCTGCTGCCCGTCCTGCGCACGGTCAAGGCCCGCGCCACCGGCCCGATCCTGATTCACGTGCTGACCAAGAAGGGCAAGGGCTACGGCCCCGCCGAGCGCGCCCGCGACAAGGGCCACGCCACCGCCAAGTTCGACATGGTGACCGGCGAGCAGAAAAAGGCGCCCTCCAACGCGCCCTCCTACACCTCGGTCTTCGGCAACGAGCTGGTGAAGCACGCCGCCAAGGACGACAAGATCTGTGCCGTCACTGCGGCGATGCCCGATGGCACCGGCCTCAGCCTGATGGCCGAACGCTACCCCTCGCGCTGCTACGACGTCGGGATTGCCGAACAGCATGGCGTGACCTTTGCCGCCGCGCTGGCGGCCGGCGGCATGAAGCCGTTTTGCGCGATGTATTCAACCTTCCTGCAGCGCGGCTATGACCAGGTGGTGCACGACGTGGCGATCCAGCGCCTGCCGGTGCGCTTTGCCATCGACCGCGCCGGCCTTGTGGGTGCCGATGGTGCAACCCACGCCGGCTCTTTCGACATCGGCTTCATGGCCAACCTGCCCGGCATGGTGGTAATGGCCGCGGCGGACGAGGCTGAGCTGGTTCACATGGTCGCCACCGCTGCCGCCCATGACGACGGCCCCATCGCCTTCCGCTACCCGCGCGGCGAGGGCGAAGGCGTCGAGATGCCGGAAACTCCGGAAGTTCTGGAAATCGGCAAGGGCCGGATGATCCAAGCCGGCAAGCGCGTCGCGCTCTTGTCCTTAGGCACCCGTTTGGGCGAGGTCCGCAAAGCTGCCGAGGCGCTGACTGCCAAGGGCATCACCCCGACCATTGCCGACGCCCGTTTCGCCAAGCCGCTGGACCGCGACCTGATCCTGCGGCTGGCCGCGGACCACGAGGCACTGATCACCATCGAGGAAGGCGCGGTGGGCGGTTTCGGCTCCCACGTGGCGCAGCTGCTGGCAGAGGAAGGTGTGTTCGACAGCGGCCTCAAGTACCGCTCGATGGTGCTGCCCGACACTTTCATTGACCAGGCCAGCCCGGCGGATATGTACGAGATCGCAGCCATGAACGCGCCGCAGATCGAAGCCAAGGTGCTGGAGGTTCTGGGCGTGGCGACGATTGGCGAGAAGCGGGCTTAAGCTAATCCAACATCAGGCCGGAGCCTGTCCGGGGGGTGGCGGGCGCGGGCCAGGGCGCAAGCACCCTGGCTGCCAGATTTTCACACCCCCGGCGGTTCCGCCGGCGGCACAAAGCTCTCCATATCCTCGGCTTCCAGCACCGCCCGCAGCCCTTCGCGGTAGGTCGGGTAGAGCAGCTCCACACCCAGCTCTTCCTTGATCCGGCGGTTGCGGACGCGCTTGTTCTCGCCGTAGAAACTGCGCGCCATCGGGGTCATGCCGGCCTCGTCAAACGGCACCTCGGCAGGCATCGGCAGGCCCAGCAGTTCCGCGGCATGGCCCAGCACATCCTGCGGCGGCGCCGGGTCATTATCGCAGACGTTATAGATGGCGCCCGGGCGCGGCTGCGCGATGGAGGCGGCCAGCACCTGGGCGATGTCGTCCACATGGATTCGGGAAAACACCTGCCCCGGCTTGATGATCCGCCGCGCCTTGCCCGCCATCAGCTTGGCAAAGGGGCCGCGGCCGGGCCCGTAAATGCCGGCCAGGCGGAAGATGTGCAGCGGCAGGCCGGGGACGGCCTGCCATTGCGCCTCGGCCAGGGCGCGCCAGTCGCCGCGCTGGCTGGAAGGGGTAACCGGCGTGTCCTCATCCACCCAGGCGCCGTCGTGGTGGCCGTAGACGGCTGTGGTCGACAGGTAGCCCACCCACTCCAGATCCGGCGCGGCGGCAATCCGGTCCCCCATGGCTGCCAGCACCGGATCGCCCTCTTCATCAGGCCCGATCGAGTTCAGCACATGCGTCACCCCGTCCAGCGGCACCTCCTGCCCGGGCCAGGTGAACATCTCCACACCGTCGGCTTCAACCGGTTCCCGCGAGGTGCCGATGACCCGCCAGCCCTGCGCCAGCAGGCACGGTGCAAGCGCCCGGGCGGTATAGCCAAATCCAAGACAAAGCAGCGTTTTTCTCATGGCACCTAGATGCGTTGGCGGCAGCCGGGGCGCAAGGGTTGATTCGAATCCCCCGCGCGGCTTTGATGGCCCGATGAAAATGCATGCACCCGGATTGTCCGCTGCCTATGCGCTGAGCACGCCTGAGGAATCACGGCAGCTTTATGCGGACTGGGCCGGCACATACGATCAGGATTTCGCCGCCGGGCAGGATTACCTGCTGCCCGGATCGACGGCCAGGGCTTTTGCAGCTGCCGGAGGATCAGGCCCAGTGCTGGATGCAGGCGCAGGAACCGGGCTGTGCGGCCAGGCCCTGCGGGCGCTTGGGATTGAGCCTGTGGACGCCACCGACATCAGTGCCGCCATGCTCGCCGAGGCACTGCGCAAGGACGCCTACCGCGACGTGATCGAGGCCGACCTGCTGGAGGGCATTCCGGTGCCGCGCAACTCTTACCGCGGGGTGGTGTCTTCGGGCACTTTCACCCACGGCCACCTTGGCCCCGAAGTCCTGCCCGCCCTGCTGAGGGTGGCGGCGCCCGGCGCCTGGTTTGCCCTGTCGGTGAATGCCAGATTTTATGAAAAAGCAGGCTTTGCCGGGGCCTTCGACCGGCTGCTGCGCGGGCAATGGATCAGGAGCCTGACCCTGCCCGAGGTGCGGATCTACGGTCCGCGCGCCACAGGGGCGCACAAGGACGACACCGCACTGGTTGCTCTGTTCCAGAAGGTCTAGGCCCCTTTTGTTCTTTCCGGGTCAAGGAGTGAGCAAGCTGCCTGGAAACGCTCCGGGGGAGCGTTTCGCTTGTGAACGGGCGGAGCCCTGCAGGCCGCCATGCGCCAGCATGGGCGCAGCTCGTTGAGGCGGCAAGAACGGGAAACACACTCGGACAGGCTGCTTGAGGAGCAGACCTGCTCCTCAAGAGCTTCTCAGCGATGAGACCGGAAACAGAATGATCCGGGGGATCATTCGAGGTTCGAAGGGCGGAGCCCAAAACGCCGTGCAAAGCGCGGCGCCGGGCCCAACTGTGCAGGGGCATCTTCAGATGCCCCGCAGCAGGCGGGAGCTTTGCGTCAGCGGCCTTTCCAGACCGGATCGCGTTTCTCGGCAAAGGCGCGGGCGCCTTCCAGATTGTCCTCGGAGCCGTAGAGCACATCCACCGTCTTGAGCTGGCGCTGGGTGATGCGGTTCATCGCATCCTGGAACTTGCTGTCCTCGGCATCGCGCACGATCTCCTTGATCGCCGCATAAACCAGCGGCGGGCCGGAGGCGAGCAGCCTTGCCAGCTCCCAGGCGCGGTCCATCAGCTGGTCCGCAGGAACGATCTCATTGACCAGGCCCCAGCGGTTGGCTTCCTCGGCATCAAACCAGCGCCCGGTCAGCAGCAGCTCCATGGCGATGTGATAGGGGATGCGTTTGGGCAGCTTCACGCTGGCCGCGTCCGCCACGGTGCCGGAGCGGATCTCCGGCAGCGCAAAGGAGGCATGGTCCGCAGCAATGATCATGTCCGCCGACAGCGCCAGCTCCAGACCGCCGCCGCAGGCGATGCCGTTCACCGCGGCGATCACCGGCTTGTTCATATCGCGCAGCTCCTGCAGACCGCCGAAACCGCCAACGCCATAATCGCCGTCCACCGCATCGCCGTCAGCCGCGGCCTTCAGGTCCCAGCCGGGGCAAAAGAACTTCTCGCCGCCGCCGGTCAGGATCGCCACCCGCAGCTCCGGATCGTCGCGGAACTCGCGGAACACTTCGCCCATCACCCGGCTGGTGGCCAGATCGATGGCATTTGCCTTGGGCCGGTCCAGCGTCACTTCCAGAATGGCGCCGTCACGGCGGGTTTTCACGGGGCTGTCGCTCATCTCATCTCCTCCTGGCATCTGGCATGCCGTTCCTTGTCCAGGCCGAAGCCTTAGTATTTCCGCCGCATCAGCGCGTCTGCCGCCACCGCATCCGAAGGCGAGCAGAGCAGTGGGTTGATCTCGATCTCTTCCAGCCCCAGCGCGTTTTCCATCACATAGGCTTCCACCGCGCGGATCGCGCGCAGGATCGCCTCGCGGTCCGCAGCCGGGGCGCCGCGATAGCCATCCAGCAGCTTCGCCATGCGCAGAGACTTCAGTGCGGCTTCGATTTCCACATCCGAAGCAGGCAGCAGGAAGGAGGCGGTGTCCTCCATCAGTTCGGTTAGGGTGCCGCCCGCCGCCAGCGTCATGACAAAGCCATGCGCCGGGTCTTTGACCACGCCGATCAGCAGCTCTGCGACCGCGCCGGTGACCATTTCCTCAACCAGAAAGCGCGAGGCCGGCATGTTGAAGGCGGCGTCGCTCACCTCCTGCCCGGAGTTCAGGTTCAGCGCCACGGCGCCGGCTTCGGTCTTGTGCGCGACGCCCTCGCCCTTCAGCACCACCGGGAAGCCGACATCCACCGCCACCGCCCGGGCATTGGTGGCCGAGGCCGCCCGTTTCGACCGCGGAACGCGCAGACCGTAACTTGCCAATTGCCACTTTGCCTCGGCCTCCGGCACCAGGTCAGGGTCCACGGCTGGTGTCGGCAGCAACAGCGGTGCCGGCGCATCCGGCAGCGCCAGGCTGGCGGCCTCGCAGGCGGCAATCGCTTCGCTGAGGCCGCAGAAGGGCACGACACCTGCCTGCATCAGCCGGGCCGCCACATCCTCCGGCAGCAATTCGGGCAAAGTCGCCACCAGACCGACGTTGGCCCCCGTCCGCTCATGCGAGCCGATGGCGGCTTGGATCGCGCATTCCCAGTCCGACGCATCGCAGCGGTCGTCGCGCGGGAAATCGACGATCAGCATGGTCATCGCCAGCTGCGGGTCCATCATCGCCGCAAATGCCTGGGTCATCGCCTCGGCATCACGCCAGATATAGGTGTGGTAGTCGAGCGGATTGGCCAGCGCCACCATCGGGCCCAGCGCCGCGCGCAGATCCGTCTTCTGGCGCTCGTTCAGGGGCGGGAACTCCACGTTCCGCAAGTGCCCGGTGTCTGCGGCCAGGCTTGCCTCCCCGCCGGAGCAGCTGATGGTTGCGATGCGGTTCGAAGGCAGGCGCCCCGTCACATGCAACAGCTTCAGCGTCTCCAGGAAGGACGGCAAGTCATCCAGACGCGGAATGCCAAGGCGTGAGAGCAAAGCCCCGGCCCCCGCGTCGCCGCCTGCAAGCGAGGCGGTATGAGAAACAGTTGCGGCCTGGGCTTCGGCCGATCTGCCAACCTTCAAGGCGATGATCGGTTTGCCCAGCGCGCGGGCCCGGGCGGCCAGCGCCTCAAACGCGCGCAAATCGCCAAAGCCCTCGATGTGCAGGCCCAGCGCGGTGACGCGGTCGTCCTCCAGCAGCGCCTCGCCGATGGCGGCAATGCCGGATTGCGCCTGGTTGCCCGCGGTGACCACATAGGCCACCGGCAACCCGCGCTTCTGCATGGTCAGGTTGATCGCGATGTTGGAGCTTTGGGTGACCAGCGCCACGCCCTTCTCTGCCCGCTGCCCGCCATGCTGGTCCGGCCACAGCAGTGCGCCGTCTAGATAGTTGATGAAGCCATAGCAGTTGGGGCCGAGGAAGGGCATATCGCCAGCCGCGTCCAGAAGCTGCGCCTGCAGGTCCGCGCCTTCAGCATCCTCAGCGGCAGCCTCCAGGAACCCTGAGGCAAAGCACACCGCCCCGCCGGCGCCGCGCGCCGACAGCGCCCGCACCACGTCGATGGTGATGAAACGGTTCACCCCGATAAAGGCCGCGTCGGGTGCTTCCGGCAGGCTGTCCACGTCCTTGAAGGCAGGCAGGCCCGCGACCTCGTCTGCCTTGGGATGGACGGGCCAGATGGTGCCCTCGAATCCCATCTTCTGGCATTGCTCGATTACCAGGCGGCACCATGCGCCGCCGCCGATCACAGCAATGGTTTTCGGGCGGAAAAGCCTGTTTAGAGACTGCATTTGATCTTATTCACCGGTCTTGCCGCGGTCCAGATGGCCGAGGTCTTGTTCAGGGTTGATCCGGTCGCGCACGCGGGTCTTCAGCTCTTTCACATCAGGAAAGCCGCCGTCCCGTTTGCGTTCCCAGACCAGCTCCTTATCAACATGGATCTCAAAGATCCCGCCCAAATCTCCGGGAACCAGTGTCACCCCGCCCAATTGGTCCTGGAAGGTCTGCAGCAGCTCCTGCGCCATCCAGCCCGCCCGCAGCAGCCAGTTGCAGCCGGTGCAGTAGGTAATGGTAACAACGGGTTTCCCGGCTTGGGTCATGGGTCAGCCTCCGACGGCGCGCAGCATCTCGCGGCTGATGATGTGCCGCTGGATTTCACTGGTGCCTTCCCAGATACGTTCGACCCGCGCGTCGCGCCAGATGCGTTCCAGCGGCAGCTCGTCCATCAGGCCCATGCCGCCGTGAATCTGGATCGCCTCATCGGCCACCATGGCCAACATTTCAGTCGCCTTCAGCTTGGCCATCGACATGTCGCTCTCGGTGACAGTGCCCTGGTCGAATTTCCAGCCGGCTTCCCAGGTCAGCAGGTTCGCCGCCTTCAGCTCCAGCGCCATGTCGGCCAGCTTGAAAGAGATGCCCTGGAACTTACCGATCTGTTGGCCGAACTGCTTGCGCTCGGCCGCATATTCCACCGAATGCTGCAGCGCCCGCTCGGCACGGCCCAGGCAGGTGGCGGCCACTTGCAGGCGGGTGGCGCCCAGCCAAGTGTTGGCGACTTCAAAGCCCTTGTCGACCTCACCCAGAATGGCTGAGGAGGGCAGGCGGCAGTCGTCGAACTCCAGCACCGCGTTGGTGTATCCGCGGTGGCTGACGTTGCCGTAGCCGTCGCGCACCTCGAAACCCGGCGTGCCCTTGTCGACAAAGAAGGCGGTGATCTTCTTCTTCGGCCCGCGCGGTGTGTCCTCGACCCCGGTCGCCATGAAGCAGATGGCGAAGTCAGCGATGTCGGCGTGGCTGATGAAATGCTTGGTGCCGTTCAGGATCCAGTCATCGCCGTCCTGGCGCGCGGTCGCCTTCATGCCGCGCAGGTCGGATCCGGCGTCCGGCTCGGTCATCGCCAGGCAGTCCCACTTTTCGCCCTTCATGCAGGGGAACAGGTATTTCTCTTTCTGCTCCTCAGTACCCGCCAGCAGGATGTTCGACGGACGCGCCACCCCGGTCCAGTGCAGCGCATAGTTGGCGCGGCCCAGTTCCTTTTCATACATCAGCCAGGACAGGGTATCGAGACCGGCGCCGCCCACTTCCTCGGGCATGTTGGCGGCATAAAGCCCTGCTTCCATCGCCTTTTTTTGCACATCCCGGATCACATCCATATCCAGATGGCCGGTGCGCTCAATCTCCGCTTCATGCGGATACAGCTCCTTTTCCACAAAGGCGCGGGTTGTTTCGACAATCATCGACTGTTCTTCGGTCATCCCGAACTGCATGGCGGTCTTCCTTTGCAAATCTGTTGCCAATCAGATTACGCCGCTTGCCCGCGCCCACCATGCAGGGATAGACATAATCATGCGAAGTTGGACAAAAGATACCGCTGCAGTGCAGCAATTGGATGTGCTGCTGTTTGATGCGTTTTCCGCCCATTGCCTGGCCAACACGGTGGAGCCGCTGCGCGCTGCCAATACTTTTGCCGGGCGGCAGGTCTATGCCTGGCGGTTCCTGACCTTGGACGGCGACCCAGCTGTATCGTCATCGGGCATGGAAGTGCGGGCGCATGGGAAGCTGGATGAATGCAGCGGCGATCTGCTGATTGCGATGCCGTCATACGACTTCCTGCGCCATGCCACCGTGACCACCGCCCGGGCGCTGAAGTCCGCCGCCCGCCGTTACAAGACTCTCGCCGGTTTTGACACCGGTGCCTGGCTGCTGGCGCAGGCCGGTCTGCTGCACGGGCAGCGGGCAACGATTCACTGGGAGGAGCTCAGCCGCTTTGCCGAGGCCTTCCCTGATGTGCAGGCGGAACGCGCCCGCCAGGTGTGGGACGGCGACCGCATCACCTGCACCGGCGCGCTGGCGGCCTTTGACACCATGATGGAGCTGATCGGCGAGCAGCATGGCGCTGCCCTGCGGCTGGAGGTGGCCACGCTGTTCATGGCGCCCGAGGCAACCGAATCCCAGGACCCGATCCTGGTCCGCGGTAAATCCGTGGCCCGCGCGGTGGCGGTGATGCAGGCCAATCTGGAGGCGCCCTTGCCGATCGCTGCGGTAGCCAGAAAGGCAGGCCGCAGTCAAAAGGATCTGGAGGCGCGGATGAAGAACGAGCTCGGCGCGACACCGCAGGCTGTTTACCGGCGGCTGCGGCTGATACAGGCCAGGAAGCTCGTGTTGGAGACTGTTTTGAGCGTCTCGGAGATTGCCCTGCGCTGCGGCTATGACGACCCGAGCGCGCTGACCCGGGCTTTCAAGGCGGAATTTGGTGTAACGCCCAGAACTTTGCGCAGCGGCGGGCAAATTGCCCACCCAACGTAGGGTGGGCGATTCCGCCCACCGCCACTGAAGCTCAGACCTGCTTGGCCGCCATCCACTGGTTCAGCCGCCACAGGCCCCAGGCCAGCGGGATCGCCGCCAGACCGCCAATCACATAGCCCAGCGGCTCATCCGCAAAAGACTCGAACATCTGCGTGTAGGCATGGATCGCGGCAAAGGTCAGTGCCGCGTTGAACAGCCCGCGCTGGTGCCGCTGCGCCGCCCAGAAGATCACCGCCGCCAGCACAGCTGCCCACAATACAGAATAGACGTTCTCAGAAATGAACAGCGCACCGTCGCGGAAGGTGTCGCGCGCGGCGGAGTAGCTCTCCCAGTCCTCGTAACCATCGCTGTAACGTCCCGGCCCCCAGACGGTCTCGCCGACAACATCGCCCCACAGCGAGCCAACCAAAGCGCAGAGGTTTGCCACCACGAATCCGAGGATCGCCAGAATGCGCAGATGCCGGGCGTCGCGCTCTGCCAGCCGGGCCGCACCCCAGACGCACAGCACGATCAGCAGCACCATTTGCAGGATCGTCAGCGTCGATTCCGGCGAATAGAACACATAGGCCGCATGGAAATAACTGGTGCCGGTCTCCAGCATCTGCGCAAAGGGCGCAATCGCCAGCGCGGTGACAAAGCGCACATCCACTTGCCAGCCAGCCAGGGCCAGGGCGGCTGCATAATAGAGCAGCGCCAGGTTCCGCAGCGGTGAGCCGACGCCGTATTGCTGCAGCAGCAGCTCGATTCCCGCCAGATGCATTGCCAGCCCCATCAGCAGGATGGCCCCCAGCACAAAGCCCGCAGACCAGGCCCCGTGCCGCCAGCGCCAGGTGCAGATCAGCGCCACCAGCGCGCCGGCGGGCAGCATCACCCAGCCGGCAATGTCCTCGTATTTGTCGACCAGCTCAATTCCCGCACCGCCCATCAGCATGCCCGCGCCGATCAGGGTGGCGGAATTGCCGAACATCCGCAGCGTCTCGCCGCCGCGGGCCAGAACCGCCAATCCGCCGCCCAGCATCAGGATGCCGGTCACTGCCACCGCCAGCGGATCGGCCAGCCAAAAGATGAAGCCGGCGGTGGCCGCGATGATCCCGAAACACAGGATCGCGTTGACCGCCAGCGACACCATCGCCTCGCGGGATCGCGCCTCGATGGTCCGGGCCTGATCGGGGGTCAGCACCCCCTCGTCGACCAGGGCGGTTGTGTCGGCAATGGCGTGCATCAGCGGTCCCTCACGGCATCCAAAAGGTTCCGCCCAGCATGGACCGGCCTTCGTCAGGGGGAAAGGGGAGGAATTCCCGCAGGTTACCCCTTGGGCCGGCTCGGCACCCAGGCATAGCCGTTTTCACACAGGATATAGGCCTCGCGCAGGCCATGCGGCTTGTCCGTCGGCGCTTGCAGAACGGTGACCCCCGCCGCTTCTGCCCGTTCGACGGCAGAATCCGGGTCAGTATCATACAGGCGGATTTCGATCCCGGCCCCGCGCGGCGGGTTTTCCGGCAGCAGCCCCAGCAGCGGATTTTCCGCATAGGTGCCGTCGCTGTGCAGCTGAAACACCTGACCGCCATAGGTGACGATGGCAAAATCCTGCGTCACCTGATGGCCCTTCATGGCGAAAACAGTCTCTAAAAAGGCAATCTCTGCCGGAACATCCCGCACCAGAAGATTGAGACCGATCCCGCGCAGGGAGCGGCCGAAACTGTCCGCGTCTGTTGTGTCATAATCCATACCCACAGTCTTCCCCGGACGCCTCCCCGCGGCAATGCCAAATGCGTCAGCCTTCGGCGCCTTTCCACCGCTACGGTGAAGCTTTGATGGCATTGCAAGCAATCCGCTTGCCTTCCCGCCCGCAATCGGAACAATTGGATTATGTCAGATAACATTTTCCCGAGCTGGCCCGACACCGCCCCGCAATTGATCGAAGTAGCCGCAGGCCGCGCGCCCGCCGACACAGTGATCCGCCAGGGCATTTGGGTCAATGTCCACACCCGCGAACAGCTGCCGGATCATGATATTGCGATCAAGGCGGGCCGCATCGCCTATGTCGGGCCGGATGCCTCCTATTGCACCGGGCCGGAGACCCAGATCATCGAGGCAAACAGCCGCTACATGATCCCCGGCCTGTGCGACGCGCATATGCATATTGAGTCCGGCATGCTGACGCCCGCGGAATTTGCCCGTGCGGTGATCCCGCATGGCACCACCTCGATGTTCACCGACCCGCATGAGATCGCCAATGTGCTGGGCCTGGACGGGGTGCGCTATATGCATGACGAGGCGCTGATGCAGCCCGTCAACATTTTCACCCAAATGCCTAGCTGCGCGCCCTCTGCGCCGGGGCTGGAGACAACCGGTTATGAAATCTCTGCCGAAGATGTGGCAGAGGCGATGAACTGGCCGGGCATCATTGGTCTGGGCGAGATGATGAACTTCCCCGGGGTTGCCAACGCCGACCCCAAGATGCTGGCCGAAATCGCCGCGACCCAGCGCGCGGGCAAGACCGTGGGCGGCCATTATGCCTCTCCCGACCTCGGCCCGGATTTCGCGGCTTACGTGGCGGGCGGCCCGGCGGATGATCACGAAGGCACCTGCGAGGCCGAGGCCATTGCCCGGGTGCGCCAGGGGATGCGGTCGATGATGCGGCTGGGCTCTGCCTGGTATGACGTCGAAAGCCAGATCACCGCGGTGACGGAGAAGGGCCTGGATCCGCGCAACTTCATCCTCTGCACCGATGACTGCCACTCCGGCACGCTGGTCAACGACGGCCACATGAACCGGGTAGTGCGCCACGCCATCGCCTGCGGCTGCGATCCCGTTGTGGCGCTGCAGATGGCGACGATCAACACCGCCACCCATTTCGGGCTGGAACGGGAGATCGGCTCCATCACCCCCGGCCGCCGGGCTGATGTGATCCTCACTTCCAGCCTCACGGAGCTGCCGATCGAGGTGGTGGTTGCCCGCGGCCAGGTCGTGGCGGAATCAGGCTCTATCAAGGTGGACTGCCCGCATTACGACTGGCCCGCCAGCGCCCGCGGCACCGTGCATCTGGGGCATGAGCTGACCGCCAAAGACTTCGAACTCGCCGCGCCGGAGGGCGCCAATGCGGTCACTGCCAATGTGATCGGCGTGGTCGAAAACCAGGCCCCGACCAAGGCGCTGCGCGCGGAGCTGCCGGTGGTCGACGGGCTGGTCGAGGGCAGCGGCGATGTCTGCCAGATCGCCCTGGTCGAGCGCCACCGCGCCACCGGCGGCGTCACCAACGCCTTTGTCTCGGGCTTCGGCTACCAGGGCAAGATGGCGATGGCCTCCACCGTGGCGCACGACAGCCACCATATGATCGTGGTCGGCACCGACCGCGAACAGATGGCGCTGGCAGCCAACCGGCTTGCGCAGGCGGGCGGCGGCATCACCCTCTACAAGGACGGGCAGGAGCTGGCGCTGGTCGAGCTGCCGATTGCCGGCCTGATGTCCGACAGCCCCGCCACCGAGGTTGCCGCCAAGGCGCAGGTGATGATGGAGGCGATGCAGGCCTGCGGCTGCGCGCTCAATAACGCCTACATGCAGCACTCGCTCCTGGCGCTTGTGGTGATCCCGGAACTCAGGATCTCCGACCTTGGCCTTGTCGATGTGCGCACTTTCCAGAAAATCCCGGTGATCGAGCCTGCCCAATGATAACAACAAAACACCCCGGCCATCCGCCGGACGAAAGCTTCAACGACGCAACCGAGGCCGTGGACCGGCTGGAGCTGCTGTACAATCAGGCCACCGGTTTCCTGTGCGATGAGTTCATCCGCGCAATGGCCGACGGCGCCCCGGACAACCAGCGCATCCGCGCCTATTACCCGGAGATCCGGTTTTCCACCCTGACCTTTGCCCAGGTGGACAGCCGCCTCAGCTTCGGCCATGTTTCCGCACCCGGCACCTATGCCACCACGGTGACGCGGCCGGACCTGTTCCGCAACTACCTGATCCAGCAGATCACCCTGCTGATCCGCAATCACGGCCAGCCGGTCACCATCAGCGTCTCGGACACCCCGATCCCGGTGCATTTCGCGGTTGCCTCGCGCCCGGACCTGACCGTGCCGCAGGACGGCGCCGCGGGTTTCACCCTGCGCGATGTGTTTGACGTGCCGGATCTGTCGACCACCAATGACGACATCGTCAACGGCACCTATCAGCCCCCAAATGGAACCGGCCCGCTGTCGCTGTTCACCGCCCAGCGCATCGACTATTCGCTGGCCCGGCTCAGCCATTACACCGCCACCAGCGCCGAGCACTTCCAGAACCATGTTCTGTTCACCAACTACCAGTTCTATGTGGCGGAGTTCGAGGCCTACGCCCGCGCCCAGCTGGCAGACCCGGACAGCGGCTACACCAGCTTTGTCAGCACCGGCGATCACGAAATCGCCGATCCCGCCGCTGTGATCCCGGCGGCCGGCAAGCTGCCGCAGATGCCCACCTACCACCTGAAACGGGAGGACGGGAACGGCGTCACCCTGGTCAACATCGGCGTTGGCCCCTCCAACGCCAAGACCGCCACCGACCACATCGCGGTGCTGCGCCCGCATGCCTGGCTGATGGTCGGCCACTGCGCGGGGTTGCGGAACACCCAGGCGCTGGGGGATTTTGTGCTGGCGCATGGCTACTTGCGCGAGGACCATGTGCTGGACGACGACCTGCCGATCTGGACCCCGATCCCCGCGCTGGCGGAAATCCAGGTCGCTCTGGAGGAGGCGGTCGCCGAGGTCACCGAATACGAAGGGTTCGACCTCAAGCGGATCATGCGCACCGGCACTGTCGCCACCATCGACAACCGCAACTGGGAGCTGCGCGACCAATCCGGCCCGGTGCAGCGCCTGTCGCAGTCCCGCGCCATTGCGCTGGATATGGAAAGCGCCACCATCGCCGCCAACGGCTATCGCTTCCGGGTGCCCTACGGCACGCTGCTGTGTGTTTCCGACAAGCCGCTGCACGGAGAGCTGAAGCTGCCGGGCATGGCCTCGGACTTTTACCGGACCCAGGTTGCGCGCCATCTGCAAATCGGCATAAGAGCTATGGAACGCCTGCGCGGCATGCCTTTGGAGCGTCTGCACAGCCGGAAATTGCGCTCGTTCGACGAAACTGCCTTCCTGTAGGGTGGTTTTTTGCAGTTTTCCTAGAAAAAATGCCCATTTTGGACTGTGCGGAGCACACAAGAAGTTGTGTTATCATACAACATAACGATAATGTCACGCGATGAGGCCCCACAGTTCGGGCAGTTTAAGGAGACGAAGAATGTCCAAACCGATGACCAAAACCCAGCTTGTTGCCGCTCTGGCAGAGGAAATGGGCAGCGACAAGAAAGTCGCAGGTTCCGCACTGGAAGCGGTCTGCTCGCTGATCACCCGCGAAGTGTCGGGCGGCGGCGCCGTGACCCTGCCGGGCGTCGGCAAAATCTACTGCCGCGAGCGCCCCGAGCGCGAAGTGCGCAACCCGGCCACCGGTGAGAAGTTCACCAAAGAAGCCGACAAGGTGGTGAAAATGACCATCGCCAAAGCGCTGAAAGACAGCGTGAACGGCTGATACCGGACCTGATCCGGACGGTTACAGGGCTGCCCCACGCGGGCGGCCCTTTTCATTTGCCGGCGCCACGCGGATCAACAGTTCGCCCGCCGCCGCAGCGATGCCGCTTGCCAATGCACCGCATCAGGCGCACCCTGCCTGCAAGCCGGGAGGAGGGCCGCCGCATGAGTGATGTGAACCTGATACTGATCCTGGGGGCTGCGCTGCTGGCCGGCGCCAGCCCCGGCCCTGCCACCCTGACCATCGCCGGAACCGCCATGCAGCGCGGCCGCGCTGCCGGGCTGGCACTGGCGGCCGGCGTCAGCAGCGGCTCGCTGATCTGGTCGGTCTCTGCCGCATTTGGCTTGGGCGCGGTGATGCTGGCCAATGCCTGGATATTCGAGGTTGTCCGCTATTTCGGCGCCGCCTACCTGATGTATCTGGCGGTCCGCTCCGCCCGCTCTGCCCTGCGCTCCGGCGCCCCGGAACTGCGCCCCTCTGCAGCACCCTCCCTGCGCGCGGCTTACGCCAAGGGGCTGGCGCTGCATCTGACCAACCCCAAGGCGATCCTGTTCTTCGGCTCTCTCTACGCCATCGGCATCCCACCCGGCACCGAACCCTCAGCGCTGCTGGTGGTGATCGCCGCCATCGCGGTGCAAAGCACGCTGGCCTTCCACGGCTACGCGATCCTGTTCTCCAGCGCCGCCGCCAGCCGCGTCTACATCCGCCTGCGCCGCGGGTTCGAGGCGGTGTTTGCCGCCGCCTTTGGCGCCGCCAGCTGGCAGATCTTTGCAGCCCGCCTCAGCTGACAGGGGTTGAACCCGCCGCCCGCTTCCCCGAAGGTCCGCCGCAGCAGAAAGGGTTGGGACAATGGACGCACGCGCAATAGCCATGGGGTTGACCTTTGCCCTGATGTGGTCCTCGGCCTTCACCTCGGCGCGGATCATCGTGCAGGACGCCTCGCCGCTGTTCTCGCTGGCGGTACGCTTCCTGATCTCCGGCCTGATCGGTGTCGCCATCGCCCGCGCCATGGGCCAGACTTGGCGGCTGACACACGGCCAGTGGCGCGCCACAGTGATCTTCGGCCTCTGCCAGAACGCGCTCTATCTCGGCCTTAACTTCGTCGCCATGCAATGGATCGAGGCCTCATTGGCCGCGATCATCGCTTCCACCATGCCGCTGCTGGTCGCCCTGGCCGGCTGGATGCTGTTCGGCGAGCGGCAGCGGCCCTTGGGCTATGCCGGGCTGCTGGCAGGCATCCTGGGCGTTGCCCTGATCATGGGCACCCGGCTCAGCGCCGGAGTGGACCTGTTCGGCGTGTTCCTTTGCGTGATCGGCGTGCTGGCGCTCACCGCCGCCACCCTCGCCCTGCGCGGCGCCACGTCCGGCGGCAATTTCATGATGGTGGTGGGGCTGCAGATGCTGATCGGCTCTGCCATCCTGTTTGCGGCCGCGTCAATCACAGAAGACATCTTTGTGAACCCCACCTGGCGGCTTGCCGCGGCCTTCACCTACACCACCATCGTGCCGGGCCTGATGGCGACCTTCATCTGGGTGCTGCTGCTGAACCGCATCGGTGCGGTGCGCGCCGCCACCTTCCACTTCCTGAACCCGGTATTCGGCGTCGCCGTTGCCAGCGTGCTGCTGGGCGAGAAACTCGGCCCCCTCGACGTGCTGGGCGTTGCCATCGTCACCGGCGGCATCCTGGCGGTGCAACTCTCCCGCCAGCCCGCGCATCCGCACACCGGGGCCTCCCGCGCGGCAAAGCCGGGCTGACACCCGTCCCTGCTCCTTGGGCCCGGCGCCGCTGCCGCGGCGCAGGCCCGTTGCAAGTCCTTGCGTTTCCGCCGTAACCTGATCCGCAATGACACAAGCAGGAGGACGCGGCATGAGCGCGCAACTATCCCAAGTGCTGGACGCCATCGACGCCGCCAACGCCAAGGACCCCAACCTGGAGAACGGCCAGCCCGCCGCGCTGCTCTATGGCCAGCGGATGAGCGCGGAGCAGCAACGCCTGTTCCCGGACGCAGCCGAGCCATTGCAGATCGCCGCCCGCGGCCAGCATGTGGAGCGCTGGAAGCTGGAGCGCAGCGCCTTCCCCGAAGGCCGTGCCGGCTACCTCGCCTGGCGTAAGGCCGAGGCAGAGCACCACGCCGAGGTGGTCACCGCCCTGATGCAGGAGGCAGGCTACGGCGCAGAGGATGCGGACGCCGCCGCAAAGATGCTGCGCAAGGAGGGCATCAAGCGCGACGACCAGGTGCAGGCGCTGGAGGACATCATCTGCTTTGTCTTCCTGAAATGGTACTTTGAACCCTTCGCCGCCAAACACCCGGCGGACAAGGTCCAGCGCATCGTCGAGAAAACCGCCCGCAAGATGTCGGCCGGGGCCCGCGCCCGGGTGCTGAGCGAGTTCACCCTGCCCGCGGAACTGGCCGGGGCCTTCGCCGCCTAGGGCAGGTAAGCCTCGACAGCGTCCACGATCCGGCCGGAACCCGGTTTCACCGCCGATCCCCAGGTGCCAGCGACAGAGCCGTCCGGCGCAACCAGCACCTTGTTGAAATTCCAGCCCGGCTCGAAACCGGTTTCCGCCCGCACCGCCTGGTAAAACGGATGCGCGCCGGGGCCGGTGACCCGGGTGATATCCGTCATCGGCAGGGTCAGCCCGTAGTTCACGGCGCAGAATTCCTTCACCTCTTCCGCACTTGCCAGCTCCTGATTGAAATCATCCGAGGGCACCGCCAGCACCACCAGTCCCCGCGCCTGGTATGTGTCATGGAGCTTCTGCAGCCCCGCATACTGGCCTGTAAAGCCGCACATTGACGCCGTGTTCACCACCAGCACAGGCCGGCCGCGGAATTCCTCCAGCCGGATCTCGCCACCGTCGATGGACGCAAAGCTGCCGCCCACCGGTGCGGCACTTGCAGCGGCACCTGCCAGCAAAACAGCCGCCAGGGAAAGGAGAAACCGCATAACAAAATCCTTATTCCTGTTCCCGCCACCGCAATCATACCCGGAATACCGCCATCACGCAGGCCATTTTGCCGGACAGCACACGGCTTTGCGAGCCGCTTGTAACAGGGCTTTGCATTTGCGCCTCCAGACCCCATGTTCTGCAGCAACGCGAACAGGCGGGAGGACACCATGACCAAATACTTCAAGAACCCGGACGCCGTTGCCGCCCTCTCCGAGGAAGAGTTCTATGTGACCCAGAATGCGGGCACCGAACGCCCCGGCACCGGCAAGCTGCTTTATAACAAGGAGCCGGGCATCTATGTCGACATCGTCTCCGGCGAGCCGCTGTTTGCCTCCTCCGACAAATACGAGTCCGGCTGCGGCTGGCCCAGCTTCACCAAGCCGATCGAATCCGCGCACATCCAGGAGCTGGAGGACCGCTCCCTCGGCATGATCCGCACCGAGGTCCGATCCACCCATGGCGACAGCCACCTGGGCCATGTGTTCCCGGACGGGCCGCTGGACCGCGGTGGCCTGCGCTATTGCATCAACTCCGCCTCGCTGCGGTTTGTGCATCTGGACGACATGGAGGCCGAGGGCTATGGCGCCTACATCAACCAAGTGGAGGTCGTGAAATGAGCACCACCGAACGCGCCGTCCTGGCAGGCGGCTGTTTCTGGGGCATGCAGGAACTGATCCGCAAGCGCCCCGGCGTCATCAGCACCCGCGTCGGCTATACCGGCGGCGACGTGCCCAACGCCACCTACAGGAACCACGGCACCCATGCCGAAGGGATCGAGATCATTTTCGACCCGGCAGTGACGTCTTACCGCGAGATGCTGGAGTTCTTCTTCCAGATCCACGACCCGACCACGCTGAACCGCCAGGGCAACGATCTGGGCATGAGCTACCGCTCGGCGATCTACTACACGGACGAGACCCAGAAAGCCGTAGCCGAGGACACCATCGCCGATGTCAACGCTTCCGGCCTCTGGCCCGGCAAGGTGGTGACAGAAGTCGAACCCGCGGGCGATTTCTGGGAGGCAGAGCCCGAGCATCAGGACTACCTTCAGCGGCTGCCCACTGGCTACACCTGCCATTTCGCACGCCCCGACTGGGTGCTGCCGAAACGCGGCGCTGCTGCAGAATAGGCTCTAACACAGCGCTTTCAGTCCCGCTGCACTCCGGCGGGGCTTTTTGCTGCGGTGTCCCTCGCGCTGATGCCTAGGCGTGCGCCACCCGCGGCCGCCCGCTGGCTTCCACCGTCAGCGTGCCTTCGACAAACACCTCCCGCGACTCCACCTGCGCGGTGCGGATATCCCGCTCCACATGCACGTGGATGTCCTCGGCGCCGGCCTCTTCCGCCGCGCCGCGGGCCTCACCCGCCAGCGCCGCCTCCAGCGCAGTCAGCGCCTCGTCTGAAGCCTGGTAATCCACCGGCCCGCTCTCCAGATGCACCCGGTATTTGCCCTCGGACGGAGAGGTCACGGTGCCGCTGCGCCGCATGGTGACCCGGCCCACCACCGCGCCAATGGCATTCGCCACGCCGGCGTGCTCCGGCAGGATCATGTTGCAATGCAGCCGCTCCCCCACCGCCGGGTAATAGCCGGGGGCAGAGGCACCCAGCCCCACCACATCCACATTCATCGACGCATCCAGCGCCAGCAGCCCGCGGTGTTTCGCCAGCCCCTTTTGCAGCAGCACATGCCGCGCCAGCTGATCCGCAGGCAGACCGAAATCCTCGGCCTCTTCGGCAAAGGCAGACTCCAGCAACGTCAAAGCGGTCTGTTCGGTCAGCTGATCGATGATCATCTGCGCCAGGGTTCCGGCGTCTTTTGCCACCATGTCGCCGGTGCCGACCCGGCGGCGGGCAAACAGCGTCAGCGCCTTTTCCGCCGCCTCCCGGTCCCAGGCCTCCACCCGGCCCAGCACATGGCTGGCATCCGAGGGCGTCACGCCGCTGACCTGCACCAGACCGCGGTCCACCAGCCGGCCCAGCGAGCCATGCTCCATCCGGGTGCGCAGGATCTGGCCCAGCGGGTGCACCTGCATCCCGATCCGCGCCAGCAGCCCGGCCTCACGCTCGCTGAGCCCCGCCACCGGCACCCCCGGCACCGCCCGCACAAAGCGCCCGTCAAACTCGCCCACTGTAGTATTGCGCAGCTGTTCGTCCAGCGCTGCATGCACCACCTCCGGCGCATCGGTGGCAATCAGCGAGACCGGCACCACCCGCCGCGGCCCCAGGGTCAGCCCGCCGGCTAGCCCGCTGGTGTTCAAATGCACCTGGCTGTCGCCGCCCAGGCCTGTGGTGCGCATCGCCACCGCCTCCACCATGGTGCGGAACGCCCCGACCCGGGCGCCGGCGGGATCAATCGCCGGCTTGCCGTCCTTGATCAGCGCCACATCCGTCGTGGTGCCGCCGATGTCGCTGACCAGCGCATGATCCACCCCGGTCATCCAGCGCGCGCCGACGATCGAGGCAGCGGGGCCGGACAGGATGGTTTCGATCGGCCGCTCCCGCGCCTGCTCACCACTCATCAGCGCGCCGTCACCGCGCACCACCATCATCGGCGCCTCAATCCCCAGATCGCGCAAAGTGTCCTGCGCCCGCCCGATCAGCCGGTCGATCATCCCGATGAGGCGGGCATTCAGCACCGCCGTCACCGCGCGCTTGGGCCCGTTCAACTTGGCCGACAGCTGGTGCGAGCAGGTGGCCGGCGCGCCGGTCATCTCGTGAATGATCCGCGCCGCCTCCATCTCATGCGCCGGGTTGCGCGTGGCAAAGACACTGGCAACCGCAAAACCCGTCACCCCCTGGCCTTCGGTGCGCAGGAACAGCTCCAGCGCCTCCGTGTCCAAGGGCGCCGCCTCGCTGCCAGCGTGGGTATGGCCGCCGGCGATCACCAGCGCCGGATCGCCCTTCAGCGCGTCCCGCAGCCCGTGCCGGTCGAGATCATCCTCCTTAAAGCCGATATAGATCAGCGCCACCCGGCCGCCCTGGCCCTCGACCAGCGCATTGGTCGCCAGCGTGGTCGACAGCGCCGCCAGCGACACCTCCTGCGGCTTCACCCCGGACTGCTCCAGCACCGCCCGGATCGCGCCGCCAACGCCAATCGCCAGATCCTGGCGCGTGGTCAGCGACTTGGCCGAGGCGATCACCTCCTTCTCGTCGCGGATCAGCACCGCATCGGTATAGGTTCCGCCCGTGTCCACTCCCAGCAGCAACGCCATGCCCAGCCCTCTCAAACTCTGTTCGCCGGACCGGGTGTAACGCCTATTTGCGGCCCGTCCATCCTGTTTGCGTCATGAAAGCCGTTGAACCGCCCACCGCGCCGCATCGGCCACCGCCGGATCCGGATCCTCCGCCAGCCCCTGCGCCACCTCCCGCAGCTCCACCAGCCCGGAATTGCCGATCGCATACAGCACATTGCGCACAAAGCGGTTGCGCCCGATGCGCTTGATCGGCGAGCCGGAAAACTTTTCCCGGAACGCTGCGTCATCCAGCACCGCGAGCTCTGCCAGCCTCGGCGCCTTCAGTTCCTCGCGCGCGGCATAGCGCATATCGCTGGCCGCCACCGCAAACTTGTTCCAGGGACAGGCCGCCAGGCAGTCGTCGCAGCCATAGATCCGGTTGCCCAGCTTGCCGCGGAGCTCTTCGTCCACCGGCCCCTTGTGCTCAATAGTCAGGTAGGAAATGCAGCGCCGCGCATCGACCTGATAGGGCGCCGGAAAGGCATCGGTCGGACAGCTGTCCAAGCAGGCCCGGCAGGATCCGCAGCGGTCCGGCTCTGCCTGATCCGCCGGCAGCTCCAGCGTGGTAAAAACAGAGCCTAAAAAGGCCCAATTGCCCCAATCCCGGCTCACCAGGTTGCTGTGCTTGCCTTGCCAGCCCAGTCCGGCTGCCTGTCCCAGCGCCTTCTCCGGCACCGGAGCGGTGTCGACAAAAACCTTGACCTCGCAGTCCTTTCCGGCCTCACCAATCAGCCAGCGCGCCAGCCGCTTCAGCCGCTTCTTGACCAGGTCGTGGTAATCCTTGTTCCGGGCATAGACCGACACCGCGCCGCGGTCCGCCTGCCCCACCACCGCCATCGGGTCCTCCTCAGGTGTGTAGCTTTCGGCCAGCATGATCACCGACCGCGCCTCCGGCCACAGCTGCGCCGGGTCGCCGCGCCAATGGGTGCGCTCCGCCATCCAGCCCATCTGCCCGTGATAGCCGGCGTCCAGAAACGCCTGCAGCCGCCCCGGCACCTGCGGCACATCCCAGGGCCGGCAGATCCGGCAGGACACAAACCCCTCCGCCAGCGCCTGCGCCACCAGTTTTTCCTTGATGCCGGACCCGTCTTTCATCTTTCCCAAAATACTCCGGGGGAGCGGCCCATCGGGCCGCGGGGGCAGCGCCCCTTAACCCGATAGATATCAGAAATCCAGATCGGTGTAATGCGGCGGCGGCCTAAAGCCCGGGACCTGATCGGCCAGGATCGAGCGGAACGCAGGCCGCGACTTGATCTTGGCGTACCAGTCCTTGACCACCGCCGAGCGGTTCCAGTCCACATCCGAAATGTAATCCAGCGACGACAGATGCGCCGCGGCGGCAAAATCCGCCAGCGTCATCATGTCCCCCGCCAGCCAGCGCCGATGGTCCAGCAGCCAGGCCATGTAATCCAGATGGTACTTGATCGCCTTGGCGCCGGCCTTGACGTTGCGGCTGTCGGGATAGCCCTCGCCGGTGATCTTCTTGTTCACCCGCTCATACAGCAGTTTCGACGTCACCTCGTGGTGGAACTTGTCGTCGAACCAGCTCACCAGGCGGCGCACCTCATAGCGGCCCTCGGCATCCTTGGGCATCAGCGCAGGCTCGGGGCGGGTCTCCTCCAGGTACTCGCAGATCGCAGCGCTTTCGGCCATCATCTGGCCGTCCAGCCGGATCACCGGCACCTTGGCGGCCGGGTTGCGGCGCAGGAAATCCGGATCCTGCTCCCAATAGCGCTCCTCGACCAGCTCAACCTCGATCTTCTTCTCTGCCAGCGACAACCGCACCTTGCGGCAATAGGGGGACAGGGGAACGTGGTACAGGCGCGCCATGGCTACAGGGGGTCTCCAGAAAACTTACAACGGTTGTTTCAGCAATGCCTTGGGCGGGGGAAAGATTCAATCCTCGAAACAATCCGCCCGCCCGTCTGCGCGAATGGTGGCCGCCCCGTCCTGGATCTGCCGCGCCCGCCGCTGGACAAAGTTTGACGGTTTGCGGGCCGACCGCTCCTTGGGATTGGGCAGCACCGCGGCAATCAGCGCCGCCTGCCGGGCGCTCAGCTCATCCGGCCCCACCCCGAAATACTTGCGCGCCGCGGCTTCGGCGCCAAACACGCCCTCATCCATTTCGGCCACGTTCAGATAGACTTCCAGGATACGCCGCTTGCTCCAGACGATCTCCACCGCCGGGGTCAGCAGCGTCTCCAGCACCTTGCGCGGCCAGCTGCGGCCCTGCCACAGGAACACGTTCTTCACCACCTGCTGCGAAATGGTCGAACCGCCGCGGCTGCCGCCCGCCTCGATCGCGGCCTGAATGGCGCGGGCGTCAAATCCCCAATGGCGGCAGAACTGCGCATCCTCCGCGGCAACGACAGATCGCGCCAGCTCGGGCGAGATCTCTTCCAGCGGCACCCACATCCGGTCCACCTCGCCCAGACGGCGCTGCTCGGCCCAGATGGTATGGGTGATCGGCGGATTCACCACGGAATAGAGCAGGACAAGCAGCAGGAACACTGCCGCAACAGCCAGCACCGCCCGCAATGCCCAGCGCCGCAGCCAGCGAACGGGCTGGACCTTCAGCCTCGCCGCCTTCTTGCTGCCTTTTGATTTCTTCTTTTTTGCAACTGCCTTCGCCATGACTCTCTATAGGCCAGCATGCCCCCGGTAACCAACCGCCAAAAAGAAAACCCCGCAAGCTATTGCCTGCGGGGTTCAGCTTTCCGTCTCTAACCCGGTTTATTCCGCCGGAACAGCTGCCTGCTCCTGCATCACCGGATGCGGCAGCTTGTCCAGCATCTCCTTCGGGCAGACCTGCAGGAAGTTCGCCTTCTCGCTCTCCCAGTGCTGCAGGATCTCCGCGGCCTTGCGGCTTCCTGTTTCATCCAGGTGGCGGGCAATCAGGCCTTTCAGCTCTGCTTCCCAATGGGCCACGGTGACCGGGCAGGTGACCAGGGATTCCATGTTCATCAGGCTCTCGGCCTTGCCCTCAGGATCATAGAGATAGGCCATGCCGCCGGTCATGCCCGCGCCGAAGTTGGCACCGATCGAGCCGAGGATCACCGCAACGCCGCCGGTCATGTATTCGCAGCCGTTGGAGCCGCAGCCCTCGATCACCACCTTGGCGCCGGAGTTGCGGACCGCGAAACGCTCGCCCGCGCGGCCGGCCGCAAACAGGTGGCCGTCGGTGGCGCCGTACAGCACGGTGTTGCCGATGATGGTGTTCTCGCTCGCCACCAGCGGGCTTACCTGCGGCGGGCGCACCACGATGATGCCGCCCGACAGGCCCTTGCCGACATAGTCGTTGGCATCGCCCGACACTTCCAGCTTCAGCCCCGGCGCCGCAAAGGCGCCCAGCGCCTGGCCGGCAGAGCCCTGCAGCTTGACCGTCAGGTGGTCCGGCTGGAACGAATTCCGCATGCCGAAGTTGCGCACGATATGGCTGGAGGTGCGGGTGCCCACGGTGCGGTGGGTGTTCTGCACCGCATAGGAAAGCTGCATCTTCTCGCCGTCCTGCAGGAAGCGGGCGGCGTCGCGCACAATCTCCGCATCCAGCGTATCCGGCACCGCGTTGCGGTCCTTGTCGCGATTGTAGACGATATTGGCGGAGCCATCGACGGTGATCAGCAGCGGGTTCAGGTCCAGATCATCCAGATGGGCAGAACCGCGCGACACCTGCGCCAGCAGGTCGGCCCGGCCGATCACCTCATCCAGCGAACGGGCGCCGATGGAGGCGAGGATCTCACGCACTTCCTGAGCGTAGAAGGTGATCAGATTCACCACCTTGTCCGCACTGCCGGTGAACTTGGCGCGCAAGGATTCGTCCTGGGTGCAGACACCCACCGGGCAGGTGTTGGACTGGCACTGGCGCACCATGATGCAGCCCATGGCGATCAGCGCCGCGGTGCCGATGCCGTATTCCTCGGCGCCCAGCATGGCCGCCATCACGATGTCACGCCCGGTGCGCAGGCCGCCGTCGGTGCGCAGCGTCACCCGGTCGCGCAAGTTGTTCATCGCCAGCACCTGATGCGCCTCGGTCAGGCCCATCTCCCACGGCAGGCCCGCATATTTGATCGAGGTCGCAGGCGACGCCCCGGTGCCGCCGTTGTGGCCGGAGATCAGGATGATGTCGGCCTTCGCCTTGGCCACGCCCGCGGCGATGGTGCCAACGCCGGAGGACGCCACCAGTTTCACCGTCACCTTGCAGCGCGGGTTGATCTGCTTCAGGTCGTAGATCAGCTGCGCCAGGTCTTCGATCGAGTAGATGTCGTGGTGCGGCGGCGGCGAAATCAGGGTCACGCCCTTGGTCGAGTGGCGCAGGCGGGCAATCAGGTCGGTGACCTTCATCCCCGGCAGCTGGCCGCCCTCGCCGGGCTTGGCACCCTGGGCCACCTTAATCTCCAGCTCTTCGCACTGATTCAGGTATTCCGCGGTCACTCCAAAGCGGCCCGACGCCACCTGCTTGATCTTCGCAGACGGGTTGTCGCCGTTCGGCTCAGGCACGAAGTGTGCCGGATCCTCGCCGCCCTCGCCGGAGTCGGACTTGGCGCCGATCCGGTTCATCGCCACGTTCAGCGTCTTGTGCGCTTCGGGCGACAGCGCGCCCAGCGACATGCCCGGAGTCACGAACCGCTTGCGGATCGAGGTGATCGATTCCACTTCCTCAATCGGTACCGCCTTGCCCAGCGGCTTGATCTGCAACAGATCGCGCAGGTGGATCGGCGGGTTGCTTTGCATCTTCGCCGAATACTGCTTCCACAGCTCATATGAGGCTCTATTACAGGCCATTTGCATCATATGCATGCTGGTGGCTTCCCAGGCGTGGGTCTCGCCCGACTTGCGCGCCTTGTAGAAACCGCCGATCGGCAGGATGCCTTCCGGCGCCTTCCAGGCCTTGGCGTGGATTTCCTCTGCTTTGGTCTGGATGCCGGTCACACCGATGCCGGAGATGCGCGAGGTCATGCCCGGGAAAAACTCGGCGCACATGGCTCGGGACAGACCAACGGCCTCGAAGTTCAACCCGCCGCGGTAGGAGGACACAACCGAGATCCCCATCTTGGCCATGATCTTCAACAGACCCTGGTCGATGGCTTCGCGGTAGCGCGCGACGTTCTCGGTCAGGCTGCCGTCCAGCAGCCCGCGCTCGATACGGTCGGCCAGCGAATCCTCAGCCAGATAGGCGTTCACAACGGTGGCGCCGCAGCCGATCAGCACCGCAAAATAATGCGGGTCGATGCACTCCGCGGACCGCACGTTCAGCGAGCAGAAGGTGCGCAGCCCCTTGCGGGTCAGATGCGAATGCACGGCAGAGGTGGCCAGGATCATCGGCACCGCCACCTTGTCCGCATTCGAATACTGGTCGGTCAGCACGATATGGCCGGCGCCGGAACGCACCGCCTCCTCGGCCTCGGCCCGGATCCGCGCCAGCGCCGCATTGAGCGAGCCGCGGCCCGGTTCAAAGGTACAATCGATCTCTGCCAGCGGCGCGTTGAACTGCTCCACCAGCTTGTCCCACTGAGCGTTGCCGACAAACGGGCTCTCCAGCACAATGATCTCGGTCTGGCTGCTGTCCTCGTCCAGCACGTTCTTCAGGTTGCCGAAGCGGGTCTTCAGCGACATCACCCGGAATTCGCGCAAGCTGTCGATCGGCGGGTTGGTCACCTGGGAGAAGTTCTGGCGGAAGAAGTGGCTCAGCGGGCGGTACATCTTGGACAGCACCGCAGACGGGGTGTCATCGCCCATAGAGGCCAGCGATTCCTTGCCGTCCTCGGCCATCGGCGCCAGGATCTGCTCCAGCTCCTCGATGGAATAGCCGGCCGCAACCTGGCGGCGGCGCAGTTCTTCGCCGCTGAACAGCGGCTGCTCGGTCACCTGGGCCAGGGTCGCGTCCAGATCGTTGATCCGCTTGACCCAGTCGCCGAACGGCAGCGCCCGCGCCAGCTTGTCCTTGATCTCGGTGTCGCGGAACAGCTTGCCCTTCTCCATGTCCACGGCCAGCATCTGGCCCGGACCCAGGGCGCCCTTCTCGACCACCGATGCCTCGTCAATCGGCACCATGCCCGCTTCGGAGCCTGCAATCACCAGCCCGTCGCCGGTCACCACATAGCGCATCGGGCGCAGGCCGTTGCGGTCCAGGCCCGCGCAGACCCAGCGGCCGTCGGTCATCGCCAGCGCCGCCGGGCCGTCCCAGGGTTCCATCACGGAGTTGCAGTAGGAATACATGTCGCGCCAGGCCTGCGGCAGCTCCACCGCCTGCTTGGACCAGCTTTCCGGCACCAGCATGGTTTTCGCCATCGGCGCCGAACGGCCCGCGCGCACCAGAACCTCGAACACCCCGTCCAGCGCGGCAGAGTCGGAGGCACCGCCCGGCACGATCGGCTTGATGTCCTCGGCATAGTCGCCAAAGGTCGCCGACGCCATGCGGATTTCATGGCTCTTCATCCAGTTCAGGTTGCCCTTCAGCGTGTTGATCTCGCCGTTGTGCGCCAGCATGCGGAACGGCTGCGCCAGCCACCACTGCGGGAAGGTGTTGGTGGAATAGCGCTGGTGATAGATCGCAAAGGCGGACTCAAAGCGCTCATCCATCAGGTCAGGGTAGAACACCGCCACCTGCTCAGCCAGCATCATCCCCTTGTAGATGATCGAACGGCAGGACAGCGACGCGATGTACAGGCCCGAGATCGCAGCCGCATTGGCGGCCTTCTCGATCCGGCGGCGGATCACATAAAGCTCGCGCTCAAAGGTTTCCTCGTCCACGCCCTTGGCGTTGGAAATCAGGATCTGCTCGATCTCGGGGCGGGTCGCATTGGCCTTCTCGCCCAGGCAGGTCACATCCACCGGCACATGGCGCCAGCCGTAGATGGAATAGCCCATGCGCAGAACTTCGGTCTCGACGATGGTCCGGCAGCGCTCCTGGGCGCCGAAATCGGTGCGCGGCAGGAACACCTGGCCCACCGCCATCAGCTCATCCTGGCGCGGCTCGTGGCCGGTGCGGCGGATCTGGTCATAGAAGAACGGAACCGGGATCTGCACATGGATGCCCGCGCCGTCGCCGGTCTTGCCGTCGGCATCCACCGCGCCGCGGTGCCAGATCGCCTTCAGCGCGTCGATGCCGGCCTCAACCACCTTGCGGCTTTTCTTGCCGTCAACCGAAACCACCAGGCCCACGCCGCAGGAGGAATGCTCTTCCTCTTCGGAATAGAGACCATTTTCGGCCATCCACTTGCGCTTGTTTTCCTCGGCCTTGACCCATGCGGCATCAAATTTGGTCATGACGTTCTCCGATTAACTGATGGCGCAGCGTGCAGCTGCGGCCGGTTGACTGTGCAGATCCAGGGCGCGTTCGCCCCAGGCGCGGGGCACCGCGCGGATCCGTTGCATAAGGGTTTTCACCCGGTCCTGATCGTCCTGCCAGACGGCACCGATCACCGGGTAAAGGACGCCCGCTTCGCGCAGCGGGTCGATGACATCGTGGCTGTCGCGGTCAGCCAGGTAGTGATGGATGCCGGGCCCCTGCGGGAAGGCCTGCCAGTGCAGCGCATCCTCAGGATTGTTGCGGCCGTGCAGAAGCGTGTACTGCACCTGCCCGCCCATCGCCTGCTCCAGCGCCGGGCGGCTGAAATCCGTGATCCGGCTGCGCGCCCCGATCCAGCGGCGGTCGGCCGGGAAAGTCTCCGGGCGCGGGCAGTACTGCGGCGCCAGCGCCAGGGCGCGGCCGGCGCCCAGCTCCGCGGCAAAGGACAGCGCCCCGTAGCCGCCCATCGACACCCCGACCGTCATCAGGCGGCGCAGGCCGTGCTGCCGGACATAGCCGGAAACAGCCCGCAGGATTGCAGCCGCAACGCCAGCGCCCTGGAACCAGCCCTGGCGGCGGTCGGTGACAAAGATGCAATGGCGCGCGCCGCCGTCCGAGGCGCTGGCGGCAAATTCCAGCAGCCCGCGCTTGGCGGCGTTGGCATGATAGCTGGTGAACACGATCATGCCGCCGTCGCCGCGCCCTTCCAGCGCACGGATCTCCACCGCCGCATCCGCGTGGAGGCGGCGCGATCTCAGGCGGAACATCGCCTGGCGGAGGGATTTGCGGATCATCAGCGGCATGGCGGTCAAGTCAGCAGCGGGCCGGGCGGGCCTCAGGCCTCTCCTTCAGCGGTTTCGGCAAACATGGCGCGGCACTCGTCGCCGGTCATCCGCCGGTGGGCGCCGGCAAAGGCATAGCCCGCGGGCTTCTCGTCGATGAAGAATTCCAGCTTAAGCTCGGTGCCGCCTGCGTTCTCGAACAGGCCCGCCGACATCTGCGTCTGGCCTTGCATCTTGCCCGGCGCGGTCATCCGGTACCACAGCACCGATCCGCACTCGCCGCAAAAGGCGCGCTCGGCCCACTGCGAGGACTGATAGGTCCGCACCGGACCCAGCGCGGCGTAACCGGTGTCGGCCTGAAAGCTCAGGAACGGGCCGCTGGCCCAGCGCTGGCACATCTCGCAATGGCAGGCAGTCACGGATGCCTGAACCGGCGTCGCGGTGACGCTTACCGCGCCGCACATGCACTGTCCCTGCAATTCGCTCATGTCCATTGTCCTTTTGCTGGCTGGGTCAGCAATGCTGACCTTGGCGCTGCTCTGGTTCTTCCCGCCGGTGCACAGGCGGTGTACGGGGGGTGCCGGGTTATTCCGCGGCCACCGCGGCCTTGCTGTTCAGTTTCTCGATGATCGCTTCGGCGCAGTCGCGGCCGTCCTTGATCGCCCAGACCACCAGCGAGGCGCCGCGCACGATGTCGCCCACCGCATAGACGCCGTCCAGCTCGGTGGCGCCGGATTTGAACGCCGCCTTGACGGTGCCCCAGCGGGTCACCGGCAGCTCCGGCTGGTTCCACAGGGTGGGCAGCTCCTCCGGCTCAAAGCCCAAGGCTTTAATGACCAGATCGGCCTCTTCCACGTAATCCGCGCCTTCAATCACCTCCGGCGCCTGGCGGCCCGAGGAGTCCGGCTGGCCCAGGCGCATCTTCTGCACCATCACGCCAGCGACCTTGCCGCCCTCGTCGGTGAAGCCCTTGGGCGCCGACAGCCATTCAAAGATCACGCCTTCTTCCTCGGCGTTCTGGGTCTCGCGCTGCGAGCCCGGCATGTTGGCGCGGTCGCGGCGGTACAGGCATTTGACGCTGGTCGCGCCCTGGCGGATCGAGGTGCGCACGCAGTCCATCGCGGTGTCGCCGCCGCCGATCACCACAACCTTCTTGCCCTCAGCATTCAGGCTGCCGTTGTCGAACTCCGCAACTTCGTCGCCAAAGCTCTTCTTGTTCGAGGCACACAGGAAATCGATCGCCTTGACGATGCCTTCAGCACCGCTGCCCGGCATCGCCAGATCGCGCGATTTATAGACGCCAGTGGCAATGATCACCGCGTCATGCTTGCCGCGGATTTCCTCAAACGAGATGTCCTCGCCCACGTTGCAATTCAGCACAAAGGTCACGCCGCCGTCGGCCAGCAGCTTATTGCGGCGCTCGACCACGTCCTTTTCCAGCTTGAAGCTGGGAATGCCGTACATCAGCAGCCCGCCGGCCCGGTCATAGCGGTCATAGACGGTGACCTGCACACCCGCTTTGCGCAGCATGTCCGCCGCCGCCAGGCCGCCGGGGCCGGCGCCGATGATGCCGACGCTCTCGCTGCGTTCGGCCAGCGGTGCGGCCGGTTTGACCCAGCCGTTTTCCCAGGCGGTGTCGGTGATGTATTTCTCCACCGAGCCGATGGTCACGGTGCCATGGCCGGATTGCTCGATCACGCAGTTGCCTTCGCACAGGCGGTCCTGCGGGCAGATGCGGCCGCAGATCTCCGGGAAGGTGTTGGTGGCCTGCGAGGTGGCATAGGCCTCTTCCAGGCGGCCGGTTGCGGTCAGGCGAAGCCAGTCGGGGATGTTGTTGTGCAGCGGGCAGTGGCTCTGGCAGTACGGCACACCGCACTGGCTGCAGCGGCTGGCCTGCTCCTCTGCCTTGGCAGCAGCGTACTCCGCGTAAATCTCATTGAAGTCTTCCTTGCGTACACTCGCGTCACGCTTTTGAGGCATGTCGCGTTCGATCTGCACAAATTTCAGCATCGGTTGCTTGGCCACGGGCTGGACTCCATCGTTTGTCTGGCTGCGCAGGCACCCTTGCAGGTACTGATACGCTTTTATGTCAACTATGCTGACCTATTTTGCCAGCGCTTTATTCCTGATACCGTGTTTCGGGAAAATGTACAGAATTTTTAGGTCCATATCGGACCTTAATATCCGCTTTCCAAACCAGAGGCGGGATTTATACAGAGTCGCGATAGTTTACGGCCCATCCGCGGCCAGCGAAGGACGATTTCAGCATGCCGCTTTTCCAGCTTATCCTGGTTGCGTTGATCCAAGGCATCACCGAGTTCCTGCCTGTTTCCTCCTCCGGCCACCTGATTCTGCTGCCCGGCCTCACGGGACTTGAGGACCAGGGCCAGGTGATCGACGTCGCCGTGCATGTCGGCACCCTGGCCGCGGTGATGATCTATTTCTGGAGCGACGTGCGTGACGGGCTGATCGGCCTGCCCCGCGCCCTGACCGGCCGCACGGACACGCCGGGATCCCGGCTCGCCATGGGGCTGATCGTGGCCACCATCCCCACCGTCCTGTTCGGCGCCCTGCTGCATTTCACCGGCCTCAGCGATGGTCTGCGGTCGATCACCGTGATCGGCTGGACCATGCTGGGCTTTGGTTTGGTGCTCTACTGGGCCGACCAGAAAGGCGCCGAAGTGAAACAGGCCGGCGATTGGGGCCGGCGCGATGCGCTGATCATGGGGCTGTGGCAGATGCTGGCCCTGATCCCGGGCACCTCACGCTCCGGCATCACCATCACCGGCGCGCGGCAGTTGGGATATACCCGCGAGGACGGGGCCCGCATTGCCATGCTGATGTCGATCCCGACCATTATCGCCTCGGGCGTGCTGCTGGGAACCGAAGTGGCGCTGGAAGCCAACACAGCGCTGATGCGCGATGCCGGCATTGCCGCCGTTCTGGCCTTGGTCTCGGCACTGGCGGCGCTCAGCCTGATGATGCGGCTGCTGCGCTCCGTCAGCTTCACGCCCTATGTGATCTACCGGGTGATCCTGGGCATCGTGCTGCTGACCATCGCCTACGGCAGCTGATCCGCAAACGAAAAGCGCGGGGCAATCCCCGCGCTCATAAATCCCTAAATCCGGAAAAGTGTTCCGCAGATCAGGTGCCGTTGCGCAGATTGCGGGCAGAGCCGGTCATCTCGTCATACTGGCCAGAGGGGCGGAACTTCCACAGGTAGTCCGGCAGCACCGAGCCAACGGTCACCGGGTCGATGCCCAGATCCGCAAACCCCTTGGCGCCATCCGCAACCACGTTGTCCGACCGCAGGCTTTTCAGCTGATCGCGGGTCAGCATCTTGTTGTCAATCAGCTGGAAGCTGACGAACTGCAGCATGTCAAAGCCGAAGGCCACCAGTTTCGCCGCAAATCCCGGCAGCGAAAGGATGACTCGGCGGCGGTGGATCACCTTCAGCATCTGCTCCATCAGCGCGCGGAAGGTTTTCACCTCCGGGCCGCCCAGCTCGTAAACGCCGCCTTCAGCCTCGCCCTGCGCACCCTTGACCGCAGCCTTGGCCACATCATCCACGAACACCGGCTGGAACTGGGTGCCGCCCGCAGCAATCGGCAGGAAGGGCGACAGGCGGGTCATGCCGGCGAAACGGTTGAAAAAGCCGTCTTCAGCCCCGAAGATCACCGAGGGACGCAGGATCACCGCACCCGGGAAATGCTGCTGCACGGCAGTTTCGCCGGCGGCCTTGGTGCGGGAATATTCGCTGGCGGCATCCGCATCGGCGCCAATGGCCGAGATATGCACAAGATTGGCAACGCCCTGCTGCGACGCGATGCGCGCGATCCGGCCCGCGCCCTCTGCATGGATGGCGCCAAAGGTGTTTTTGCCCAGCTCGTTCAGCACGCCGACACAGTTCACCACTGCATCTGCCCCCTGCATCACAGATGCGACCGACATGTCATCACGGACGTTGCAGAACACCGGCTCCACCTGGCCCGGAACGCCGTAAGGCTTCACATGCATGGCTTCATTGGGACGGCGCACGGCGACCCGCACCCGCCAGCCATCCTTGGCCATGCGCCGCGCGATGTAGCGGCCCACGAAACCGGATCCGCCATAGATCGTGACCAGTTTGGACATCTTTTGGCTCCTGAACTTAGCTGCCCCTATGCCTTAGCGCCGCAAGAGGCGCCGAACAAGGCGCAAATGGCCGCTGCAACGGCTCAACCGGCCTGCCTGCATCAGTTTTTTGGCCCCTGCGGCCACGACCTGAAAGTCCAGGGCGGAAAATCCTGAAGAATCCGTTTGACGCCCCCCGGCAAGCTGCTTATACGCCCGTCTCACGACACCTGCCCAGGTGGCGGAATTGGTAGACGCGCTAGCTTCAGGTGCTAGTGTCCGTATGGACGTGGAGGTTCGAGTCCTCTCCTGGGCACCATTCCCCGAAAAACAACTGAACACTGCCAGCGAGAGACATCTGTGCTTGCGGGTAGCGTGCCGTTTCAGCCGTGCAAAATGAAAGACGGCAGGACGCGCCTGCCGTTCTTAAAAAGCCTTCATTTGATCCGGGACCGGTGTCAGTTCACCTCTTTGACAGCATCCTGTGCCGCGTCGTCAGCTCCCTCCGCCGCGTCCACAATCTCCGCATCCTCGACCGGCTCCGCAGTCTTGTCCTCAAGCGCTCCGGTGATCAGCGGCAGCATGTGGGCCGCTGCATGGCTGGCCACCTCCGGCGTTTCCGGGCGCTTCCAGGACAGGGTGTCGAAGCTGGTGCAATGCTCGCAGACCGGTGCCCATTCCGCGTGGATGTGGTTGCAGCTGTCGCAGACCCATTGCGGTCCGCGCGGCGCGGTCAGCGCCTTGGCCAGCCAGCCCTGCACCACCTTGTCGCTGGCGCCTTCACCGCGCTCGATTGCGGCCATCAGCGTCAGCGCCCGAGCATCCGGCGCCCGTTTTGCCAGGTCATTCAGCCAGCGGCGGGCTTCGGGAAAGTCTTCGGCAACGATGTTGAGCTCCGCCATCACCAGCCGGGTTTCGTCATTCAGCGGCTTGATACGCGCCAGCTGGTCGAACCGTTTGACGCGCTCGGCGGCGGTTTCCTCCGGTTCGATTTCGGCAAAGGCATGGGCCAGATCCGGATGCGGCTGGCTTTCCCAGGTCTTTTTCAGCAGCCGAACCGCCGGACGCTTCTTGCCCTTGGCGAGATAGGCGCGCGCCGCCATTGCGGCGGCGGGGACCAGATCCGGCGACAGGCGGTTCGCCTCGATCGCCTGCTCCTGCTGCTCGACCGTCGCGCCTTCCTCCAGAATGCCCTTTGAAGCCGACAGCGCCAGCACCGCATCGCGACGCTTGTACACATCGCGCGGCAGGGTGCCGGTCTTGAGCTTGGTCGACAGCGTCTTGCGCGCGCCGGCCCAATCCTCGGCCTGGGCCTGCAGGCGCAGCAGGGTGTCCTGCATTTCCTCATGCTTGGGCCGCAGCGCCAGCGCCTTCTCGGCCAGCTGGCGAGCGGTGTCGGTGTCACCTTCGGAAAGCTTCTGTTTCATGATGCCGCGCACCCCGACAAAACGGGTCGGCTGGTTCGACAGCAGGCGCTTGTAGGCCTCCGCCGCCTTGTGGGTATCGCCGCTCATTTCTGCCGCCTGGGCCACCAGCAGATCGGTCAGCTCCGGCTTCTGCAGGTATTTCTCTGCCCGCGCCGCCTTGGCCAGCGCCAGCCGCCCTTCGCCAGAGGCCAGCGCCATCAGTCCGTCGGACAGCGCCTGATAGCCTTTGCGCTCGCGCCCCTTGTCCCAATAGCGCGACAAGGCGGTTTCATCGCCATTCAGGAAATGCAGGGTGGCAACCAGCAGCGACAGCAGCTTGAGGAACAGCCAGACGCCAACAACCAGCACGCCCAGGGCAATGACCGATTGCAGCGCGCTCAGCGTGTATTCGGTGCCGGCGACGGTGATCTGCATCCCGCCGGCGGTTTCCATCAGCAGGCGGCCCCCGAAAGCCAGAAGCGCGACGATTGCGACAAATACGAGGATCTTCAACAACGACCAGAGCATGGCGGCTTCCTTATTTGGCTTGCAGGCTTTGGGCCAGTTCAGCGGCCGCCGTCACGGCAGCCACCCGCGCATTTGCCGCGGCTTCCCAATTGGACAGGGCGGCACGGGCCGTTTCGGGCAATGCGGTCACTTCATTCAGCGCATCCCGCAGCTTGCCTGCGGCCACTGCGGCCTCGGCACGGGACAGAACCGCATCCGGGCCGTCCCCTTCCTGCGGAGTCACAGAGCGGGCACCCAAATGCCGGTTCACGTAGTCCAGCAGGCCGCCGCTGCCCTTGGTTTCTTCGCGGGCTGCGGCCAGCGCCTCCCGCGCCGCAGGGGCAAAGCTGTCGCGCAAGGAGGAGATGGTGGCGACACCGCTGTCTGCCGGGCCGGACAGGGCCGCGGGCACGTCCACGCCGAGGTTCGAAAGCTCCTGCACATTGGCGGCATAGCTGTTGCCGCTGTCCAGGGCCGACCGCAGCTGCGCCAGCTGGGTCTGGGCGCTGGCAATGCGGGCAGCCTCGGCACTGGCGGCATCCATTGCCTGAGCCTCGGCCAGCATCTGCTCGACTTCAGCGCGCTGCGCGGCAAGGCTGTCCTGCAGCTTGGCCAGTCCGGTTTCAAACGCGGCCACAGCCTCGGGCGAGGCGCCTTCCGGCGGCCGGGTTTCCAGCGCGGAGATTCGGGCGGCCAGTGCGTCCAGATCCGCCCGCAAAGCCGCATCCGGAGCAGGTGCGTTCTTCAGCGGCTCAATTTCTGCCGTCAGGGTGTCAATGCGCGAGGCCAGCGGTGCAAGGTCGGGCGCCTGATTGGCCTCAACCTGCTGTTTCAGTTCGGCAAGGGCCGCCTGCAACTCTGTCTGGCCGGTCTCAAGCGCGGTCAGATCAACGCCGCCGCGCATGGACGCAGGCAGGACACTGTCGAGCCAGCCGCCCTGGCCGGCCACAAAGCCGATCACCGCAGCCACGGCACCGCCCAGAACCGCAGCGCCGAAACCGCCGCGCTTTTCGACCACGCGTTCAATTTCGCGGGGCGCTTCCGCTGCGGCAAGCGGCTCAACCGAAGCCTCTTCCCGCTCCGCAGCGGTGTCCTGGCCGAAGGGCGAAATCTCGGTCTCGGTCTCGGTCTCGGTCTCGGTCTCGGTCTCGGTCTCGGTCTCGGTCTCGGTCTCGGTCTCGGTCTCGGAAACCGGCGACCCTACATCCTCAGAGGAGTCAACAGTCTCGGCACTGGTTTCATCCGCCGCATCCCGTTCAGAGGTCTCTGCAGCATCCTCAACCGGCTTGGTTTCACCGGGGCCGGGCTCAATCACGTCTTCCGGATTTTTCTTGTCAGCCACGCCGGCCTCCCCCTCGATTCCTAAAAATTCATTCCTGCGAACCTGCTGGACCCTACTCCGCGCGCCCCTCGCCCTCAAGCCGGGACAGCTGCGCTGCGGCATCAAGGACAGCCGCGGCCATGGCCGGTGCATCCGGCGCCTTACTTACGCGCAACTCCTTGCAATTCAAGCCATTCAGCGGTTCTGCAACTGCCTCGCTAAGCGCAATCAGATGCAAATGCGAGGCATCCCCGCAGAGATTGGCAAAATGGCGCGCAGTCCTGGGTGAAAATAGCGGCACGATCGCGTCATTTCGCGCAGCAAGCACGGCTTGCGCCTCCTCCGTCAGCGGCAGAAGCACCTGATCATACACGATTTGCTCTTCACAGGGGAGGCCGCCATCTGTCAGCCGCTGCGCGATCGCCCCCCGCGCATGGGCACCGCGCAGATGCAAGAGCGGCGCGTCCGGGCGCTTTTGCAGCAGTGCAGCCGTCAGCTCGTCGGCACATTGCCCCAGAAACTCCGCCTGCCAGCCCATTTCTGCCGCAGCCTGCGCCGTGCGTTCCCCGACGCAATAGGCAGGCAGCCGCACAAGGGTTTCACGTGAAGCGGCTTCGGCGCCGTTGGCTGAGGTGAAAATCACTCCCTTGACGCCGCGCAGTTCAATCGGTGCCTGCACCTGCTGAATTTCCATCAGCGGGGTATAAATCACCCGAATTCCGGCCAGCGCCGCCGCAGGCAGCCCAGCAACGAAACGCTCTGCCGCTTTCAGCGGTCGTGTGATCAGCAACGGCACCATCACAGGGCTCCCGGGATTGTTTGCAACCCGCTTCGGTGGTAGCCCCGGCGGCAGTTTGATGCAACGGTAAGGCTATGACGAAGACCCTGACAATTCTGGGGCTGGAGAGCAGCTGCGACGACACCGCCGCCGCCGTGGTGCGGCAGGCTGCGGATGCGCGGCCCGAGGTTCTGTCCTCGGTTGTCTTTGGCCAGACCGAGCTGCACAGCGCCTTTGGCGGCGTGGTGCCGGAAATTGCGGCGCGCGCCCATGCCGAAAAGCTGGACATCTGCGTGCGCGATGCGCTGGCAGATGCCGGGCTGAGCCTGAAGGACATGGATGCGGTGGCCGTCACGGCCGGACCGGGGCTGATCGGCGGCGTGATGTCCGGCGTGATGTGCGCCAAGGGGATCGCTGCGGCGACCGGCCTGCCGCTCATTGGCGTGAACCATCTGGCGGGCCATGCGCTGACGCCGCGGCTGACGGACGGGATCACCTATCCCTATCTGATGCTGCTGGTTTCCGGCGGCCACTGCCAGTACCTGCTGGTGCGCGGTCCGGAGGACTTCACCCGGCTGGGCGGCACAATTGACGACGCGCCGGGCGAGGCCTTTGACAAGACCGCCCGCTTGCTGGGGCTGCCGCAACCGGGCGGGCCGTCGGTGCAGGCTGAGGCGGAACAGGGTGATCCCAAGCGGTTCCGCTTCCCGCGGCCCTTGCTGGACCGGTCGGACTGTAATCTGTCTTTCTCCGGCCTGAAGACCGCTCTGATGCGGATGCGGGATCAGATCGCAGCAGAGAAAGGCGGCCTGACCCGTCAGGACCGAGCCGACCTGTGTGCGGGGTTTCAGGCTGCTGTGGTTGATACCCTGGCGGAAAAAACCCGCCGTGCGATCCGCCTGTATCTGGAGGAACGGCCGGAGCAGCCGGCCATTGCCGTGGCCGGCGGTGTGGCGGCAAATACAGCTATCCGCGCCGCGCTGGAGACGGTCTGCGCAGAAGCAGGCGCTGCCTTTACCGCTCCGCCGCTGCGGCTGTGCACGGACAATGCCGCGATGATCGCCTATGCCGGGCTGGAGCGGTTCAAGGCGGGTGCGCGTGACGGGCTGGATCTGACCGCCCGCCCCCGCTGGCCGCTGGACAAGAGCAGCCCGGCATTGATCGGATCCGGCCGCAAGGGAGCCAAAGCATGAGCATTTCGGTACTGGGATCGGGCGCCTTTGGCACCGCCCTGGCAATTTCGCTGGCCGGCAACGGGCCGGTGACCCTGTGGGCGCGCAACGCGATGAAGGCCCAGGCGATGCAGGACAGCCGCCGCAACGGCACCCGTCTGCCCGGTGTGGAACTGCCGGAAAACCTCACTGTCACCGCGGATATTGCTGAGGCCTGCCAGTCCGAAGTCTTGCTGCTGGCGGTGCCAATGCAGACGCTGCGCGGTGTGCTGGAGGAGTACGGCCCGCATCTGGCAGGAAAAACGCTTGTTGCCTGCTGCAAGGGAATTGAGCTGGACAGCGGGCTTGGCCCGGTGGCCGTTATCCGCGAGGTTTTGCCGGAAGTGCAGGCCGCGCTGCTGACAGGGCCAAGCTTTGCGGCGGATATTGCAAGAGGCCTGCCAACTGCGCTGACTTTGGCCTGCGGCGATGCGGAGCTGTGCAAGAAACTGCAGGAGCAGCTGACCACAGCCAACCTGCGCCTTTACCGGACCACCGACACTATCGGCGCGGAAATCGGCGGTGCCCTGAAGAACGTGATGGCAATTGCCTGCGGAGCCGTGATTGGCGCCGGGCTCGGCGACAGCGCCCGAGCGGCGCTGATGACCCGGGGCTACGCGGAGATGCAGCGCATGGCTCTGGCTTGCGGTGCCAAGGCGGAAACCCTGGGCGGGCTTTCGGGGTTCGGCGATCTAGCGCTCACCTGCACATCTGACCTGTCCCGCAATTACCGGCTGGGCCTGTCCATCGGCCGCGGAGAGGAATTTGACCCCAGCATCACGGTGGAAGGGGCAGCCACCGCGCGGGCCGTGGCAGAGCAGGCCCAGCGGATGGCCTTGGATATGCCAGTCACGCTCACGGTAACCAATTTGGTAGATCAGCGCTTGACGATCGGCGAGGCAGCGGCACATTTGCTTAAAAGACCGTTAAAAGAGGAATAAAATGCTCATCGCATTGATCGCCCGCGACAAACCCGGCCATTTGCAGACCCGGCTGGACAACCGTGACGCCCATCTGGCCTATATCAACGACACCGGCGCCGTGGCCCAAGCCGGCCCGCTCCTGGATCAGGATGGCAATATGGCCGGCTCTCTGGTTATTCTGGACGTCGAAGACATGGCAGCGGGTGAAGCCTGGGCGGCAAATGACCCCTACAACAAGGCCGGCCTGTTTGAAGCTGTCGAATTGATCACCTGGAAAAAGGTCATCGGCTGATGCGTTACTGGCTGTTCAAATCCGAACCCTCCACCTGGAGCTGGGATGGCCAGGTTGCCAAAGGGGATGCGGGGGAGGAATGGGACGGCGTGCGCAACTACCAGGCGCGCAACTTCATGCGCGAGATGAAGATTGGCGACCGCGGCTTTTTCTATCATTCGCAGAAAGAGAAATCCGTGGTCGGCATCGTTGAGGTCTGCGCCGAGTCGCATCCCGACAGCACCACCGAGGACGACCGCTGGGAGTGCGTCGACATCAAGGCGGTGCGCCCCTTCGCCAAGCCGGTGAGCCTGGATAAGATCAAAGCCGACCCGCGGCTCGAAGAGATGGTTCTGGTGAAGAATTCCCGCCTGTCCGTCCAGCCGGTGAGCGAGGCAGAATGGGCCGCTATTTGCGCCTTGGGGGAGACAGATCCCAGCTGATCTGCCAATCTGCTCTCAAGTGGTTGAAACCATTGAGGAGAGCATCATGGGATTTTTAAGCGTGATTGTAGCGGCTGCGGCCGCGTTTGCCCTCGGCGCCGCGTATTACGGCGCCCTGGCCAAGCCCTGGGTCGAGGCATCTGGCGTCGAGTGCGACGAGACCGGAAAACCGAAGGGCGGGCAAAGCCCGATGATCTTTGCCATGGCCTTTGTGCTGCAGCTGATCGTCGTTGGCATGATGCGCCATGTGTTCAGCCTGTCAGGCATCGAAACCCTGGGCGCCGGCCTGGTCGGCGGCGCCGGCATCGGCCTGTTCTTCATCAGCCCCTGGATTGCGCTCAACAACATGTACGGAATGCGGCCGGTGAAACTGACGCTGATTGATAGCGGCTATGCGACGCTGGCCTGCGCGGCGGCCGGACTGGTGCTGACGCTGTTTTGAACTGACACGGATCTGAAATGAAAAAGGGAAGGACCTGAGGACAATCAGGACCTTCCCTTCCACCCCGCGTGCTCCACTATCCACCACACGCGTATGAAAATCTGGTTCCTGGCCGTCCTGGCCGGTTACTTAGGTATATGCCGCCCAGCGCCGATTCCGCAAAACAATAACCCGGACAATGCGAGCTAAATCGGAAGAGATGTGAATCGTGCGGGAAGACTTCATCTTCAGGCAAAGGACCAGAGCGGCAACTGTGGCTCCATAACTGCACTCCTCGGCAACAGCTCCAGCCCCTTTGACTGTGCCGTCCCCAGCTGCTCGCTGCCGGAACGCATGCCTTTCCGGGGCACAGACCTATATCGAGGCCTGCGTACCAGTGACAAGGAGGAGGTTATCCCATGCAAAGGTTTCTCATCGAACGGGAAATCCCGAAGGTTGGCAGCATGAGCGGTGAAGAACTTGGCGGTGCGGCACGCACCTCCAATGACGCGCTGGCCAAACTGGCTCCGCGTGTCCAATGGCAGCATTCCTACGTTGCCGGCGACAAGACATTCTGCATTTATCTGGCCGACTCCGAAGAGGCGATACACGAACATTCGAAACTGAGCGGCTTTCCGGCCAGCAAGATAACAAGGATCGAAACAATCATCGACCCCACCACTGGCAACTGACCAGAACCGCCAAACAAAAAGCGCCGCCAGATCTCTCTGACGGCGCTTCGTTTGATACTGCCACAGCTTAGTAGCGGTAGTGTTCCGGCTTGAACGGGCCTTCCGGCTTGACGCCGATATAGGCGGCCTGTTCGGCGCTCAGCTGGGTCAATTTGACACCGATACGGCCCAGGTGCAGGCGAGCAACTTTCTCGTCCAGGTGTTTGGGCAGGATGTAGACGTCGTTGTTGTAATGAACGCCGCGGGTCCACAGTTCGATCTGGGCCAGCACCTGGTTGGTGAAGGAAGCCGACATCACAAAGGACGGGTGGCCGGTGGCGTTGCCGAGGTTCAGCAGGCGGCCTTCGGAGAGCAGGATGATACGGTTGCCCGAGGGCATCTCGATCATGTCGACCTGGTCCTTGATGTTGGTCCACTTGTGGTTGCGCAGGCTGGCAACCTGGATCTCATTGTCGAAGTGGCCGATGTTGCCGACAATCGCCATGTCCTTCATCTCGCGCATGTGCTCGATGCGGATCACATCTTTGTTGCCGGTGGTGGTGATGAAGATATCGGCGGAGGACACGACGTCCTCCAGCAGCACCACTTCAAAACCGTCCATCGCAGCCTGCAGGGCGCAGATCGGGTCGGCCTCGGTGATTTTCACCCGCGCGCCGGCACCGCGCAGCGACGCGGCAGAGCCCTTGCCCACGTCGCCATAGCCGCAGACCACGGCAACCTTGCCGGCCATCATGGTGTCGGTGGCGCGGCGGATGCCGTCGACCAGCGATTCCTTGCAGCCGTATTTGTTGTCGAACTTCGACTTGGTGACCGAGTCGTTCACGTTGATCGCCGGGAACGGCAGCTGGCCGTTCTTCTGCAGGTCATACAGACGGTGGACGCCGGTGGTGGTTTCCTCGGATACGCCCAGGATCGCATCGCGGGTCTTGGTGAACCAGCCCGGGGAGGCTTCCATGCGCTTCATGATCTGCGCCTTGATGACCGCTTCCTCTTCGGACTGCGGCACCGGGATGATGTCCTCGCCCGCTTCGGCGCGGGCGCCCAGAAGCACATAAAGGGTGGCGTCGCCGCCATCATCCAGGATCAGGTTCGCGCCCTCGGGGAACATGAAGGATTTGTCGAGGTAATCCCAATGCTCTTCCAGGGTCTGGCCCTTGATCGCAAAGACCGGGATCCCGGCTTCGGCAATTGCTGCGGCGGCGTGGTCCTGGGTCGAAAAGATGTTGCACGACGCCCAGCGCACGTCGGCGCCCAGTGCCACCAGCGTTTCGATCAGAACCGCGGTCTGGATGGTCATGTGCAGCGAGCCGACGATGCGCGCGCCCTTCAGCGGTTTGCTTTCGCCGTATTCCTCGCGCAGCGCCATCAGGCCCGGCATTTCGGTTTCGGCGATGTCCAGCTCTTTGCGGCCAAAGCCTGCCAGCGCGATGTCCTTGACGATATAATCCCCGGCCATAGTCTGCTCCATTCCGGTTACGAGTACACTTGCAGCAGGGCCTAGCACTGCATTTGTTGATATTCAACGAAGATACCCGCAACCGGAGCCGGATGGCTCAGGCTTTTCATCAAGTGTCAGGCTGTAGGGGAAGCCCGTCAGGCAGCCAAATTCAGCTTGGCGTGCCCGGGTCCGGCGCTTTTTCCGCGATGTGGAAGAAGGAGGATCCGGTTGCGACAACGCAGCTGATCCCGTTTGCATGTGTGACCAGAACCGTAAAAGTGCCGGTTTCATCCGACGACCAGACCTCTATCACTGTCGCTTCGGTGCGGCTTTTCTGCAATCCGCCGGCGGTCAGCCGCTCGGAATATCCGCTTTCCAGCTTTTGCGTCATCACCTCGCGGTCGCCGCAGCTGGCAGCCAGAGCTGGCGGCGCTGTCGCTGCCATGCCGAACAACAGGGAAAGACCAAGTAGACGCTTGAACATGACAAACTCCTTTCTGTTGCGTGTCACGTCGCAAAAGGGGTTTGCCGCAGGGAGGGGGCGGTGCCCCTTGTATACCTATAATATTGGTTCGGGACGCACCTTTTTCAAACTCACGCGGCATAAACTGCCCGTTTTCATCCGTGTTCGCGCAAACACCGCCAAAGGCTGCAGGCATTGCCCGGCCCGCGCGCAGCAGGTAGTCAGAGAGTGAATAGAGCGACAGGAATACCCATGCCCGCCAAACCCGCCCGCGCCTGGCAGCGAATGCTGTCCGGCCGCCGCTTGGACCTGCTGGATCCGACTCCCGTGGATATCGAGATCGAGGATATTGCCCACGGACTGGCCTTTGTGGCGCGCTGGAACGGCCAGACGATGGGGGATTTTGCCTATTCGGTGGCAGAGCATTCGCTGCTGGTTGAGGATATTTTCACCCGGATGCAGCCCAAGGCGCCGGTCAAATGGCGGCTGGCGGCGCTGCTGCACGATGCGCCGGAATATGTGATCGGCGACATGATTTCCCCTGTGAAGGCCGCGGTGGGTCCCGGCTACGGCGATCTGGATCAGCGGCTGACAGCGGCCATCCACTTGCGGTTCGGGCTGCCGGCGGCGCTGCCCAAGACGGTCAAGGCGCAGATCAAGCGGGCAGACAAGGTCAGCGCCTGGATGGAAGCGGTGCAGATCGCGGGGTTTTCAGAGAAAGAGGCAAGCAGGTTCTTTGGCCGTCCGAATGCAGAGATTGCCGATGGCCTGCACATCCGCCTGCGCCCGCCGGTCGAAGTGCGGCAGGATTTCATTGCCCGGCACCAGGCGCTTTTGCAGCAGATGTGACGCTTGTCAGACCTGACGACGGGTTCTGCCCGGCCAGGACCGCTGCCCTGCCGGTGTTTCCAATCGTTATCCTGCTGCCTGTCCTGCTAATATGGGTTAGCAAGTGAAGGATGGCGGCGCCGCCAGGGAGGCGGAGGCGGGACGGGAGTTTCCTCCCGCACGCGAAACGTCGTCTGTGCGCGCCCGTGCCAATGGGCCCTGTTCCTGGATGCCGGGGGTGTCAGGCCCGGCGGTGACCGCGATCAGTTGGGACTATGCCGCACGCCGCTTAAGATCCCGTGAGACCTGCGTACGCCGGGTGCGCAACACCCTGCTGGCGCCGGACGCTGCCCCGAGCCTGAGTTGAAACGCTCAGCGCGGGCTGCGCTTGGCCAGGATCCGCTGCAGGGTGCGGCGGTGCATGTTCAGCCGGCGGGCGGTTTCCGAGACATTGCGGTCGCAAAGCTCATAGATCCGCTGGATATGCTCCCAGCGCACCCGGTCAGCGCTCATCGGGTTTTCCGGTGGCGGCGGCAGCTCATCTCCGGTGGACAGCAGCGCATTCATGATGTCGGTGGCATCTGCCGGCTTGGACAGGTAATCGGTTGCGCCGATCTTCACCGCTGCAACGGCGGTGGCGATAGCGCCATAGCCGGTCAGCACCACAACCCGGCTGTCCGGGCGTTTTTCGCGCAGCACTTCCACCACGTCCAGGCCGTTGCCATCCTCCAGCCGCAGATCAACCACTGCATAGGCAGGCGGGCGGGCGGTTGCGATGGCGCTGCCAGCGGCGACGGATCCCGCGGTCTCCACCTCAAAGCCGCGTTTCTCCATTGCCTTGGCAAGGCGCCGCAGAAACGGCTCGTCATCATCGACCAGCAGCAGTGTCTTGTCGGGTCCAATATCCTGCAAAGCAGTTTCGGCCATGCCCGGTCCTCCGCGCAGTTTTATCTATTGACGCAAGAATATGTCCGGGCAGGGGAAAAGGTCAAACAGCTATCCTGCTTCAGATTTTCCCGACAAAACAGGCGGTCTTTTCGGCCATCTGCTCTGCCGATTCATCGCGGCGGAAGAACTCCACAAACCCTTCTTCCGGCAGCACCAGGTAAGAGAAGGTGGAGTGGTCGACCAGGTAGTAGTCCTCATCCCCGTCGTTTTTCCTGAAATAGGTCTTGTAGGCCATGCTGGCGGCCTTCACCTGCTCCAGCGAGCCGGTCAGCCCGATCATCTTCTCGTGCAGGTTGGCGGCGAAATCACCAACGGCTTCAGGGGTATCGCGGTCCGGGTCGATGGAGATGAACACCGGCGTCACGCTGATGCCGCGTTCTGCCAGAACGTCGATGGCATCCGCATTGCGGGCTGCATCCATCGGGCAGACATCCGGGCAGAAGGTGTAGCCGAAATAGACAATCGAAGGTTCGGTGATCACGTCCTTGTCGGTGACCGTCTCACCATTTGCGTTGACCAGTTCGAACGGCCCGCCGATGGTGTCCGCCCCGCCTGCGATCTGGCTGCTCCGGCACTGCGCGAATTTGTCACCCCCGTTGCCCCCGCGGGTCAGGAACCAGGCACCGCCCACCAGGGCGGCGACAAAAGCAACAGCTAAAAGAGCATAGACGCGGGTCATGGGATCACACTTTTCGTCAAGGAAGGGTTGTTGATCGTTTGCGGCGCCAGACCTATCAAGAATTGCAGCCGATGCAACTGGTGCACGGCGTCACATCTGCGGGAGCACCGGATCCGAATGAGCGATCGCCTTTTCAAGCTGCCGAGCAGCCACGATCACAGCCATTGGGTCCGGTTGCGGACGCTGATCCTGTTGCGCTGGGTCGCCATTGCCGGCCAGATCACGGCCATTGCGGTGGCGCAGCACCGGTTTAACCTGCAGCTGGAATTGGGCCTTTGCTACCTGGCCATCGGTATTTCCGCGGCTGGCAACCTGATTGCCATCTTCGCCTTTCCGGAAAACAAGCGCCTCAGCGAGTTCGAAAACTTCCTGATGGTGCTGTTCGACCTGCTGCAGCTTGCCTTTCTCGTCTATCTGACCGGCGGGTTGAACAATCCTTTTGCCCTGCTCGTATTGGGACCTGTAACGATTTCCGCTGCGGTGATGGGCCTGCGCTCCACCCTGATCATCGGCGCGACAGCCATCATCCTGGTCACCCTGATGGCAGAGTTCCACCTGCCGCTGCGGACCGAGCAGGGATTCATCCTGCGGATCCCGGATGTCTTCATCTTCGGCAACTGGATTGCCATCGTTATCGCCATCCTGTTCATCGGCGCCTATTCCTTCCGGGTCAGCAACGAAATGCGGCTGATGTCCGATGCGCTGAGCGCCACCCAGCTGGCGTTGTCCCGTGAACAGAAGCTGACCGATCTGGGCGGCGTGGTGGCAGCGGCAGCGCATGAGCTTGGCACACCGCTGGCCACCATCAAGCTGACCAGCGCCGAGCTGATCGAGGAACTGGACGACCGCCCCGACCTGCGCGAGGATGCCGCGCTGATCCGCGAACAGGCCGACCGCTGCCGGGACATCCTGCGCAGCATGGGCCGGGCCGGAAAAGACGATCTGCACCTGCGCCAGGCGCCGTTTTCCACGCTGGTGACAGAAGCTGCAGAGCCGCATATGCACCGGGGCAAGGCGGTTCTTTATCACGAGGAACCGTTGGAAGGCGGCGATTACCAGCAGCCTACAGTGCTGCGCAAGCCGGAGATCATCCACGGGCTGCGCAACCTGGTCCAGAATGCGGTCGATTTTTCCCAATCCACGGTCTGGATCGATGCTGCCTGGGACAATGAGCGGATCGTCCTGCGGATCAGCGACGACGGACAGGGGTTTCCGCCGCATCTTCTGGGCCGTATCGGCGACCCGTTTGTGCGCCGCCGCCGGGGAGAAAAGGAAATGAAGCAGCGTCCGGAGTATGAAGGCATGGGTCTGGGCCTGTTCATCGCAAAGACCCTGCTGCAGCGCACCGGCGCGCAGCTGAGGTTTGCCAATGGCTCAGACCCCCACCAGACCCTGATTCCCGGCATTGAGCGGCAAGGCGCCATTGTCGAGGTCGCCTGGCCGCGCAGGGAAATTGACGCCATGGCCGCAGGAGGCCCTGTTACCGGCAAAAATTTACCTTTAGAAATTTAACTATTCACTTTTGGGAAACCAATTAAACTTCATTTAACCATTTTTGGGGAACCATGCGGCTAAACGAGAGCTGAACTAGGCAGGATGACATGCAGGATTTCGCGTCGATTGAATGGTTTGTACTGGCCGCACTATGCGCTGCCACAGCTGCCGCCGCAGTCTGGTGGCTGTCGCCCTCCCCGCGCCGCAACGGCATGGAGCATGACCTGCTGGCCGCCGACGGCCGCACCGATGCCGTGTTTCTGTTTGATGAAAGCAGCTTGATCGGCTGGTCCTCCGGCGCCCGCAAGTTCATCGGCGACCAGGCGGAGAACTTCGACTGGAGCATGCTGCGCGACCAGCTGGCCCGCAGCTACCCCGGCCTGCCGCAATCGCCGGGCTTTCTCAAGGATGTGGGGCCGCTGGTGCTGTCCGGCACCGCCGCTGCCGAAAGCCGTGAAGCGCATTGCGAATGGATCGACGGTGTGACCCGCGTTCAACTGCGCCGCAGCACCTTGGAAGAACAGAATAAATCCCTGGACCAGGAGCTGACCACCCTGCGCGCTGCCGTGCACCAGGCGCCTTATCCCGTCTGGCTGCAGTCGGAGGAGGGCAATGTCACATGGTCCAACCTCGCCTATGATAACTTGAGCCAGAAGATCCGCGGCCGCAGCGCAGATTTTGCTGACCCCCTGTTCACCGATCTCCACGACCCGATGACCAGCGGCAAACCGGAGCGGATCCATATTCCGCTGCCGGATAGCGGCAAGAAGCTGTGGTACAACGTCTCGACCACCGAAACCGAGGCCGGCTGGCTGTGCCATGCCGTGGACGTGAATGCGGTGGTGGACGCCGAGGTCGCCCAGCGCAATTTTGTGCAGACCCTGGCCAAGACCTTTGCCCAGCTGTCGATCGGCCTCGCAATCTTTGACCGCAACCGACAGCTGGTGCTGTTCAACCCGGTGCTGATCGACTTGACCGCACTGCCTGCGAATTTCCTCAGCTCGCGGCCCAACCTGCTGACCTTCTTCGACCGGCTGCGCGACCAGCGGATGATGCCGGAACCCAAGAGCTATTCCAGCTGGCGCCACCAGATGGCCGACCTTCTGGAAGCTGCCGCCGAGGGCCGGTACCAGGAAACCTGGTCGCTGCCGTCGGGCTCTGTCTACAAGGTGTCGGGCCGGCCGCATCCGGATGGCGCCATCGCCTTCCTGTTCGAGGATATCACCGCCGAGGTCACCCTTACCCGCCAGTTCCGCTCTGAGCTGGAGATGGGCCAGTCGATCCTGGACCAGATGGACGAGGCCATTGCGGTTTTCGCAAATGACGGCAGCATGAGCTTTTCCAACAGCGCGTATGACAGCCTTTGGCGGGTGGATCCGGACTCCAGCTTTGCCAAAGTGTCGATCATGGACGCCAGCCGGATCTGGCAGGACACTTGCGCTCCGACCCCGGTCTGGGGTGAGATCCGCGACTTCGTGGCAGGCTGCGAAGGGCGCGAAGCCTGGTGGTCCAGCGTTAAGCTGCGCGACGGCACAGGAATGGTCTGCAAGGTATCCGCGATCCAGAACGGCGCCACAATGGTCAGCTTCCGGAAACCGGAAACCGCCGCCCTGCCGGCAAGCCAGGAACGCTTCGCCGCCAACACGCAAGGCTGACGCTGGAAACCGGCTTGCAGCAGCACCGCGGCGGCGCCATTGTACCGCCATGACCACGACCTCCGCGGCGTTCACGCTGAATTCACCTGAGGAAACGGCCGAGCTGGCCGCCCGTATCGCCGGAGCCCTGCGCCCCGGCGATTGCCTGTTGCTGGAAGGCGTCATTGGTGCCGGGAAAACCCATTTCGCCCGCCATCTGATCCAATCCTTGATGGACGAGCCCGAAGATGTGCCCTCGCCCACGTTCACATTGGTGCAAACCTATGATGTGCCGGCAGGTGAACTGTGGCACACAGACCTTTACCGCCTGTCCTCCCTGGATGAGCTGGAGGAACTGGGCCTGACAGAGGCCTTTGACAGTGCGATCTGCCTGGTCGAGTGGCCCGACCGGCTGGCCGAACTGACACCGGAACATGCCTTGCACCTGGCACTGGCGCTGGACCCCGAACATGAAGACCGCCGCCTTCTGGCGCTCCGCTGGAGCGATCCGAAATGGCAGCCCCTGATGGAGCGCATCTGCGCATGACCGACCGCAAGACCCTTTGCGACACTTTCCTGTCCGCAACACCTTATGCCGGCTGGCAGCGCGGCCCGCTGGCCGGGGACGCCTCCAACCGCCGCTATGAGCGGCTGACCGGTGACAGCGGTGAAACCGTGGTGCTGATGGACGCCCCGCCGGAGAAGGGCGAGGACGTCCGTCCGTTCATCCGAGTCGCCGGCTATCTGCGGGATCAGGGCCTTAGCGCCCCGGAAATCCTGGCCCACGACGTGGAGCAAGGCTTCCTGCTGCTGGAGGATCTGGGCGACGACCTCTATGCCCGGGTCATCCTGCGCGAACCTGCGCTGGAAAGAGAGCTCTATGAAGCGGCGACCGATGCGCTGGTGGCGTTGCACCAGGCGCCGATGCCGGATCTGGAGCCCTATGGCCCGCGGATGATGGCGGAGATGTCCGGGCTGGCGCTGTCGAAATACCGCGCCGGCGTCCTCGGCAGTCAGGATTCCAATCTGCAGGCCCGCTTCGAGGACCAGTTCGAAGACATTCTGCGCGAAACCGTCAAAGGCGACCCGGTCCTGGTCCAGCGCGACTACCACGCCGAGAACCTGCTGTGGCTGCCGGGCCGCAAGGGCGTCGCCCGGGTTGGCCTGCTGGATTTCCAGGACGCCCGCGCCGGCCACCCGGCCTATGACCTGGTGTCACTGCTGCAGGACGCCCGCCGCGACGTGCCCGCCGGCATCGAAATGCAGATGATAGACCGCTATATCGCAGCAGCCGACATTGATGAGTCCGGCTTCCGCACCGCCTATACCGTCCTGGGTGTGCAGCGGAACCTGCGTATTCTTGGCGTCTTTGCCCGGCTCAGCATGGATTACGGCAAACCCCACTACGTGGATCTTATCCCGCGGGTCTGGGACCATTTCATCCGCGGGTTGGAGCACCCGGCGCTGGCCCGGGTGGCAGCTCTGCTGCGCGAGAGCCTGCCGGCCCCCACCCCGGAAAATCTGGACAAGCTGAGGCCCTGATGCAGCGCTCCCCCGATGCCGTCATGCTGTTTGCCGCCGGTTTTGGCACCCGGATGCGGGAGCTGACCCGCGACAAGCCGAAACCGATGATCGAAGTGGCGGGCCGCCCGCTGATCGCACACGCGCTGGAGCTCGTGCGCGAAGCAGGCCCGGCACGCATTGCGGCCAACCTGCACTACAAACCGGAGCCTCTGAAGGCCTTATTAGAGCCTGATAACGTGCTCCTGAGCCTTGAGACGCCGGACATTCTCGACACCGGCGGCGGGCTGCGCCATGCCCTGCCGCTGCTGGGGGACGGCCCGGTCTTCACCATGAACACCGACGCCATCTGGAGAGGCCCGAACCCGCTGCAACTGGCGCAGGAGGCCTGGAACCCGAAGCGCATGGATGCGCTGCTGGTCTGCGTGCCGCTGGACCGGGCCGTTGGCCGCACCGGCGGCGGAGATTTCTCGATGGACGCCGAAGGGCGCATCAGCCGCGGCGGCGATCTGGTTTATGGCGGGGTGCAAATCCTGAAAACGGAGGGGCTGCACGAGGTTGAGGACAAGGTTTTCTCCCTGAACGTGCTCTGGAACCAGATGGCCGCAGCGGACCGGCTGTTTGCGCTGGAATATCCCGGCCGCTGGTGCGATGTGGGCCATCCCGAGGGGATCACATTGGCCGAGGACCTGATTGCCGCAGATGATGTTTGAACCATCCGCCAAACCGCGCCTGTTTGCCGTTCCCTGCGGCGCCGATTTCCCCCGTGCGCTGGTCGAGGGCCTGCGCAGCCGCAGCCAGGGCCTGCCGCCGGAGGCGCTGGCCAGGGCGGAGCTGATCGTCAACAGCTCCCGCATGGCCCGCCGGGTGCGCAGCCTGTTTGATGCCGGCCCTGCCATGCTGCTGCCGCGGATGCTGCTGCTGACCGACTTGGCCCAGCGCGCCACGCTGGACGGCCTGCCGCCCGCCCTGCCCCCCTTACGGCGCCGGCTGGAGCTGTCGCAGCTGATTGCGAAACTGCTGGATGCCCAGCCCGATCTCGCCTCCCGCGCCTCGCTCTATGACCTGTCCGACAGCCTGGCGGCGCTGATCGACGAGATGCAGGGCGAAGGCGTCAGCACCGATACGATCCGCACGCTTGATGTCTCCGATATGTCCGGCCACTGGGCCCGGGCGCAGGCCTTCATCGGCATCGCGGACGAGTTCACTGGCCTGCATGAGGGCGCGATGGATGCGCAGGCGCGGCAGCGCCAGGTGGTGCTGAACCTGATTGACCAATGGCAGGAAAGCCCGCCGCAGCATCCGGTGATCCTGGCCGGCTCCACCGGCTCGCGCGGGACCACACTGTTGCTGATGCAGGCCATCGCACGGCTGCCGCAGGGGGCTGTGGTGCTGCCCGGCTTCGACTTAGACCAGCCGGAGCACGTCTGGGCCGGGCTGGACGATCCGCTGATCTCGGAGGATCACCCGCAGTACCGGTTCCACAAGCTGATGAAGGATCTGGAGCTTGCGCCTTGCGACGTGCAGCCCTGGACAGAGACCCCGCCAGTCTCGCCCGAGCGCAACCGGCTGGTCTCGCTGGCGTTGCGCCCTGCCCCGGTCACCGACGCCTGGATGAGCGAAGGGCCGCTGCTGACCGGTTTGGACAAAGCCACCGAAAACGTCACCCTGGTCGAGGCCCCGAGCCCCCGCGCCGAGGCGCTGGCCATCGCGCTGCGCCTGCGGCAGGCGGCAGAGGACGGGCAGACCGCAGCGCTGATCACCCCGGACCGGATGCTGACCCGCCAGGTCTCTGCCGCGCTGGACCGCTGGGACATCCTTCCCGATGACTCGGCCGGCCAGCCGCTGCAGCTGTCGCCGCCGGGCCGCTTCCTGCGCCATGTGGCGGGGCTGTTCTGCAAACCGCTGGCCTGTGACAGTCTGCTGACCCTGCTGAAACACCCGCTCACCCATGACGGCGCGGACCGCGGCAACCACCTGCGCCAGACCCGCGAGCTGGAATTGTCGCTGCGCCGAAACGGCCCGCCCTTCCCGGATGCCGCGGCCTTTGCCGGGTTTGAGAAGGGCCGGGTGCTGACGCCAGGCTGGACCGGCTGGCTGTCGGCCTGTTTCGCGGACCAGGAGATTGCCGGCACCCTGCCCCTGACCGGCTGGGTCCAGCGTCTGCGCGACCTGGCCGAACGCATTGCTGCGGGCAGCCAAGCCGATGGCGCAGGTACCCTTTGGGACAAGAAGGCCGGCCTGGCCGCGCTCGCCTGCATCGAAAACCTGGAGGCCGAGGCGCCTTATGGCGGCGACATGACCGCCCGTGACTTCGCCGACCTGCTGGGCGCGCTGCTGAGCCAGGGCGAGGTCCGCGACCGCGATGCGCCTTACGGCTCGATCATGATCTGGGGCACGCTGGAGGCGCGTGTGCAGGGCGCCGATCTGGTGATCCTTGGCGGCCTGAACGAAGGAAGCTGGCCGGAGGCCGCCAGCCCCGATCCCTGGCTGAACCGTCAGCTGCGCAATCAGGCGGGGCTCTTGCTGCCTGAACGCCGCATAGGGTTGTCGGCGCATGACTTTCAGCAGGCCATCGCCGCGCCCGAGGTCTGGCTGACCCGTGCCGAACGCTCGGAAGAAGCCGACACCGTGCCGTCGCGCTGGCTGAACCGGCTGACCAATCTGCTGTCGGGCCTGCCGGACCAGGGTGGCCGGGACGCGCTGGACGCTATGCGTGCTAGGGGTGGCCAATGGCTTGGCTGGGCGGAGGCGCTAGAGGAGCCGACACCGATTCCACAATATCCCCGCCCGTCCCCCTGCCCGCCGGTGGCAGCCCGCCCGCGGCGGCTGACGATCACCGAAATTCCACGCCTGATCCGCGACCCCTATGCCATTTACGCCAAACATGTGCTGCGCTTGAAGCCGCTCAACCCGCTGGTGCAGGAGCCCGACGCACTGCTGCGCGGAATCGTGGTGCATGAGGTGTTCGAGCATTTCATCAAGGAAGCCCAGACGGACCCAAGCCTGCTGAGCGCCGGCCAGCTTATCGAAAAGACCCGAGAGCTGCTTGAGACCCATGTGCCCTGGCCTGTTGCCCGCATCCTGTGGCACAGCCGCATCCGCAGGATTGCCGACGACTTTGTACTGGCCGAACAGGAGCGCCAATCCCGCGCCAAGCCGGTCGCGTTTGAAGCCAAGGGCAGCGCCCGGCTGGATCCGCTGGACTTCACCATCGCCTGCCGCGCCGACCGGATCGACATGGACGAGCGCGGCTTCCTGCATCTCTACGACTACAAGACCGGCACACCGCCCAGTGAGGCGCAGCAGAGAAAGTTTGAAAAACAGCTGCTGATCGAGGCCGCCATGGCCGAAGAAGGCGCCTTTGATGATCTCGGCGCGGCAGAAGTGGCGCGTGCGCTGTTCATAGGATTGGGCAGTAAACTAAACGAAGTGCGCGCACCGCTGGAGGATGAACCGCCCGCCAAGGTCTGGGATGAGCTGCGCACGTTGATCGGAGCCTATTTTGAGCCTAACCAAGGCTATTCCAGTCGGCGCATGGTGCATCGGGACGACATCGCCGGCGATTATGACCACCTCGCGCGCTACGGCGAATGGGACCGCAGCGCCGAACCGCTGCCGGAGGATCTGGCATGACCATCCGCGACGCCGCCTCCGAGGCGCAGTTCCGCGCCGCCCGGCCCGATGCCTCGACCTGGCTGGCGGCCAATGCGGGTTCCGGCAAGACCAAGGTGCTGACCGACCGGGTGGCACGGTTGCTGCTGAAGGGCGTGCAGCCACAGCACGTTCTGTGCCTCACCTACACCAAGGCCGCCGCCAGCGAGATGCAGAACCGGCTGTTCAAACGGCTGGGCGAATGGGCGATGCTGGAAGACCCGGCGCTGATTGCTGCACTGACCGAGTTGGGGGAGGTCAGCACCGCGGCTGAGGATCTGGCACAGGCGCGCACCCTGTTTGCCCGCGCGATTGAGACGCCGGGCGGGCTGAAGATCCAGACCATCCATTCCTTCTGTTCATCGCTGCTGCGCCGCTTCCCGCTGGAGGCCGGCGTCAGCCCGCAGTTCTCCGAGATGGACGACCGGGCGGGCCAGCTGCTCAGGGCCGAAATCATGGAGGATTTTGCGCAAGGCGATGAGGCCCCGCTGGTCGATGCGCTGGCTCGCCATGTGAGCGACAGCGACTTCGAAACGCTCACTTCCTCAATTTGCAATCGCCGGGCCGACTTCGGAGAGACGCTGGACTGGGACGGGCTGCTGGACCTGTTTGGCCTGCCCAAAGGTTTCGATGAAACAGCGCTTGAATCGCTGGTTTTTCTGGGCGGCGAGGAAGAGCTGCTGCAGCGTACCCGGGAGATGCTGGGGCAGGGCGGTTCAACCGACCAGAAGGCCGCAGAGAAACTGGCCGGGATCACCAAGCCGGCAATCGCCGATCTTGGCACGCTCGAAAGCGTATTCCTGACCGGCGCCGGCGCCAAAGAGCCTTTCACCGCCAAAATAGACAAGTTCCCGACCAAGAAACTGCGCGAATCCCGCTTGTCCGTGATGGACCAGCTGGAACCGCTGATGCGGCGGGTTGAAGATGCGCGCGCCAAACGTCTGGCGCTGACTGCCGCCCGTAAGAGCCACGACTTGCACCGCTTCGCGGCCGCCTTCCTGCCGGAATATGAACGGCGCAAACAGCTGCGGGGCTGGCTCGACTTTGACGACCTGATCCTGAAGGCCCGGCAATTGCTGAACGATCCGGGCGTGGCGGCTTGGGTGCTCTACCGGCTGGACGGAGGTATCGACCATATCCTGGTGGACGAGGCGCAGGACACCAGCCCGGTGCAATGGGACGTGATCGAGAAGCTGGCGCAGGAGTTTACCGCCGGCGAGGGCGCGCGGTCGGATGTGGAGCGCACCATCTTTGTGGTCGGAGACAAGAAGCAGTCGATCTACTCCTTCCAGGGCGCTGACCCGGATGCGTTTGACAGGATGCAACTGGAATTCGGCAACCGGCTGGCGGAAACCGGGGCAGGGCTGCAGGATGCCTCGCTCGACTTCTCCTTCCGCTCCTCCGCCGCGATCCTGAAGCTGGTCGATCTGGTGTTCAAGGACAGCCCGCGGGCCGGCTTCCGCAAGGACGCGCTGCATCAGGCCTTCAAATCGGACCTGCCGGGCCGGGTGGACCTGTGGCCGGTGGTCGAGAAAGTGGAGGATGACGAGGATCCCGATTGGACCAGCCCCGTCGACCGCCCCAGCAGCCGCCATCACACGGTGATCCTGGCGGAACGGATTGCCGGGTCGATCAAGAAGATGATCGAGACAGGCGTCACCATCCCCGAGGACGGACCGGAGCGTGGCACTTTCCAGCGTCGGCCCGTGCAGGCCGGCGACTTCCTGATTTTGGTGCAGCGCCGCTCCGACCTGTTTTCGGAAATCATCCGCGCCTGCAAGAAGGCCGAACTTCCCATTGCCGGCGCTGACCGGCTGAAGGTCGGGGCGGAACTGGCGGTCAAAGACATCGCCGCGCTGCTGCGGTTTCTGGCGCTGCCTGAGGACTCCTTATCTTTGGCAGAAGCCCTGAAATCGCCGCTGTTCGGCTGGGATGAGCAAGCATTGTTCGGCCTCGCGCATCGGCGGGAGACGATGTACCTGTGGCCAGCGCTGCGGGAGCGGGCCGCGGAGTTTCCGGAGACAATGGCAGTGCTGGACGACCTGCGCGCCAATGCCGATTTTCTGCGGCCCTTTGACCTGATCGAACGCATCCTGACCCGTCATGGCGGCCGCCAGAAGCTGCTGGGCCGGCTGGGGCCGGAAGCTGAAGATGGCATAAACGCACTGCTATCGCAGGCGCTGGCTTATGAGCGGACGGAAGTGCCCAGCCTCACCGGGTTTCTGGTCTGGATGCAGACCGATGATCTGGAGATCAAGCGACAGATGGGCGCGGCCGGCAATTTGATCCGGGTGATGTCGGTGCATGGCTCCAAGGGATTGGAGGCGCCGATCGTGATCCTGCCGGACACCGCCAAACGGCAAGCGCCAAGAGATGCGGAAATCCTGCTGGCGGATGGCACTCCGGTTTGGAAAGTGGCGAAGGAGCAGATGCCTGCTGCCATGCTGGCGGCCCGTGAAGCTGCCCAGGAGAAGCTGCAGAATGAACGCCTGCGGCTGCTGTATGTGGCTCTAACACGGGCAGAGAAGTGGCTGATTGTCGCTGCCGCCGGCGACGCGGGCGGGCAGGACGACAGCTGGTACCGCATGACAGAGCGCGCCATGCGGGAAGGCGGCGCAGAGGAACTTAACTGTCCTGGCGGGGCAGGATTGCGCCTGCAGCACGGGGACTGGGACGGTCTACCTTTGATCGAAAAGCCGGTCGAGGAAGCCGTGAAACACTGCTTGCCAGAGGTCTTTTCCCGCGTGGCCAGAGCCTATGAGGCGCCGGCGTCGGCGCTCAGCCCCTCTGACCTGGGCGGAGCCAAGGCTTTGCCAGGTGATCTGGGCCTGGACGAGGATGCCGCCAAGGCCCGCGGCAGCCGGCTGCACCTGCTGCTGGAGCACCTGCCGGGCCGGTCCGAGGACCTCTGGCCGCAGCTGGCCGGCAACCTGCTGCAGGGGGCAGAGGATATTGCAGATCTGCTCGCCGAGGCCTCTGGTGTTTTAAAAAACTCCAGCTTGTCCCATATCTTCTCCACGGACGCGCTGGCGGAAGTTCCAGTCACCGCTGACCTGAACGGGACCCGTCTGCACGGCATCATCGACCGCCTGATTGTCACTCCGGACAGGGTGCTGGCGGTGGATTTCAAATCCAATGCCACCGTGCCGGAAGTGCCGGAACAGTGCCCCGAAGGTTTGCTGCGCCAGATGGGTGCCTATTCCCATGCGCTGGCACAGATTTACCCGGGCTACACTATCGAAACCGCGCTTCTTTGGACCCGAACGGCCACGCTGATGCCACTGCCGCACGAACTTGTGACAGCCGCGCTGATGCGGCGTCTGGAACCTTGACGATCCGTTAAGCCGTACATAGGTTCCAACTCCAGTTGCCACACACTCATGGAGACATGCATATGTCCACCGTAGCCGTCACCGACGCCACTTTCGACGCCGAAGTCAAGAACTCCGAGATCCCCGTTGTGGTGGATTTCTGGGCTGAGTGGTGCGGGCCCTGTAAACAGATTGGCCCGGCTCTGGAAGAGCTGGCCGCGGAATTCGGCGATAAAGTGAAAATCGCCAAGGTTGACGTTGACAGCAACCCGAACTCTGCCGCTGCAATGGGTGTGCGCGGTATCCCGGCGCTGTTCATCTTCAAGGACGGCCAAGTCATCTCCAACCGCGCTGGCGCTGCCCCCAAGGCCGCGCTTCAGAGCTGGATCGAAGAGTCGATCTAAGCCGGATCCAAACGGATTTCCAAGGGCTGTCCTTGCCGGGACAGCCTTTTTTGTACCTGCGTACTGGTTCAGCCTGCGGCCTAAAACTGGCTATTTCCTTTGGTGCCGCGGACTGCAACGTTCCGGGCTGGAACAATTTCAGGAGGCAGCATGGCCAAGACAAGGGTTCTCGTGGAATTCGGCATGGGCACATCGCTGAGGCGCGAAGACTACACCGAAGCCGCCCGCCGAGCGATCAAAGACGCGCTGTGGCATAACTCCGTCAATATGGCGGAACTGTTCGATTTTCGTAAGGAAGACATGATCATCGACGCCGAGATCGGGGTCCAGAAGCCGGAGGCGGTGGACACAGAGGCGCTGCTGGAAATCTTCCCCTACGGCCAGCCCAATATCCGCGTTGTGGAAGGCGGGCTGGACGTCGGGAAACCGAACGGCGGGCGCACCGTGATCGCCAATGCAGCCGTGATCGTGTCATTTGACCTGGAGGCGGCGAAATGAGCGAAAAACGCATCATCCTGGAAATGGGCACCGGCAATGACCTTTATGGCCAGGATTACACCAAGGCAGCCCGCCGCGCGGTGCAGGACGCACTGCATCACTCCTCGATCACCCTGTTTGCAAAGCTCGGGATCGATCACAGCGAAATGCGAGTGGAGGTGACCATCGGTGTTCAGCAGCCAAAGGCAGTGGATTGCGAACTGGTGGCAAAGGATTTGCCGCGGGGCAGGGCCAGAGTGCGCGCCGTCAAGGGCGGGCTGGATGTGGAGGATGCAGAAGCCGACACCCGCCATGTAGTGGCAACCGCTGCAATCGAGGCCTGGCTGCCGGATCAGGCAGGCAAGTATGAAATCGCCACCCCAAAATGAACAAAGCCGCCCATTTCAGGGCGGCTCATTCAAAGTCTTCGATCATTTCAGATCTCAGATCTTGGCGATGTCAGCACGGCTCAGGCCGATATCGTCCAGCTGTGCGTCGGTCAGCCGGGACAGAGACTTGCGGGTCTCGCGGGATTCATACCACTCAACGATGGAGCTTTTCACGCTGTTCATAGCGTCGACCACGCGGAGAACGGTGACTGCTCCGAGCGGCGCATGAATGTTTGCGGTCGTCATTTGCGCATATCCTTCTAAGAAACAGCCGACCCTGTGCCGGTTGTGAGCCCCATGTAGGATGCGCGGCTGAGTCCCGCAATTGCCGGTTCAACAGCCCCGCCTTGCGCTTTCTGCATAGCGGCATAAAGCCCTGCAGCCGGTGCAGCACGCGGGATCCGGCCCTGTCCCTTGTGCCGGCGTGGGGATGGTTCCATATAGGGGGCAACTTAACGGAGGCATTTATGGCAGACGATCAATTCCCCGGCTGGCACGGCACCACCATCATCGGCGTCAAAAAGGGCGGGCAGGTGGTCATCGCCGGCGACGGCCAGGTGTCGCTGGGGCAGACAGTGATCAAGGGCACCGCCCGCAAGGTGCGCCGCCTGTCGCCTGGCGGGTTTGACGTGGTGGCGGGGTTTGCCGGTTCGACCGCGGATGCATTCACCCTACTGGAACGGCTGGAAGCCAAGCTGGAGGCCACCCCCGGCCAGCTGGCCCGCGCCAGTGTCGAACTGGCCAAGGACTGGCGCACAGACAAATATCTGCAGAAGCTGGAGGCAATGCTGATCGTCACCGACGGCACCGACATGTTCGTGATCACCGGCGCCGGCGATGTGCTGGAGCCTGAGCATGACGTGGCTGCCATCGGCTCCGGCGGCAATTTTGCCCTGGCCGCAGCCCGCGGCATGATGGACAGCGGCAAATCCGCGGAATCCGTGGCCCGCGACGCCATGGCCATCGCCGCCGATATCTGCGTCTACACCAACGGAAACCTGACCGTCGAAACCATCGGCGGCTAAGAATTTTCCTCAAAATTCTTAGCAAAACTTTTTGTCAAAAGTTTTGCCCCGGAAAGGACTGACATGACCGATCTGACCCCCCGCGAAATCGTCTCGGAACTGGACCGTTTCATCATCGGCCAGAAGGAAGCCAAGCGCGCAGTGGCCGTGGCCCTGCGCAGCCGCTGGCGGCGCAAGCAGCTGGACGACGATCTGCGCGACGAGGTATACCCCAAGAACATCCTGATGATCGGCCCCACCGGCGTCGGCAAGACCGAGATCTCCCGCCGCCTGGCCAAGCTGGCCCGCGCGCCTTTCATCAAGGTGGAAGCCACCAAGTTCACCGAAGTCGGCTATGTCGGCCGGGACGTTGAGCAAATCATCCGCGATCTGGTGGACAGCGCCATTGCCCAGACCCGCGAGTACATGCGCGAGGACGTGAAGGCCAACGCCCACAAGGCGGCGGAGGACCGGGTTGTGGAAGCCATCGCCGGCAGTGATGCCCGCGAAGCCACCCGCGAGATGTTCCGCAAGAAGCTGAAGGCGGGGGAGCTCGACGACACTGTAATCGAACTGGATGTTGCCGACACTTCGAACCCGATGGGCATGTTCGAAATCCCCGGCCAGCCCGGTGGCGGCAACATGGGAATGCTGAACCTGGGCGATCTGTTCGGCAAGGCGATGGGCGGGCGCACCACCCGCAAGAAGATGACCGTTGCCGAAAGCTATGAGGTGCTGATCGGCGAAGAGGCCGACAAGCTGCTGGACGACGAAACCGTTACCCGCACTGCTCTGGAAGCCGTCGAACAGAACGGCATCGTGTTCCTGGATGAGATCGACAAGGTCTGCGCGCGCCAGGAAACGCGAGGCGGCGATGTCAGCCGCGAGGGCGTGCAGCGCGACCTGCTGCCGCTGATCGAAGGCACCACTGTCAGCACCAAGCACGGGCCGGTCAAGACCGACCATGTCCTGTTCATCGCCTCCGGCGCTTTCCACATCGCCAAGCCTTCGGACCTGCTGCCGGAGCTGCAGGGCCGACTGCCGATCCGGGTGAACCTGCGGGCACTCACTGAAAACGACTTTGTCCGCATCCTGACCGAGACCGACAACGCGCTGACGCGGCAGTACACCGCACTGATGGGCACTGAGGAAGTTGAAGTGAGTTTCACGGAGGACGGGATCGCGGCGCTGGCCAAGATTGCCGCCGAGGTGAACCAGACGGTGGAAAACATCGGTGCGAGGCGGCTCTACACCGTGATGGAACGGGTTTTTGAGGAGCTGTCTTTCACTGCGCCTGACCGCTCGGGTGAGGCCGTCACCGTGGATGCGGCGTTTGTGAAAAAGAATCTGGGCGAGCTTGGCCGCTCTGCGGATGTCAGCCGTTACGTTCTGTAATCCGCCATCACGGGGTGCAGCCTCTGGACATTGGCGGCAGGTACATTAGCCTGCCGCCAGTTCATTGAGGTGGGACGACATGCAAGGGCTGCGCCTGATCTGCGGTATGATGCTGATGTTTCTGGCGGCCTGTACCGACAGATCCTATTCCCCCACTGTTCCCGCAGCCCTGAACGTGGGCACTCCCAAGACTGTGTTTGCCGCCACCAACCGCGATCAGCTGCCGGATGGCACCTTTGGCGGCGAGCGAGCGGATGGATTCAGCCTGCTTGAACTCACCGTTTCGATACCACCGCAACACACGCCAGGGTCCTTGAAATTCGGCTACAGGAACCCGGATCCCGTCACCGAATTCACCATGGCAGGGCGGAAGAAATTCGAAAGCGAAGCCGCCTTTGGCACCCGCTTGCGTCAGGAGCTGGCCAAGTTCCCGCCGAAGGAACGCGATGTCACGGTTTTTGTGCATGGCTTCAACTCCACCCAGGCCGAGACCGCATTCCGGGCGGCCCAGCTGACCCATGACATTGACGTTCCCGGCGCGACCGTCATTTATTCCTGGCCCAGCAAGGGGCGGCCGCTGGGCTATGCCTATGATGGCGACAGCGTGCTGTTTGCACGTGACGGGCTGGAGCAGTTGCTGCGCAAGTTACGTATCTCCCATGCAGGCCGGGTGGTTGTGGTGGCACACTCCATGGGCGGGCTGCTGACGATGGAGACGCTGCGCCAGATTGAGATCAAGACTCCGGGTTGGACAGCCCGGAACTTGGGCGGTGTCGTGCTGATGTCGCCGGATCTGGACATCGATGTGTTCAAAACCCAGATGCACCGGTTCAAACAGGTGCCGCAGCCTTTCCTGATCTTCGTTTCGCGTAAGGACAACGTCCTGACGCTGTCGCAACGCCTGCGCGGGCTTCAAGGGCGCGAGCGGCTCGGCAATCTGGATAATATCGAAGAGCTCAGCAGCCTGCCGATCGAAATCATCGACACCACCGCATTTGCCGACGAAGCGGAGTCACAACACTTTGTCGCAGCAAGCTCGCCGGCGCTGCTGGCCCTGCTGAACGGCGCGCGGCAAACCGCGGACACATTTGCCGACGATCCGGAGCGTTTGCGGAGCATTCTGCCAGGTCAGATCGTTATTCGGGAGAATGCCATCAAGGTCGCGCTGTCGGGCAGGCCTGCGGACAACCGGTAACGGGCCGGCCCTCAGCGGTTGCGCCGCAGGTAGACGTAATAGGCGCCGCCGCCGCCGTGGCTGATATGGGCCGGCGTCACCTGCAGCACCGCCTGGGCCAATGGCGGCAGCGCCAGCCATTGCGGCACCTTGTGGCGCAGCACCCCGCGCGGCACCGGCATTGGTCCTGGTTCGTCCCGGTCCTTGCCCTTGCCCGTCACTACCAGCACCAGCCGTTTGCCGGATGCCTGCGCCGACAGGATAAAGCGCGTCAGGGCAGGATGCGCGGTGTCGATCCGCATGCCATGCAGGTCCAGCTTGCCTTCCGGCCTGATCTTTCCGCGTTTCATGCGGCGGAAAGCCTTTTCGTCCATCTGCAGGGGATCGTTGGCAAGGCTGCGGGCAATTGAAGGTTTCAGATCGTGTTTCACCGGCTTGGGTTTGGCGTGACTGCCAACCTCAAACGCAGTAACACGCGGCTCAGGCTGCTTGACCGGTTTGGGTTTTGGCATCGGCGGGGCAGGCGGCGAGGAATGCGCACCCGGATGCAGCCGCTCCGTATGCTTCACGACCTTGTGCCAGAGGTCGATCTCCTCTCCTGTCAGTTTCCGCCGTGCCATTCACAGATCTTCCGGCAGCATTGCATAGGCCCGCTGGATCGGCAGCAAAACCACCATCCGGCCCGGGTCTTTCATCGTGCCGGCTGTCTCGCCGGCCTCGTCGCCAGTGCCGACAAAGATGTCAGCCCGCTGTGCGCCCTTGATGGCAGAGCCGGTGTCCTGCGCAACCATCAGCCGGCGCAGAGGCATATGACCGTCCTTCTCGACCCAGACAGGCGCACCCAGCGGCGTGTAGGCAGGATCGGCGGCAATGGTGCGCATCGGTGTGACCGAACGGTTCATCGCCCCAAGCGGCCCTTTGGAGGCCGCCACTTTGCGCACCTCGCGGAAGAACACATAGGACGGGTTGTGAAACAGCAGTTCCTTACCGTCTGCAGGGTTACGCCGCACCCAGGATTTGATCACCTGGGCACTCACCTGGTGGGCATTGTAGACACCGCGGCGCACCAGTTCCTTGCCGATCGATTTATAGGGATGGCCGTTGGCCCCGCCATAGCCAACGCGGATTGTCGAACCGTCCGGCAGCCGGATCCGGCCCGAACCCTGGATTTGCAGAAAGAACAGCTCCACCGGATCATCAACCCAGGCGATCTCCAGCCCGCGGCCCTGCATCACATCGGTGGTAAGTATGTCCCGCCTCGGCAGCCAAAGATCAGCACCACGCGCCTCCGGCGGCATCTTGTAAACCGGATAGCGGAATCGGCCCGTGGGATAGCGTGAACCACTCAGCTCCGGCTCGAAATAACCGGTGAACAGGGCGGGGTTGCCATCCTCGATCAGAACAGGGCGGAAAAACAGCTCAAAAAAGGCCCGCGCGCCTTCCGTCGGCTGGGACCGCGCGGCGTTGCACAGGGCCGCCCAGTCGGGGTCCTTGAGGTCTCGGCAGGTCCCCAGGAAGACCTTTAAGGCGGCCGCGTGGTCATCCTGTGCCCAGCCATCCAGCTGGGCAAAGTCCAGAATGCTGGACACGGTTTCGGATTGCGCCCCGGAGGCGGTCATCGCGGCACCTGCAATTGCAGCTGCCCCAAGTGCCCCCCGAAGCGCCGCAATCATGCGTCCGTCGCGACCAGCTGCCAGTTGGGATCGTCGCTGCCCATGGTGCGGGCAAAGACCCAAGTGTCTTTCTGGCGCTTAACAGCCTTGGGGTCACCTTCCACAATGTCACCGCCGCGGTCACGCACGACCGAGGTCAGCTCCCCGACGAAGCGCATGGTGATCTCGGCACGGCCCGACTGCGCATCAAATTGCGCGTCAGCCAGAGTGGTCTCGCGGACACCGATGAACTCGGCCTCGATCTTGTAGCCCTGGTCCTCGCGATGCGCGACGGCTTCCACGAAGCTGTCGAACACATCCTCAGCCAGGAAGGGCTGGATGTCATCAAGATTGCCATGCTCGAACCCCATCAGGATCATCTCGTAAGCGCCGCGGGCGCCTTGGACGAACTCCTGAACCTGGAAAGAGGGTTCAACCCGTTTCATCGCAGCCAGGGCCTGAGCCTGCGGGCTGCCTTCGGCAACGTAGTCGGTGATGTCGCGGTCCGGTCCGCCTTCGATCACTTCCAGATCCGGGCGGCGGCTTTTGGCTTCGGACTTCGGCAGCGGAGGCTTTTCGAAACCTTCGCGTGTTCCCAGAACGCTTTTCAAGCGCAGGATCAGAAACACGGCAATACCGGCCAGAACCAAAAGCTGAATCACAGGCGACTCCATGGATACCTCATGCTAGGCGTTCGTGCTTTGTTTGAAACCAAAGCGGTCACGTCTTATGTAGGTGACGGGCGGGGGCAAGTCTACCGCCCGGACGTATGATCGCAAGGAAACCCCCCATGTATCTCTTCCTGGCCTTTCTGATGGTTCCCATCATTGAAATTGCTTTGTTTATTCAAGTCGGCGGCGCCATCGGCCTGTGGCCGACCCTGGCCATCGTGGTCCTGACCGCGGTGCTGGGCACCTGGCTGGTGAGGACCCAGGGGCGCATGGCCATGGGCCAGCTTCGCTCATCCTTCCAGCAATTGTCCGATCCGGCGGAACCTTTGGCCCACGGCGCGATGATCCTGTTTGCGGGCGCGTTGCTGCTGACCCCCGGTTTCTTCACCGATGCGGCCGGCTTTGCCCTTCTTATGCCCCCTGTGCGGCTGGCGGTTTACCGCTATCTGCGCGCCCGTATCACCGTAGCGCAATTCCAGATGGGGCCAGGCAGCATGCAGGGCCGTCACTATCCCGGCGCCGCCGGCAGGCCGGATAACGTCATCGATGGTGACTACGAAGATGTGACGCCGGGGAAGCAGCCTGGTGGCCCTTCGGGCTGGGTTGACGGCCCCCGTTGAGCTGGCCGGACCAAGCTGCTAAGCACGGTTCAAAGCATATTTTCAGGAGTATCCCGATGGCCGAAAACGGCGAAGCCCAGCAGCAGCCGCAAGTCCAGATGAACATTTTGGCCCAGTTCATCCGCGACATGTCGTTCGAGAACGTTATGGCGCAGAAAGGCACCGGCGGCGAGGTTCAGCCAGACGTCAGCGTGCAGGTGAACCTGGATGCGAAAAAGCGCTCGGCTGAGAACCAGTATGAGGTGGTCACCAAGCTGACCGTCGAATCCAAGAACAAGGAAAGCGGCAACGTCCTGTTCGTGCTGGAGCTGGAATATGTCGGCGTCTTCAACATCGTCGGCGTGCCGGAAGACCAGCTGCACCCGTTCCTGCTGATCGAATGCCCGCGCATGACCTTCCCGTTCCTGCGCCGGATCGTGTCGGATGTGACCCGCGACGGCGGCTTCCCGCCGCTGAACCTGGACAACATCGACTTTGTGGGGATCTACCGCAACGAATTGGCCCGCCGCCAATCCGAAGCAGCTGCTGCTGCGCCCACGCAGTAAACTTTTCAGCTATCTAACCTGGAAACGCCGCTGACACTCAGCGGCGTTTTTCGTTTTCCGGCTGTTTCGGGATCAGGAAGCCTTCCACAAGGCATTATCCCCCATCTTTTCGATGAAGGTCTCATGCGCTGCCATTTCCTCAGCCGTCATTCGCGGCGGCAGCGGAGTCTGCCGCGGGGCAGGGCGCCAATCATCCTCCACCTGCTCATTGCCGGACGAAGCCTTTTGCGTTGACAGGCCAAAATCCGGCTGCCGCCCGCCAATCAGTTCCAGGTAGACATCTGCCAGAATCTCGGAGTCGAGAAGTGCCCCGTGCAGGGTCCGGTTGGAGTTGTCGATGCTGAAACGGCGGCACAACGCATCTAGCGTCGCCGGCGAGCCCGGAAACCGCTGGCGGGCCATCGCCAGTGTATCGATCGCTTGATCCATCGGCAGTTTTGGCAGCCCCATCCAGTCCAGTTCCGCGTTCAGGAACTTCATGTCGAAGCTGGCATTGTGAATGACCAGCTTGGAGTCCTGCACAAAGTCCAGGAACTTCTGGCCGACCTTGGCAAATACCGGTTTGTCCAGCAGCGTTACTGCACCTGGTTCCGGTTTCTGCGGCGGTTCCAGCAGGTCCGGGCCGATACCATGGACCGAGAACGCCTCTGCCGGCATCGAGCGTTCCGGGTTGATATAAACGTGGAACGTTTCCCCGGTCGGCATGTGGTTATAGAGCTCCACCGCACCGATCTCGACGATCCGGTCGCCGGAGAACGGGTCAAACCCGGTGGTTTCGGTATCAAGAACGATTTCACGCATGGCTCAGTTTGCTCCTGATATCTGCGAGGATCTCTGCCACCTGCGCCTCCGCATGTTCGAGCGTGTCAGTCTCGATCACATAGTCGGCACGAGCCATCTTCTCCTCAATCGGCATTTGTTTCTGCAGGATATGCCGGAATTGCTCAACCGTCATCGTGCCGCGGGCAAGAACCCGCTCTTGCTGAGTGGCGGCATCCACGGTCACACAGGCCACTGCGTCCATCTCTGTGTCTCCGCCGGTTTCAAACAGCAGGGGGATGTCGAAAACCAAAATATCGCTCTGCGCAGCAGTCTGGAATGCCGCACGGTCCTGCGCGACAAGGGGATGCACGATGGCTTCGATGCGCTTCAAGGCTTCGGGGTCCTTACCGATGATCTCCTTCAACGCAGCCCGGCTGACTTCTCCGTTCTCTATTGCATCAGGAAAGGCGGCCTCCATTGGCGGGACGGCGGAGCCGCCCTTTCCATAGAGCCGGTGAACCGCCGCATCCGCATCCCAAACTGCGCAGCCCTGGGCTGCGAACAGTTGGGCCGTGGTGCTTTTGCCCATGCCAATTGAGCCGGTGAGGCCGAGGCAGAAACTCATCCGAGCACCGCCGCACGGGTGGCGGCATCAACCTCAGGCCGGTGGCCAAACCAGCGCTCGAAACCAGGTACCGCCTGGTGCAGCAGCATGCCCAGGCCATCGACCACGGTGCAGCCCGCCTCCTCAGCCGTTTGCAGCAGATCGGTTTTCAACGGCGCATAGATAAGATCGGTGACAACAGCGCTCGGCTGCAACCCGTCCAGCGGCACCCGCAGGCGCGGCTTGCTCACCATGCCAAGCGATGTCGTGTTCACGATCAGCGCACCTTCCTCAATGATATTGCCGGCCTGGACCCATTCCACCACTTTAACGCGGCTGCCAAAATCCTTCTGCAGCTGGTCCGCCCGCTCGCGGGTGCGGTTGGTCAGCAGAATCTCTGGCACGCCCGCTTCCATCAGGGAAGCCACCACCGCCCGGCAGGCCCCGCCAGCACCCAGAACAACGGCAGGCCCGGACTGCGGATCCCAGTCCGGCGCGCCCTGGTGCAAGTTGGTGATGAAGCCGTAGCCGTCGGTGTTGTCGGCCAGGATGGTGCCGTCATCGCGGAAGATCAGCGTGTTGGCGGCACCGATCAACCTGGCCCGGTCCGTCACCTTGTCGGCAATCTCCATCACCGCCTCTTTATGCGGGATGGTCACATTGGCGCCGGCGAACCCCATTTTCGGCATCACCCGGATGGTCTCCGCCAAGTCCTCAGGCTCCACATGCATCGGGACATAATGCCCGGCGATGCCGTGCGTTTTCAGCCAGTGACCGTGCAGCTGGGGGGACTTGGAATGCGCAACCGGACAGCCTATCACGCCGGCGAGCGGGATTTTTGCTTCTGTCATTGCTCGATTACCCCTTGCAGTCCCAAGTAACTGATAAGCTCCATCAGCGGCAATCCCAAGACATTAAAGTAACTGCCGTCGATGCTGGCAAACAGCCGCACGCCTTCTTCCTCCAGCTTATAGGCTCCGACCGCGTGGCGGATGCTGTCCCAGTTGCGGGTGACATACTCCTCAAGGTAGCTGTCAGTACATGCACGCATCATCAGCCGGACCTGGCCCACATGCCGCCAGACGGGTTCTCCATCGCGGTATATTACTGCCGCTGAAAGCAGCAGGTGGCGTTTGCCGCGCATGTTTTTGAGCTGGCGCAGCGCCTCCTCGGCGCTGACAGGTTTGGACAGAAGGTTTCCTTCGAAATCAAGGACCTGATCGCACCCAAGCACCAGCTTGCCCGGGTGTTTTCCGCTTATCTTGCGCGCTTTCGCCTCTGCCAGCGCATCAGCAATATCGCGGGGAGGCGCCTGTTCGGCCAGCAAGGCCATCTTGATCGCATCTTCATCCAGACGCGGCACGTCGGTCTCAAATTCAATGCCCGCCTGACGCAACAGATGCGCCCGGATTTCAGAACCAGAAGCCAGCACTATGTGGGCAGTCATGTGGAAAACCCCGTGGGAAAGAAGCAGATCGTTTCAGAACGTTTTGTATGGTTTTCCGGGCTCAAGTAAAGACTCCAGGGGTTGACGGAAATCTCAGGATTCAGCCGGCTGAGTCGTCCTTTGTGAGTCAGGATAACTTTGTTTCCGTGGATATGCCGGCTCTCCCCGTATCATCCCGCTGTTATCCCCAAATGCAAAAAGGTAAACAGACCCTTAACCGGTCTTATTTCAAGGGCGTTCAGGAGATTTCAATGACTCTTGCCCCATGTGCGCTGGAATCTTATCCCTGCTGGGGATAAGCGGAGGAAGATTCACTTATCCACCGGAATCCACGCACACTACTAAAACATCATCCTTTTAATATTTCCTTTTTTATTAGGGTGGTCCGAACTGACCCGGGAGAACAGCCCATGGACCTGAGCGATCTGATGTTCACGCTCTACCCATACGCCAAGTCACTGCACATCATGGCCGTGCTCAGCTGGATGGCCGGTCTCTTCTATCTCCCGCGTCTGTTCGTGTATCACGTGGAGCAAGCTGAGAATGTGCAAGAGGCAGTGCCGATTTTCCTGACTATGGAAGAGAAGCTCCTCCGCATCATCATGCGCCCAGCCATGTATGTGTCCTGGGCCGCCGGGCTGTTCATCGTTCTGACGCCCGGAATCGTCGACTGGAGCTATGTCTGGCCCTGGACCAAGGGTGTCTCGGTGATTGCCATGACCTGGTTCCACCATTGGCTGCTGTTCCGCTATCGCGACTTCAAAGAAGGGCGGAATACCCTCACCGGTCGGCAGTTCCGGATGATGAATGAGGTGCCGACAGTACTGATGGCGGTGATTGTAGTCTCGGTCATCTTCAAATTCTGACGCAGCCGCGCTGCAATGGGGCCTGCAAGGGCGGAACGCTTGCAGCCGGCGTTTGACTCATCTGAAACGAGTCCCTATGTATGGCTCTCAGCGGGCCCGTCCGGGCATTCGTGTTTTCCTAACCTGTCGTGTGACCGACCCCCGGGTAAGCGGGGAGTAGAGGCCGTATCTATATGACCGTTCAATCCCTGAATCTGTCCGATCTCAAGGCGAAGAGCCCCAAAGCGCTGCTGGCGATGGCTGAGGAGCTGGAGATCGAAAACGCCTCGACCATGCGCAAGGGCGAGATGATGTTCCAGATCCTGCGGGAACGCGCGGACGAAGGCTGGGATATCGGCGGCGACGGCGTGCTGGAAGTGCTGCAGGACGGATTCGGCTTCCTGCGCTCGCCCGAGGCGAACTACCTGCCCGGTCCGGATGACATCTATGTTTCCCCTGACATGATTCGCCAGTATTCCCTGCGCACCGGCGATACCGTCGAAGGCCAGATCAAGGCGCCGCTGGAGACTGAGCGTTACTTTGCGCTGACCAATGTCACCAAGATCAATTTCGAGGAGCCTGAAAAGGCCCGTCACAAGATCGCCTTTGACAACCTGACACCGCTCTATCCGGATGAGCGCCTGAAGATGGAGATCGAGGATCCCACCATCAAGGACCGTTCCGCCCGTGTGATCGACCTGGTGGCCCCCATCGGCAAGGGCCAGCGCTCGCTGATCGTGGCGCCGCCGCGCACCGGTAAAACGGTGATCCTGCAGAACATCGCGCATTCGATCGAGAAGAACCATCCTGAGTGCTACCTGATCGTTCTGCTGATTGACGAACGTCCGGAAGAGGTGACCGACATGCAGCGCTCGGTGAAGGGCGAGGTCGTGTCCTCCACCTTCGACGAGCCGGCGACCCGTCACGTTGCAGTGTCCGAAATGGTCATCGAAAAAGCCAAGCGCCTGGTGGAACATAAACGAGATGTCGTGATTCTTCTTGACTCAATCACAAGACTTGGTAGGGCCTTTAACACCGTGGTCCCGTCCTCGGGCAAGGTTCTGACCGGTGGCGTCGATGCAAACGCCCTGCAACGCCCCAAGCGCTTCTTTGGTGCGGCCCGGAACATCGAAGAGGGCGGCTCGCTCACCATTATCGCCACCGCGCTGATCGACACGGGCTCGCGCATGGACGAGGTGATCTTCGAAGAATTCAAGGGCACCGGCAACTCGGAGATCGTGCTGGACCGCAAGATTGCCGACAAACGCGTGTTCCCGGCGATCGACATTCTCAAATCGGGCACCCGGAAAGAGGACCTGCTGGTCGACAAGGGCGACCTGGCAAAGACCTTTGTGCTGCGCCGGATCCTGAACCCGATGGGCACCACCGACGCTATCGAGTTCCTGCTTTCGAAGCTGAAGCAGACCAAGTCGAACTCCGAGTTCTTCGACTCGATGAACACCTGATCCGGGCCGGCAAGAGAGAAAGGCCACCCCATGGACACGATCTTTGCGCTGGCCTCCGCTCAAGGGAAGGCCGGGGTCGCGGTGATCCGCGTCTCCGGTCCGCTTGCGCTTGACGCCGGCGCGGCGCTGTGCGGCGGTGATCTGCCGGCGCGGGGTTCCAGCCTGCGGGTTCTGAAAGACGAATCAGGTGAGCGTCTTGATGAAGCCCTGGTTCTGAGTTTCACTGCTCCAAACAGTTTCACCGGTGAAAATACCGTTGAATTTCAAACACATGGAAGCACGGCAGTCGTTTCAGCGGTTCTTGATTCGCTGGGGCGAATCGACGGTCTGAGAATGGCTGAACCGGGTGAATTCACCCGCCGTGCGTTGGAAAACGGTAACTTGGACCTGGCTCAGGTTGAGGGCCTTGCCGATCTGATTGATGCGGAAACCGAGGCACAGCGCAAGCAAGCTCAAGCCATCCTCGCCGGCGGCTTGGGGCAGCTGGCTGAAACCTGGCGGGCAAATCTGATCCGGGCAGCATCCTTGATCGAAGTAACCATAGACTTCGCTGATGAGGAGGTACCGGTTGACGTAACACCGGAAGTTTCGGAGCTTCTGGCGGATGTTCAAGCCGGCCTCGAAAGGGAGACCGCGGGCGTCAAAATAGCCGAACGGATACGCAGCGGGTTCGAGGTAGCCATTGTCGGAGCTCCTAATGTTGGAAAATCCACTCTATTGAATGCGCTGGCCGGCCGGGAGGCCGCGATCACATCGGAATACGCCGGCACCACCCGCGACATTATCGAAGTGCGCATGGATTTGGCCGGCTTGCCTGTTACTTTGCTGGATACGGCCGGCTTGCGGGACACTGAAGATCATGTAGAGGGTATCGGAATTGCCCTTGCGCGAAAGCGGGCTGAAGACGCTGACTTGCGCGTGTTTCTCGCGGAAGACCATGAAGTCCTGGACGTGGAAATGCGCACGGGCGACATCCGGCTGCGTCCAAAGGCGGATCTGCGTTCCGACCAGGTGAATTCAGTCTCGGGCCGGTCAGGGCAGGGGGTCGACCAATTGGTTAACCATGTTTCCTCAGTTCTCAAGACGCGCTCCGCGCAGGCGGGTATTGCCACGCGCGCCCGTCACCGGGATGCGATGCTGTCTGCTTTGGCCAGTCTGACGGAGGCACAGGACATCCTGCAGCGCGGACCGGGGTTTTATGATATAGCGGCCGAAGAAATGCGATCGGCGATCCGAGCCCTGGAAATGCTGGTTGGCCGGATCGGGGTTGAAAATCTCCTGGATGAGATTTTCTCTAGTTTCTGTCTGGGAAAATGAAGGAGTGTTTCACGTGAAACATTCATCTTATGACGTGATTGTGGTCGGCGGCGGTCACGCCGGTACAGAAGCCGCCCATGCATCAGCAAGAATGGGAGCCGCGACTGCGCTGGTGACCCTGGAACGCAGTGGTATCGGTGTAATGTCCTGCAACCCGGCAATCGGCGGATTGGGCAAAGGCCATTTGGTCCGGGAGATTGATGCGATGGATGGCGTCATGGGCCGGATTGCTGACCTCGCGGGCATTCAGTTCCGATTGCTGAACCGCCGGAAGGGGCCTGCTGTGCAGGGACCGCGCGCGCAGTCAGACAGAGCTATTTATCGACAAGAGATGCTTCGCTTGACGGAAAGTCAGCCGAACTTGGATATTGTTGAAGGAGAAGTAACAGATTTCCTGATGAGCGGGGACACTGTTGCCGGCGTGACATTGGCAGACGGCAGCGAAATTGCGGCCAAATCAGTTGTTCTGACTTCGGGAACCTTCTTGCGCGGTGTCATTCACATTGGTGATGTTTCAAGGCCCGGCGGCCGGATGGGGGACAAGCCTTCAGTAAAACTGGCCGAGCGTCTTGACGGCTTTGAGCTGCCGCTTGGCCGGCTGAAGACCGGCACGCCACCCCGGCTGGACGGGCGCACCATCAACTGGGATGGCCTTGACGCACAGCCGGGTGACGACAATCCAGTCTTCTTTTCGTTCATGACTAAGTCTTTAAGCGCAAAGCAGGTGTCATGCGGTATTACGCATACCAATGCCAAAACCCATGAGATTATCCGGCAGAACCTGGAACGCTCCGCGATGTATGGCGGTCATATCGAAGGCGTAGGGCCTCGGTACTGCCCGTCTATTGAAGACAAGATCGTTCGGTTTGCGGAAAAGGACTCCCACCAGATTTTCCTTGAGCCAGAAGGTGTGTCCGACCACACGGTATACCCCAATGGCATCTCCACCAGCCTGCCTGTGGATGTTCAGGAGGACTATGTCCGTTCGATCGTTGGCCTGGAGAGAGCCGACATACTGCAACCGGGCTACGCGATTGAGTACGACTATGTGGATCCGCGCGCGCTCCAGTTGGATCTGTCTCTAAAGGACGTTCCAGGACTATACCTTGCAGGGCAAATTAACGGCACAACCGGCTATGAAGAAGCGGCCGCGCAAGGACTCGTCGCCGGCTTGAACGCGGCGCGTCGGGCCAGGGACGCCGGACCGGTGACCTTCAGCCGGTCAAACAGCTACATCGGTGTGATGATCGATGATCTGACGACCAACGGTGTCACGGAACCTTACCGGATGTTCACCTCAAGAGCGGAATTCAGACTTTCCTTGCGGGCCGATAATGCAGACCAAAGACTAACCCCGATTGCGATTGATCTGGGCTGCGCCGGCGAGGAACGCCGGGCGGCGTTTTTGCAGAAAAGCGAACAGCTGACCTCAGCCCGGCAGACGCTGGAAGCTCAAACATTCACTCCGAAACAGGTCGCAGAAGCAGGGATCCGCGTCAATCAGGATGGTAACAGGCGGTCCGGCCTGGATGTTCTGGCATTTCCGGATGTCAACTTTGAGGATGTGATTGAGCTAATGCCAGAGTTGGATAGCGTGACTCCGGAAATTCGTCGCCAAATGGAGCGCGATGCCTTGTATGCAAATTACATTGCGCGGCAGGAGCGGGAAATTTCCGTGATGAAGCGTGATGAAGGCCATTTGATCCCTAAGGGTTTTGTCTATGGCGAAATTGACGGTCTTTCCAAGGAGCTTCAGCAAAAGCTTTCGCGGGCTTGTCCGGAAACCCTGGCGCAAGCGGCCCGGATCGACGGCATGACGCCGGCAGCACTTGCGCTGATCCTGGCCCGGCTCCGCAAGGAAGGGACCAGGCAGGAGAAGACTGCATGAGTGGCAAGGCCCTCCTCGATCGGCTCAATGTTTCACGTGAAACAATTCAACGGCTCGAGATCTTTGATAGCGTTATTCGAAAATGGAACCCGAAGATCAACCTGGTGTCCCGGTCCAGCCTTGACCAGTTATGGACTCGCCACATAGCGGATTCCGTACAGGTCTTCCGCTGTGTCGAGACGCCGGGGCACTGGGTGGATATCGGAAGCGGCGGGGGGTTTCCCGGACTTGTGATCGCGCTACTTGCCGCCGATGAGGCGCCTGAAATGCGGGTAACGCTGATCGAGAGTGATCAGCGTAAATCGGCCTTTCTTCGCAGCGCAGCCAGGGAGTGCAGTGCATCAATTACGGTGTTGAGCGAGCGGATTGAAAAGGCTCCATCGCAGCTGGCGGATGTGTTGTCCGCACGGGCACTCGCAGGCTTGGATGATCTTCTCGGTTTTGCAGAGCGCCATCTTGCTGCCGATGGCGTTGCTGTTTTCCCGAAAGGGGAGAACTGGAAAAAAGAAGTGGATAACGCGCGGCAGCGATGGCGGTTTGAAGCTGAAACGGCTAAAAGTTTGACTGAGCCAGAAGCAGTAATCCTGAAAATCAGGGGAGTTGAACGTGTCTGATTATTCCCGCCCGGAGGGGCCTCGTATCATCGCGGTCGCAAATCAGAAAGGCGGGGTAGGGAAGACAACAACAGCCATCAACCTTGCCGCAGCACTGGTCGAATGCGGGCTGCGGGTTCTGGTTGTTGATCTGGATCCGCAGGGGAATGCCTCGACAGGTCTAGGGATTGAACCGTCAGACCGGGATCTGACGACCTATGATCTCCTCGTCGAGGATGCTTCCCTGTCAGATGTTATCCGGCAGACGGAAATTGAAGATCTCTGCATCATTCCGGCAACCGTTGACCTTAGCTCTGCGGACATCGAGCTGTTCACCAATGAGAAGCGTAGCTTCCTGCTGCATGATGCTCTGCGTCAGACGGCAATGGATGAATATGATTGGGACTATGTTCTGATTGATTGCCCGCCGTCTCTGAACCTTCTGACCGTTAATGCAATGGTGGCAGCCCATTCTGTACTGGTGCCATTGCAGAGCGAATTCTTCGCCTTGGAAGGCGTGACGCAGCTTATGCTGACGATTCGTGAAGTGCGGCAGTCTGCGAATCCGGGTCTGAGGATAGAGGGGATCGTTCTGACCATGTTTGACCGGCGTAATAACTTGTCCCAGCAGGTGGAGCAGGATGCGCGGGATAATCTGGGAGATCTTGTGTTCCAGACGAAAATCCCACGCAATGTGCGTGTCAGCGAGGCACCTTCCTACGCGCAGCCGGTCTTGAACTACGACACAAACTCCCTGGGCGCACAGGCATACCGCGCCTTGGCGGAAGAAATCCTGAATAAGCATCACAAAATAGCGGCGTAAATGCAGAACACTGACCGGAGGCGACCATGGCAGACAAGAAAACAAAACCACGCGGGCTTGGCCGGGGATTGTCGGCGTTGATGGCGGATGTGAACCCTGCGCCGGTGAGCACGCAGGCTGAGGCGCCGCGCAACGCGGAAGTTCTGGTGCCTATCGAGAATGTCGTTGCAAACCCCAACCAGCCGCGGCGTCAGTTTCTGCAGGAAGATCTTGATGACCTAACGGCGTCCATCAAGGAAAAGGGGGTTCTGCAGCCGCTGATCGTGCGCCCCAGATCTGGTGGCAAATTTGAGATTGTTGCCGGCGAACGCCGCTGGCGGGCGTCTCAAGCAGCGCAGCTGCATGAAGTTCCGGTACTGATCCGGGATTATTCCGACTTGGAAATGATGGAAGTTGCCATCATTGAAAACATCCAGCGCTCGGATCTGAACGCCATGGAAGAGGCGCAGAGCTACAAGCAGCTTATGGAGAAGTTTGGCCACACGCAGGAGAAAATGGCGGAGGCGCTTGGCAAGAGCCGCAGCCACATTGCTAACCTCGTGCGCTTGCTGCACCTTCCGCAGGATGTTCAGATCCTTGTCCATGAGCGTAAGCTGTCGGCCGGCCACGCGCGTGCACTGATTACTTCAGACAATGCTTCCGAACTGGCGGCGAAAATCGTTAAGGGCGGCTTGTCCGTCCGGGCAACTGAAGCCTTGGTCAAGAAGGACGCGGCTGGGATTCAGACGGGCGGGGCGAAGAAGTCTAGGAAAGCGCCAGAGAAAGACGCAGACACCCGGGCACTTGAGGGTGATTTGTCCGCAATGCTGAAGATGAAGGTCTCGATTGATCATAAGCCTGGAGGAGAGGCCGGCGCGGTGACGATCAATTACGAGAACCTGGATCAGCTGGACGAGTTGTGTAATCTTCTCAGCCGTTAGGGCGAGTCCAAATAAAGACAAGGACAGCTGACAAAACTACTGCCTGAATGCCTAGGACATGTCCGGGGGCGCCAAGCAGCAGAGAAAGGCCAAAGACGGCGGCAATTGAGACAGTTGCCGCCTTTTTTGCGCCTGGACGGATCGCCCCGTGATCGCGCCAGTCCATAATCATCGGACCAAAGACGTTGTGAGCGACAATCCAGTTGTGCAGGCGCTCAGAAGAGTTGGCAAAGAAGAAGGCAGCGAGGAGCAGGAAGGGAACTGTTGGCAAGAGTGGGAGGACAATTCCGATGACGGCCAAGGCTACGCAAAACAGTCCCAAGCCGGCATAGAGGAAACGCATTTCTTCAATCCATCAAGAGTTCACGGAGGACCGCATTCAATACCGCGCGGCCTTGATCCGTCGCACGAAGCCTTTGGTCAGAGATAGTGATCATGCCCATTTCTACAAGATCTTCCAGCCGGTCTTTGGGTAGTTTTTGACCCAAGCGCTGACTAAATCGCACCATATCCAGACCTTCGGACAGGCGCAAACCCATCATAAGGTATTCAGCCGCAGCATCTTCCCTGCTTAGCAGCTCGCGCAGGGATTCACCGCTGCCTTTGCTCACCGCATTCAGCCAAGCCCCGGGTGCCAGATGGGTTTCGGTGGCGTAACGGTGGCCATTCAAGGTCAGTCTCCCATGAGCGCCGGGGCCGATGCCGGCATAGTCGCCATAGCGCCAGTAGATCAGGTTGTGCCGGGACTCGGCGCCTGGTTTGGCGTGGTTTGAGATTTCATAGCCGGCCATGCCAAAGCCGGCGCAGATCTCCTGGGTGGCGTGGTACATGTCCGCGGCGGTGTCATCTTCTGGCAGGCCGCGCAGTTTGCCGCGGGCATACCGGTCGCCGAAGGCGGTGCCCTCTTCGATGGTAAGCTGATAAAGAGACAGGTGGTCGATCGCCATTGAGAGCGCTTCGCGCAGCTCTGCTTGCCAAGCCTTCAATGTCTGTCCCTGGCGCGCGTAAATCAGGTCAAAGCTTACCCGGTCAAAACACATTCGGGCTATGTCAAACGCGGCCTTGGCTTCAGTGACGCTGTGAATGCGGCCGAGCCGGCGCAGATCCTCGTCATTCAGAGCCTGGATGCCCATGGAGACCCTGTTGACCCCGGCATCGCGGAAGCCTGCAAAGCGGCCGGCCTCGACGGAACCCGGGTTAGCCTCAAGAGAGATCTCTATGTCGTTGGCAAAAGGCCAGATTTCACGTGCCTTTTCGATGACTGCGGCCACTGTATCAGGCTGCATCAGGGAGGGGGTGCCGCCGCCGAAGAAGATGGAGTTCAGAACCCGGCCTGAGAGCTGTTCCGAGAGTCTGTCAAGTTCGCTGAGATAGGCCCTAACCCATATCTTCTGATCAATTTTTGCGGAAACATGGCTGTTGAAATCGCAATAGGGGCATTTGGCCTGGCAAAAAGGCCAATGCACATAAAGGCCAAAGCCCCCATTGCGCCAGTCATCCACCGAAACAGCCTTGGACAAACTGAGCGACAGCCTTGCCGCGATGGCTGATCTTGTTTTTCTCTGCGGGATCCATCTCGGCGCAGGTGATGCCGTAGCCGTCCGGCTGGAACATCGGGTCGTAGCCAAATCCGTGTTTGCCACGGATTGGCCAGACCAGCTGACCCGTCATAACGCCCTCGAACACCTCGTCATGGCCGTCCGGCCAGGCGATGACCAGGGTGCAGCGGAACTGGGCGGTGCGGGGAGAATCGGCGCCGGCTGCGGTCAGCTCGTCATTGGCGCGGGTCATCGCCAGTTTGAAATCGCGGCCACTCGGCGTTTCCGCCCAGTCCGCAGTGTGGACGCCGGGAGCGCCGTTCAGCGCGTCGATGGTTATGCCGGAATCATCAGACAGAGCCGGCAGGCCGGTACCCTTGGCGGCGGCATGAGCTTTGATGCGGGCATTGCCGACAAATGTGTCTTCGGTTTCCTCGGGTTCCGGCAAGTTCATCTCTCCGGCGCCAACGACCAGCACACCGAAGGGTGCAAGGATCTCGGCGATCTCCTTCAGCTTGCCTTTGTTGTGGGTGGCGACAAGCAGCTTACCGCCTTCCAGTTTGCGGGTCATTTGCTGGCGGCCTTCTGCATCTCTGCCAGCTCGGAGGTGCCTTTGGCGGCCAGGTCCATCAACTGGTTCATCTGATCGCGGGAGAAGACGGAACCTTCCGCAGACATCTGCACTTCGATCAGCTTGCCGGAGCCGGTCATGATGAAGTTGCCGTCCACACCGGCTTCGGAATCCTCAGGGTAATCCAGGTCCAGCACCGGCTGGCCGGCATAGATGCCACAGGACACGGCGGAAACCGGATCCATCAGCGGGTCGATCTGCACGTCGCCGGCCTTCATCAGCTTGTTCACCGCCAGACGCAGGGCGACCCAGCCGCCGGTGATCGAGGCGCAGCGCGTCCCGCCATCGGCCTGCAGCACGTCGCAGTCGATGGTGATCTGCCGTTCGCCCAGGGCGACACGGTCGACGCCGGCCCGCAGAGCGCGGCCGATCAGACGCTGGATTTCAACGGTGCGGCCACCCTGCTTGCCGGAGGCAGCCTCGCGGCGCATGCGGGTGTTGGTGGCGCGCGGCAGCATGCCGTATTCGGCGGTGACCCAGCCCAGGCCGGTGCCCTTGATGAACGGCGGCACGCGGTCTTCGATGGTGGCAGTGCAAAGGACGTGGGTATCGCCCGCCTTGATCAGGCAGGAGCCCTCGGCGTGTTTGGTGAAGCCGGTCTCGATCGAGACAGGGCGCATTTCATTCAATTCTCGTCCTGAGGGTCGCATGGCACATCCTTTTGCTGTTGGCTTGGGATATCCCCCGGACGCGGGGCTATGCAAGCCCGATTGACCTTTTCCCGAAGTGCTCTTTAATGACATTTTGGCGCTGGGTTCCTATGTTTAGACCGGAAGAAATGCTGGTAGGCTGATGAGCGATCCGAACAACATTCTGAAGGACCTGAATGACCGCTCCCGGGACGTGTTCCGGGCGGTGGTGGAAAGCTATCTGGAGAGTGGCGATCCAGTGGGAAGCCGCACGCTGACCCGGTCGCTGAGTGAAAAGGTCAGTGCGGCCACGGTGCGCAACGTGATGCAGGACTTGGAATACCTTGGCCTGCTGGACAGTCCCCATGTGAGCGCAGGACGGGTGCCCACGCAGATGGGCCTGCGGATGTTTGTTGATGGTTTGCTAGAGGTTGGTGACCTTAATGCAAAGGACCGCGAGAAGATTGACGCGACGCTTGGCAGGAACGCAGGCGACGTTGGCGGCATGCTTGACCGCGTTGGTGCGGCGTTGTCGGGCGTGACGCAGGGCGCCTCCCTGGTTCTGACACCCAAGCACGAAGCTGAGATCCGCCACATCGAATTTGTCTCTCTGGCCCATGACCGCGCTCTGGTGGTTCTGGTGTTTTCCGACGGGCATGTGGAGAACCGGCTGTTTACCCCGCCGCCAGGGCAGACACCCAGCTCGATGCGGGAGGCCGCGAATTTCCTGAATGCGCTGATTGAAGGCAAGACACTGAGCGAGGTTCAGCGGCAGATCCAGCGGGAGATTTCAGCGCGCAGGCAAGAAATAGACAGCCTTGCACACGCAATGATTGAAAGCGGGCTGGCGGTCTGGGAAGAGGAAGGCAGCGAACAGGCCCGGCTGATTGTGCGGGGACGGGCGAATCTTCTGGCAGAGACCGGCGCCGCGGAGGAGCTGGAGCGTATCCGCACGCTGTTTGACGACCTGGAGCGCAAGCGGGACATCGCCGAATTCCTTGAACTGACTGAGGAAGGCGAGGGCGTGCGCATTTTTATCGGGTCGGAGAACAAACTTTTCTCACTTTCGGGTTCCTCTTTGGTGGTGTCTCCCTATATGAACGCGGATCGAAAGATCATCGGTGCGGTTGGGGTGATTGGCCCGACGCGCCTGAATTACGGACGGATTGTGCCGATCGTGGACTACACGGCACAGCTGGTCGGCAAACTGTTGTCCGACCGGAGTTAGAGGTGAAACATGGCAGAGCTCAAGGACGAAGACTTTCTGGATGACATCGCCGCGGCCGAGGCTGAAGAGCTGGCTGCGCAGACCGAGGAATTTGATGATGCCTCGCTGGAAATCGATGCGCTCCGGGCTGAACGGGATGAGCTGAAAGACCGCTTTATGCGGGCGCTGGCGGATGCGGAAAACGCCCGCAAGCGGGGCGACAAGGCACGCCGTGAGGCAGAGAACTATGGCGGGTCGAAACTGGCCCGCGACATGCTGCCGGTCTATGACAACATGAAGCGCGCGATTGAAGCGGCCACTGACGAGCAACGCGAGGTGTCCGCCGCCCTGATTGAGGGCGTGGAATTGACCATGCGTTCGCTGCTTGGCGTGTTTGAAAAGCACGGAATCCGGATTGTGTCGCCCGAGGTTGGCGACAAGTTCGACCCGCAGGTGCATGAAGCGATGTTCGAGGCGCCGGTGCCGGGCACCAAGGCGGGCGACATCATTCAGGTGTCTGCGGAAGGTTTCATGCTGCACGATCGCCTGCTGCGCGCAGCGCAGGTTGGCGTGTCTTCCACTCCTGCATAAGAGAATGTGCCTTTGCGGGCGCTGCCTCCGGCGGGAGTACTTTAGGCAAGATGAAAGAGCGGTCCTAGGCGGGGCCGCTTTTTTTTAGGAGGCTGCCTCTTTCAGTTTGTAGAGCATTTCCAGCGCTTCACGTGGCGACAGGTCATCCGGGTGGATGCCTGCAAGCAGCTGGTCTGCTGGTGAGGGACCTGCTTGGGTTTTGGGCTGAGGTGGCGGTGCGGCAGCAAAGAGGGGCAGGTCGTCAATCTGGATTTTTGAACTGCCTTCACGGCTGCCCTGCTCCAGCATGTCGAGGACATCCCGTGCACGTGCAACAACTGAGGCTGGCAGGCCTGCGAGCTGGGCAACCTGAACACCATAGGAGCGGTCGGCAGCTCCTTTTCGCACTTCGTGAAGGAAGATCACTTCGCCTTCCCATTCTTTGACGGCTACTGTGGCGTTGTCGACGCCCGCCAGCTTGGCAGCGAGCTGAGTCAGCTCGTGGTAGTGGGTGGCAAACAGCGCGCGGGAGCGGTTCACTTCATGCAGGTGCTCAAGTGTCGCCCAGGCGATGGAGAGGCCGTCATAGGTGGCGGTGCCGCGGCCGATTTCGTCGAGGATCACCAGCGCGCGATCGTCGGCCTGGTTCAGGATTGCGGCGGTTTCGACCATTTCCACCATAAAGGTAGAGCGGCCGCGGGCCAGATCATCGGAGGCGCCGACGCGGCTGAACAGCTGGCTGACGATACCGATATGGGCGCTTTCCGCGGGCACGTAGCTGCCCATCTGGGCGAGCAGGGCAATCAGCGCATTCTGGCGCAGGAAAGTCGATTTACCGGCCATGTTGGGACCGGTCAGCAGCCAGACCGCTGCGCCATCCTGGGCAGTAAGGTCGCAGTCGTTGGCCACAAAGGTCTCGCCGCCCTGCTGTCGCAGAGCCTGCTCCACCACCGGATGGCGCCCGCCTTCGACGTGAAACGTGCGGCTGCTGTCGACCTTGGGGCGGGTCCAGTTTTCACCGCGCGCCAGATCAGCCAGAGCTGACAGAAGGTCCAGCTCCGCCAAACCGCGGGCGGCAGTGTTGAGGCGGGCCGCGGCGTCCAGAATGGCGCCGGAAAGTCTTGCGTAGAGCCGCTTTTCGATCTCCAGCGCCAAGTTACCGGCGTTGAGGATGCGGGTCTCGATCTCGCTAAGCTCCACCGTGGTGAAACGCACCTGGTTGGCGGTGGTCTGGCGGTGGATATAGGTCTCGTTCAGCGGCGGCGACATCATCTTGTCCGCATGGGTCGCGGTGGTTTCGATGAAGTAGCCCAGCACATTGTTGTGCTTGATCTTCAAGGAAGAAACGCCGGTGTGCTCCGCATACTTCTTCTGCATCGAGGCGATGACCGAGCGGCCTTCGTCGCGCAGGGTGCGGGCTTCGTCCAGTTCCGGGTCATATCCGGCCGCGATGAATCCGCCATCACGGGCCAACAGCGGCGGTTCGGCGACAAGAGCTGCGTCGAGGAGGGAGAGCAGATCATCGAACCCCTGTAGATCCGAGATAGCTCCGTCCATCAGCGCAGGAAGCTCCATCCCGGTGCAGAGGTCTGCAATCACCTCTGCCTGCGACAGACCGTTGCGGATGGCGGCCAGGTCGCGCGGGCCGCCGCGCTCCAGCGCGAGACGCGAAAGCGCGCGGTCGAGGTCCGGTGTCTTGCGCAAAGCGGCACGGAGGTCCTCGGCGGTCCGCGTGTGCTCAACCGCGAAGTCCAGGGCAGCCAGCCGCTGATGGATGGTGTCCAGATTGCGCGAGGGGCTGGACAGCCGCTGTTCCAGCAGACGGGCGCCGCCCGGGGTGACGGTCCGGTCCACGACAGACAGCAGAGAGCCGGCCCGGCCGCCGGACAGGGACCGCGTCAGTTCCAGATTGCGGCGGGTGGCGGCATCGATCTGCACCACCCGGTCCTGAGCCTCCTGCTGAGGCGGCTGCAGCAGCGGCAGTTTGCCCTTCTGGGTGATCTCCAGATAATCGATCAGCGCGCCCATCGCCGAGATTTCGGCGCGGGTGAAGGTTCCAAAGCCGTCCAGTGCGCCGACGTTGAACAGAGTGCAGATACGTTTTTCGGCGGCGGTGCTGTCAAAGCTTGCTTTTCCCAGGGGAGTCAGCGGGATCTTGTATTCATCGGCAAGCGGGCGGGCGGCGTCATAGGCGGGACCATCGGCGACAATCAGCTCAGATGGCGCCAGGCGGGCCAGTTCCGGCGACAGCCGCACCCGCGCAACCGGCATCACGTGGAACGCGCCGGTGGAAATATCGGCCCACGCCAGCGCCGCCTCTTCCCGCAGCTCGGAGTAAGAGACCAGGAAGTTGTGGCGGCGGGCTTCCAGCAAGGAATCTTCGGTCAGGGTGCCGGGGGTGACCAGCCGCACCACATCGCGTTTCACCACCGATTTGGAGCCGCGCTTCTTGGCTTCGGCCGGGCTTTCCAGTTGTTCGCCCACTGCCACGCGGAAACCCTTGCGGATCAGGGTCAGCAGGTAGCCTTCGGCTGCATGAACCGGCACGCCGCACATCGGGATGTCCTCACCGTTGTGCTTGCCGCGCTTGGTCAGCGCAATGTCCAGCGCCTCGGCCGCATTGACCGCGTCCTCAAAGAACATCTCGTAGAAGTCGCCCATCCGGTAGAAAAGCAGCGCATCTGCGTGCGCTTCCTTGATCTCTAGATACTGCGCCATCATCGGCGTTACGGTCATTGGAGGTCCCCCGGGTCGTCTTTGCAAGACATCTACAATGGGGGCGGACCGAGGAAAACCCGGATAAGGCTGCCGCCAGGGGCTCCGGCGGCAGCCTGCTGTCAATAGAGATTGCGCAGCGTGTCAGGCATCGTGTTGACGATGGAGAGAGACAGGGTGCTCAGCTGCTGCTGCGCCTGCAGGGCCAGCAGTTTGGTCGCAGCTTCTTCCATGCTGGTATCGATCATCGAGCTGACACCCCGGGTGAGGGCATCGGACTGCTTGCTGACATAGGCCCCTTGGCCAGCCAGCTGATTGGCGCTGGCACCCAGGGCTGCCGAACCGTCGATTGCGTAGGCGAGAAATCCTTCGATCTCCCCTAAGGCCGTCAGGGCACTGGCGCTGTCTGTGATTGCGGTCCGGCTGCCGAGGTCGAACTGCGGGCTGCCTTCAAAATCCACTCCGTCAACGCTGAGGGTGCTCAGGCTGCCGTCGCCGGAAATCGCAGACGGTACTGTCAGACCGGTGCTGCCGGCACCGTCGACATCGGTCTTCAGGAGGTTCACTCCGTTAAAGCCGGAAGATGAAATGATCGAATTGATCTGCTCGGTTTTCTTTTCCATGGCGGCCTCAAACTTGCTGAAGTCGCCCATGCCGCTGCTGGCCATGATGGCAAGTGACCGCATTTCGGTCAGGGTTTCCGTGATCTGCTCAGCCCCGGCTGAGGCTACCGCCACTGTAGCTTCGCCCAGCGACAAAGAATCCGAGACTGAGCGCAAACCGGAAATATCGGAATTCATCAGCTCGGAGATCGCCCAGAGGGCTGCACTATCTTGCGCGGTACTAATATTCTGACCGGTGGAAATGCTGTCCTGCGTTTGGTTGAGCTGAGAATTGACTCCGCCCAATGTTTGCAAGGCCACCATTGCACCGGAATTGTTGTGGAAGCTTATCATTCCTCACTTTTCCTTTGATCCTTTGCCCTTTTGCGGGCGGACAAATGCCGTTCTGACCGTTGCTTGCAGGCCTCTGACTTCCCGGCCTCAGCGCCACCTGTGCAACAGGTGCGTGTTAATACCTATTAAGAAATTGCAGCATTCCGCGGTCTGCTTTGAGGCGAAAACCTGACGATATCTATCGTCTTTTAGCCGCTTTTTTCTAAAATCTGGCAATACAGATTCTTGAAACCGCGGATTGAGGGGCGCCGTGGGCTGGGCTAAGACGGTCCGCGACGAGGAGAGGACACGAGATTAAATGCCCAAGAACAAGATCACCGACGAAGAAGCCCTGGCGTTCCACCTGGAGCCATCTCCGGGCAAATGGGAGATCAATGCCACGGTCCCGATGACCACACAGCGGGACCTGTCGCTGGCGTATTCGCCGGGCGTTGCGGTGCCTTGCGAGTCCATCGCTGAGAATCCGGAGACCGCCTATGATTACACCAACAAGGGCAACCTCGTTGCGGTGATCTCCAACGGCACGGCTGTATTGGGCCTTGGCAATTTGGGTGCGCTGGGCTCCAAGCCGGTGATGGAAGGCAAATCCGTCCTCTTCAAACGCTTTGCCGATGTGAATTCGATCGACATCGAACTGGATACCGAAGACCCGGACAAGTTCATCGAGGCGGTCAAGCTGATGGGGCCGACCTTTGGCGGCATCAACCTGGAAGATATCAAGGCGCCCGAATGTTTCATCATTGAGCAGAAGCTTAAGGAAGAGATGGACATTCCGGTGTTTCATGATGACCAGCACGGCACTGCGGTGATCTGTGCGGCAGGCCTGATAAACGCGCTGCATCTGTCTGGCAAAAAGATCGAAGATGTGAAGATCGTCCTCAATGGCGCCGGCGCGGCAGGCATCGCTTGTATCGAGCTGCTGAAAGCCATGGGCGCGCGGCATGAAAACTGCATCGCCTGCGACACCAAAGGCGTGATCTACCAGGGCCGTACTGAGGGCATGAACCAGTGGAAATCGGCCCATGCGATCCAGACCGATCTGCGTACCCTCGAAGAAGCAATGCGCGGGGCTGATGTGTTCCTCGGCGTTTCGGTCAAAGGCGCAGTGACTCAGGAGATGGTCGCCTCGATGGCCGACAATCCGGTGATTTTTGCAATGGCCAACCCCGATCCGGAAATCACCCCGGAAGAGGCGCATGAAGTGAGGGTCGACGCCATCGTCGCCACCGGCCGCTCGGATTACCCGAACCAGGTCAACAACGTCCTGGGCTTCCCCTATCTGTTCCGTGGTGCGCTGGACATTCATGCCCGTGCCATCAACGATGAGATGAAGATTGCCTGTGCGCATGCGCTGGCGGCGCTGGCGCGCGAGGATGTGCCGGACGAGGTGGCGCTGGCTTATGGCAAATCGCTGACTTTTGGCCGTGATTACATAATTCCAACCCCGTTTGATCCTCGGCTGATCCACCGGATTCCGCCGGCCGTGGCCAAAGCGGGCATGGACACCGGTGCGGCGCGCCGACCGATCGTGGACATGGACGCCTATGAGGTGGGTTTGAAGTCGCGCATGGACCCGACGGCCTCGATCCTGCGCGGCCTGAACGCCCGCGCACGCTCTGCCCAGTCGCGGATGATCTTCGCCGAGGGCGACGACCCGCGGGCGCTGCGTGCCGCAGTGATGTACCAGCGCTCAGGCTTTGGGAAATCGCTGGTCGTGGGACGGCCGGAGGACGTGCGCGCCAAGCTGGAGAAAGCCGGTCTGGGGGATGCTGTGCGTGAACTGGAAGTGGTGAATGCGGCCAACACGCCGCATTTCGAGATGTACAAGGAATTCTTGTATAACCGCCTGCAGCGCAAAGGGTTTGACCGCAAGGACATCCATCGCTTGGTGGGTCGCGACCGGCATGTGTTCTCCAGCCTGATGCTGGCGCATGGGCATGGTGACGGCCTGGTGACTGGCGCAACCCGCAAGTCGGCGCATGTGCTGGATCGGATCAACCATGTGTTCGATGCCGACGCGGATCACGGCGTGGCTGGTGTGACCGCGCTGTTGCACAAGGGCCGGATCGTGCTGATCGGCGACACGCTGGTGCACGAATGGCCGGACGAAAACCACCTGGCCAACATCGCGGAACGAGCGGCCGTGGTTGCCCGCCACATGGGGCTTGAACCGCGGGTGGCCTTCGTCAGCTTCTCCACCTTCGGCTATCCGGTGTCGGAACGGGCCGAGAAGATGCATGTCGCTCCTACTGTGCTGGACAAGCGCGGTGTCGACTTCGAGTATGAAGGTGAGATGACCGTCGACGTGGCTCTGAACGAGCGCGCGCAGCGGTATTACCCGTTTCAGCGGTTGACTGGCCCCGCCAACGTCCTGATCGTGCCGGCCCGCCACTCGGCTTCAATTTCGGTCAAGCTGATGCAGGAAATGGGCGGTGCCACGGTGATTGGTCCGATCCTGTCCGGGATCGATAAGCCGATCCAGATCTGCTCGACCACCTCCACCACCAATGACATTCTGAACATGGCAGTGCTGGCAGCCTGCAATATCGGGTGATCTGACATGGCGATCTGGAACCTCGGCTCGATCAATGCGGACATGGTATATGCCATGCCGCATCTGCCAGCGGCGGGGGAAACCCTTGCCGCCCGCAGCCTTGACCGTTTTCTTGGCGGCAAGGGTGCCAATATGTCCGTTGCTGCGACCCGGGCCGGCAGCTCTGTGAACCATATAGGTGCTGTGGGTCCTGACGGAGAATGGGCGGTCGAGAGGCTGAAGGCGTATGGGGTTGGCACCGGCCACATTGTCCAAGCAGACACCCCGACCGGCCATGCGATCATCGCGGTCGAGCCTGAGGGCGAAAACCAGATCATCCTGTTCCCCGGCGCCAATCGCGCACTGAGCCAGGATCAGGTGGATCGGGCTCTGTCTCAGGCGAGTGCCGGTGACATCCTGGTCATGCAGAACGAAACCAGCATGCAGGCAGAGGCGGCGCAGTTGGGCCGGCAGAAGGGGCTGCGCGTCTGCTACGCTGCCGCCCCGTTTGATGCAGACGCTGTGCAGGCGGTTCTTCCCTACTTGGACTTTCTGATCCTGAATGAGATCGAGGCACAGCAGCTTGCGCAGGCAACGGGGAAACAACCGGGAGAGCTTGGCATCAAGGATGTGATCATCACCCTGGGCGCCAAGGGCGCACGGCATATTGACGGAGACACGGGCGCTGTCAGTGACGTGCCTGCCTTGCCAGTCACGCCGGTTGATACAACCGGTGCAGGCGATACCTTTACCGGCTACGTATTGTCTGGTTTGGACTTGGGCCTGACAGTTGCGGAGGCGATGGAACAGGCAAGCCGGGCAGGGGCCCTTATGGTCACGCGCCGGGGCACGGCTGACGTCATTCCTGATTTGAAGGAAGTGCAGGCCGCCCGGTTCTGACCTGGGCTCCCCTGCCTCAGTGCCCTTTGGCGAAGGGCGCCGCGTCGCCCCAAAGCTGCGACACCTTCGCATCGCGCCCGCAGGCCTGACGGTAGCGTTTGTAAGCTGCCGCCTGCCGTTTGGGGCCGAACCGGGTGAAAACCAGGCTGTCGCCCTTGTAATAGTCCTGGTGGTAGTCTTCCGCCTCGTAGAAAGTCTTGGATGGCAGGATCGGGGTCACGATTTTCTGCCCCAAGGCCTGCTGCGCTTCTGCCTTTACTTGTTCAGAAAGAGCCCTTTCTTCCTTGTTAGAAACAAAAATTGCGGTGCGGTAACTGTTGCCACGGTCGCAGAACTGGCCGCCAGGATCGGTGGGGTCCACTGAGCGGAAGAAAAGCGTGAGAAGATGCTCGCGAGAGACTTTGGCTGGATCAAAGATAATCTGCACCGCCTCATAGTGGCCGGTGCCACCGCGGGTGACGTCTATGTAAGTGGGGTTCGCCGTGGTGCCACCCGTGTAACCGGATACCGCTTCAACCACACCCGGCACCCCTTCGAAATCGCTTTCCACACACCAGAAACAGCCGCCGGCAACGGTCAGAACTTCGGTCGACTGCGCGCGCAACGGATTGCCGTGTGCCGCAATTCCGAAGGTGATCGCACCGGTCAATACCAGGGGTTTCAATTTTTCCAGAACTCGCATTCCCGACTCCATCCTGTCTTGCTGCCAGACTGCCGGCTGCCGCGCCCCTGCTCAAGCCGGCACGTCAGGATTTCACGGACTGGTGACAGCACGTTATCGTTTGGATTCCGGATCCAGTATTACTAACGTGCCGGCCAAGGAGGATTCCATGACCGACAAGATGAGCACCCACCAGGCCGAAGAAGATCAGCGCAACGAAGCGATCCTGATTTATCTGAATGGTGAAATCGTTCCCAAGGCTGAGGCCAAGGTCAGCGTTTATGACAGCGGTTTCATGCTGGGCGACGGCGTTTGGGAGGGGCTGCGGCTGTATAATGGCACCTGGGCCTTCATGGATGAACATCTTGACCGCCTGTTTGAAGCAGCCAAGGCGATTGATCTGGACATCGGTCTGGACCGGGATGGTGTCAAAAGCGCTTTGTTAGAGACACAAAAGGCCAATGGGATGACTTCGGACGCTCATGCCCGCCTGATGGTCACGCGCGGTGTTAAAACCCGCCCGTTCCAGCATCCTTCGCTGTCGCGCCAGGGGCCGACGATGACCATTATAATGGAGCATTCGCGCCCCAACCTGCCGCGGCCGATCACGCTGGCAACGGTGCCGCATCTCCGCGGGCTGCCGATGACACAAGATCCCAAGCTCAACTCCCATTCCAAGCTGAATTGCATTCTCGCCTGTATCGCAGCGGAGAAGGCCGGCGCGGATGAGGCGCTGATGCTGGATGTGAATGGCTTTGTGAACACCACCAACGCCTGCAACTTCTTCATCGTGCGCAAGGGGGAGGTTTGGACTTCCACCGGTGACTACTGCATGAACGGCATCACCCGGCAGAAAGTAATTGATCTTTGCCGCGATAACGGCGTTCCGGTCTACGAGCGGAACTACTCTCTTGTTGATACTTACGGTGCGGATGAGGCATTTCTCACCGGGACGTTTGGCGCGCAAACCCCGGTGGGCAGCATTGATGGGCGGCAGATCGGCAGCGGTCAGATGGGTCCCGTGACAGAGCGTATCCGCGGCCTTTACAAGGCGCTGATCGAGACGGAGTGCGCCTGATGCGGATTGCCATGTGGTCCGGGCCAAGGAACCTGTCGACAGCGATGATGTATGCCTTTGGCAACCGCGGCGATTGCGCCGTTGTGGATGAGCCGTTTTATGCGGCCTATCTGGCTATGACAGGCCTCGATCATCCGATGCGTGCGGAAATCCTGGAAAGCCAGCCGCAGGATCCTGAGACCGTGGCGCACACACTGTTGGGGCCGGTGCCGGCCGCCAAGCCGTTCTACTACCAGAAACACATGACGCAGCACATGATCCCAGGCGTTCCGCGGGAGTGGATGCGGGATGTCACCAATGTCTTCCTGATCCGGCATCCCGCACGGGTGATCGCCTCTTACGCCGCGAAACGGGAGAATCCGGTGCTGGAGGACATAGGATTCCGCCAGCAGGCAGAGTTGTTTGACCTGGTGCGCGGCTGGGGACAGGTGCCGGTTGTGGTGGACAGCCATGACATCCGCGAGAACCCGGCTGTCAAGCTGGAGCAGCTGTGCGAGAGTATCGGCGTGCCGTATTCACCGAAGATGCTGAGCTGGCCCAAGGGCGGGCACAAGGATGATGGCGTCTGGGCCGCCCATTGGTACGGAGCAGTCTGGACTTCAACCGGTTTCGCCGGCCCGGAAGGCCGTCTGCCTGAAGTGCCGGAAGAACTGCAGCCGGTATTGCAGGCTGCGATGCCCTACTACGAGCAGATGAAGGCTGCAAAGATCTGACCGGCGGAGGGGTATTACCCTTAGGGCCTGGACACCTGCAGCCGGAGAAAGCGGGTCAGCCGATCAGCTTGCTCAGTTTCATGGCAACGCCCATGTCGCCGGAAACTTTGATCTTGCCCATCATGACGGCTGTCATCGGATTGAGGTTTCCGGTCAGCAGCTTCTTCAGACTTTCAGCCGACAACCTCAGCGTGCAGTCCGTTTCGCGGTCGTCTGTGCTGGCACTTCCGTCCGACAGGACAATTACACCGTCGGGTCCGCAATCGAACTTCAGTGATCCGTCGAAACTTTTCCCGGCCAGGCCATCCCGGATCCCGGCTGCGATATCGTCCACTGCCATCTTGTCCTCCCTCGTTTTGCGAAAGGGTTAGGCAGAGGGATGAAGCCGGACAAGATTGACCGCGGGAGAGGCGGTTGGATTACGCGACGGCAAGCGCTGCCTTCGTCAGCGAGCATGGCTGGCCGCCGTAGAAAGCACTCAGAACTTTCTGAAATTCCGACGGCGCACCGGGGACCGCGGCAAACAGCGTCATGGAAGAGCGCAGTTTCTTGGCGTCGATGCCACCAAGGATTTGCGCGGCATCCGTGCCCTGATGAGACAGCATCAGCCGGCTGACCTCGACCAGTCGGGCGCGCAGTATCTCGTGGTTCAAATAGGCTGTGGCCTCGGCCAGGTCTTCGATCCCGTAAAGCTGCGCCATATGGGAGCGGCCAAGCTCAGCCAGTTGGGGAAAGACGAACCACATCCAGTGGCTCGTCTTTTTTCCTGCAGAGAGTTCGCTCAGGACAGCCGCCCAGACGGTGTCCTGAGCTTCGACGAACATATCCAGCTCTTCCGCGAAATCGTCCTCGAATTCGCCATCTATGCCGTCGTGATCACTCACTTCTTGATCCGGCGCTCGCGGGCGGCCAGCAGCTTCAGGCGCAGAGCGTTCAGCTGGATGAAGCCTGCGGCGTCCTTCTGGTCGTAGGCGCCGGCGTCTTCCTCGAAGGTCACATGCGCCTCCGAGTAGAGCGAGTTGTCCGACCAGCGGCCAACAGTGGATGCCAGGCCCTTGTAGAGCTTCACGCGCACGGTGCCGGAGACGAACTCCTGGCTCTTGTCGATGGCGGCTTGCAGCATTTCGCGCTCCGGCGAGTACCAGAAGCCGTTATAGATCAGCTCCGCGTACTGCGGCATCAGCTGGTCCTTCAGGTGCATCGCGCCGCGGTCCATGGTGATGGATTCGATGCCGCGGTGGGCTTCCAGCAGGATGGTGCCGCCCGGGGTTTCGTAGATGCCTCGGGACTTCATGCCGACAAAACGGCCTTCGACCAGGTCGAGGCGGCCGATGCCGTGCTTGCGGCCGTATTCGTTCAGTTCGGTCAGGATGGTCGCCGGCGACATGGCTTCGCCGTTGATCGCAACCGGGTCACCCTTTTCAAAGGTGATCTCGATGAATTCCGGGGTGTCGGGTGCTTCCTCGGGGTGCACGGTGCGCTGGTAGACATAGTCGGGCGCCATTTCCGCGGGGTCTTCCAGAACCTTACCTTCGGAGGAGGTGTGCAGCAGGTTGGCGTCGACCGAGAAGGGGGCTTCGCCGCGCTTGTCCTTGGCAATCGGAATCTGGTGCGTCTCGGCAAACTCCAGCAGCTTGGTGCGCGAGGACAGGTCCCACTCGCGCCAGGGGGCGATCACCTTGATTTCGGGGTTCAGCGCGTAGGCCGCCAGTTCGAAACGGACCTGGTCGTTGCCTTTGCCGGTGGCGCCGTGGGCAACGGCATCTGCACCGGTGGCTTCGGCGATCTCAACCAGGCGTTTGGAGATCAGCGGGCGGGCGATGGAGGTGCCCAGCAGATATAGACCCTCGTAAACCGCATTGGCGCGGAACATCGGGAACACGAAGTCGCGGACAAATTCCTCGCGTACATCTTCGATGAAGATGTTTTCCGGCTTGATGCCCAGCATCTCCGCTTTTTTGCGGGCGGGCTCCAGTTCCTCACCCTGGCCGAGATCGGCGGTGAAGGTGACAACTTCGCAGCCGTATTCGGTCTGCAGCCATTTCAGGATGATCGAGGTGTCGAGGCCGCCGGAATAGGCGAGCACAACTTTCTTGGGCGCGGACATGGAATTCCCTCTCAGGTCAGAACGCCTGCGGCGTATCGGGTTTTGCCCGGAAGAGCAAGGTTTTCCGGGGTTTTCTAATTTGCGGCGCACGCTTAACGTGCGCGGCGAAACAGAAAGATCTTTTGGAGAATGCCCGAATGAAAGGCTGGTCGATTTTCTCGCATTCCGTGAGCATGGTGCTGCGGAATTTCCAGGCTGCAATGCAGATATTCCTGGTCCCGATGCTGCTAGTGTTTTCGGTGGTGTTTTCCGTGGTCTATGCCGCCATACAGTCGGGGATGCTGCCGCAGGGGCAGGCCGTCAATGTGGCACTGGGCAGTGTGCCTTCCGGTTTGCTGCTGCAAATGGCTGCGGTCTGGATCGTCGTCATGCTGATCAGCATCTGGGGTGTTGTCGCCTGGCACAGGTATGTGCTTCTGGAAGAGATGCCTGAAGGCTGGATTCCCCGGCTCCACACCTCAAATATCCTAATCTACTTCCTGCGGGCGGTTCAGCTGGCCATCGTTTCGGTGATTTCTCTGCTGGTGGTTGCCTTCATCGGCAGTGCGTTTGTGGAGGCAGCCGGGTATTTCGGGGCTGCCATTCTGATTGTGCTATTTAGCGGCATCGCCCTGTTTCTGTCGCGGCTTCTGGTCACTCTCCCTGCTGCGGCAGTTGGCAGGTCATTCGGCCTCAGTGACGCATTGGAGGCGACCAAGGGCGCGGTTCCGGCGCTGTTCCTGCTTGGTGTGTGCGTGTTTCTTGCACAGCTCGCGGTGGAGCTTACGCTGTCGGCAGTTTCCGGAATCCCGGTCGTTTCTCTCGTACTGCAATTGGGATTTGCGGTCCTGCTGAGCCTTCTGCACGTCAGCATCATGACCACGCTCTACGGCCATTACGTCGAAGGCCGCCCTGTCTGAACACCGGTATTCTTATGTATGCTTTGCACCCGCCCCTTGCCTTGGGGGCGGGGTTGCGCCACTGAAGGATGCATGAGCGATTTCAAGACCCAGGCCCGCGCCGCCGAGCAGGCGATGCGCGATGTGTTCCCCGCAACGCCGCTGCAGCGCAATGTGCATCTGTCGGAGCGCTTCGGCGCCGACATCTACCTTAAGCGCGAGGACCTGAGCCCGGTCCGCTCCTACAAGATCCGCGGTGCGCTGAACGCGATGCGCAAGCAGCCGGATCAGGAGCTGTTTGTCTGTGCCTCGGCAGGCAATCACGCCCAGGGCGTCGCCTTCATGTGCCGCCACATGGGCAAGCGCGGCGTGATTTTTATGCCGGTCACTACGCCGCAGCAGAAAATTCAGAAGACCCGGATGTTCGGCGGCGACAATATTGAGATCCATTTGGTCGGGGATTACTTCGACGTATGCCTGGCCGCTGCGCAGGAATGGTGCGCCCAGGAGGGCGGGCACTTCTTGTCACCCTTTGACGATGCCGATGTGATCGAAGGCCAGGCCTCCATCGCGGTGGAGATTGAGGAACAACTGGGCAAGGCGCCTGATCACGTGCTGCTGCCGGTTGGCGGCGGTGGCATGTCTGCAGGCGTTTCATCGTGGTTTGGCGAGGAGGTGCACAGCCTGTTTGTCGAACCCGACGGCGGTGCCTGCCTGCGTGCGGCGCTGGCGGCGGGCAAGCCGGTGCCGTTGGACACTGTCGATACCTTTGTGGATGGCGCCGCGGTGGGGCGGATAGGCGATTTGCCCTTTGACATCCTGAAAGACGTGCCGCTGCCGGATGTTCTGGCGATTTCCGAAGACCGGATCTGCGCCACCATAATTGAGATGCTGAACGTCGAGGGCATCGTGCTGGAGCCTGCCGGCGCGCTGTCAGTTGAGGCGCTGCAGGATGTTCGCTCATGGATCCGCGGAAAGGCCGTCGTTTGCGTTACCTCCGGCGGGAATTTCGATTTCGAACGACTGCCCGAGGTCAAGGAACGTGCGCAGCGTTACTCGGGGGTGAAAAAGTATTTCATTCTGCGGCTGCCGCAACGGCCCGGCGCACTGAAGGAATTCCTCGGCATCCTGGGGCCGGAGGACGATATCGCCCGCTTTGAATATATGAAGAAGTCAGCCCGCAATTTTGGCTCAGTTCTGATCGGGATCGAAACCAAACGGCCGGAAAACTTCGAGCAGCTGTTTGCGCGTCTGGATGCTGCCGGGATGACCTACACGGACATCACCCGGGATGAGACACTGGCGCAGTTCGTGATCTGACGGCGGCGGCGTCAGAACTTCTCGGACAGGCCGGTCAGAAACGCGGACTTGGACGCTTGGAAATTGGCGACGATGGCAGGGATATCGACACCCACCGCTTCGCCTTGTGCAGACTTCCGCTCGCCATCCAGGCACATCGAAGAAAATTCGTCGAAGCCAAGGTTGAGCGCGCTGCCTTTCAGGAAGTGCAGGTCCTGCTCAAGCTGACCGCGGTCGCCGCCTTCCAACTTGCCGATGACTTCTTCGACCTCTTCCAGAAATATTTCAACAACTTCCCCGAAGTCCTCGGCACCCACTTCTTCGCGCAGCTCGGTCACGCGTGGCCAATCAATCATGTGATACTTCCTTACGATCTTTCGCTGTGCGCACTTCTTAAGTTGATTGCAGTAAAAATATGGTGAAATAAAGGAGGAAGCTCAAATTTTAGGCTTCACCGCCTGTTAAATCTCTGGACCGATAGTATCACAAGATCTTCTGATTTTGCCATTTGTGAGGTGCCTTCGGTGCTGCCAAAAAGTTCGATGGACGACGAGGACCAGACAGTGGCCGGATCAATACGCCGTGTGCTGGTTGTGGACGACAGCCGCCTGCAAAGACGTATCCTTGTGGCATCGCTCAAGAAGTGGGGGTTCGAAGTTGTCGAGGCCGACAGCGGCGAGGCAGCGATGGAGATCTGCCAGCAGAAAACCCCTGATCTGATTCTCAGCGACTGGATGATGCCGGGCATGAACGGGCTGGAGTTCTGCCGCGCGTTCCGCGCCCGAGCCAGTGAAGACTATGCCTACTTCATCCTGCTGACGTCCAAGAGCGAAAAAAACGAGGTGGCCGAGGGACTTGATGCTGGTGCCGATGACTTCCTGACCAAACCGGTCAGTTCGGATGAACTGCGGGCGCGGATCTCCGCTGGCGAGCGGATCTTGAGGATGCAGCGGGAACTCTCCGAGAAGAACCGTATCGTGTCCGAAACCCTGGGTGAGTTGCAGCGGGTTTATGACGCGATTGACAAGGATTTGATCCAGGCCCGCAAGATCCAGGAATCTCTGGTGCCGGAACTGTCCAAGGATTTCGGATCCTCAACAGTCAGCCTGCTGCTGAAACCCTGTGGCCATATCGGCGGTGATCTGGTCGGGATGTTCTCCCCTGGTGTGAACCGAATCGGCTTTTATTCGATTGACGTGTCCGGCCATGGCATCACCTCTGCAATGATGACGGCGCGATTGGGGGGCTACCTGTCGTCCAACTATTTCGACCAGAATGTCGGAATGGAAAAGCGCTTTAACCGGTTCTATGCTCTGCGCCAGCCGGAGGAAGTGGCCAGCCTTCTCAACGCACGCCTGATTGCGGATACCGGTATCGAAGAATATTTTACGATGGCTTACTGCATCGCTGACCTGCGCAGCGGGGTCGTCAAGATGGTACAGGCCGGCCACCCGCACCCGCTGCTGATGCGCAAGAACGGCGAGTTGGAATTCATCGGCAAGGGTGGCGTCCCTGTCGGCCTAGTGCCGGATATCGGCTACAGCCAGGAAGAGTTCACGATGGAGCGGGGCGACCGCCTGCTGCTGTTTTCAGACGGTTTTACAGAAGCGCGTCTGCAAGACGGGTCGATGCTGGAGCCTGAAGGTCTTCTGGACCTGGTCCAGAAGTGCGGGCCGGAGCAGAACGGCAAGGAGTTCCTTGACGATCTCTATTGGCATTTGACCCAGATGATGAGCAAGGAACATGGGCTGGAGGATGACGTTTCAGCTACCTTGTTCGAGTACCAGGGCCCATAACAAGTTCCAGCTGCGTTCTCTGATGTCCTGGTTGCGGCCGGGATTTTGTGCTTCTTGCTACATGCGGGCTGCAAGCTGGGCGGCAAAATGACGGTCGCCAGCGTTACCCAGGCGGGCTGCAGCTTCCTGCGGACCTATCCAAAGCGCCTCATGCCCCTGTTCCGCTGGCGGGCCGATCCGGCGCAGCGGCCGGGCCATATAGATGTGGCACAGCTTTTCTGCCCAGAGATCATACTCCGGCATGTAGGCAAAGCGCCTGAAGACGCCCAGTTTTCGCGGGGTCGAGATTTTCCAGCCGGTTTCCTCATACACCTCGCGGTGCAGGGCGGGGATCGGTGATTCGCCCGGATCAATGCCGCCACCCGGCAGTTGCAGATCAGGGTGCGGATCATACTGGCAGGTGATCAAAAGCTTTCCGTCACGCGGCAGCAGGGCATAGGCACCGGGACGCATCCGGTAGCGCTTCCCTTTCTGGGGAATTTCGCCAAATCGCCTGATCACGGGCCGGCCCCTTCACTCTGGTGTCGTTTCTCCTATATAGCCCCGGTATGCCAATCCCCGGCGCGTAAGGAAACCCCATGACCATTGGTTCGAAAATCGCGTGGGACGACACCGTCCTGCCCTTCCAGCTTGATGCATCCGACATGCGCGGCCGCGTGGCGCGGCTGGACGGTGTGCTGGATGGTATTCTGAAACAGCATGATTACCCGCCAGTGGTCGAGGCTCTGGTCGCTGAAATGGCCCTGCTGACGGCGCTGATCGGCCAGACGGTCGCGCTGCGCTGGAAACTGTCGCTGCAGGTGCAGTCCAAGGGCGCGGTTCGAATGATCGCAACCGACTACTACGCGCCGCAAAAGGAAGGTGAGATCGGCCAGATTCGCGCTTATGCGAGCTTTGACCGTGACCGTCTGACGGACAGCAACCCCATTGACCAAGTAGGCGAGGGGTATTTCGCCATTCTGATCGATCAGGGTAACGGCACACAACCTTATCAGGGTATCACGCCGCTGTCCGGCGGATCGTTGAGCGCGTGCGCAGAGGCCTATTTCGCGCAGTCCGAACAGCTACCGACCATGTTCAAGCTGAGCTTCGGAAAATCGGCGGAGCCTGGAGTGGCTGAGCACTGGCGTGCGGGCGGCGTAATGCTGCAAAGCATGCCAAAGGCTTCTCCGTTTGCGGCACAGGGCGAAGGGTCCGGCGAAGTTCTGCAGGCAAGCGATCTGGTGTCCGGGGATGAAGAAGAAAATTGGAATCGGGCCACCACGCTGCTGAGTACGGTAGAAGAACTGGAACTGATCGGCCCGTCGGTCACACCCACCGAACTGCTGATCCGGTTGTTTCACGAGGAACAACCGCGGGTCTACGACACCCAGCCGGTGCGGTTTGGCTGCACCTGCTCAGAGGGCCGCGTGCGGCAAAGCCTGTCGATCTATTCAGCCAAGGACATCGAGAAGATGACCACTGACGACGGCCGGGTGACTGCCGACTGCCAGTTCTGCGGAGCGCATTACGACCTTGATCCGTCGAGCGTGGGTTTCGACGCGGAAAACCCGCCCAGTGAGTGACCCTGCCCAGGATCTGAGGGAGCGGATTGACGCTGCCTTGAAACGTCAGGGCGGCGGCTCGTCTGATTTTGATCTGAACCCGGGTACGGTGCTGCCGGAGGGGCGCAAGCTGCGCCCTGCCGGTGTGCTGGTAGCGGTCTCCATTGCTTCGGGCGCGCCGCGGCTGATTTTGACCAAACGCTCCTCGGCGCTGAAGCACCATCCAGGGCAGATCGCCTTTCCTGGCGGCAAGGTGGATGCGGGCGACAAGGACGCCTGTGCCGCAGCGCTGCGGGAAGCCTGGGAAGAGATCGGCCTGCCGCCGGACTTGCCCAGGATTATCGGCTGCCTGCCGGAGCATGAAACGGTCACCGGGTTTGCAGTTACCCCGGTTGTTGCGCTGATCCAGGAAAGATTTGCCGCGCGGCCGGAAGCCGGTGAGGTGGCGGAAGTATTTTCCGTGCCTCTGGACCATGTTCTGGGCCTTGAGAACTACATCATCGAATCCCGCCGCTGGCGCGGCACCCGCCGCCGCTATTATACCGTACCCTATGGCCCCTACTATATCTGGGGCGCCACCGCGCGTATGCTGCGCGGGCTTGCGGCACGGATGGAGCAAAAATGCGGATAAATCAGCCCTGGTTGAAAGACCGGGCAACTCAGGCGGTGTGTGAGGCTGTCACTGCGGATGGCGCGCAGGTGTTGTTTGTCGGAGGCTGCGTGCGCAATTCACTGCTGGGTGAACCGGTCTCGGATATGGACATCGCCACGGATGCGCGGCCGGAGCAGGTGATGGAGCTGGCTGCCCGTGCCGGGATCAAGGCGGTGCCGACCGGGATCGACCATGGCACCGTGACACTGGTAAAGAACGGCATCCCGCATGAAATTACCACTTTCCGCAAGGATGTGGCGACCGATGGCCGCCGGGCCGTGGTGGCGTTTTCAACTGATATCGCCGAGGACGCCCGCCGCCGCGATTTCACCATGAACGCGATCTATGCGCGCCCGGACGGGGAAGTGGTCGACCCGCTGGACGGCCTGGCGGATCTGACCAAGCGCCGGGTGCGGTTCATCGGCACCGCGGAAAACCGGATCCGCGAAGATTACCTGCGCAGCTTGCGGTATTTCCGCTTTCATGCCTGGTACGGCGATCACGCAGAGGGTTTTGACGCGGATGCGCTGGGAGCGATAGCAGCCAACCTGGACGGGCTCGTCTCGCTGTCCAAGGAGCGGGTGGGGGCGGAGCTGTTGAAATTGCTGGCAGCACCCGATCCGGCGCCCTCGGTTGCAGCAATGCGGCAGGCTGGTGTACTGGCACAGATTCTGCCTGGGGCCGATGACCGTTCCCTTGCTCCGCTGATACACTTGGAGGCAGGCCGGGCGGCTTCTGGCATCCGCCGCCTCGCCGCGCTGGGCGGGGAGGGCCTTCAGGAAACGTTGCGCTTGAGCAAGGCCCAAGCTTCTCATCTGGCAACGATCCGGGAGGCGGCCGCTGGTACTGCGGGGGCAGGGGAGCTGGGGTACCGGTTGGGTGCGGAGAAGGCGCTGGATGCGCTGCTGCTGCGCGCTGCCCTACTGGAACAGCCGCTTCCCCTAAGTTTAGAGACTGATATTAAACTGGGCGCCAATGCCAAGTTCCCGGTGAAAGCGCGGGATCTTTTGCCAAATTTGAAGGGGCCGGAGCTGGGCGCGGCGTTGAAGAAAATGGAAGCCGACTGGCTTGCGTCAGGTTTCACCCTTAGCCGCGAAGAGCTGCTGGACTCTCTTCGCTGACAAGGGGTGTCAGCAGCGTCACAACCTTGGGGGGTGACAAAACGGAAAATCTTGCGTACCCATAAGGCAGCCACCACATGACGGAGGAATGCTGATGTATTACGGGATCTGGTTTCTTTAACGCCTGAGACCTTGCCCCGTGTGACGTGGGAGCCTTGGGCCGCCCGCAGTTTGCATCTGTATTCCGATTTGCTCGAACGCCTGGAGCACCCGCATGTTTCGCTTTTTTGAAAACCTCATTGACCCTTATTGCGCCTACCCGGAAACCAACACGCCGCCGACGCGGCTGTGGCCGTTCTTGCGCGACTACTCCAAGCCATTCAAAAAGATCTTTGTGCTGACTGCGCTGATGTCGGTTTTTGTCGCCGCGATCGAGGTGGGCCTGATCTATTACATGGGCCGGGTTGTGGACCTGATGGCCGGGACGCCGGCGCAAGTTTGGGAAAATCACGGCACCGAGCTGATCCTGGTCGCCCTGTTCATCCTGCTTTTGCGGCCTCTGATCCAGTTCCTGGATGTGGTGCTTCTGAACAACGCCATCCTGCCGAACTACGGCACATTGATCCGCTGGCGGGCGCACAAACACGTGCTGCGCCAATCGGTTGGCTGGTTCGAGAACGATTTTTCCGGCCGGATTGCCAACCGGATCATGCAAACGCCGCCTGCCGCGGGGGAGGTGATCTTTCAGGTCTTTGACGCGATCACCTTTTCGCTGGCTTATCTTGCCGGTGCGGCGGTGCTGCTGTGGGTTGCCGATGTGCGGCTGATGCTGCCTCTTGCGGTGTGGTTTCTCCTCTATGCGCTGCTGGTGATGTGGACAGTCAAACGGGTCGGGCCGGCCAGCCAGGCGTCGTCTGACGCGCGCTCGACCGTGACAGGCCGGGTGGTCGACAGCTACTCCAACATCCACTCGGTGAAGATGTTTGCCCATCACGACCGGGAACTGACCTATGCACGCGATGCGATCGAGAACACCCGCAAAACGTTCCAGACAGAAATGCGCATCTTCACCATCATGGATGCAACGCTGGTTACGCTGAACGGGCTGCTGATTGTCGGTGTGGTCGGCTGGGCCGTGATGTTGTGGATTCAAGGTACGGCGTCGGTCGGGCTAGTGGCGGCGGCCACGGCGCTGACTTTGCGGCTGAACGCAATGACCGGCTGGATCATGTGGGCGCTGACCTCTTTCTTCCGCCAGCTGGGGGTTGTGGCTGAGGGGATGGAAACCATCGCCCAGCCCATCGACCTGGTGGATGCCGCCAATGCGGAGCCGCTGAAGTTGACCAAGGGCGAGATCGAGCTGCGCAACCTCTCGCACCACTACGGGCGCGAGGCGGGCGGGCTCGACAAGATCAGCCTGACCATCCAGCCGGGGGAGAAGATCGGCCTGATCGGGCGCTCTGGCGCCGGGAAATCGACCTTGGTGAAGCTGCTCCTGCGTTTCTACGACGCCGAGAGCGGCCAGATCCTGATTGACGGCCAAGACATCCGGGCAGTGACACAGGACAGCTTGCGCAGCCACATCGGCATGGTTCAGCAGGACAGCGCTCTGATGCACCGCTCGGTGCGGGACAACCTGCTGTACGGACGTCCGGATGCAGCAGAGGATCAGATGGTCGCCGCTGCCAACCAGGCGCAGGCGCATGAGTTCATTCTGGATCTGGAGGACCCGCAGGGGCGCAAGGGTTATGACGCTCATGTGGGGGAGCGCGGTGTGAAATTGTCAGGTGGTCAACGCCAGCGGGTTACATTGGCAAGGGTGATCCTGAAGGATGCGCCGATTCTGGTGCTGGACGAAGCAACATCGGCCTTGGATTCCGAGGTCGAGGCCGCCATCCAGGAAACCCTGTACGGCATGATGCAGGGTAAAACGGTGATTGCTATTGCACACCGGCTGTCCACCATCGCGCAGATGGACCGTATCCTTGTGATGGATCAGGGCCGTATAGTTGAAGAAGGCTCGCATGAGGCGCTATTGCAGGCGCAGGGGCTTTATGCACAGCTCTGGGCACGCCAGTCCGGCGGCTTCCTGAACATCGAGGCAGCAGAATGAACATCGGCAATCTGATTGACGCTTTCCGTCCGGCCAAGGGTCCGCCGCCTCAAAGGCTCGGGGCTTTCCTGCGCTGGTGCCTGGCCGGGGCCTGGCCGATGCTGCTGCTGGCTGCTGCTTTCTCGGCGCTGGCCGGCGGGATGGAGGCGGGCACCGCCTTTATCCTGGGGATGGTCATCGACACCGCCATCGCCAGCGGGCCGGAGCAGTTCTTCTCGGCCGGCAATGTGGCGGTGATCGCATTGGCGCTGGGCTTCTTCCTGCTTGTGCGCCCTGTCCTGTTCGGCTTGTCTGCGGCCTCCAACGCCATCGTGGTGCAGCCCAATGTGAACCCGCTGGTGCTGTCGCGGCTGAACCGCTGGACATTGGGTCAGTCGGTGCGGTTCTTTGACGATGATTTTGCCGGCCGGATCGCTCAGAAACAGATGCAAACGGCAACCGCCGTCACCTCCGTAACCACTGAGATGATCAATGTGGTGGCCTTTGCGCTGGCGTCTCTTGCGGGCTCTTTGGCCTTGTTAGGCTCTATTGACTGGCGCATCACCGGCGTGTTTCTGGTCTGGCTGATCGCCTATTTCGCGCTGATCCGCTGGTTCCTGCCGCGCATCCGCAAACGCTCCGGGGCGCGGGCCGGGGCCCGGGCGATGGTGACCGGACAGGTGGTCGACTCGATCACTAACATCAAAACGGTGAAGCTGTTTGCACATGCCGATCACGAGGAGCGCACCGCCCAGGACGCCATGGTGCGGTTCCGCGACAAGTCACTGCATTTCGGCTACCTCTCTGCCAGCTTCCGGTTCTGCCTGATGTGCCTGGCGGGTGTCTTGCCGGTGCTGCTGATCGGTGCGACGCTGTTTCTGTGGCAGTCGGGCACGGCGACCGAAGGCGACATCGTGGCGGCCGGCGCGGTTTCGATCCGTATCGCGCAGATGACCGGTTGGGTCAGCTTCACGCTGATGGCGATCTATTCCAATGTGGGTGAGATCGAGAACGGCATGAAGACCCTGTCGGTCCGCGACAGGGTCGAGGACAAGCCCGATGCCAAACCGCTGCAGGTCAGCGAAGGTGAGATCGTATTTGACCAGGTGGAGTTTGCCTATGGCCGCGATGTCGGCGGGGTGCAGGGGATCGACCTGACCATTCATCCAGGCGAGAAGCTGGGCATCGTCGGGGCCTCAGGGGCGGGGAAGTCCACGCTCGTGTCGCTGCTGCTTAGGCTTTATGACGGGGAGAATGGCGGGATTCTGATTGACGGTCAGGATATTGCCACTGTCACTCAGAACTCCCTGCGCAGCCAGATCGGGATGGTCACCCAGGAAACCGCAATGTTCAACCGCTCGGCGCAGGAGAACATTCTCTACGGGCGGCCGGATGCCACTGAGGAAGAGCTGATTGCGGCGGCACAGAAGGCTGAGGCGCATGAGTTCATCTCCGAGCTGGAGGACGGGCAGGGCCGCAAAGGATATGATGCCTTTCTTGGAGAGCGCGGGGTGAAACTGTCCGGCGGGCAGCGGCAGCGGATTGCCCTGGCGCGCGCGATTCTCAAGGACGCACCCATTCTGGTGCTGGACGAGGCCACCTCGGCGCTGGACTCCGAGGTTGAGGCCGCGATCCAGGTGGCGCTGCACCGGGTGATGGAAGGCAAGACGGTTCTGGCCATCGCTCACCGGTTGTCGACGCTCAGCGAGATGGACCGGATCATTGTGATGGAGAAAGGCCGCGTTGCCGAAAGCGGCAGCCACGACGAATTGCTGGCCAGAGGCGGCCTCTACGCCCAGTTCTGGGCGCGACAGTCCGGCGGTTTCATCTGCACAGACGAGGAGCAGGCGGCGGCTGAATAAACTTCCCAGCGCATTTTGCTTTTGCTGGCTGGATTGCCGGGGTAATGAGCGCGCATGAGTGACGCAGCCAGAACCACAGCAACGATCAGCCGACTGGGCCATCAGGGCGATGGCGTGGCCGATGGCCCTTTGTTTGTCCCGCGGACGCTTCCGGGTGAGGTCGTCAGCGGCATTGCCGAAGGCAGCCGCTTGACACAGATCCGCATCGAAACGCCATCAGAACACAGGGTGCACCCGCCCTGCCGGCACTACAAGGCATGCGGCGGCTGCCAGCTTCAGCACGCCAGCGATCCCTTTGTGGCAGGGTGGAAAACGGATGTGGTGCGCAATGCACTGGCAGCGCAAGGGCTGGAGACGGAGTTCCGCCCCATCCAAACTTCACCGCCCCGGTCGCGCCGCCGCGCCACATTGACGGCTCGGCGCACCAAAAAAGGAGCGATGGCCGGGTTTCACGGCCAGGCGTCTGATGTGATTACCGAAATTCCGGAATGCCACTTGCTGGAGCCGGAACTTCTGGCAGCCATTCCGGTGGCTGAGGCGCTGGCATTGGCAGGTGCCAGCCGCAAGGCGCCGCTGGCCGTGACAATCACAACTTCGGATGCGGGCCTTGATATGCTGGTCCGCAACGGTAAGCCGCTGGATGGCCCCTTGCGGATCGAACTGGCGCAGCTAACCGACAAACATAGGATTGCCCGGCTGACCTGGGATGATGAACCGGTGGCAATGGAGCAGCCGCCCGAGCAGCCCTTTGGCGTTGCACATGTCTGCCCGCCACCAGGTGCCTTCCTTCAGGCAACGCGCGAAGGGGAAGGCGCCTTGCTGGCTGCCGTTCAGGAAATAACCAGAGGCGCAAAGAGGATCGTGGACCTGTTTGCCGGCTGCGGCACCTTTACACTGCCATTAGCGCAAACCGCGGAGGTGCATGCGGTTGAGGGCGAGCGGGATATGGTGAAGGCTTTGGATGCCGGCTGGCGCAAGGCAAAGGGGCTGAAGAAAGTTACGACGGAAGCCCGCGACCTGTTCCGAAACCCGCTGCTGCCCGAAGATCTGAACCCCTTTGGTGCCGCTTTTGAAGCGGCGGTGATCGACCCGCCCCGGGCGGGTGCCGAGGCGCAGGTGGCGCAGCTGGCCAAGGCGCGTACGCCGGTGATTGCCTATGTCTCATGCAATCCGGTCAGTTTTGCCCGCGATGCAAAGGCGCTTGTTGCGGCGGGTTACAGTCTGGACTGGGTCCAGGTTGTTGACCAGTTCCGCTGGTCAGCCCATACCGAATTGGCCGCAAGATTTTCCCTGAAAGACTGAGATGACGGATATTCAAGTGATGACACCGACCCGCCGCCTGGAAGCCATTCTGGATAGCAGCCGTTTCGGCCGCTTCATCACCGCGGTGATTCTGGTCAATGCCGTGACCCTTGGGCTTGAGACCGCCCCGTCGGTCATGGCGAAAGTTGGAGGGTTGATCCATCTGATTGATAAAGTCTGCCTGTCGATCTTTGTGGTCGAGATCCTAGCCAAGCTGCTGGTGCGCCGGCTGCGGTTTTTCCTCAGCGGCTGGAACGTGTTTGATTTCGTGATTGTCGGAATCGCGCTGTTGCCCGGCACGCAGGGATTGTCGGTGCTGCGGGCGCTGCGTATTCTGCGGGTGCTGCGGGTTATCTCGGTTGCACCGCGTCTGCGCCGGGTGGTCGAAGGCTTCATCACCGCGTTGCCGGGGATGGGCTCGGTGTTTCTGCTGATGGCGATCATCTTCTACATCGGTTCAGTCATTGCGACCAAACTGTTCGGTCAGGACTTTCCGGAATGGTTCGGGGACCTGGGTCTCAGCGCCTATTCGCTGTTCCAGATTATGACGCTCGAAAGCTGGTCAATGGGGATCGTGCGCCCTGTGATGGAGGTGCATCCGCATGCTTGGGCATTCTTTGTGCCTTTCATCATGGTTACGACCTTTGCAGTGGTGAACCTTCTGGTCGGCCTGATCGTTAACTCGATGCAGGACGCTCATGGCGAGGAAGAGGGGGAACGCACCGATGCCTACCGGGATGAAGTGCTGAGCCGTCTGGAAGCGATTGAGCAAAAGTTATCAAGTCAGGCGGCCCAAGACAGGAAATTGTGAATTTCCTTAATAGCTATTTCGCGCTAAAGCCTGAATAGAGGCAAAAAACAAAATACAGGCTGGGACAATGAACAGAAGGGCATTTGGCATCGGTGCGGCCGTGAGCCTTGCGCTGGCTGGCTGCAGCACCACAGGCGGAACGGTGAGCAGATTCCGCGCCTATGACGGTCCGCGGGTCACTTCAATTGTGATCAACAAGGGCGCGCGCAAACTGTACCTGATGCATAACGACGAAATCCTGCGGGAATATAGGGTCGATCTGGGGTTTGCACCGCTCGGGCCTAAGCAGTTTGAGGGCGATGGCAAGACGCCGGAAGGCACCTATGTGATCAACCGGCGCAACCCGAACAGCCAGTATCACCTGTCAGTTGGTATCTCCTACCCCAACAACCAAGACCGCGCCCACGCACATGCCAATGGCAAGCGGCCGGGGGGAGAAATCTTCATTCATGGTCAACCGAACAACCCCAAGGAACGCAAGCGCGCTGCCCGGGTTGACGACTGGACGGCGGGTTGTATCGCCGTAACCAATGAAGAGATCGAAGAGATCTATGCGATGGTGCAGGACGGCACCACCATCGCACTGCGGCCCTGATCAAAGAAAAAGCGCGAGAGGTGAAGTCCTCCCGCGCTCAACGAAGCGCCGCCGCTTAATGCAGTCTTGTGGGGAAAGCACCGTGCTGAAGAAAGGCGCAGCGGCTTAGTTGGCCATTACCAGCGTCCACCAGATCTTGCCGTTCGGCTCCTGGAACCAGGAAAAGCCCATATTCGCGGCCTTGGGATCAAGGATCACAGCGCGGGTAGCGGGTTTTTCCAGCCATGCGGTCAGGGTTTGCTGCTCGTTTTCGTAGGTTTCAGAAATGTTTTCACCCAAAAGCGTGCCGGTGTAGCCCGCACGGGCGATCCGGTCCAGCGGCGACGACCCGTCCGATCCGAAATGCCAGGGCCGGTTCTGCACTGACATATCGCGGGAATGGGTGGCTGCGGCTGCGGTCAGTTCAGCATTCAGCTGCACGGCTTGCGCGCCGGAAGCCTGGCGCAGCGCATTGACCGAGTCGAGCATCCGCAGCTGCACCTTGTCTGCATTCCTGATGCGGTAGGAGCCGCCGGATTCCGACGACGGCGTACAAGCCGCCGCTATTGTAAGAATTGCAGCAGCCATCAGCAGAAAAACGCGATTCATAATGCTCTCTCGCTCCATCAGTTGCCGATGCATTTATCCTTCCTGTGGCAGCTGTGCAAACGGGCCGGCAGAATTATGCAGACCTGGCCGCCGGATTGATTTGCGACTGCGGCTTTACGGCCATAAAATGCCGCAACCCTGGATCCAGTATGCGCAAGTTGGAAGATGTGATGTCCCGAAAACCTTTTGAAATTTTCAGCCGGCGGCAGTTTCTTGCCGGTAGTGTTGCTTTGATTTCCTCTTCCGCCCTTGCGCAGGAGGATGGTGATACCGCCGAGCAGGTATATGATCCCTTGCGCCCGCCGCCGGAGCCGGAGCCGCCTGTCCAGCGAAATATCTCGGCCTTCCGTGCCAAGTCTTGGCGGCCCTATTTCGACAACCTGCGCAATGGGGCGATTCTGGTCGATATCGACAGCCGTGCGCTGCATTACTGGTCGGCAGATGAGGGCACCTACAAGCTGTTTCCGTCATCGGTGCCGCTGTCGGACGACCTCACACGCCGCGGCCGCACCCAAGTCGTGCGCAAGGTGGAGGGGCCAAGCTGGGCGCCGACACCCAATATGCGCAAGCGCAATCCGGAATGGCCGGCTTATATTCCGCCGGGCCCGGATAATCCGCTGGGCACTCATGCTCTGTACTTGGGCTGGAAGTACTACCGGATACACGGAACCCACGATACGCGCAAAATTGGCCGTAAATCTTCGAACGGATGCATCGGGCTTTACAATGAGCATATCGCCGAACTGTTCAGCCTGGCAAAAGTCGGCACACAGGTGTTGCTAATTTGACGACACGGGGCGGGGCGCTAAGCTGTTAACTATAACAAGCAATTGCAATCCCGCGTTTTTGCTGGTTAGAAAAAAATACGAGGTAAGTCTTGGGTGCGCGGTTCAGTTGTTTGATCCGCGCAAATTCTGGAGGTTAACATGAAAAAACTCGTTATCGCTGCTGCGCTGACCGCTGCTGCTTCGACCGCCACCGCTGGCAACCTGTCCGAGCCGGTTGTTGAACCGCCGGTCATCGTGGAAGAAGCTCAGGGCTCTTCCAGCGGCATCCTGCTGCCGCTGCTGCTGCTGGTTCTGGTTGGCGCAGCTGTTGCATCGAACTAATTTCGATTCACGGTTACAGAAAGGGCGGTGGTTTTCCACCGCCTTTTTTGTTGCCTGAAGTTGATACGGGAGCGGCCATCAGGCCGCTTCCACTTCCCGCAGAATGCTATCCAGGGTTTTGACGATCATGTCCGTGCCGTCTGAGTCGATAGTGAGCGGCGGCCGGATTTTCAGGATATTGTCCTTGGGGCCTTCACTGCCAATCAGAATCCGATGATCCCGCATCCGGTTTTTGACATAGGAACAAATTTCTGTGGCTTGTGAGCCGTCCGGATTGATAAGTTCCACCCCCAGAAACAAACCCATACCGCGGACATCGCCAATACTCGCATATCTTTGTTCCAGCAATTTCAGACCGTCCATCAGCTGCGTGCCCTGGATACGAGCGTTGGCCTGCAAACCTTCGTCATCAACGATATCAAGCACTTCCTTACCCGTGCGGCAAGAGAGTGTCGAACCACCGAAGGTCGAGAAAAACTCGATTCCGTTGTCGAAACTTTCCGCAATTTCCTTTGTAGTCACAAGCACGCCCAAGGGATGGCCGTTGCCGATTGGTTTGCCCATCACAACGATGTCAGGCACTGCTCCCTGATGTTCAAATCCGAAATAGTAGTCGCCAAGCCGCCCCAACCCGGTTTGCACTTCGTCGGCGATACAGACACCTCCCGCAGCGCGAATCTTGTCGTAAACCGCAGGCAAATATCCTTTGGGCGGAATGATCTGGCCTCCGACTGAGGGGAAGGTTTCCGCGATGAAGCCGGCTATGCCATGGCCTCTCTCCTGCAGGCACCGGATTGCCGGTTCCACAAGGTCGGCAAATTTTTGTGCCCGGTCCGGATCATCGCGCCGGAATGAGCCGCGGTAATCATCTGCAATTTCGACGAGCTCTACCCAGTCTGCCTGTCCGATCCCTGGGGGCTTATTGAACTTGTAAGCTGAGATGCTGATCGCACCGGTGGTATTGCCGTGATAGCCATGGTCAGGTGTCACCATGCCTTTGGCGCCGGTATGGGCGCGGGCCAGGCGCAGGGCCAGCTCGTTTGCCTCTGTCCCCGAATTGACAAAAAAGCAGACTTCGAAGGAGCTCGGCAACTTGGACAGCACTTTGTCGGCAAAGGCGGTCTGCGCCGGGTGCAGGTAACGGGTGTTTGAGTTCATCCGCTTCAGCTGGTCTGCGGCAACTGCCTGGATGCGCGGGTGGGCGTGGCCCACATGCGGCACATTGTTGTAGGCATCCAGATACGGTCGGCCCCACTCGTCGAACAAATGATGCTTCCAGCCGCGCACCAACATCACGGGATCAGTGTAGGTCAGACTCAGGTTGCCGCCGAAATGCGACTTGCGCCCGGCGAGGACTTCATCCTTGCTGGTGGGCTGATAGAGGACCTTGTCATCCGGCAGGTTAAGCAGCGCAGCCGGGTTCGGGCAAAGCGCGCGCCATAGGTACATCTCGTCCGGGTCGCCGACCCCTGGCCAGTCGGCTTCGATCCCTTCAGTGGTCAGGGCCAGCTGGAAATGTACATGCGGAGCCCAGCCGCCGTTTTGGCTAGGATCGCCAAGGCGGCAGAATTCCTCACCTTTTTCGACTGCATCGCCCGGCTTCAAACGGTCCAGGACCTCAGGATCCAGGTGGCCGTAAAGAGTGTAGAAGAAATCACCCTCGGGCGCTTCATGACGCAGGATGATCACCCCGCCATAGTCCAGATGTCCGCTGCGGTTCTCGGCCACAAAAACCTCGCCTCGCAGAGGTGCGAACATCGCCGTGCCCGCCGGGGCAAAGGCGTCCACGGCCAGATGCACGGTGCGGCGGTTGCTGGCTTTCCACGGCCCGTTGCGAAAGGCTGTGTCCGTGTAGATCAGCCGCGGCTCGTGGTAGTAGCCAAGCCAGATACGGCCGTTATCCTCAAACTCTTCTCCGACCTTGGCTGCTTCTTCCAGGGGCATGTGGAAAGGATTCAGCGGCCATGTAGATTTCTCAACTGACAGCGAACCCATTGGGGCGTCATTGAGATCCTGACTCATAAGAGGAGCAAAATTTCCGCGTTCCTGTTCCAGCCAGGCCATGACACGCTCGGCGCCCTCGACCACAGGCAGACTGCAGGCTGCGCGCAGCCGGGCATTCAGAAGGCCTCCATGCAGCGCGTTACCTTCCAGGAACCGCCAGGCCGGCGCCTGGGAGATGGTGACATAGGGATCATCCGGGTTTTCCGCGGCCATCAGGGTGGAGTTCACCACGCTAACCGCCAGCCGCATCCGCAGCAGCGGCCAGATCATGTCCACCTCGGCGGCGGTCAGCGGGTAGGCTTCGTGGTAGCCCGCCACCAAAGCCGCAAGCGCAGCCTCCGGTGCCAAGTGGTCCAAAACGATGTACGCTGCCGCTATTGCCAGATCGCAAATCCTCGGCGCAGCACACATGTCACCCAGGTCAATCAGGCCAGAGACCCGGCGCGGTGCGTTCAGTTCGCCCACCACCATAACGTTATAGTCATTGGCATCGTTGTGGATGGCTTGTTTTGGCAGCTCGGCCAAAACAGGCTCTAACTTGATGAAATCTGCCAAAGTCTGGTCAAGAACTTCTCGGCGCGCAGGGTCAGTGATGCAGGAGAGCTGATCCGTGATCCATCCCGCGCGCATCAGGTCCCATTTGAAATCGCGTTCAAGGCCTTCGTGCCGGAAGTCCGCGAGAGATTTGGCCGAGCCGCCCAGAACTTGGCCGATCTCAAAGATCAGCGCGTTGCTTTTCGGCTCTGACTTTGCGTAGCAACACCCTGGCAACTGGCTCAGCAGCCAGACCAGCCTGTCATGTCCTTCTTCGTCCTGAAGGGTCAGTAGTGTCTCTCCGGCAAGAGAAGCAATCACTCGCGGGCAGGGCAGGTCTGGCTGGCGCTCTGCGATGTGCCTAAACGCCTTTACCTGCATATCGACCAGCCATACCTCGCAGCCGGGGCGCATGGCCTTGAGGATATAGCCTTGGCCATCAGACCTTTTGGCAAGGAAATTGAGGTCGTATTCACCATCCAGGCGGCTCAATTCTGCTTCAATGCCCCAGTGTTCCTGGAGGGCAGCCGCCCAATGCGCAAGCGTCATCCAATATCTCCCCGTTTTCCGGCCGGTCCGGAAATTGAATATTGGATACTTTCTGGACTGGGAAGGCGTGTTAGTCCAGCCAGCCTTTCAGGTTTTCCTCAATCACGCCTGCCAATGCCGCAAGGTGATCGTCATCGTCATTGAGGCATGGGATATAGAGGAAGTCCTCGCCGCCGGCATGCTCAAAGCTTTCACGGATTTCTTCATTGATTTCTTCCAGCGTCTCAATGCAATCCGCAGAGAAGGCAGGCGCGATCACCGCGATGCTTTTCTTGCCTTCTTTGGCGAGCGTGGCGACGTGGTCTACCGTGTAGGGTTTCAGCCATTCCTCTGGTCCGAACACCGACTGAAAAGTACTGGTTATTTGGGTGTCATCCCAGCCAAGCCGCTCTTTCAGCAGCCGCGTCGTTTTCTGGCACTGGCAATGATAGGGATCACCCTGCATCAGATACCGCTTCGGCATTCCGTGGTAGGAAACCACCAGAATTTCCGGGAGCCTTTCTGCCTTGGCATAGGATTCTTCCACCGACCGCGCCAATGCATCGACATAGGCTGGCTGGTCGAAATAAGGTGCAATTGTGCGCACGGCGGGCTGCCAGGGCTCCTCCATCAGGGCGCGGAAGAACTGATCATTCGCAGTACCGGAGGTCGCGCCGGCATATTGCGGGTAAAGCGGCACAAACAGGATCTTCTGGCAGCCGGCCGCTACCATCTGGCGCACCTTGGACTTGGTTGAGGGGTTGCCGTAGCGCATGCAGAAATCGACCATCACCTGATCGCCGTACCGAGCTCTCATCACCTCAGCCATCTTGGCGGTCTGGTCCTTGGTGATGGTCATTAGAGGGCTTTCGCCCTTGTCGTGGTTCCAGATCGATTTGTAGGCCGCACCTGAGGAGAACGGGCGTTTGGTCAGGATGATCAGCTGCAGCAGCGGCTGCCATTTCCACGACGGGTAGTCGATCACCCGTTTGTCGGACAGGAACTCGTTTAGATACCGGCGCATCGGCCAGTAGGAATAATCGTCCGGCGTGCCGAGGTTGGCCAGCAGGATGCCGACCTTCTCTGCCGGGATCTTAGGGTGATCGGCAGGGGCGTGGGCAGGGCATTTGGCGGTCCGGGCGGCGTCCAGCATGGGCAGGTCCTGTGGGGCTGAGAATTCGATGGTTGGCGGGAAATTACTGTCTTTACGCGCAGAAGGCCAATTGGATCACATTGGCGCAGCGATAGCGGAAACTTATCGGGTGTAGAGCTTGGTTTCCGGCACTTTCAGCGCATCGGCCAGGCGCATTTGGGCAGAGCCGGGGCGCAGGGGCTTCTGCTGGCTGTCCGACGGAGACCAGCCGGTGAGGCAGACCAGCTCAAATGTCGCTGGCAGACGGTCGTCTGCGGTGGCGAAATGCTCGCGGTAAATGTGATCGGCCAGCTGGAACAGGGTGCGCGGGGCCGGGCGCTTCAGGCGCTGGGCGAGGGCGTTGGTTTCTCCCATTCCACGCAAGTCATGGACCAGGTGTGTCAGATCCCGGTACTCGGCAGTGAGTGGAACCAGATCGGCGACTGGCAGGGCAAAACCGGCGCGTTGCAGCAATCCGCCCAGATCGCGAATTTCTCCCATCGGGGCAATCCGCGGGGACAGGCCGCCCAGCACAACGGTTTCCGCCTCGGCCATGGCTGCGCGCAATTCGTGCAGGGTCTGGGCGCCCAGCAGAATGACCAGCAGCAGCCCGTCTTCCTTCAGGGCGCGGCGGCATTGGATCAGCTGTCCGACCGGATCATTGGCCCAATGAAGGCACATGGCGTGGATCACCACATCGTGCGCGCCTTCAGCCAGTTCGAGCACTTCCTCGTCCGCAACGATTTTCGCCTCGGGCTGAAACCCTTCCCAGACCTCTGGGAAAGGGCAGATCACCGCAGGAGTTGTAAAGGTTCTGTTAACCAAGCTTAGGCGATCCTCTGCCTCGTTCCGTGCCATCTGGTGCAGGAACAGGGCATCCGGCCGCCGGCGTGCACGACGGGCTTCCAGGGTGCGGCGGTCGAAAAGCTGCATGGGTGCTTGTGTCATGGGGACTATTTAGATGCTGACGGCCCGGATTCAAACTGCTGTTTCGCTGATCTACCCGTCTCAGTGCCTAGGATGCGGCGGGCTGGTAAGCAGTGACTTTGGCTTGTGCGCTGCCTGCTGGGCAGACGTGCATTTCATCAGCGGCACGGTTTGCGAAGGCTGCGGTGTTCCGCTGCCTGGGCAAACGGACGGGTTCCGCCTGGAGTGCGACAGCTGCCTGCGCCACCCGAAGCCGTGGAGCCAGGGGAGATCTGCACTGCTTTATGAGGGGCAGGGCCGCAAACTGGTGCTGGCCCTGAAACATGGCGACCGCACGGAAATTGCCGATACGGCTGCCGACTGGCTGCACCGCGCCGCAGAGCCTCTGCTTAAAGGTGATCCGCTGATTTGCCCGGTGCCGCTTCATTGGACCCGGCTGCTGAAGCGCAAATACAATCAATCTTCCTTGCTGGCCGCGGCGTTGGCCCGCAAAAGCGAATTGCACCACTGCCCTGACCTGCTGCGGCGCACCCGGCGGACACCTGCGCTGGAAGGGAAAACCCGCGATCAGCGCTATCGTCTCCTGGGGTCAGCAATAACGGTGCCGCCAAAACGAAGAGGCAGGATCAAGGGGCGGGTGGTACTGATCGTGGATGATGTGATGACGTCGGGCGCTACGCTCAACGCCTGCAGCGATGCCTGCCTGCAGGCCGGCGCGGCCGAGGTGCGGGTGGCGGTTTTGGCACGGGTCACGCAAGCGTGAGCCCGTCCGCCGGCCTCTGGCAATTGTTGCAATGAATCCCCAATTCCTCCACAACCTTCGAAACCAGAATATGGGGTCCTGAATGAAAACGGTTGAAATCTACACCTCGCCTCTGTGCGGCTACTGCCATGCGGCCAAGCGGCTGCTGAACCAGAAGGGCGTGGCTTTTTCGGAAGTCAACGTGCTGGAAGAGCCGGATCGCAAGGCGGAGATGATCCAGCGGGCCAACGGCGGCCGCACGGTGCCGCAGATCTTCATCGGCGAGACCCATGTCGGCGGCTGTGACGACCTGTTCGCGCTGGAGCAGGCGGGCAAGCTCGACCCGCTGCTGGCGGCCTGATCCCGGAGAGACAAGATGCGCGCAGCTCTGCTTCAGATGACATCCACCGATATTCCGGCTGAAAACCTGGAAACGGTGAAAGCAATGATGACGGAGGCTGTGCGCGGCGGGGCCGGTTTCGTGCTGACACCCGAGGTTACCAATTGCCTCTCCGGCAGCCGGACCCATCAGAATGGTGTCCTGTGCCACGAGGAGGACGACCCGACCCTGGCTGCCCTCCGCGAAGAGGCATCCAGGCACGGGGTTTGGCTGCTGCTGGGCTCGCTGGGGATCAAGACCCATGACGGCGACGGGCGCTTTGCCAACCGGCAATTTCTGATCAGCCCGCAAGGTGAAATCACCGCGCGCTATGACAAAATCCACATGTTCGATGTGGAGGTCACGCCGGAGGAAACCTACCGTGAATCCGATGGCTACCGGCCGGGCACCAAAGCCGTCGTGGCGGAAGCGCCCTTTGCCAGCATTGGCATGACCATCTGCTACGACGTGCGCTTTCCGCGTCTGCACCGGGCACTGGCCAAGGGCGGGGCGCAGATCCTGACTGTGCCTGCGGCGTTCTCCTATGTGACGGGCGCGGCGCATTGGCATTCGCTGTTGCGCGCCCGGGCGATCGAGACCGGCTGTTTCGTGCTGGCGCCGTCGCAGACCGGCAAGCACCCGGCCTCCCGCGGGCCCAGCCGCATAACCTATGGCCATTCCCTGGCTGTTGCCCCCTGGGGCGAGGTGCTGGCGGATGCGGGGCAGGAGCCTGGCGTGACTTACGTTGATCTCGACCTCAAAAAAGTGGCAGAAGCACGCAGGCGCGTGCCTTCCCTCACCCACGACCGGGAGTTTGACGGACCCTGATGGACGAGACCCATTCCCTGGCGGTATCGCTGTTCAGCGAGATACTCATGGCTGACCAGCTGGCCCGGTCACGCCTCAGCAAAGTGCTGCCAAAAGGGATGGAGCTGTCGCATTTCTCGGTACTGAACCACCTGGCCCGCGCCGGGCTGGAACGCTCGCCCGCACAGCTGGCCAAGGCGTTTCACGTGACACGCGGGGCGATGACCAACACGCTGAGCAAACTGGAAGTGGCGGGTTACATCCACGTCCGCCCCGACTGGGATGATGCGCGGCGCAAGATGGTGGCGATCAGCCCGGCGGGGAAACAGGCCCGTGATGCGGCGCTGGCCGGGATCATCCCGGTGATCTCCGAAGTGGTTGGCGAGCTGGGCAGCGACCGGGTGCGGGCCACCTTGCCGATCCTGCGGGAACTGCGCGGCAAGCTGGAAGAAAGCGGCTGAGCCGGCCGGTCCCGGCAGCCTGATGATTGAAACGATTTCCCAAAAAAGAAGGACGCCTGCAAGCAGGCGCCCCTCTTCCCCATCAGTTCCTATCAATCCGTGAGTGGTGGCATCGGCAACCTTTGGGCGGACCCGCCATAAACAGTGGAAAGAAAGCCCTCGGTTCGGGGACACGACCCCTGACGGACCGGATAAAATTCCGAATCCGATATTTGAGATTAACAATCGGGGTGCTGCAACTAAGGAGTGCATAAGGGTTAGCACCTATCCTTAAGGATAGGCGGCAAGTCAGGCGCGGCGGCAGGGGGACAGCTCAGCCGGGTTTCACGCTCGCAGTCACATAGTTGACCGACAGGTCCCGTTCGGAAATCGACCAGTTCCAGGTGATCGGATTGAACACGAATCCCTTGCGGTCCACCGGCTTCAGCCCGGCCTTGCGCAGCAGCTCGAACAGCTCATCCGGGGTGATGAACTTGGACCATTCATGGGTGCCGCGCGGTAGCCAGCGCATGATCACCTCGGCACCGACGATGGCCATGGCAAAGCTCTTGGGGTTGCGGTTGATGGTCGAGCAGATCTCCAGCCCGCCGGGATTCAGCAGCTGCTGTGTCGCGGTCAGATAGCTGAGCGGATCGGCGACATGCTCTACCACCTCCATGTTGAGCACCACGTCGAATTGCTCGCCGGCCTCAGCCAGCACCTCGGCGGTGGTGTGGCGGTAGTCGATCTCCAGCCCGGATTGTTCCGCATGGATGCGCGCCACCGGCAGGTTGCCCTCGGCAGCATCGGCGCCCACAACCGCGGCGCCCAGCCGCGCCATTGGTTCGCTCAGCAGCCCGCCGCCGCAGCCGATATCCAAGAGCCGCAGCCCCTCGAACGGGCGCCGTGACGTGAGGTCGCGGCCAAACTCGCCGGCGATCTGGCTGGTGATGTAGTCGAGCCGGCACGGGTTCAGCATATGAAGCGGCTTGAACTTGCCGTTCGGATCCCACCACTCCGCCGCCATCGCTTCGAATTTGGCGATTTCCGCAGGGTCGACCGTGGATTGAGGCGCTTGCATTCCTGTCTCCGTGTGCTCTTTTGTAGTCTGACGTTTCACTAAGGTCAGTAATGGATAGATACCCGGACCAAAAGCGCGCTGTGCATTATCTTTACCCGCCGGTCGAGCCTTTTGACCAGCGCATGATCGACGCAGGCCAGGGACACCGCATCTACGCGGAGCAAAGCGGCAACCCGAACGGTATTCCGGTGATCGTCTGCCATGGCGGGCCCGGCGGTGGCAGCAGCCCGGCGATGCGCCGCTACTTCGATCCGCATGTCTATAGAATCATCCTGTTCGACCAGCGTGGATGCGGCCGGTCGCGCCCCTATGCCTCCTGCGATAACAACACCACCTGGCATTTAGTGGCCGACATGGAGCTGATTCGAAGCCAGTTCGGCATCGACTCTTGGATCCTGTTCGGCGGCAGCTGGGGGGCAACCCTCGCTCTGGTCTATGCGCAGACTCATCAAGACCGGGTGCAGCAGATCATCCTGCGCGGTGTCTTTCTGATGACCAACGCTGAGCTGGACTGGTTCTACGGTGGCGGCGCAGGAAAATTTTGGCCGGAAACCTGGGCCAAATTCGTTTCGCTGATTCCGGATTCTGAACGCGGCGATATGATCGCTGCCTACACGAAGCGGCTGTTCTCCGGAAACCTGGAGGAAGAGGTGCGTTATGGACGGGCGTGGTCTGCCTGGGAAAACGCACTGGCCTCGGTTCACTCCAATGGCCAGAGCGGCGAAAGCCCCGGTGACTATGCGCGCGCTTTTGCACGGCTTGAAAACCACTACTTCAGCAACGGCGGATTCCTTGACTACGACGGCCAGATCCTTGCCAACATGGGGCGCATCTCCCATATCCCCGGTGTAATCGTGCAGGGCCGCTATGACATGATCTGCCCGCCGTCCTCCGCCTGGCGCCTGAACGAGCTGTGGCCAAATGCGGAGTTGAAGATGGTGCGCAATGCAGGCCATGCTCTGTCGGAGCCGGGAATCAGCGCTGAGCTGGTCCGGGCCATGGACCGGATTGCAGGAGAGCTTGTGCCATGACGCGCATCGACCGTCGCGCGCTGTTCACCTCTGGTGCTGCTGCTGCCTTGCTGGCGGCGGCAGGCGGTTCGGTTCATGCATCACCCAAGACTGGCGGTGTGCTGCGCCTTGCTGTTCCGCGTGAGGGCGGAATGCTGGAGCAGGCCGCCCGCGGCGCGGTGTATGACACGCTGACTGAAATCGCGCCTGACGGGCTGCTGCGCGGCGAACTCGCAACCAGCTGGCAATCCGCGCCGGATGCGCGCGCCTGGACCCTTGATCTGCGTGAAGATGTCACTTTCCACGATGGTACACAGTTGGTGGCGGAAGATGCCGCTGCCTCGCTTGATGCGCTGGGCGTGACCGGTGCAGATCTACAGGCCGTCACCGCGTTGGGCAGTCATCAGTTGCTGCTGGAACTGGCACAGCCCAACCCGCATCTGCCTTATTTGCTGGCCAGTGCCGATCATTATATTGCCCCGCGCGGAGAAATGCCTGCCGCGCTTGACGAAGCGGTTGGAACCGGCTGCTACCGCGTTGAACGTGCTCAAGAAGACCGCCACTTCCGTGCGTCCAAAGTGGCAGGACATTACAAGGCCAGCACAGCGGGCTGGGCAGACACGGTGGAAATCATCGTGATTCCGGATGCTTTGGTCCGGGCTGAGGCGCTGCGCGACGGTTATGTCGATGTGGCGGCCCTGCCGGAACCGCGTGGCCTGCTGAAGCGCGGTGAGTTTCTGTATCATCCGTCCTCCAAAGACATGGCTTTGGCGGCAAGACACGATGTCGGAATTCCACGAAAGGTGGGCCAGCGTGCGCCACTGGACGATGGCCGCATTGCAGAACGGTGGTGGCGGCTGTAAGGCGGCCCGGAGGCTCGTCACAACACAAGCCTTGCAGTTTTCCCCAATCCCGCCTATATGCCTTTGACAACAGCGGCGCGTTGAACCTCTGGCTCAAGGCTCCACCGGGAATTTCGACGGGCCGCGCGCCCGTTTTTTTGTGTTTGCAGGCCTGTGTCTGCACGCCTCAAGTGGAGGTCTGATGACCAACGACCTGATTGCCAAAGCTGCCATCGACCGGCGCCTGGCCGAGATCGTCACTCCGGTGATCGAGGATCTGGGATATGAGCTGGTGCGAATCCGGCTGATGTCTGGTAAGGCGACGACGCTGCAAATCATGGCCGATAAGCCTGATGGCGGCATTGAAGTGGACGATTGTGCTGCGATCTCGAACGCGGTCAGCGCGACGTTGGACGTCGAAGACCCGATCATCGACGCCTATGCACTGGAAGTATCGAGCCCGGGTATCGACCGGCCGCTGACCCGGCTGAAGGACTTTGACATGTTCGAAGGCTACGAGGCCAAGCTTGAAACCGAAGAGCTGGTCGGCGGCCGCCGCCGCTTCAAGGGCGAGCTGGCGGGCACTGAAGAAGATGAGGTTCTGATCAATATCAATGATCAGGGTGAGACAGTGACCATTGGTCTGAAATTCGACTGGCTGAGCGACGCCAAGCTGGTCCTGACTGATAATCTGATCAAGGAAATGCTGCGGCAGCGAAAAGAGGCCGGCACGCTGAACGAAGACGCATTCGACGAAATCGAGACCGAAGAGTCCGAAGAGGAGAACAAGTAATGGCTATCACCTCTGCAAACCAGCTGGAGCTGTTGCAAACCGCCGAGGCCGTGGCACGCGAAAAGATGATCGACCCGGGTCTGGTGATCGAGGCGATGGAAGAGAGCCTCGCGCGGGCGGCAAAGAGCCGCTATGGTGCCGAGATGGATATCCGCGTGTCGATCGACCGCAAGACCGGCCGCGCCACCTTTACCCGTGTACGCACCGTTGTCGCGGATGAGGAACTGGAAAACTACCAGGCCGAGATGACTGTCGAGCAGGCGCGTCAGTACATGGCGGACCCTGAAGTGGGCCAGACCTATGTCGAGGAAGTGCCGCCGGTCGAAATGGGCCGTATCGCCGCTCAGTCGGCCAAGCAGGTGATCCTGCAGAAGGTTCGCGAAGCTGAGCGTGACCGCCAGTATGAAGAGTTTAAAGACCGCGCCGGCACCATCATCAACGGCTTGGTCAAGCGCGAGGAATACGGCAACGTCATCGTCGATGTCGGCGCTGGCGAAGCGATCCTGCGCCGCAATGAGAAGATCGGCCGCGAAAGCTACCGCCCGAATGATCGCGTGCGCTGCTATATCAAGGATGTGCGCCGCGAGCCGCGTGGCCCGCAGATCTTCCTGTCGCGTACCGCGCCGGAGTTCATGGCCGAGCTGTTCAAAATGGAAGTGCCGGAAATCTATGACGGCATCATTGAGATCAAGGCGGTTGCCCGTGACCCGGGCTCGCGCGCCAAAATCGCCGTTATCTCCTACGATGGCTCGATTGACCCGGTGGGTGCCTGTGTTGGTATGCGCGGCTCCCGCGTGCAAGCCGTGGTGAACGAGCTGCAAGGCGAGAAGATCGACATCATTCCGTGGAACGAAGATCAGCCGACCTTCCTGGTGAATGCGCTGCAGCCTGCTGAAGTCTCTAAGGTGGTTCTGGACGAAGAAGCCGGCAAGATCGAAGTTGTGGTTCCGGAGGAACAGCTGAGCCTGGCCATCGGCCGCCGCGGCCAGAACGTGCGCTTGGCTTCCCAGCTGACCAACCTCGACATCGACATCATGACCGAGGAAGAGGAATCGGCCCGCCGCCAGAAGGAATTCGAAGCGCGCACCAAGCTGTTCATGGAAACTCTGGACCTTGATGAGTTCTTTGCCCAGCTGCTGGTGTCTGAAGGCTTCACCAACCTGGAGGAAGTCGCCTATGTCGAGCTGGACGAACTGCTGGTCATCGACGGTGTCGACGAAGGCACCGCCGAGGAGCTGCAGGCCCGTGCTCGCGATTACCTGGAAGCTCAGGCCAAGGCGGCCCTGGACGCGGCTCGTGCACTGGGTGCAGAGGACAGCCTGATCCAATTCGAAGGTCTGACCCCGCAGATGGTCGAGGCGCTGGCCAAGGACGATGTGAAGTCGCTGGAAGATTTCGCAACCTGCGCAGACTGGGAACTGGCCGGCGGCTGGACCACCGATGGCGGCGAGCGGGTCAAAGATGACGGTATCCTGGAGCCTTTCGGTGTGTCTCTGGAGGAAGCTCAAGACCTGGTGATGACCGCCCGCATCATGCTGGGCTGGGTTGATCCGGCAGAGTTGGAAGAAGAAGCGGCTGACGGCGAAAACGCTGGCGAAGAGGAAGGTGAAGCCTGAACCCGGGCTTCGCACAGGAGAACTGCATGACACGCGGTGGCGCCACAAAAGACCGGACCGGCGAAAGCGAACGCAAATGTATCGCGACCGGCGAGTCCCAGCCCAAACAGGGCCTCATCCGTTTTGTGATGGGGCCTGACGGGCAGGTCGTGCCCGACGTGATGGGCAAGTTGCCCGGCCGCGGTGTCTATGTGGCCTCCAGCCGGGAGGCTCTGGGTGCGGCAGTCAAGAAGAAGCTGTTTGCCCGCGGTTTCAAGGCGCAGGTACAGGTGCCGGATGAACTGGAACAGGAAGTTGAGCGCCAGATTGTCCGCCGCCTGATCGAACTGATCAGCCTGGCGCGCAAGTCCGGTGACGCGGTGTCCGGGTTTGAGCGGGTCAAGGACTGGCTAGCCAAGGAAGAGGCGCGGGTGCTGATCCAAGCCTCTGACGGGTCGGGGCGCGGGAAGTCGAAGCTGAGCACGCCCTACAAGGGCAAATTCATCGGCTGCCTCACGGCGGACGAGCTGGGAATGGCATTTGGGCGCCAATCTGCGATCCATGCCGCCCTCGCCTCTGGCGGACTCAGCAAACGTGTTGTAGATGAGGCGCAACGACTGCAAGGTTTGCGCGAAATGGTGGGCGGCAACGGCCGCACGGAAGGATAAGTAGCTTTATGAGCGATAGTGACGGCAAAAAGACACTGGGTCTGCGTGGGGGTTCCCGTCCGGGGAACGTGAAACAGAGTTTCAGCCATGGACGGACCAAGAATGTCGTGGTGGAAACCAAGCGCAAACGCGTTGTCGTTCCCAAGCCGGGTGCGGCCAAGGGGGGCAGCGGCGCTGCACCTTCCACATCCGGATCGCGCCGGCCTGCCGGCATCAGTGACGCTGAAATGGAGCGCCGCCTGAAGGCTCTGCAGGCTGCCAAGGCCCGCGAGGCTGAGGAAGCCGCGCAGCGTGAAGCCGAAGAAAAGGCCCGCGCTGAAGAGCGTGAACGCCGCCGGGCGGAGCAAGAAGCCAAGGAGCGCGAACAGCGCGAGGCGGAAGAGCGCGCGCGTGCTAAAGCTGAAGAAGAAGAGCGTCAGCGTGTTGCAGCTGAAGAAGCTGCGAAGCGTGCTGCAGCTGCTCCGGCACCGGAAGCCGCGAAAGCAGAGCGTCCAGCGCCGAACAAGCCTGCCCCTGCCGCAACACCGCGCAAGTCCGAGCGTGAGCGTGAGCAGCGTCCGTCCCGCGGCAAAGGCCGTGATGACAACCGCCGCTCCGGCAAGCTGACTTTGGGCCAGGCAACTGGCGGTGAGGGCAACCGCCAGCGTTCTATGGCTGCCATGAAGCGTAAGCAGGAACGCGCGCGCCAGAAGGCCATGGGCGGCTCAGTTGAGCGTGAAAAGGTTGTACGCGACGTGCAGCTGCCGGAAACCATCGTGGTGTCCGAGCTGGCGAACCGTATGGCGGAGCGCGTTGCTGATGTGGTGAAATCGCTCATGCAGATGGGCATGATGGTCACTCAGAACCAGTCGATCGACGCCGATACCGCGGAACTGATCATCGAGGAATTCGGCCACAAGGTGACCCGCGTTTCCGATGCTGACGTCGAGGACGTGATCAAGGAAGTCGAGGACAAGGATGAAGATCTGAAGCCGCGTCCGCCGGTCATCACCATCATGGGCCACGTTGACCACGGCAAGACCTCGCTGCTGGACGCAATCCGCGACGCCCGCGTTGTGGCAGGCGAAGCCGGCGGAATCACCCAGCACATCGGCGCCTATCAGGTGACCACCGAAGGCGGCACCGTGCTCAGCTTCCTGGACACCCCAGGCCACGCGGCCTTCACCTCGATGCGCTCGCGCGGTGCACAGGTGACTGATATCGTGGTTCTGGTTGTCGCCGCGGACGACGCGGTGATGCCGCAGACTGTCGAAGCGATCAACCACGCCAAGGCCGCGCAAGTGCCGATGATCGTGGCGATCAACAAGATCGACAAGCCGGCTGCAGACCCGAACAAGGTCCGCACCGACCTGCTGCAGCACGAAGTGATCGTGGAAGCTATGTCCGGCGAAGTGCAGGATGTGGAAGTTTCCGCCGTCACCGGCCAGGGCCTGGACGACCTCTTGGAAGCCATTGCGCTGCAAGCGGAAATCCTGGAACTGAAAGCCAACCCCGACCGTGCCGCCCAAGGTGCCGTGATCGAGGCGCAGCTGGATGTGGGCCGTGGCCCGGTTGCCACCGTTCTGGTTCAGAACGGCACCCTGCGCCAAGGCGACATCTTTGTTGTGGGCGAGCAGTACGGCAAGGTCCGCGCGCTGATCAACGACAAGGGTGAGCGCGTGCAGGAAGCCGGCCCCTCGGTTCCGGTCGAGGTTCTGGGTCTCAACGGCACGCCGGAAGCGGGCGACGTTCTGAACGTGACCGAAACCGAAGCGCAGGCACGCGAGATTGCCGCCTACCGTGAGCAGGCTGCCAAGGACAAACGCGCTGCTGCCGGTGCTGCCACCACGCTGGAACAGCTGATGGCTAAGGCCAAGGAAGACGAAAACGTCTCTGAGTTGCCGATCCTGGTTAAGGCGGATGTGCAAGGTTCTGCTGAAGCCATCGTTCAGGCGATGGAAAAAATCGGCAACGAAGAGGTGCGCGTGCGCGTGCTGCATTCTGGTGTTGGCGCGATCACTGAGACAGACGTCGGCTTGGCGGAAGCCTCAGGTGCACCGATCATGGGCTTCAACGTCCGTGCCAATGCATCGGCCCGCAACACCGCCAACCAGAAAGGTGTGGAGATCCGCTACTACTCGGTGATCTATGACCTTGTGGATGACGTGAAGGCGGCGGCCTCCGGCCTGCTGTCAGCTGAGATCCGCGAGAACTTCATCGGCTATGCGCAGATCAAGGAAGTCTTCAAGGTCACCGGCGTTGGCAAGGTTGCCGGCTGTCTGGTCACCGAAGGCGTTGCCCGCCGCTCGGCTGGCGTGCGCCTGCTGCGCGACAACGTGGTGATCCACGAAGGCACGCTGAAGACTCTGAAGCGCTTCAAGGACGAAGTGTCCGAGGTTCAGTCCGGCCAGGAATGCGGTATGGCGTTCGAGAACTACGACGATATCCGTCCGAACGACGTGATCGAAATCTTCGAGCGCGAGGAAGTGACCCGCACCCTCGACTAACGTCTGTGGAGTTGCGGAAAAAAGGCCCCGGTTCGAAAACCGGGGCCTTCTTCTGTTCCGCGCACTTTTCCAGTAATTTCTGGGCTGTGGAAGTTAAGTGCCCGAATAAATGCGAAAAACCTCCTTGGAAGGGTAGCGGTCCGGCTGCGCCGGGGCCGCAAACGCTTTACAGCCAATCACGCAGGATAGGGATCAGCGGAATATCTGCCGGCGGCATTGGATAGTCGCGCAGGTCTTGCGGCCGGACCCATTTCAGCGTTTGCCCTTCCTTGGCCTGCGGGATGCCATCCCACTTGCGGCAGGCAAAAAGAGGCATCAGCAGGTGGAAGTCATCATAGGAATGGCTGGCGAAGGTCAGCGGCGCGAGGCAGGAGGCCCAGGTGTCGATTCCCAGCTCCTCGTGCAGCTCGCGTATCAGGGCTGCCTCGGGCGTTTCACCCGATTCGATCTTTCCTCCGGGAAATTCCCACAGGCCGGCCATGGACTTTCCTTCAGGTCTTTGGGCCAGCAAAACGCGCCCATCCACATCAATGAGCGCCACCGCCGATACCAGAACTGTTTTCATGACCGGTAATCCGCGTTGATCGAGATGTACTGATGCGTCAGGTCACAAGTCCAGACTGTCGCTGCACCGCTGCTCAGGCCCAGATCCACCTTGATAGTGATCTCCTGCTTTTTCATCTCGGCAGCGCCTAGCTCTTCCTTATAGTCCGGGGAAACCCAGCCCTTTTCGGCCACCAGAACATCGCCAAAGGAAATCGACAGGAGATCGCGGTCTGCAGCCGCGCCGGACTTGCCGATTGCCATCACTACGCGGCCCCAGTTTGGATCTTCTCCGGCAATGGCGGTTTTCACCAGTGGCGAGTTGGCGATTGCCATGCCATGCACTTTTGCATCCGCGTCCGAAGCCGCACCCGTCACCTGGATCTCCACGAATTTGGTCGCGCCTTCACCGTCACGCACCACCTGGTGGGAAAGGTCCAGCATGACACGCTCCAGGCCCGCAGAAAATTCTGCATTGCCGGTCGCATCTACTCCGGAGGCGCCAGTGGCGCAGAGCATCAGGCTGTCGGAGGTCGAGGTATCGCTGTCCACGGTGATGCAATTGAAAGTCCGGTTGCAGATCTCTACCAGTTGCGCCTGCAGCGCCGTCTGCTCCATCTTGGCATCGGTGAAGATATAAACCAGCATGGTCGCCATGTCCGGTGCGATCATGCCGGAACCCTTTGCAATGCCAGCGATCTTGACCGTCTTACCATCGATCCCAACAGTGGCGCTAGCACCCTTGGCAAAGGTGTCCGTGGTCATGATCGCCTTGGCTGCCGCCTCAATCGCGTTTTCATCCAAGGCGCTGTTCAGCTCGCCAAGCTTGGCAACAATACGGTCATGGGGCAGCGGTTCGCCAATCACACCGGTGGAAGCAGTAAAGATGCGTTCCGCCGGAATGCCGGTTTGCGCGGCCACAGCAGACGTTATCTCCGCAACCGAAGTTTGGCCGTAATGGCCGGTGAAGGCGTTGGAGTTTCCTGAATTCACCAAGATTGCCGAGCCTACGTCAGCCGAACCGCCCAGCTTGGCCTGGCAATCCAGCACAGGAGCGGAGCGCGTCTTGGAGCGGGTGAAGACGCCTGCAACCGAAGTTCCTGGCTCCATGAGCGCCAGCATCACATCCGTGCGGCCCTGATATTTAACGCCAGCTGCAGCGGACGCAAATCGTACGCCCTTGATCGCAGGAAGATCGGGGAAGCTGGCAGGCGCCAGCGGCGAAACGTGCATGGATTTGGCCATAATCAGTTCCTTACCAGGCTGAGGTCTTTGAGAATGGCCGGATCCAGGTCCTCGATCTCCGGCCGCTCAATTTTGGCAGCGGCAGTCAGCTCGTTCACCCGTTCCTCAACCGCGTGCTGGCGCAGTTCATCGGCCAGTTCGGCACGCACGTCTTCGAATTCGGGCGCTTCCGTCTTGCGGCGCTCGTTCAGCAGGATGATATGCCAGCCGAACTGCGTCTGAACCGGACCGGAGACTTCGCCGGAGCGCAGTTTCAGGACAGCCTGTTCGAACTCCGGCACCATGCGGCCGGTGGTGAACCAGCCGAGATCGCCGCCGTTTGGACCGGAGGGGCCGGTAGAGCGTTCCTTGGCCAAAGTGGCAAAGTCGGCTCCTGCGTCCAGCTCCGCCTTGACGTCCTGCGCGTCTTCTTCGCTTTCGACCAGGATATGGGCCGCATGAAATTCGTCGCCGCCTTCACCGGTTGAGTATTTTTTGTCATAAGCGGCGCGCAGCTTTTCCTCGCCGCTGGCCTTATTCATGACCATTTCGATCACATCCGCCGCGAGCATCGCGCGTTCCTCGTTTTCGACCGAAAGCTCGACGTAGCGCGGGACCTCGCCGCGCAGCTGCTGTTTCAGCGCAGTCTGCTGGATCAGCTGGTCCAGGATTGCGTTGTACAGCACTTCGTCCGGCAGCTGCTTGTACTGGGCCGGCAGGTTTTCGCGGGCCATGACCATATGGCCGATAGTGATCTCTTCGCCGTTGACCGAGGCAACAACGGTGTTTGCATGCGGTGCTGCTGCTGCGGACAGCGGCAGCGCAGCACAGGCAGCAATCGCCATGCTGCGCAGAAATGTGAGACCTTTACGCATTGAAACCTTCCTATTCCTTGGCCGCGGAGGGGCCTGGCGTTGACACTCTATACCCTGCCGCTTACATCGCTTTGAGGCCATTAGCAGGACCGTCTTTCCACCATTGTTTATGGGTTGCGGACACGGCGGGCAAGCCTGCCCGATGCAAAGGCCGGACATAGGATCGCTGGAGAAGATATGCTGGGTTTCGGAACACTCGCCAAAAAGGTTTTCGGCACACCGAACGACCGTAAAATCAAGGCGACACGGCCGCTGATTGCGCAAATCAACGGGCTGGAAGATGAGTTCGCGAATCTCAGCGACGACGGGCTGGTGGCAAAGACCGAAGAGCTGCGCAAACGTGCCCTGGGCGGTGAAAGCCTGGATGCGCTGCTGCCCGAAGCCTTTGCCAATGTGCGGGAAGCGGCCAAACGCGCCCTGGGCCTGCGCGCCTTTGACACCCAGCTTATGGGCGGTGTGTTCCTGCATCAGGGTAACATTTCCGAGATGAAGACCGGCGAGGGTAAAACCCTTGTGGCGACCTTCCCGGCCTATCTGAACGCGCTGACAGGCAAGGGCGTGCATGTGGTCACGGTGAACGAATACCTGGCCAAGCGCGACAGTGAATGGATGGGCAAGGTTTTTGCTCAGCTCGGCATGACCACCGGCGTGATCTGGTCGGGCCAGCCCGATGCCGAGAAGATGGCCGCCTATCAAAGCGACGTCACCTACGCGACCAACAACGAGCTTGGTTTTGACTACTTGCGCGACAACATGAAACCGTCGCTGGATCAAGTGTTCCAGAAGCAGCATAACTTTGCCATCGTGGACGAGGTTGACTCGATTCTGATCGACGAGGCGCGCACCCCGCTGATCATCTCCGGTCCGGCAGAGGACCGTTCAGAGCTGTACTCGACCATCGACAAAGTGATCCCGCTGCTGGCGGAAGACCACTATGAGATCGACGAGAAGACCCGAGGTGTGACCTTTACCGAGGACGGCAACGAGTATCTGGAGCAGACTCTGCGCGAGCACGGCCTGCTGGATGCAGAGGCTTCGCTCTATGATCCCGAAAGCACCACAGTTGTCCATCACGTGAACCAGGCACTGCGTGCCCACAAGCTGTTCCAAAAGGACAAGGACTATATCGTCCGCGACGGCCAGGTGGTGCTGATCGATGAATTCACCGGCCGGATGATGCCGGGCCGCCGCTTGTCGGAAGGCCTGCACCAGGCCATCGAAGCCAAGGAAGAAGTACAGATTCAGCCGGAGAACACGACTCTGGCCTCCGTGACCTTCCAGAACTACTTCCGTCTCTACGACAAGCTCTCGGGCATGACGGGCACCGCGATGACCGAGGCCGAGGAGTTCTCGGAAATCTACGGTCTTGGCGTGGTTGAGGTTCCAACTAACCGCCCCATTGCCCGGGCGGACGAGGACGATCAGGTCTACCGCACCGCCCGTGAGAAATACGAGGCGATGATCAAGGAAGCTAAAAAGGCGCATGAAAAGGGCCAGCCGGTTCTTTTGGGCACCACCTCGATTGAAAAATCCGAGCTGCTGAGCCAAATGCTGCAGCAGGAAGGCATACCGCACAACGTTTTGAACGCCCGCCACCACGAGCAGGAAGCCCAGATCGTAGCCGATGCCGGCCGATTTGGCGCGGTGACCATCGCCACCAACATGGCTGGCCGCGGCACCGATATTCAGTTGGGCGGCAACGTCGAGATGAAGGTGCTTGAGGCGCTGGCGGCAAACCCGGATTCGGATCCGGCAGAACTGCGCGCCGCTGAGGAAGCCAAGCACGCTGAGGAGAAGCAGAAGGTGTTGGATGCAGGCGGTTTGTTCGTCATGGCCTCCGAGCGCCACGAAAGCCGCCGCATCGACAATCAGCTGCGCGGCCGCTCCGGCCGTCAGGGCGACCCGGGCCGCACCCGCTTCTACCTCAGCCTCGAAGACGACCTGATGCGCATCTTCGGCTCCGAGCGGCTGGACAAACTCTTGTCCTCGCTCGGCATGAAAGAAGGCGAGGCGATCATTCACCCTTGGGTGAACAAGTCGCTGGAACGCGCCCAGGCGAAGGTCGAGGGCCGCAACTTCGACATGCGAAAGAACGTGCTGAAGTTCGACGACGTGATGAATGACCAGCGCAAGGTGATCTTCAAGCAGCGCCGCGAGATCATGGCGGCCGAAGACCTCTCCGAGATCACCGATGACATGCGCCACGAGGTGATCGACGATCTGCTCGACACCCATATGCCGCCCAAGACCTATGCAGACCAGTGGGACACCGAGGGTTTGCAGGAACAGGTCCGTGAAATGCTTTCGGTCGACGCGCCGGTGGCGGAATGGGCGGCAGAAGAGGGCGTGGACGACGAACAGATCCGCGAACGCCTGGTGGAAGCTTCCGACAAACTGATGGCGGAAAAAGCAGAGGCCTTTGGTCCGGAAAATATGCGCAACATCGAAAAACAGGTGCTGTTGCAGACTATCGACAAGAAATGGCGTGAGCATCTGCTGACGCTGGAGCACCTGCGGTCAGTCGTGGGTTTCCGCGGCTATGCGCAACGTGATCCGCTGAACGAGTACAAGAACGAGAGCTTCCAGCTGTTCGAAGGCATGCTCGACTCCCTGCGGGAGGAAGTGTCACAACAGCTCAGCCGCGTGCGTCCGATGACCGAGGAAGAGCAACAGCAAATGCTGATGGAAATGGCAGCCAGGCAGGCAGCCATACAGCAGATGGCGGCACAGCAGACCGCTCCTGCCGCTGCTTCCGCAGAAGAGCCCGCACCGGGATTTGTAGAGGATGATCCATCCACTTGGGGCAACCCCTCGCGCAACGACAAATGCCCTTGCGGTTCAGGCAAGAAGTTCAAACACTGCCACGGCAGCCTCGCGTGAAAACATAATCTGAATTAGTTGGGTCCGGCCGAGGTCCGGACCCTGCCGCGCGGCGTTGGTAGGGGGAACTCCCGACCCGTCGCCGGTCTTTTTGCAGAACCGCTCCCGTTGGGCGTGCCTGGAGCCGCCAGGGCACCCGCAGGCGCAGGGGCTACCCTTTCGCTGTTTCCCTCTGGGCAACAAAGAAGACGAGATTGCCGTATTTGCCGGATTCTCACCTGTTTGAGGCCACAAACCGGCCGACATTTTCAGCCAGGCTTTGTTAACCAGACAGGTTCAGGAGGATCCCATGCTGAGCAACCAGGTGATGCTGACAAGTGCAATAACGCTGGCATGCGCATTGGGCATCGGGTTCTACATGCAGACATCTAGCCCCCGCTGGGCAGGTGATGCGGTTGCCGCCTCCGATCCTCAGCTGCCGACTGAACCCGAGCCGGCGGAGCTGAAAATCGAGAATATCACGCTGACCTCCTCCCCGGCTGAAACGGCACCTGCTGCCGCGGAGCCGCAACCGGCGGTTCCGGCGCAACCGGCCTCCTGCCGTATGACAGCCTCGGCCGAGGCTGCCCCCATGGCGACGGTCTCGCTCACTGTGTCCGCGCCGTGCCATGGCGGCGAACGCCTGACCGTGCATCACAGCGGCATGTCCTTCACGGTTTCGCTGGACCCGACCGGGCGCTACGCGGCACAGATTCCGGTCCTGACACGTACCGCGGTTTATATTGCGGAGACCGCAAGCGGCGGCGGGGCGGTTGCCGTTGCCGAAGTGGCGGGCGCGGAGGCCATGGAGCGTGTGGTTCTGCAATGGAGCGGCCACAGCGGCCTAGAAATGCACGCCCGGGAGTTTGGCGCGGAATACGGCAGCGCCGGGCACGTCTGGCACGGGGCCGCACCCGGCGCGGCTGCAGGGCAGGTGGTCCGCCTCGGCGACCCTAGCCTGCTGGCGCCGCGGATTGCCGAAATCTACAGCGTGCCAGCCAGCCAGCCCGACCGGTTCGGAACCGTCTCCCTGACTGCTGAAGCGGAGGTGACGGGCCTAAATTGCGGCCGCGAAATCTCCGCCCAGGCGTTGCAGCTGCGCGGCGGACAGCTCAGCAGCAATGATCTGGTGGTGGCAATGCCGGATTGCGATGCCCAGGGCAGTTTTCTGGTGTTGAATAATCTGGTGGAAGACCTGAAAATCGCCGCCAACTGACTTGCGGTAAATTCAGGTATCCACATGACCTTCTTTCGTGCGGCCGTTTGCGCCGCACTTTTTCTGGCGGTTCTTGCGCGCGGGCTTGCAGCTCAGGACGTCACACTTTCATCTCCGGACGGTGCAGTTGAGATCACTGGCACGCTGCTGGGCTTTGATGGCGAATTCTATCGGGTGCAAACCCAGTTCGGGGAACTGACCGTTGATGGCTCAGGTGTAACCTGTGACGGGCCGGGGTGCCCCAGCCTGTCCGGGTTTGTGGCGGAAATCACTTTGGCGGGCTCTTCAACCATGTCGGAAGTCTTGCTGCCGGCCCTGATTGAAGGCTTTGCTCTGCGGAATGGGTATCAGACCCGCAGGGAGCCTCTGCCTCAGGGAAATTTCAGTCATGTGCTTCTGCGTGGCCAAAGGCCTGCAGCGCGGTTCTCCTTCGCCGCCAGCAACACGGACGCGGGGTTCGCAGCCCTGATTGCGGATGAGGCGGATGTTGCCATGGCGCTGCGGGAAATCCGGCCCCTTGAGCGGAAGGCCGCGCGTGCGGCAGGTTTAGGAGATCTGACTGGGCCAGGGCGCAGCCGTGTGCTGGCGCTGGATGCCTTTGTGCCAGTGGTGGCCCCCAGCAACCCGGTGCGCGAGATTTCCTTGCTGCAATTGGCCGGCATCCTGTCTGGCCAGATCACCAATTGGCAGGAACTTGGCGGCCCTGACGCTCCCGTGTCGATTCATATGCCTGTATCTGGTTCCGGTTTGTCGCAGGCGGTCGAGGACAAGCTGATGGGCCCTTTCGGGACTGGCTTTACATCTGCAATCCACCGTCATGACCGCAGCAGCACGCTGGTCCGGCGGGTGCTTGTTGACCCTTTTGCCATCGGAGTCGCCAGCTATGCCGAGAAAGGCGCAGCCCGGGTGCTGACGCTGACCGGTCCTTGCGGATTTTCTCTCCAGGCAAGCCGCCGGGCAGTTAAGACAGAGGATTATCCGTTGACCGTTCCGATGTTTCTGTACCTGCCGGCCCGGCGCCTGCCCAAGGTCGCACGCGATTTCCTGGCCTACGTGCGAGGTCCCGCAGCGCAGGCAGTGATACGCCGAGCCGGATTTGTGGATCAGGCTCCGGAACTGATCCCGGTTAGCAGCCAGGGCAACCGCCTGGCCAATGCCATTCTGGCTGCGGAAGAAAGGGGCGGTTTGTCGGAACTTCAGCGTTTGGTGTCCGAACTGGGCGGGATGCGGCGGCTGACGGTCTCGTTCCGGTTCGAACCTGGGTCATCGCGCCCGGACGCCCAGTCCCGCAGCAATATCGAACAGCTGGCCCGGGCGCTCGAGGCCGGGGAGTTCGACGCCAGGGAGATTGTGTTTGCTGGATTTTCGGACGGTGTGGGACCCGCAGAAGGTAACCGGCAGATCGCGCTGAAACGGGCAGGTGCCGTGCGGGACGCAGTGCTCAAAGCCGCGGAGACAGCAGATGCCAGCCGTGTCGCAATCCACACCGAAGGTTTTGGCGAAGCCTTGCCGATGGCTTGTGATGACAGCGATTGGGGCCGCCAGATCAATCGAAGAGTGGAGGTCTGGGTGCGTTAGGCCCGAAAAGTATCACCGGTCAGCCTAGCAGAATGTGGCTGCCGTTTTTTTGGGCCGTCGCAACAAATGCGATAGCCGAGCAGGAATGATTGCAGCGGAAGACGCAAGATTTCCAGGCTAGCTGGCCACCCGCTTGGCCCAAACCAGTGGCTGCTCGAAATTGTACATCACCAGCTCGCCGTCCCCGGTCACCTCCATGCGGTTGACTAGCTGCATCTGCTCCAGGAACTCCCGCTCGGCGATCATCGTCTCTTCGTCGCACAGCCCGCCGCCGATCTGGAACGGCGACAGCATCAGGTTCTCCAGACCCGGCCCGAAGGTGGTGGTGAAGCTGCGGCACGGGCTGGAGCCGTACAGCGTGCCGTCGTCGAAATCGAACCGCAGGCCTGCGGCCTTCTCCAGCCCCGCGCCGCTGGCCTTCTGCACGATCCAGGCGCCGTCGAGGTCTGCTGCAGTGGTTGCGCTCATGGGACTTCCTCCGCTGTGTCCGGTGCCGCTGTCAGAGGCAAAAGACCACACGGCCAGCCCGGCGCATCCCCCTGCAAAGGCTGCGAAAACCGCGGCCTGGGCAAGGCGGGGCCCGTTCATTTGGCGGCGGCGGCCGGGTGGAAATCCATCTTCGTTTCACCTCGATGCACATCGCGTTTGAGTGTGACAAGCCTGCGGCGATTGACAAGAAAAAAATCTTGCCGGGCTCTGGCTTCCATGCGACCCTGAGAAGGGTGCGAGATTAAAGCACTGGTTTTAAATGGTTTTTAGTTCCGGGAGCTGCCACATGCCTCTTGACGGATCCGCTGCAAAAGAAATCAAGCAACAGATGGCAATTGCCCGCAAGCGCGAGCTTTCCTTTGGGTTGTGCTTTGGCAAGAAGATCGAAAACTCGGTTTTCCTCACCCACAAGACCAAGGCTGCCAAAGTGCTGGGCAAGCAGGCGAAATCCGATGGCGAAACCCCGCAGTTTTCCTTCGGCACCCTGAAGCTGGACGGCAAGGAACTGTCGATGTCGGTCGAAGGAAAGATCGTGCCCGGCATGGCCCGCAAGGCCAAAAAGATGTTCATGGTGGTCGGGCTCAAATACAAGATTCTCATTCTCGACCCCTCTGGCAATATCGTCGAGTCGGAAGCTGATGACGACGATGAGGCGGCAGAGGACGCCCCCCAGGCCGCTTCGGCCGCCAGCGGCGACACCGCCTCCGATGCGCCGGCTGAGGCGCCGGCCGCCCCCTCTGCCGAACCGGATCCGGCAGAGTCTAAGTGGAAAACCACCGCCGCCAAGGTTGAGGCCAACATGGCCAAGCTCCGGGAAGTCGCCGGCATCGACCTCTCCAAGGCAGAGGCGCTGTGGAAGGCAATCCAGGCCAAGGCCGAGGGCAGCGGCTTTGCCGCCGCGCTGGAGCATGTTGCCAAGCTCTCTGAAGAGATGAAATCCGCCGCCCAGGATGCTGCCGCGCGGGCAAAGCGGCAAAGCTTGCTGGAAGGTAAATGGCAGCAGGCAGCGGCCAAACTGGAGCCTTTGATCGGCGAGGTGCTGGCACTGAAGACCGCGCAGTCGGAGAAGATCGAAACCGTCTGGACACAGATTAAAGCCCGCGTCGCCGCCAGCCCGCCGGATTACGAGGGCGCGCTCAAGGCGGTCGGCCCGCTGGCGCAGGCGATTTCCAAGGCCCGCCAGACCGCCGCGGAATCCGGCGGCGGTGGGGAGATCCCGGCAGCCGCCACGGCGGCGGCAGGCGACGGAGACACTGCCACAACCGCCAAGCCAGAGGCTCCGGCCAAGGCGCCGGAACAGGCTGCGCCGCCCTCCGGCGACACCGGCAGCGAGACCGGGGACGCCACCGTCGACGAACAGATCGCCAGGATTGAGGCCGCGCTCAAGGCGCTGAAGGACGGACCGGTCAAGACCTACAACACTATGTTGCCGGAAGCGGTGAGCCAGACCCCGGACAAGTGGAAGGCCGCGCTCGACAAGGTTGCAGCGCTGGCCGCGCAGGCCAAGGCCAAGCCCGAGGGCGTCGGCAGCGCCAAGCTGGATGCTGGTGAAAAGGCGCTGGACGCTCTGGAAAAGGCGGTTGCCGCTGACACCCAAGCCAAAACTGCGTTCCAGAAGGCGCTGGAGATCTTCGATCTGCGGATGGTGCCGCTGACCAGCCACCCCAAGGCCATGGCACCCGAGATCGCACCGGAGATCACCCGCATCAAGGGCTTGCGCACCGCCGCGGTGGACAAGGCCAAGGCGCACGACTTGAAAACCGCCACCGTCGGCTTAACCGCGGCCGAGGCGGAGATTGCCAAGGCCGAAATCCTGGCCGATGAGTTGGCCCATTTCATGGTGCTCGACCCCGACCGCAAGGCGCTGGCCGATGCCGCCCGCGGCGTCAGCGTCGGCGACCCGGCAGTGGACGACGCCGCGCGCGAGATGGAGCGGCTCTACGACGCCGCTCAGCAGGACAAGGCCGCCAAGAAATTCAAGGACGGCATCCAGAAACTGGACGAAATCGCCAAGGTTCATGAAAAGACCGCCAAGGTGCGGGCGTTGCGCAAACGCTATGAAACTGAACGCCCGAATGCCAAGAGCTGGGTCGACAGCTGGGCCGGGCTTGCCGCCGCGGTCAAGAATCTGCTCAAGGATAAGCTGGACGAGGCCAACGGCTATTACATCGATTCAGATGTTGCCACGACCAAGGATTACGCCGAGTCGCTCAAGAAGCTGGACAAGTTCTGGAACGTGCGCCCCTTTATCGAAAAGGAAATCCCGGTAGTTCAGCAGTACGGCCCCAAGCTCACCGCTTTTGAGGCCAAGCTGAAGGAGTTCAAGGACCACGATGGTGCTTCGGGCATTCAAGTGATCATCCTCAAGATGGAGGCCGACCTTGCCTCCGCCAAGGCGGAAGCAGTGCTGCACAAATACTCCACCGCCCTGACCCTGCTGGACGCCACCCAGGGCGATTGGCCCGCCGCCACCGCCCAGGCGGACGTCTGCAAGGCCTACAAGGAAAAGCGCGTGTCGGTACAGGGCAAGATCGACCCGCTTAAGAACGTGCCGCAAGCTGCAACCATGCTGGAAGATGCCAAGGCCCTGGTGGCCGAGGCGGCGGCGGCCGCGCTGAAACTGGACTTCACCACCGCCAATACCTGTCTGGCGGACGCCGAGAAACGGGTGGACAGCGCCAAGGCCGCGGCAGAGGCCGCGGTGGAGCTGGACGGGATGACCGACACCAAGGCGCTCGACGATCTGAAAAAGAAGTGGGAGCCCGCCTTCAAGGTTTTCACCGATATCCGCGACAAGGTGGTCGCGGCCGATACCGGCAATGATTTCACTGCGCTGATCGCCAAGGCGCAATTGCCCGCGGCAGAGGCCGAAAAAGCCAAGACGGCCAAGAAATACGACGATGCAAGGGCGCATCTGGACAGCGCCATCTCGAACCTGAAGATGGCGATGGTGCTGATCCACCAGCACCGCGCCTACGGCGAGATGAAGGCTTCGCTGGCGGCGCAGATTGCCGCGCTGGCGCCGCTGAACGATGCCAATTGCCTGCAGCCGCATATCGACGACGCCAACAAGCTGAGCGGCGAAGCCGACGATTTGATCAAGCCGGAAGGCTATGACTACAAGGGCGCCGAGGCCAAGCTCGCCGCCGCCCGCAAGATCACGGAACAGGCCCGCGCCGACGGCGAACTGTTCAAGACCATCAAGGCGGACCGCACTAGGGCCACCGCGATCATCACCAAGATCACCACCGAAGGCGGCGATGTCGAAACCCAGCTGACCCACCGCAAGACCGAAGTCCAGGCGCTGCTGGACGAAAGCACCGCCAAGCAGAACGCCCGCGATTTCAAGGCCGCCGCGGCCAAGGCCAAGGCCGCCGCGGGCTGGGAGAAGGCCACCGATGCGGACATCAAAATGGTCAAGACAGTGCTGGGCTGGGAGGATCCCTTCTTCAACAACCTGCGCCCGCCGCTGGTCGGGGCGGGCAAGGAAGCCGGCCGGCATCTGATCGCCCGGGCGGATGCGGATTTCGCCAAATACAAGGCGGTTCTGGCCGCCCACACCTATCCCCTCGCCCGGCCGATGTTCGAGAAGGCCTATCAGAAACTGCTGGCCTGCCAGCGGCTGCTGGCGGCAGAAGCCCTCTACACCCCGGCGCTGGCCGATGCCCAGGCGGCGGTGGACGCGCTGGCGCCGGAAAACAACGATGCCACCAAGGACCGGATCAAGGCGCTGTCCGACCGGCTGGCTGCCGCCAAGCTCGACGCCGCGCGGACCGATCTGGCCGACAACGACTACACCCAGGCGACCAAGCTGCTGAAAGAGATCGCCGAGGACGCCAAGGCGCTGCTGAAATCGGTCAAGGGCTCGTCCGACTACGAGCCCGCCCGCGCCGCTGCCGAGGCCAAGCTGGCCGAGGCCAGGAGCCACAAGCACGCCGATGCGATTCAGGCCCAGCTTACCCGGCTGACCGCGAAATACGACAACCTGGTCAAGCTGGCCCCCAGCGACTACGCCACCGCCAAGACCATGGCCGAGGAGGTCACCAAATCCGCCGAGGAGGCGATCAACTCCGCCAATACCCACGGCATCCTCGAAGCGGTGAACTCCGCCATCGGCGGCGACGAGGACAGCGCCCCCTGGTGGCCGCAGGTGCAGGCGGCGAAACTGTCGATCAAGGCAGTAAGCAGCCGCGAGAACTCCGACGTCGCCAATACCCATCTGGACACCGCCAATACCGAGATTGAGAACTGCCAGAAGGACGGGCTGGACGCCAAGACCGCCAAGGGCCATCTCAAGGCAGCGCTGGAGGCCTGCAACACTGCCAATGAGGTGATCTCGCAATATGCCTTCATCGCGCAGGAAATCGCCCGCGCCCGCGCCGCCCTGCCGCCGGCCACCGGCCACGCTGAGGCGGCCTATGTGAAGGATGAGACGGACGCGGCCGCAAAGCTGCTGGACGGTGCCGAAACCGCTGCCAAGGGCGGCCAGAACTACGCCAAGGTCAGCGCCGATATCGAGGCCGCCATCGCCCGGACCAAGACCGCGCTGGAAATGGCGGAGCAGCACAAGCAGTACAAGGAGCTGCGCGCCAAGCCGGAGGTCGAGCCGCGCCTGGCAGTACTGGAAAAACACGAGCACCGCTACGCCATCAAGCCCAGCATCGACACCATGCGCAAGAAGCTGGCCGATGCCGCAGCCGCCGTGGCCGGCAAGAAGCCGGGCGAGGGCATCAAGCTGCTGGAAGAGGCCCGCGCCATCGGCACCAGCGCCTTTGTGATGGCGGAGATGCGCGCCAACAATCCGCCCAAGGAGGCGGACATCAAGGAAATCCTGTCGCGGCCCAACGGCACCGATGAGCTGGACGCGATGATTGACAACCTGGAGCCGGAGGCGCAGCGCGCCGTGGTCAAGGTTGCGTTCAAGGCGCGTTTCGGCTGCGATATCAAGAACTTCAACAACGAGAACCTGGCGCCCGCCTCGCAGATTGCGGACGCCAACCTGAAGGGTCCGAACATCGTCGCCTTCTACAAGGCGATGCAGGACCTGCCGCTCGACCACACGCTGAACAACGACTCGCTGCAAAAGTTCGCCATCAACGAGGCCGACAAGGGCGGCTCGATGTACCAAGGCAACGAAAAGCGGATCGTGATGCACGAAGGCGACGCCGGGGTCTCCCCCAACTATGCCTTCGGCAGCGACGACGCGGTCGGCAGCCTCGACGATGCCGCTACCCCGGAAGAACGCGCCGAGCTGGAGAAATGCAAACCCGCCAATGAAGAGCCGATCACGTTCTTCAACTGGAACACCCTGCACGAGGTCGGCCATGCGGTCGACGACAAGCACAGGTTCATGGACAGCAACGGCAAGAAGAAGGAATTCGGCGGCTGGACCGAACACGGCATGGAAATTTCCGGCATCGCCGAAAAGATCGCCAAGAAGTTCACCTACGACAAGACGTATGTCATCGAATACATGGCGCATAACACCAGCGCCCATGTGCCGCCCAGGCCGGAGGATGAAACCTGTACCGACGAGGAATGGGAAAGCCGCCGCATCCAGATGGAGGCTTTTGTCGACATGGCTTCGGAACCGGCCCAGCCCTGGTCCAGCATGGCCACCGCCAAGAAGCTGGCGATCGGCGGGGTGGTCTACCAGGAAAGCTACCCGAAGACCTGGTACTCCTACCTGCTCAGCGAGCGGCCCAAGGGGATCACGGGTTACCAGTTCCGGGCGCCCGGCGAATGGTTCTCGGAGCTTTATGCCGCCTACCACTCGGGCAAGCTGAAGCCGAACCACCCGGCTGTTGGCTGGCTGTCGAAACTCTGACCCATTGAAAGGCTGCTGACCGATGTCCCTATTTCACCCCGTCAACCTGATCTGCCCTCACTGCGAGGCGCCGGTGACCATGATGGCCGTGGGCAGCGTGAACGCCGACCGCCGCCCCGACCTGCGCGAAGACATCCTGGAGGACCGGTTCCAGGACACCGAATGCAGCGCCTGCGGTAAAAGCTTCCGGCTGCAGCCACAGTTCAACTACCTTGATGCCGGCCACGGCCAGTGGATCGCGGCAATGCCTGCCAGCTGCCTGCGCGACCACCTGGAGCTGGAGGACGAGGCCAAGGCCCTGTTCGATACCAGCTACGGGGCGCAGGCCCCGGCAGCGGCCCGCGACGTCGGCAGCGGCCTGGCAGTGCGCCTGACCTTCGGCTGGCCCGCGGTGCGGGAGAAACTCCTGGTCAGGCAGCTGGGCCTCGATGACGCCATCGTCGAAATGATGAAGCTGCACATCCTGCGCAGCGTGGAATCGGTGCCGATGGCCGAAGGCATCGAATTGCGGCTGGTCGACACGGGTGAGGAGGCCGACGGCTATGTCTTTGCCTGGCTGGAGACCGCGTCGGAGAAATACATCGAGTACATGACCGTTCCGACAGAGCTGTACCGCGCCATCCAGGGCAACCCGGAGGGCTGGGCGGCGGTCCGCAGCCGCCTGGAGAACGGCTGTTTCGTCGACATGCAGAAGCTTTATATGGGCGAAGGCCGTCACGCTGAATAAATCTGCCAGTTTAGGCCGGTAAACACCCCAAGAGTCCTTTGGATTAAAGTCTGGCGATCAACAAGATCTTGTTTCTGGAATGTGCGTTGAAAAGCTAGCCTTCCGGCAATTCAGTGGCTAAGCTCGTGCCTCCAAGGAGTGTTGGCGCCGCAGCGGGATACGGTTACGGTCGGCACTGCCGCCGCGTAGTGCAGTGCCGGTTCGGCAACTCCAGACGGCGGATTACTCATTTGCTTCTCTATAAACGTTCTTTGGTACAGTGCGCCGCAAAAAAACTACATTGAACGTGTTGCCTGCGTCGATGGTATCCACGGGGATCACGGGGCGATCGGCGCCTGCAGAAAACCGCCGTAAGTCAGCATCTCCGCTGCGGCTTCGGTATGTTCCTCATCCTAGGTTGTTGCGAGGCGGACATTAATGTTCAGCATCGTCAACCGGCACTGGCCGGCGCGCTGAGCCAGCGCCTCCTAAACCTCTGCTGCCGGCTTACAAACCACCGAAATGCCACCGAAAAATAGAGCTGTCACCTCTAGCCTAGGATCAACGAGATCCTGCGGTACCAGCATCCTGCCCTCGGTGCTCTCGTCATAGAAGGCTTCGGCGTTTTGCAGTAAAACAAAGGCCAGTGTGGTGGGCCGACTGGTGATCGCCGCAGCGGCCTTTCTGACGCCGCTTTCCTGCAGCGCGTTTGTTAGCTGCTGCCCGAATAGGTTTGACGGCAGGCCGGTGGCCAGCCCGCAGGGCAAACCAAGTCGGCCAAGTGCGATGGCGGTGTAGAATACCGCGCCGCCGGGGCAGGCGGCAATACAGGCGCTGTCATCCGCCGCGGTGATGGGCCGCATGTCGATCAGCGCTTCGTCGCAACTGAGGATCATCTGAGTCACAGCCCGTAATCGGACACCAGAAGGCGTGCTAGGCGCCGGGCAGCAGGGGTACGCTTTCGCTCGGTGCCAGCGTCAGACTGCTGCCCGCGGGAACGGTGCGGATTTGCTTGGCGCCTGGCATAGAGAACTTGCTGTCGCTGCAGATGCTGCCATCGGAGGTGCTGGCGAACAGCTCCAGCACCTGTTTGGCGCCGCCGCGGTTGACGATGTCCTCGGCCTTCTTAATGTGCCGATGCATCGGCAACAGCTGACTCTTGCGGATGATCAGCAGCTTTTCAGCATAGCGCATGCTCGCGCCTGCAGCGAGGTCTTGTTTGCTCCCGTTGCGTTGGGTGAACAGAAAGAAGCCTAGTTCATCAAACCGGTTCTGGTCGTTGTCGGTCACATTCCAGGCAAGGCCGCAGACAGGGATCATCGCGTGAGCCTGCGCCGCCATTTCCGCCGGGGCCCAATAGGCAAAATTCGGAGGACGCATGTAAAAAGTGCTGAGGAAAGTGGCGCCTTCGCGAAAAGGTTGTTGACGGTAGAGCGTTTCATGGCGTGGCTTTTACCAGCTGGGGCAAGATCATTCGGGCGCCATCCCGCGGTTGTCACGCTCGACAAAGCCCAGGAAGGGGCCGCGCAGTTTCTTGTTCATTTGCAATCTCCTGAACGGGGGGGCAGTCACAGCCGCACACGTGAGTGCTTATCAAACACACTGAATGCGCCGTGGCACAATCTCGCGCGGATGCGGCTGCCGCTGCGGATCGCTGCCTCCGGCCCAGTGCGCATCACAGCCTGCTGTCTGTCGGCGATCCCCCAGACTAGCTGTTCGAAGTCCAGGCGCTCCAAGAGGATAACGCCGATCTCAATGCCGCCCTGCAGACCCGGCTGCAGATTTTCGGGAGCGCAGGCCCATCTCGGCGGCGGTGCCCTCTGCCGGGGCGTCCAGGCCACATTGTGCCAGTGTACAGCAAGGCTGCAGTTCCGTTACGCCTGCCGTCTTTCCTAGCCGCGATACGGTTGACCAATGTCAGTGCCGCCAGCTTGTATTCCAGCTCGCTTATAAGTGGGTTGGCGTTGTGCGAGTAGATGTTTTCCTGGATGGTAACGGCAAAACGATCCTCCAAGGTTGCGATATCCAGGAAGGCGAATAGGCTAGACTGGACAATCGCTAGCACCACCGCGCCCTGCGCTTGGCTGCCCGCGTCAGGAGTTAGCAGTTGTTGCAGCAGCGGATTGTTCACCAGCTCATCTTCAGTTCAAAGCAAACACCTGACATCTGATATATGATTTTAACGAAAGCAGTGCCATCTGTTAGCAGGGTAGATTCCCGGGTTTTACCGGCAATTTCCGCAGCTTGGAAAATTGCCAGGGATGGTATGCACCTGCCCGGTTTGCCATAATGCCTGCCGGGCGGTCCGGCGCCTGCGCAGATACATTCTTTTGGCCGGGTGCCGTAACCCCGGCGGTTCATGCATCCCATGGAGCAGATCGATGGCCCAGAAAACTATCCTTGTCACCGGATGTTCCGGCTTTATCGGCTATCATCTGTGCCTGCGCTTGCTGGCAGACGGGTTTCGAGTTGTTGGCATTGACAATCTGTCGGATTACTACAGCGTTCAACTCAAGCGGGACCGGCAGGCGATGCTTGAGAGACATCCCGATTTCACTGTCATCAACCGCAGCATTGAAGAAGCTGGGGTCATGATGGGGCTGTTTGCAGAGCATAGGCCTGCTTATGTTGTGCATCTGGCTGCGCAGGCCGGGGTGCGATATTCGATCGAGAACCCGCGCTCCTACCTGGACAGCAACATCGCCGGTACATTCGAGATCCTCGAAGCCGCTCGTGCCTATTCTCCGCGGCACATGCTGCTGGCCTCCACCTCTTCGGCCTACGGCGCCAACACTAAGATGCCTTACAAGGAAACTCAAAAGGCCGATCACCAGATGTCATTCTATGCCGCTACCAAGAAGGCGTGCGAGAACATGGCGCATTCTTATGCGCATCTGTTTGATCTGCCGGTCACCATGTTTCGCTTTTTCACTGTCTACGGCCCTTGGGGACGGCCCGACATGGCGCTGTTCAAATTTACCAAGGCGATCCTCACAGGGGAGCCGATTGACGTCTACAACTACGGCGATATGAAGCGGGACTTTACCTATGTCACTGATTTGGTTCAGGCGATCCGTTTGTTGCTGGATGCGGTCCCAAAACGCCCGGCAGACGGGGTTGTGCCGGACGGAGACAGCCTGTCACCCGTTGCGCCGCACAGAGTAGTCAACATCGGTAATTCTGAAACCGTCAGGCTAACCGCCTTCATAGAGGCGATTGAGTCAGCCACGGGACGTAAGGCAGAACAGAACCTGATGCCGATCCAGGCTGGCGATGTTCCCGCGACCTGGGCCGATGCGTCGCTGCTTCAAACGCTCACAGGCTACAAGCCGGAGACCGCCGTGGCCGAGGGTGTGGCGCAGTTTGTAAGCTGGTACCGGGAGTACTACGCCGCCGCGCTGCCTTCAGAAACTTTCAGCTGAGGCGCTTCGCCGGACAGCACGGGAAACGGCTGCTGCAGGCAGACGGATGGTGCTTTCACCGGAGCAAAGCTTGCGATTGCGCTTGGGTACATGATCAGGGGAGGCAGTCCTTGCTCCGGAATGCCTAGGGCATGTTGTCTCGAAACAAGGGTTTACAGCTGGTGGTTTTGTGGCTCTGTTTTGAGAGAACGGCTTCACGCTGCAATGCATAAGGAAATTTGCGATGGGTAATGTTCTGTTCCCGCTTCCATATACGCCGGTTGTTCCGGTGACGGGCGGGGAAGCTGGGTACCCGGTGGGGCGGGTTTTTTGTGTGGGACGCAACTTTGCGGCGCATGCCGCTGAGATGGGCAATGAAGTGGACAGAGAGGCGCCATTCTATTTCACCAAAGCTGCTGCCAACGCGGTGCTGACGGATGCAATTGTGCCCTATCCGCCGGGAACAGAAAACTTTCACTACGAAATGGAAATGGCAGTGGCGATCGGGACACCGGTATTCCGGGCCGGGCGGGAACAGGCTGCAGCATCTGTGTTCGGCTATGGCTGTGCGCTGGACATGACTCGTCGCGATCTGCAGATCAGAGAGCGGCAGAAACAACGGCCTTGGGATCTGGGCAAAGACTTGGAGAACGGTACGGTGCTGGCGCCGCTTACCCGGGCGGTCGAGTGGGGTGGCCCTGCGGGGCAGCGAATCTGGCTGGAAGTGAACGGCGAGATCAGGCAGGACGCTACGCTGGCGGAGATGATCTGGTCCGTAGCCGACATTATTTGCCACCTTTCCGGATTCTACCACCTGCGGCCGGGGGATCTGATTCTAACCGGCACACCTGCCGGAGTGGGGGCCGTGAAGGCCGGAGACAAGATACGCGGAGGGATCGACGGGCTATCTATTGTTGGCCTGGAATTGGCTGCAGCGGAATGACGCACGGTGGTCCACAGCGTGATAGTTGTTGCCATGCGGCTGTTTTCATATGTATCAACTTAGGTGGAAATATTGACTGTCTCGTAACGTATCGGGCGGCTGTTTCGCCTGAAACCGGAGCGCGCGGGCAGATTTCATGAGTAATAAATGCATAATCTGCTGTTGATGGTTACAAATGCACCTAATAGCAGGGAAGCAACTGGTTCGTTAAACGAACCCAATTGGGGGCTTTGACGGCAGAATCGGAAAGAAGTTCGCAGGGGCAGCGCAGCAATATTGCGAAGGCGCCAGGTCCGGCAATTGAATTGGTCAAAGGGAGGACACATATGACCACTCGCAGAAAGCTTTTGGGGGCAGCTGGTGCAGCGGCCCTGGCCATGTTCGGCACAATGCCGGCATTTGCTCAAGAAGTGACCCTGAAACTGCATCAGTTCCTGCCGGCGCAGGCAAATGTGCCGAAGCTGATCCTGGACGTCTGGGCGGACAATGTTGAAGAATCGTCCGGTGGACGGATCAAGATCGACCGCTTTCCGTCGATGCAGCTGGGCGGCAAGCCGCCGGAGCTGATGGACCAGGCCATTGACGGCGTGGCTGACATCGTCTGGACCGTGGTGGGCTATACCCCGGGCCGATACCCCTCAACCGAAGTGTTCGAGCTGCCGTTTATGATGACCAATGCACGCGCCGTGTCGCATGCCTATTGGGAAATGTTCGACAAGCACATGAAGGACACCGAGTTCAAGGATGTGCATATCCTGGGCACCTGGGTGCATGGGCCGGGCATGATCCATACCGCCGATCCGGTAGAGACTCCGGAAGACCTGGAAGGCATGAAGATCCGCGGCGGCGGCCGTTCGGTCAACGCCCTGCTGACCGAACTGGGTGCGACCCCGGTCGGGATGCCGGTTCCGGCGATCCCGGAAGGCCTGTCCAAGGGCGTGATCGACGGCACCACCATTCCGTGGGAAGTGACCGCGGCGCTGAAGGTTCCGGAGCTGGTGGAAAACCACACCGAGTTCACCGGCAAGGCGCTTTATACCCTCACCTTCGTTCTGGCGATGAACAAGGAGAAGTACGAGAGCCTGCCGGATGACCTGAAACAGGCCATCGACGACAACTCCGGCCTGGAGTTCTCGGTCTTTGCCGGCGGCACTCAGGCGGATTCGGACGGCCCCTCGCGCGAGATGGCGCTGGACCTGGGCAACAACGTCATCACTCTGGACGAAGACCAGACCGCCATCTGGCGTGAGCGTTCGCAGCCGATTTATGACCAGTGGATCGCTGACATGAAGGAAAAGGGCATCGATGGCGCTGCGCTGATCGAAGAAGCCAGCGGGCTGATTGAGAAATACACGCCGCAGTACCAGTAAGGCGTTTGGATTGATAAAGGTAAAGGGCCGCGCGGCATTGGCACTGCGGCCCTTTGCATACCGGAACAAGGCAATAGAACCATGCACAAGCTCATGATGCGGCTGGCCAAATCAATGGCCTACCTGGGCGGTGCGGTCCTCACTCTTCTGATCATTCTGACATGTGTTTCGATCGCTGGGCGCTTGCTCAACGGTTTCTTCCATGGCGATTTGATGGAGCGGATTGCGCCTGGGTTTTCGAAATGGATGACTGGCTGGGTCGGGCCGGTCAACGGCGACTTCGAGCTGGTTGAGGCCGGTGTGGCCTTTGCCATCTTCGCCTTCCTGCCGCTGTGCCAGATCACGGCGGGCCATGCGTCGGTCGATGTGGTGGCCAATGCGTTTCCGCGCAGTGTGAAACGGTTTCTGCGGATGGTGACCGAAGTTGTCTTTGCCGCGGTTCTGGTGCTGATCGCTTGGCGGCTGGCGGACGGTCTTGCCGGCAAGTATTCAAATGGCGAGACCTCCTTCCTGCTCGAGTTTCCGATCTGGTGGGCCTACGCCATCAGCCTGGTGGCAGCGGTCGTGGCCGCCATTGTGGGCATCTACATGGGTGCAATCCGCACCATCGAATTCTTTACCGGCCGGATCCTGATCTGGGACGGCGTGGAGGGTGAACAGTGACGGCTCTTGAAATTGGCATCGCCTCCTTCCCGGTTCTGATGCTCTTGATCTTTTTGCGGGTTCCGATTGGGCTTTCGATGTTTCTGGTCGGCCTTGGCGGGCTGATCTGGGTGACGGATGGCACGCAGGTCGCGTTCGGGCGGCTGAAAAGCGAGACCTATACCACCTTTTCCTCCTATTCGCTGACCATCGTGCCGATGTTCCTGCTGATGGGGCATTTTGCGACGCTGGGCGGTATGTCCACAGCGCTGTTCAAGGCGGCCGAAGGGTTTCTGGGCCACCGCAAGGGCGGCGTTGCCATGGCAGCGATTGGCGCCTGTGCGGGCTTTGGCGCGATCTGCGGCTCGTCGCTGGCAACCGCGGCCACCATGGGCCGGGTCGCGCTGCCGGAGCTGAAGCAATACGGCTATGCCGGCGGGTTTTCGACCGCGACGCTGGCAGCCGGCGGCACGCTGGGCATCCTGATCCCGCCCTCGGTTGTGCTGGTGATCTATGCGATCCTGACCGAGCAGAATATCGCCAAGCTGTTCCTGTCGGCCTTCATTCCCGGCCTGCTGGCGGCACTGGGCTATGTGATCGCGATTTCCATCTACGTCCGCCTGTTCCCGGAAAGCGCGGGCACCCGTCCGCCGGTTCCGATGCGCGACCGCTTTGCCGCGCTGTTCCATGTCTGGCCGGTGCTGCTGGTGTTTGGTCTGGTTGTCGGCGGCATTTACCTGGGCTGGTTCACCCCGACCGAGGGCGCGGCCGTGGGGGCCTTTGGCACCGGCTTCATCGCCTGGACCAATGGCGGATTGACCCGGGAAACACTGGCGGACAGTTTCCTGGTGACGGCGCGGTCTACCGCGATGATTTTCTTCATCGTGCTGGGCGCGGGCTTCTACAACGGCTTCCTGGCGCTGACCAAGGTGCCGCAGGAACTGGCCGATTTCGTCGTGAGCCAGGGCCTGAGCCCCTGGATGGTGCTGGCGCTGATCCTTGCGTTCTATCTGGTGTTCGGCTGCCTGATGGACTCGCTCTCGATGATCCTGCTGACGATCCCGATCTTCTTTCCGGTGATCTCTGCCATGGACTTTGGTCTGCTGTCCTTGCCTGCGATGCAGGCGGATGCGGCGATGGAGGTGCTGAAGGCAGGCGTGCCCGAGGGGATGGGAGCAGAAATGCTAGCCTCGATACAGGATGCCATTGCCACCGGTGCCGAACTGACCCGTGAGCAGATGAAGGAACTGGGCATCCGCGTCACCGAAGGCCGTGTGAACCGGATTGAGGCGGAATATGTCGCCATCTGGTTCGGCGTGCTGGTGCTGATCGTGGTAGAGGTTGGCCTGATCACCCCGCCGGTGGGCATGAACCTGTTCATCATCAACGCGATGGACCGCAAGACCAAAATGATCGACACCTACAAGGCGGTCATGTTCTTTGTCGCGTCCGACCTGATCCGGGTGGTCATCCTGGTTGCCTTCCCGATCATCACGCTGCTGCCGCTGATGCTGATGCAGTGATGCGTTGCCCTCTCCCGCCTCGCGCGGGTGAGGGTCTGCCGCCCGCCGCTGCAGGATAAGGAAGTATTTTGTGACACCGTCCCGGATTGACCTGAATCACCTTTCGGGGTTCCGCTGGTCCTGTCTGACACTAGGCACAGGGGGATACCCGCCATGCAAATCAACCGCAGCAAAGCCGCCGCATCCAAGGTCAAGGCGCTGGCCACCGAGGTTTCCGGGCTGCAGGGGCCTTGTGTGGGCTGCAGCAACTGCGTTGGGCTGTGCGAGGCGCTGATTGACGCGCTTGTGCTGCCGGATCTGATCCTGTCCCGCAAACGCGGCGGTTCGTGACGCAGCGGCTCTGGCTGCCTTTGCCGTTTGATACCGCAGACCCGCGCCGGTAGGATGCGCCTGCAGAAATATGCGGGGCGGCAGAAGATGGCAGGGCAAGACACATTCGTTCATGAAATCCGCGTGGGCTGGGGCGATTGCGACCCGGCACGGATTGCCTATACCGGGCGGCTGCCTGCCTTTGCCTTGGAAGCGATCGACGCCTGGTGGGAGTACCATCTGGACGGTGACGGTTGGTATCAGATGGAGCTGGACCGCGGCACCGGCACGCCGTTTGTGCATATGAGCATCGATTTCCGGTCTCCTGTCACGCCCCGCCACCGGCTGATGTGCGAGGTCTGGCCCGCTGCCCTGGGCAGTAAGTCGGTGACTTTCCGGGTCAATGCGCGGCAAAGCGGGGAGCTGTGTTTCGAGGGGAAATTTGTCTGCGTCTTCATTGCACCTGAGACCTTCACCGCCAAACAGGCACCCGAAGACTACCGGGCGGTGATCGAGGCGCAGCTGCGGCCCGAGTAAGGCCGGTCAGCGCAGCCAGCCATCAGAGAACGCCACCTCGCTGACACCTGTAAACCGCGCCACCCGGTCCAGCTCTGCCTCCAGCCGTCTGGTGCGGGCCGCGCTCCATTTAATGTCTCTCTCCGGCCAGACGGCGGTTACGCGCAGGAGGTCTGCGTCGCGGTCCGCCTTCATGTCGATGCGGCCCGCAAGCCGGGCGCCTTCCAGCAGCGGGAACACATAATAGCCGTACCGGCGTTTGGGCGCGGGGGTGAAGACCTCGATCCGGTAGTGGAAGCCGAACAGCCGCTCGGCCCGCTTGCGGTCGCGCAGGGCCGGGTCAAAGGGACTGAGCACCCGCATCCGGCCCGGCGGAGGCTGCAGCTCCTCAGCTTTTTCCACGGTGTCAGGACGGGTGAATACCTTGCGCAGATTGCTATCCGCCTGCTCGACTTCGATCTCTTCAAGCTCACCCTGGCGTAGCTGTTCCGCACACCAGGCCTTGGCTTCCGCCGCGGAGGCGGTGTCCCAGAAGGCGGCGATCTCTCCCGATGTGGCAAAGCCCAGCCGGTCCAAAGCGGCAGAGCACAGCCAGTTGACTGTCGCAGCTTCATCGCAGCCGGTACCGGGGCGCAGATGTTCCTCGATCACTCGTTCCGTCAGGTCATAGCGTTTCTGAAACCCCTCGCGCCCCACCACCGTAAGCGCGCCGGAGCGCCATAGGTATTCCAGCGCGGTTTTGGACGGGTGCCAGTCCCACCAGCCGCCGGAGCCCTTTTTCTCGTCCTTGCCGACATCGGAGGAACTGACCGGCCCGTGATCGCGGACATGTTGCAAGACAGTTTCGAACTGCGCCTCGAATCCGTCCCGCCGCCAGTTGCGCCAGCGTTTGCGCAGCAGTTCAGTGTCGCGCTGAAACCGCAGGTGCCAGTGTGGATAAAACGCCATCGGGATCACGGCAGCGTCATGGGTCCAGTGTTCGAACAGACTCCGCTCGCGCTCGTAGAGGTGTTTCAGGTGCTTGGATCGGTAGCCCGGCCGACGGGAAAACAGGATCACATCATGCGCCCGCGCCACGGTGTTTATGCTGTCGAGCTGCACAAATCCAAGCCGCTGGATTAGTTCCAACAAATTCGCGCCTTTGGCCGGTCCTGAGGGTTGCTCCAGCAGCGCGTGGCGATCCAGGAACAGCCGCCGCGCGCCCTGATTGCCGAGCCGCTGCAGCGCCATCAGCGCCGTTTCAGCGTGTCGCCATAGGATATGGTCGGGGTCAGCGTGACATGCTTTTCGATCTGGGCGTCCGGATCTTCCAACTGGGCAGCAATGATCTCTGCCGCCTTGCGCCCGATTTCCAGGCGGCAGGCGTCCATGGTGGCAAGTTGCCGGGGCAGACCCTGCAGCAGTTCCACTCCGTTGAAGCCGGCCAAGCCGATTCGGCCGGGAACGCTTACCCCCTGTTCCTGCAGGTAAAGCAAACCTCCCGCACCGATCATGTCGTTGGAGTAATAAAGAAAATCCAATTCAGGGGAGCGTTCCAGCATGGCTTGGGTCATTTCCCTGCCTTTGGCCAGCGCCGACCCGCCGGAATAGAATTCGCGGTCCTCGATCTCTACGCCTTCTTTGGCCAGAACCTCGGTGAATCCCTCGAACCGTTTACGGGCCCTGTGGTCAAGCGGCATTTTTGTGCCCATGAAGCCGATGTGCCGGTAGCCTGCCTTGAGGATCGCCTTGGCCATCTCGCGGCCCGCGCGGCGGTGGGAAATACCGACCATCGCATCCACCGGCTTGCCGTCGGTATCCATGATTTCCACCACTGGAATCCCGGCGCTGCTCAGCATGGCGCGGGCGGCATCGGTATGTTCCAGGCCTGCGATGATAACTCCGGAAGGGCGCCACGACAGCATTTCGTAGAGGACTTTTTCCTCCTTTTCGGGCTGATAATCGGTAACGCCGACAACGGGCTGCAGTTCCGTGTTTTCCAGAACCTTGTTGATGCCGGTCAGCACCTCTGGAAACACCATGTTCGAGAGTGAGGGAATGATCACAGCCAACAGGTTCACCCGGTTCGAGGCCAGCGCGCCCGCAATTTTGTTGGGCACATAACCCAGTTCCTTGGCGGCGGTCAGAACCTTGGATCGGGTCTTCTCCGACACGTCGCCGCGGTTGCGCAGAACCCGGCTCACCGTCATTTCTGAAACACCGGTTGCTTCGGATACATCGCGAAGGGTAAGCGGGCGCTTGCTGTCCGTGGTCACGTTCCTGAGCCTCTTGTTATTTCTGCTTGCAACGTTAGCGCAGACATCACTTGCAGCACAATGGAAACTGCGCGCGGCAAAACGGCTTTCGCCTGCGCCCATCCCATTGTGATCGCAGGAGGGATTTGCTATCGCAGAAAGACGCGCGGCCCCGTGGCTCAACTGGATAGAGCAGCCCCCTCCTAAGCGAATGGTCAATGGGTGAATTTGTCTTTGAAATCAAGGGGCCGCTAAACTACTGAATGGTTGCGAACAGTCTTCCGAACTGTTTTCGTGAGAATGTGGCCCCGTGGCTCAACTGGATAGAGCAGCCCCCTCCTAAGGGGCAGGTTGTAGGTTCGAATCCTACCGGGGTCACCATTATTTCCCTTTTATCACAATTGGTTGTGGAAGAAAACCCTTTGGGCAACCACGTGCTCTACTACTACCGTAGACCGATGCAGATCCCCACCAAGTCGTTCAAAATTGGCTCTGTGCAGGCCACGCATAGTAAGGTGATTTTTCTGTTCTGCGGGTGTCTATCTTTACCCTCTAACCTCATTGCCAGGATGTTCAATTCTCGAGTCAAACGCGGTCGAATTGAGCTGGGTGTTTAGACGCATTTGTACCGGGCTTGCTTGCCAAGCGAGATGGGCAACGCGCGCATAGATTTCCGTGCCGCAAGTTGAAAGTCTGTTGAACCTCTGACGCTGTTTTTTTCTTGTTTGGAGCAGTTCGAGCGAAGCCCCAAACAAGGAAAAAACCTCTTCCAAAGCTCCTAAAAACCGAGAGAAGGCAGCCTCTCAGAACGTCAACTCGCGCAAACCGAAGGAGAAAATCGAGGCTCTTGTAACCCGAGCAATTGTGCAAAGGTGCTGCATAGGAGAACGAACATGTTCGACTTAAGTCATGATCCCCTCAAGCAACTGAGAGAATTCTTCTATGAACAATCAGAGGCGCTTCAAAATGCTGCGGTGCTGCTGGGCGGTCAGCCCGCGCTGCGCTGCGTTCATGCGCTGATGGATGATCTGGCAATTCAACCGAGTTTCACGCGCCGAATGAAGAGCAATTTCGCAAGATTGCAGGCTGTGCTGACCCTGCAAAACGTTCATGAAATGAACGGCGTCGAGGCCGCGCTGTTTGCCGCGATCGATCCAGCCTCGCCCATCGTGGAAGAGATTTGCTTGCTGTCGGATCAGCTTGGCGATCTGCTCCAGCCAACCCCGTCAGAGGTGCACGTTGCATTCTCAGCTGTGCCGGTGTGAATTCCCAAAGCTGGGGTGCTCCTGCCCATCCCGGCTTCTTGAGAGGCATTGCGACCTCAAATTCCAGATACGCCAAGGCAAAGGAGATTTCTCATGGCGCAAGATATCAACGGGCAGCTCGAGCAGGCGGTACTGTCGTCTATCAAACAGGGCCGATGGCTGGCGGAAGAGTGGGAAGAAATCGGCATTTATCCAGGCAAACGGTTGCAAGCCCTGTTGCCGCAGTTGTTGCAGCGACTGAAGGATGGCGAGCCGTTAGCCGTCAATGACGAAGATGCGCTGGACCTCATGGCCGAGGAAATTGTCGACGCATTGAACGAGCTCAAACCAAAGTATGGAGATCTGGCTATGCGCATCGATACATCTGGGCATCTGATCTTCGATCAGCCACGAGAGCAGCTAAGGCGCCTGGCTGAACGTTGGAAATCCTTCCAAAGCCTTCGGCGTCACATTCGGGATCTTCAGGCGGCTATCAGGCAGCTTAAGCTGGTGCACCGTCGGGCATAGTCGAGACGAAATACTGATCGCAGAGTCAGACTATATGTAAAATAATTGCCCCCCTAAAGGGGGGCAACACAACCCAGTTCAAACAAAAATCTCACTTAACCTTGAAATATTTGAGCAGCAACTTCATGTTTGATCCAGCAGACGGTCTTGCGCCGTCCTATCTGAGTAATGTCCGGCCTGAGGCATTTTCTCGCTACTCTTCTTGACAGGCCACTCCCGGTCAGTCCGGACGCAAATCGTCCGCGGCGAAACAACGCTTTGGCGTTTTTGAGGAGTATCTGCCATGAAAGGCACTTCTTCTTTCCGGAACTACCGGTCCGACCGGTTGAGCGACAGAGATCTCGAAGAAATTCGAGGCGTCATCCTGGAATGCCTGGATGAGCTTAGCGACCGTATTGTCAGCACGAAGAGCGAACAACAAATCGAATATCTCAAGACCTGTCAGGTCGCCGAGATGACAGGGTTTTCCCAAGCAACGCTCGAGACTTTTCGTTCCAAACGTACTGGTCCGCCATTCTACAAGCAGGGTTACAACGTCAGGTATCGAGCCGACGAAGTCCGAGCCTGGATGGAAGCGGACCGAAGCCATTAACTTTGCAGTGTGGTGTAGGGGCGACCCTACATCAGGTTCTCGCAGTGCGTCAGTATTTCGCAGCTCGTTGCATGTCATCTCTTTCGGAGCCGGAAACAACGTTTAGGTTCTTTTATCGCTCTGGAGATCGCCGTATGGTGGATTCTACAGTTCAAAGCCCTAAGCACAATAGAATTGAAATGAGCAGTTTTACCAATGATTTGGATCGCCTGAAAGCTATTCTCCAGACGGAGCTCAAGCCCAGTACGTTCGAGAAACTAACCGCCGCCCTACTGAGCCATCAATTAGGGATCGGAATTGCTGTGGCAAAGTCCGGATTTCAGCATGGTGGAGATGCCGGGCCAGCAGGGCGCCAAGGTCGGCGCTTTAGAATTGAAACTAAACGGTATGCGGACAGCACGAGTCTTAGCGATCGTGAGTTGTTAGGGGAAATAGATCACGCCCTCGAACGTGACCCAGCACTTGAAGCCTGGTTCCTCGTAGCGACTCGATCGGTGCCGGAGCAGTTAGAAAATGACCTCATGCGAAAAAGCGATACGCTTGGGTTGCCAATAGTCATTATCGACTGGAATTCGACAGAGTTTCCGACCTTGGCTGCTTTGTGCACTGCCTCTTCAGAGATCGTGGAAGCCCAAGCAGGTTGTGAGGCAGCAAAAATCGTGCGCGCTTTGTCAGGAGAGGCTCAGAATAGCCTCAACCGCCTGACCAAAGATCTGGAAGCCTGGCAACTTGGTTTTGAACAACTGAGAACCCTTTCCACAGCCAACTTGAACCATATTTGGAGCAATCCTCGGAAGTCCGCAGTTGCGTTAGGGCAGAACGCGGCCGGTGGGTCAAAGGCAACAACGATTGTAAGACCGCACGTGGAAAAAAAGCTCGTCCGATGGTGGGAAGGGAGCGCCAAGGATGACGCGCCGGCTGCAGTAGTTGGTTCGCAAGGTGTTGGGAAGACATGGGCTACCCTCCAATGGTTGGTAAAGAGCAGCGAGCAACAACCTATTGTTTTAATCGTTCCCTCCAGCGCCGTAGCCACTCTTTCAGGGGCAACAGTAACATCCGTAAAGGCTTTTTTGGGTGAGCGGCTCTGCGAGTTGACTGAAGTTCGAGATACGTCCCACTGGCAACAGCGATTGGAAAGATTACTCAAGAGACCGGTCGAAGAAGGGCCGGTAATTTCTTTGATCTTGGATGGCCTCAATCAAGAACCAGGGGCACCTTGGTCAGCTCTGCTTAAGGCACTGCAGGATCCAGCCTTCGCTGGGAGAATAAGAACAATACTTATTACAAGGCATATGCATTTCGAAGATAGACTTGGGGGACTGCGTGACCTGATCGTCCCTCCCGAAGTGATTACCGTTGAAAACTATGACAACAGTGAAGGCGGTGAGCTTGATCAGAGATTGGAATTAGAAGGCCTTGAGAGGTCTTCATTGCACGAAGACCTGCTCGAGTTGGCGCGCGTTCCCCGCCTGTTTGACTTGGTGATTAACCTGCGTGAGCGGTTGGAAAATGCTGAAAGCATTACGCTGCATCGATTGCTGTGGGAGTATGGGAGAGATACATTCGGAGTTCGTTCCGGTGCAAGTTTTAGCGAACAGGACTGGCGAGCGTGGCTCGCTGATGTAGCAAAAACTCGCCTAAAAGGCATACCTGGCTACAACATGAGGACACTTGGAGAAACGGTCGAACGACCTGATCTTGATGGCAACACCGTATACTTGCGTCTTAGTGAAATCGTAGACAGCAGTTTTGTCAGCGATGGTTTCAACAGCAGAATTACTCTGACATCTGAACTGGTCGCCCACGCTTTGGGCGCAGCCTTAATTGATCACCTTAACACACAGCCCACCGACAGAGACGAGATCAACAAGAAGCTAACAAATTGGCTGGACCCCATTGTTGGACTTGATGAAAAGGCTGAGGTTCTAAGAGCAGCAGTATCTATCCTGATCGAAACTTCCAGCATCACGGACGACTTCGTAGTAAACGCTTTAGTTTTTGAGTGGTTGAGTGCGCAAAACCTCCCAGAAGCACATAGGGCTGAGCTATGCGGCATCGCATCGGTAATCTGCACTTCGTTGCTTGAAGTTGTTGAACAGGCGGAAGGTACTACGTTGAGAGCAGCGCGAGCTCTTGCAGTCAATTCGATTTCCTCGATTTCTCGCCAAGATCAAAGGGCGATGGATAAGATCGTTGAGAAATGTCGTTTCTGGCTGAATGTGATTTCCCGCGAAGTTGAACCCGCTGCAAGACAAAACGAAGAAGCCGAGGCGCGCCGATCAAAGCGGCTTGTCGAGCGGGTTGGCGCAGACGTCGACGGCGAACGTCAGATATTGGGGCAAAAGGTGACTTTTGTCGAACGTAAATCTCACGAGTTGGAAGCTAACATCGCACCACTTCTCGAGGGCTTCCCCTTGCAGAGGGCAGTTCCAGTGTTTGAAGCCGCAGCGGTTTCATCATCAATTTGTATGCGTGAAAACTATTGGGAAGCTCTAAAGTGGCTATGTTTATTGAATGTGGTGGATTTCGAGGAAAGCAGTGCAGAACTGAGATCCTTAGCGGAAGCAGTCTCCAAAAGGTCACCTGAAACGGGTGTCCATCCAGATCTGCCTAAACGAGTTGCTGCATTACTGCTTTGGTTGTCTGGCGACGAAGAAAATGAGGCGGAAGCTGTTCGCATCAACCCGCCTCTGGACAACCACTTTACCTATGAAAAAGACTACCTTGCCGATCCTGGTAAGAGCTTTTTCAGTCTTGAGATGCGACACGCAGACGAGGTTTTGTCGAACGGGGAATTACCCTTGTGGCGCCGAGCGGAAAGAGCGCGATCGTTCCTTCTTGATCCGAAGTACATACCGCCATCTTCTTTCTGCAAAGAGGTTGAGGATGTTATGGCTTCTTTTGATGTGAAGGGAATAGATACGAGCCTCAGTCGCACCGTTAAAGATCACAATTGGGAACAAATGGTTCCAGCTTTGGCACGCTGTGCTCCCGGCTTGATGGCGGAAAAGGTGCGCAGCAAACTTCATCTTCTTTCAGCTCGCCTCAAAGAGCAGAGGTACCCTTCTGCGATTAGAGCTCCTCGCCATTTACTCTTGGTAGATGAGCAAGCGAAAAGATCCGCAGAAGAGCTACGATTGGCATCGGGCGACATTGACGATGATCACGAGAGCTTTTTGTCAAATCAATTGCTTATTATCCAAATGCAGGGATTGCCAGCCGAAGAAAAAATGGTTCGAATTCTCGATGCGGGGATTGGTGCCATCTTCCAAGACTTGGAGTTCGTGCTCGAAAACTTATCCGGATCGGAAGCTGATAGCCTGGTAGAACGCTACCGGTTCGGGTCAGAAGAACAGCATACTCAGTTGGTCTCATTACTTTCCTTGACGGATTCCGAGTTGGGCGCAACCTCCTGGGACTGGCTAATTGAGAAAGCGTCAGACGAGACTTTCCCGAACCGCGGGTTGGCCTTTGAGGTTCTTTGGAGGTCTGACGACCAGCGTTTCGGTGAGTTCCTACGCAGTCAGGACTGGCACTGGGACCCCTCTGAAAACAAGATCTGCAACCACTATGGATCTCTTTCATTGGCAGCAGCAAGTAAGGTACTGCCATTCGAAATGTATGCTCATGCAATCGCTCCATGGCTATTGTTGAAGACACTTGCCGAGCGTGATGTTAAGACCGAAGACGTAGCCGTTGCAGCTGAAATCTTAACCAACCTCGTGAATTGCCAGTCAATCGATGCCCCTGATCTTGGCTCAGATATCTCTGTCTCCGACGAGATCAGAGAGCGAAGCCCCTTTTCATTCTCGCTCTCTGTTCGCCCCGAAAACCCTGATGATCCAGCGGCGCAGTTACGGGACGCATTTGATACTGAAAAGGCCACGGCGAGACGTAACCTGGCAGTGAAAGTTGCAAAAGAACGTATTGATCGAGCTCGGTCTGGCGGGGCCAGTTTGTTTCTACACAGCTTCCGATCAGAAGATTTTCGTACTGTATTCGCACACGCACCTGGCGCTGTTGAAAACTGGATAGAAGGACATGTCGGACTGTGCAGCGATTTCCAAAGGAAAGTGAGGCTTTCTGAAGGCTTCTTTGTTGCACTTTGTGAAGCGATGCTCGTTCATTCGCATCCAAGGGGAGAGAGTCTTTGGCATGCATTGAGAGCAACACTTGCAACCCGTATTCTCGGCAAGGCAGGAGTGGAGCAACTCATTCAAATGGCGTTCCGGGCAACAAACACACCTGAATCGCTCAGACGTGAGTTGGTCGAACTTGAGAAGGCTAATTCGGATGAAGAGCTGTTTGACTTGGTTTTGGGTTGTTTGCTGAGCGGACGTAGGGATTGGTTACTGAAGATAATTTCTGAGGACGAGCATTCTGGTGTTACTTGGAAGGTTCAACGTTCCCGTGTCTTGACAGGCCTCTTAACCCGCGATTGCTCAGCGGCTCCTATTCCATGGCCTGAGGGAAAAGTGGCGAGCTTGATGGAATCGAGGAAGCGAGATGCCCTCACAAAGTCCAGGGACGAGGAATTCGCGCACTATTGGTGGCAGCAATACTGGCGAGTTGAGAGCAACGAAGAAGCCTATGCCGCCTGGGAGCTTCTTCTGCTCTGTGTAGACCGTCGCGCCTACGTTTGGATGGAAGTGCCACCTCAAGAACTCTCGATCTCCGAGAATGCTGTTCAAAAGCGTGTGGCACATCTTCAGTTAAACTTTGACCAACTGCAATCGGCGATCAAGAAAAAGGAAGATGGTTTGGATCGACACTTCCTTGGACGAAGGATTGTAGGAGGGATTGGACCTTGGAAAGCAGCTTGATGTGGAACAATCCTTAGACCCTCTTTAGGGGAGTGTTGCGGGCGGCAGCTGCTCGCAGTCGAGAGGAAAATTGGAAATTTACCGCCAAACGTCCTGAGCTATGGGCTGGGGCTGGTATCTTGGCGCAGATTTCTGCACGAGTTCAAAATTACGCTGAAGCAGCAGAGCACTTGGCCCAAAACGACAAGCACAGATTACTACAAGTGTTAGACGGGCTGATTGACTTGGGTGACCGTCGCGCGGTTTCACTTGAGCAGTCAGAGGTTTTTCGCAACTTACAAAAGCATCACTGATTTAATGATATTTTGCAGAATAGTCCTCGCCTTGCTGCAACCAAGCAAGCCAAAGTTAAAGCGGCTCTCACACCAGGTATCAACAAAATTAACGAAAGGTTATGATGGTTCCTAAAAAATCAGTTCGTATTTTGAGATTCTTAGAGATGCTCAAAGCCGCGCGCCCCGCAAATAGCCGCGCCGACGCCTTTCAATTGATGCGGGAAGTGATGACCGCTGCCGAAGATAGCTTCGGGCTTCCGGAAGGCAACTATGATGATCGTATGAATGTGTTTCCATTGGATTCAGATTGTGGTTGGAAGAATCTTCATTCTAACCCTTGCTTTTGGGATGACTCACAATCTGCGACACACCGTACCAGAATTTTTGACAGCGGGCGTATAGTAATCACCCGCATAAAAGACCCGAAGTGCCTTGTGCTAAAAAAGCCAGGTTCGATTGCTTGGCAACGCTCGAAAGGTTTGTAAGGCGCGTGATGCAGTACGTTTTGTGAAACTTTTTGTGTTTGCCGCCTTTCGAGTATGACGTTTCACCTTTTGTGTGACTGGCTCTCACTGCGTTGTTTGAAGGGAGAAATGAGTAATGGATGATAGAGCGCGGATTTACGAAATTAACAAGATTCTGAAGATGCACGGTATTGATCACGGCAAGCGAGAGGCAGCCTTTGACCTCCTCTGGATCGTATTGCATCCTGAATCAAAATCGACATTGACTAAGACAATGTGTGACGATGGAAGCATCCTCAGATTTCAGCGCTGGAAACTATCTAACAATGGACGGGACAGCGAAATGCAGGTCAAACTCTCCTGACCTGTCCCACCGCGAAATCCCTCACCATGATGTAGAGTCTGCCCACCCCTGAAAACCCGATATGCTAATTCTGCAAAGCGGTGTGCTGGTGCCTGGTTTCAGAGAGCGAGGTGAAAGGTGACACTTTTCTCAGAATGTGAGCCACGTGGATTTGGCAATCATCGTCGCAATGGTCGCTGTAACACTGGTTAGCCTTGCGGTCCTGCGCAACGTGCTGATCGCCATCTCTTGGGGACAATTAAGGACGTCTTCGATCCCCAGGCGGCCATGAATCCGGGGAAAGTGGTGGGCAGCCAGATTGGCGACCCAAGTTGAAACTGCGGGGATGGCGCGAAGTAGGTTAGAGTCAAAACTTTTCCGCATTGAGCGGTTTGGTCACAAATCAAGATTCAAGCTTCATGTATGCACATGGTTTTGGAGTTGAGCTCGTTCAAGAACACTTCGGGCATCGAGGAAACGTGGGCTCTACTTAACAGAATTTTGGCAGCAAGTTTGATCCAGAGCATTGTTTCAATGTGCGAAGCCATTTATTGGTGTGTAGGTTGGCTCGAAGTCAATCTAAAGTAATATTGCATCTGCATGAAAACTGTTCGGATAATAGGGCAGAGCTGAAAATTGAAGACAGAAGACATTTCTAAAGTCGCACAGAGTTGCTTCCAAGGTTCACCAACGATCGTTCTTGGAAGCGGTGCATCAATGCCCCATGATCTGCCGAGCATGGGAGCTCTGAGCGAATTCCTCCAGAGTGAATTGCAGGCTGACGGGACGGCCGAAGAAGACGCTTGGATATTGGTTAGGACAGCGCTTGCAAACGGTGATCACCTCGAAGCCGCGTTGGAAGGCAAGACATTGCCAGAAACGCTCCTTGCGAAAATTGTCCGGCTGACCTGGCAATGTGTAAATGGGAAGGACAGGGTTCTCTTGGATGCTGCGGCGTCCGATGGTGCTGAGTTTGCACTTGGTAGCTTGCTTGTTGGGATGTTCAAAAGCACTCAAACAGAGGCTCACATCGTTACGACGAACTATGATCGAGTCGCAGAATATGCCTGCAACGCCAAGGGCATTTTGTTTCAGACCGGCTTTGCGCCGGGGTATGTACAGAAGTGGGAGAGCAGCGGGCGAGTTAAGTTCTTGCACGGAGCGAAGGCGTCCAGGGTCGTGAAAATCTGGAAAGTTCATGGGTCTCTCGACTGGTTTCGGACCGCGGATGATCGAACTGTTGGGCTACCGCTCTTTGACCTACCATCAAGTGGCTACACTCCGCTGATCGTGACTCCTGGCCTGAACAAGTATGAAAAAACGCACGAAGATCCATTTCGAACCACGATCAATGGTGCAGACAGAGCCCTAACAAGTGCTTCCGCCTTCCTTTGCGTAGGGTTCGGGTTTCGAGATCAGCATATCCACCCGAAGATTATCGAGAGATGCCGTGAGAAAAACGTTCCCACCGTCGTACTCGCGCGTACCTTGACCGAAGAGGCCAAAGAATTCCTGAAGAACAAGGCCGGAACCAACTACTTGGGGATCGAGATGTCCGGTGCGGGAAGCAAAGTCTTTTCGCCCACGACCCCTGACGGTGTTGAGGTGCCCGCGGCTGATCTTTGGTCCCTACCTGGTTTCAACAGTTTGGTATTGTAGGCACAAAAAATGAGCATATTCGATTTCTCTGACGACGAAGCACTGGGTAGCGTAATTGCGGTGGACACTGCAGCGGCAACCATTCGCGTAGATGACCTGGATCGATTGAAACGCCTTCAGGTCAACCGGCTGGTTGTTCTCCAGAGCAGTAAGCCAGGGCAGCACCTTATCGGGGTGGTTGTGAGGATCACACGAAAGCCTGACACGCGAGAATTGGAAGACGCTGAATTTTCAGATGAAATGATGGTTCCAAGCGAAAACAATCTCGTCAAGATCACGCTTATTGGGACCTTGCTCGACCGTGTGGGGGATGACCAAAATGTATTCCGCCGCACACTTGAAACAGTTCCGGAAATCGACGCGAATTGCTTTTCGTTGGAGGGGGGGCGCCTCACGAACTTCATGCAAGTCATTTCAGACGTCAAAACGGATGGCCCCAAGCTCTCCCTTGGGAATTTCACCCTCGATGACGAGGCGGTAGCCTATCTGAATGGCAACAAGTTGTTCCAGCGGCATGCAGTGATTGTTGGGAGCACCGGTTCCGGTAAATCGTGGACAACAGCTCGACTATTGGATCAAATTGCGGAACTGCCGCAGGCAAACGTAGTCCTGTTCGATGTTCATGGCGAGTATCGACCGCTGAAGAGTCAGGCCTTCAAACACCTTAAGATCGCCGGCCCGACGGACATTGAAAACAAGAGTGGGCTGGAGGATGGTGTGCTCCACTTGCCCTATTGGTTGTTGGGGTATGAGGCTTTGGTCTCAATGTTTGTTGACAGGAGCGATCAAAACGCTCCGAACCAGTCGATGATTATGACCAGGACTATTGTGGAGACCAAAAAGGCCTCTCTGGACAAAGATATACACAAGGACATCCTGGAAAATTTCACAATAGACAGCCCGGTTCCATTCAATCTCGATTCCGTTTTGCGTGAATTGAAAGAGTTAGACGAACAAATGGTCCCCGGTGCTCGAGGAGAAAAACAGGGCCCGTATCATGGAAAACTGAGCCGACTGATCGGAAGGCTGGAGGCGAAGCGGAATGACCGGCGCCTTGCCTTCCTGTTCCAGCCTCCAGATGAATGCATGGACATGGCGTGGCTGGAGAGGATGGTTCATGTAGTTTCAGCTGGCCGAGGTTCCCAAGAGGGCGACGCTGGTGGGATCAAGATTATCGACTTTTCAGAGGTACCCTCTGACGTTCTTCCGTTGATGGTCAGTTTGCTGGCCCAAATCATATTTTCAACCAGCCTTTGGACCGCGACCGACAAGCGGCACCCAGTCGCCATTATGTGCGACGAAGCACATCTCTACATACCTGAACGCATGCATGCTGATAGTTCTGACGCTGTGGCCGTCGAGATATTCGAACGGATCGCCAAAGAGGGTCGAAAATATGGGATTGGCTTGGTAGTTATCAGTCAGCGCCCATCTGAGGTGAACCGCACGGTACTCAGTCAATGTAACAACGTAGTCGCCATGCGGCTGACCAATGGAGATGACCAAAGCGTCATCAAAAAACTGTTGCCGGACAGTCTTGGTAGTTTTGGGGATCTGCTGCCAGTACTGGATGTTGGTGAAGCACTTGTAGTCGGAGATGCCAGCCTATTGCCGACGCGCGTCCGCATAGCAGAACCATCTATGAAGCCTGACAGTCAAACAGTCGCCTTTTGGGACCGTTGGAATGAAGGCGAACCGAAATCGGATACTGCCAATGCGATCCGCTCTTGGCGCCGGCAAAGCATGAACTGACTTTTCTTGGAAAAGCCCTGTTCTTTTTGTTCGGCACCAATAGCCAAGCATGTCCGAGTAGTCAGGCGGATATCGCAGAAAAGCCTTGGTAGCTTGCTCAGGCTTTTCTGCTACTGCTAACTTGAAGCAACGATACTTATGATGAACTTTGCAGGGTTCCTACAAAGCTTTTGTCTTCGCTCTTAATAAGTGGGTCGAGTGACTGCATGTCGACTGCCGACAGTAACCAGCCCTTGTCAGGACTGAGCACGTAAAGCCTTTCAGGAGACAGGCGTTCCTGCAGAAGGCATGAGATGAACTCCTCTTGCTCCTGCACAACTTCACATATTCTCGAGCAAGTGGAGTCAATACCTATGAGTTCGACCTGTTGGATCATTGACATCAACCCTGGCCTTCCCTGAGCATCGGCCCAGTCGCGTCGAACAATCAATGGTCCGCTTACGGAACAAGTTTCTGACGTGAGTTCAAAGCGGGTTCGCCCCTTGTTTGTCTCAATATCCAAGTCTCCATTTGTAATGACATCAATCAGAAGATTGATCAGATTTGCTTGCGTATGCATCGTTATCCCTACGATTTTGCCGTTGATACGAAGGAAGTGTGTTCACCTGAGAAAATCCAAAATCACTTTTTGATCTCAAGCCTCATACGCTTGGTAAGAAAACTGCGTCTTTGCTCAGCATGGGAGGAAGGTGTCGGTTGCAGTGTTTATGGCGAACTGCATTGATGACCATGCCGTAGCGGGGCCTATCAGCTCGCCATTTTTAATTTTGTGTTTTGCCAGGTTCTTAGGAGCGCAAGTGGACACTTATGTCTCTGTCTACCTGTGAAGGGTTATGCGCGCGAAGCGTTTGCCCTACATGTTTAGAAAGCGCTCAATTTCGTTAGATATTGCTTGCTGGTCTTCCAGCAGCGGATCAAACAAAGCTTTGTCGTCAACGTAAACTCCGTCAATCCCTTCAACAACATGGTCGAGTAGCAGTCTACCATTTATTCGGTTAATCTTGATCCGCTGCGCGAAAGTCCTGTGAGTAGACCTAAGGATGTGTCCAGTTTGGCTGGGGATTGATCTTTCCCTGATGACTTGAGAGTGGACAACTTGCTTCTTTTTGCGTGACCATGTTGGAAATAACCATTCTGAGCCAGGGTAGAGCATCTCGCTAAACGCCAAAGCAGCTTCTACATGGTCAATCATCTGGTCCGAAAGTGGCATGTCAAAATCACGGCGGCTTTTCATTGCCCAATTCGGAAAATGAATTGCGCGATTTTGCAGATCAATCCATTCTCGACGTGTTTGCAGTATAGTTTTGGCTCGCAGCGCAGAAAATAAGTTAAGATAGTGCAGCTCTCGTCTCAAAGGATTTTGAAGCGCATCGACCTTTGCTTTCCAGGTGGGAAGTTCTTCAGGTAAAATTGATCTTTTTTGCCCCCTTTCTGTATGCAAGGTGACTCCGCCTATTGGGTTAATTGCAAAGTGCTCGTTGTCATCATCGATGCTGCGGGCCCAGTTGTGCGCTGCTGACATAAGTCGCATAGCTTTGTTCGCAGCGATTTTTCCGTTTTCTTGGGTCAACCTTCTAAACTTGGAACGAGCATCCGATTTTTTTATTGAGTTTGCCGGGCGATGATCCCAATCGGCAAGGTAGAGTCTGTGTGCTTGAAGATAGCCGTAAATTGTTGCTTCCCTGAGGTCACGGTCTGCACAGTCTTGAAGGTAATTTTCGATGAGCTCTTTGTAAGACCATTGATGAGGTAGATTGGTGTTCGGAGCGAAGGGATCGATCCCTATCTTGATTTTGCTGAGATACTCAGAAGCCAGCATGCGTCCCTCAGCAACAGACATCATACCCACCCTTCCGATGGTTCTACGGACGGTTCGAACTTTCTGTCTCCTCCCTGGTTCACCCACCCAAAGATCTGCCTGAATTTTCAGTGAAATGCTCTGTTTGTTCACCTCTGCGAAGAAACCTGGCAAAGTGCTGTCGCGCACTTGGAAGGATTGTCCTTCCCATTTTTTTGTTTTCAGACTTGTCTCGGTAAGCCGCTCTTTTTGGTTGAGGGACTTTTTAGTGTCTTTCTTTGGCATTAGGCCTCCTCATGTCTCTGCGTTTCAGCCAAACTGTCAGGAGCAGTGCGCGAACTGTTTCCGAACTTTGTGGTCTGCAAACGATATTGGCCAATACCCGAAATCAGAAACCAATAAATTGTTTAATTTCAGGGTGTTGCATGGCGATATCGGGTGATATCAAAGAGGAGCCTACTAACTCCTAAGGGGCAGGTTGCAGGTTCGAATCCTGCCGGGGTCGCCAGTCAATCGTGAAAAATTAAATAATTTCAAGAGATTGAGGCCACATTGCCCTGCCGGATGTAACACATTATGTGACACATGGCTGGAAACTGGAAAAAAGTCGGAACGATCCGCATGAAGATCGAAAATGTTCTGTGGCGAGGTGGCACTGCATATTATCGCCGCCGCAATCCTCTTTCAAACCTGAAGGTGCCAAAGGCCCGGGAGGATTTGGACGATGAGGGTCGTGATCCATTCTCTCTCGAACAGATTTGGGCAATCCAGCAGCGATGTCGCGAGGTAGACGATCAGCGCCGATGGCTTCTCGCTATTGTGTCAGATACTGGTGCTCGCCTTTCAGAGATAGCTGGCTTGCTGACCGAGGAAGTGTTTTTGGATGCTCAGGTCCCACATATCCTGATTCGCAAGAACAGCCTGAGAGGATTGAAACCCGGCGCCCTTCCTCAGGAGTTAAGAAGCTGCGAGGCAAATGCTCTTGCTTAACCCTATCCGGTGCCTCGTCTTGGAAAGCCAAGAATACCAACAAGGGCGCATCCAACGGTCGGTCTGCATAGCACCGCAGACGACAACTACCAGACCCTGAAGAAGCATGAGGCCGTAGACAACTTGGATTGAAGCTCATCCTGGACCTTGGCCTGGACACATCCACTGCCGCCGGCAAGCTGATGCTTAACGTCCTTGGGGCAGTTGCTCATTTCGAAAGGGAGACGATGCTGGAACGTCAAAGGGAAGGCATTGCTAAGGCCAAGAAGGAAGGCAAATATCGGGGAAGGGCACCTACCGCCCAGCGGTTGGCTGATGAGGCAAAGATGCTGTCGGCCGAGGGGAATCGGCGGAGCGTAAACCGCCTTTCGCTGCAGCCATGTCAGACAAACGAGACGCGGACCAAGCGGCCAATTGGAAGACCAGACTAATTGCAAGCAGGTAAAGTCTGGTAATTCTCTACGTCGCAGCGATTGGGATCGTCGAACCTTCATCAATTAGTATTAAGCAGGCTGCTCAACCGTGACACCAGCACAGGTCCAGACGATGGAACATGTCAGGCAGGGGCTGTGCTTTTAGCGGCCAAGTAACATTCCAGCCAATCCCAGCAGAACACCTGAATTCTTGCCTTGTCGACAGCCTTTGGGTTCAAGCAGCTTTCAAACCAGACACCTTCGAGGAATACCAATAGGAAAGTAGAGAAAGTATGCGAATCTACAAAAATACTGCGTTCTTCGATAAGGCCTTGAATGAGGAGTTCGAAGGCTGCCCGCTGCTCCTGAAACGTTTCCTCGAAGGCAGATTTTAAAGCCGGGTTTGTCTGTGAAAGACTCCAGAAACCTGTGTAGGTTCCAATAACGCCGTCGTTTGACCATTCGTTTGAAAAGTACAGCTGAAACAGTTGTTTCAGCCGCTCTTCGGCGCTCAGTTCTGTGTTGCCGGTGATTGCGTGGACTTCGGCAAGGTATTGCCTTGCCATGTCCTGGTAAGCCTCGAGAAACAGGCTGTCCTTGCCGTCGAAGTAATGGGTAAGCAGGCCCGGGGAAACCCCCAGGTCCTTGCAGATTTCCCGGACACCAGTGCCTTGGGCGCCGTATTTTGCAAGCGAATCCCTGGCTCCTTGCAGCATCAGCCGACGCCGGTCCTCGGGGTTGAGGCGCTGTCTCTTCTGGTTGGCCAAGATTGATACATCCCTGCCTGCTTCCTGGTAATTGAATACTTGTACAGCAATCGGCGGGAAGTGCAAACCATTTGCCCGCTGCCGAAAAAATACTCAATTGTACAATTGGACAGTAAGTCTTGACGTTAGTTGTACATGTGTACAATAGTTTGGAACGGCACAGTTGGAATTGCAAACAGGAGCACGGGATGTCTGTCAAAATCGAATCTCTTCAGGTGTCTGGCACGCAACTGGAAATTTTCTGGACCGGCACCGGCCGGGTCACCCGCTATCCGGCGGTTTGGCTGCGCGACCACTGCCATAGTGCCCGCAGCATGAATCCGGAATCGCAGCAGCGGTCAGTTGACACCTTTGCAATTCCCGCTGATTTGGCGCCTGTTTCCGCGCGGCTGGAGGCCGGGACGGTTTACGTTGCCTGGCCGCAGGAGGCTGACGAAAGCGAGTACCCAGTATCCTTCCTGGAGGCGATGGCAGAGCCGGGCCTGTGGCAGGAGGACCGCCCGAAGAGCCTGTGGATGGCGGCAGATCTGCAGGGCGGGCTGCCGGAGGTGCCCCACGCTGCGGTGATGGCGGAGGACAGCAGCGGCTTGGCGGAGTGGCTGGATCTCGTCGACCGCCACGGGTTTGCGCTGGTGACCGGCGTCCCGGCCACGCCGGAGGCCACCGAGGAACTGCTGAAGCGGGTTGGCTATATCCGCCAGACCATTTTTGGCGGGTTCTGGGATTTCACCGCCAACAAGGCCTTTGCTGATACCGCTTATTCGACAGTGGAAATCGGCCCGCACACCGATGGCACCTATGCCATCGACTCTCCCGGTTACCAGGCGTTCCACTGCCTAGAGTTCGACGGCACCGGCGGCGAGAGCATCTTTGTCGATGCCTTCAAGGTGGCAAAGGACATCCGGGAACAGGACCCCGAGGCCTTTGAGGTGCTGGCCAGCGTGCCGGTACCCGCTCAGTACAAGGGCGACGGGGTGCATCTGAAGGCGGAGAACCCGGTCATCGGACTGGACCGCGACGGCGGCCTGCGCAAGATCACCTACAACAACTATGACCGTGCGCCGTTCCGCCTGGAAGACAGCCGTCAGGCGGCCTTCTACCGGAGCCTGACGCTGTTCAACAGCCTCATCAACGACCGCGCTTACCAACTGCGCTTCGGCCTGCGTCCCGGCACGGTGATGTTGTTCGACAACTGGCGGGTGCTGCACGCGCGGGAAGCCTACGAGGGCCACCGCCGTCTGTGCGGGGCTTATCACAACAAAGAGGATTTCCTGTCCAAGTTGCGGCTTTTGCGCAAACGGGGCTGATCCACTCCGGTGACGGCTCTGCCGGGCCGTGAAACCTGCCAGCCGGCCGGGCCAACGGGCCGGCTGGCGCCATTGCAATCAGGCTGGAACAAACTGTGAGGAGGCTGGGATGCCCAAGAATAAAGTGATCAGCAACCACGATCGCAGATGGCCGGTACGGATGGACCGGCAAGAAGGGCCTGTGCAGCACGGTGCGCTGGACCATTCCGACGCGCCTGCCGACCTGGACGATGTGCGCCGTTACCGGCTGGGGCGGCTGCAATCGGAAATGCAGCGGCAGGACGTGCCGGCGCTCCTGCTGCTGGACCCGATCAATACCCGATACGCCACCGACTGCACCAACATGCAGATATGGTGCATGCATTTCGAGACCCGCTGTGTGTTTGTGCCCGCCGACGGGCCGGTGACCTTGCTGGATTACGCCGATATGCCCTTCCTGGCGGAAGGTCTGCCGACGGTGGACAAATACGGGGTGATGAAAGCGCATTACTTCTTTGCCGCCGGCAACCGGATGGAAGAATGGGCCGAGGCCTTTGGCACCCAGATCGGCGGGCTGATGGCCCGCTACTGTCCAGGTGAGAAGCGGCTGGCGATCGACCGGCTGTCGCATCTGGGCGGCAGCGCCATTCAGGGCCTGGGGTTCAAGATCGTAGACGGCCAGAGCGTGGCCGAGGTGGCGCGTTCGATCAAGTCGCCGGGGGAACTGGAACTGATGAAGGCGGCGATTGCGGTCGCCGACAAGGGGATGCATGCGATGCGCGATGCGCTGCGGCCGGGCATAACCGAAAATGCCCTGTGGGCCAAGCTGCATGAGGTCAATATTGCCGAAGGCGGCGAGTGGATTGAAACCCGCTTGCTGGCCTCTGGTCCGCGCACCAATCCCTGGTTCCACGAAAGCTCAATGCGGGTGATCGAGGCTGGCGACATGGTGTCCTTCGACACCGACCTGGTCGGGCCCTACGGCTATTGCGCGGATATTTCCCGTGCCTGGGTATGCGGCGATGTCTGGTCGCGGGAGCAGGCGGAACTGTATCAGCTGGCGCGCGAGCAGGTGGAGTTCAACATGGAGGTGATCAGGCCCGGCATGTCCTACCGGGAGATTGCCGAGAAATCCTGGCCCATCCCGGACCGGTTCAAGAAGAACCGCTATGGTTGCCTGGCGCATGGGGTCGGGCTGTGTGATGAGTACCCGTCTATACCCTACCGCGAAGACTTGGAGGAATACGGCTATGACGGGGTGGTGGAGCCGGGCATGGTGCTGGCGGTTGAATCCTACATCGGTGAGGAAGGCGCGATGGAAGGGGTGAAGCTGGAGCAGATGATCCATGTGACCGAGACCGGCTGGGAGCTGCTTTCCCATTACCCGTGGGAGGAGTTCGAGGCATAGCCAAAGGAAGCCGCGGATACCATAAAAGGCCGCCGTGTTCACTCCTGGCGGCCTTTTCTTTCAGTAGGACTGCTGGATAGCTGCTGCCGCGTCAGGCGGAGAGGGCTGCCGGCAGCGGGGCCCCGTCTTCCAATACGGCAGCCGCGGTCGTCTGCACCGCCAGTCCGAATTCGGCGGCGGACATGGTGAGCCACTCCCAGAAACTGGCGGCGTGGCTGGCGGGGATCAGAAGGTCAAACTCTGTGTCCGCGCAGCGATGCAGTTGAAGCCTCGTGTGCGCCATCAGGCTGACGGCACAGTGGCCTGGCGCAAAGCGGTTCAGATCCAGTACGCAGCCCTTGACCATCAATGCGCAGGCGGCAGTGCCGCTGATCTGCAGGCGCAGAAGCCCGCTGCCGGCGCTGCTGACGGCGGCCAGCCCTGCTAGCGATTGTTTCAGCTCCTGCTCCAGGGCCGGGGCGGTGCGGGGGCTGATCAAATGCCAGCAGTTGCCAGCCGCCCAGGCCAGCCGGTTTTCGCGGGCTTCAGCAAATCGACCCGGAGCGGGCAGGGCGGTGAAACCGAAAGCTGCCAGCGCGGCGCCTGCGGCTGCTGCCTGGTCCCGGAAGGGCATGATCCGCAGCATAGTGGAGCCGGTCACGATCCGGACCTCCACCCCGGCAGGGCCTGCGGCGGGTATACCGGTCAGCTCCAGGCCTTCTAGGCAGAAAAGAGAGCGGGCTTCAGCTGCGCACACGGGCATTCTCCGGGTCATAGAAATGGTGGGACACGATGGTGGCGGGAACCGGATCCTCGCCGTGAAGGGGGTCGATGATCTCGACCACTTCGCCGAGCCGCTCGCGGCCGCGCCGCACCAGAGCGATGGCGATATGGCTTTCCAGCGTCGGGCTCCAGGCGGCGGAGGTGATGTAGCCGTCGTCATTCTCTGGTGCGAGGGGGGCGCCCCTGGCCGTGATATGGGCGCCCTGGCGGAAGCTGCGCGAAGGGTCCAGAGGTTTCAGCCCCACCACAACCTCGCGGTCGGGGTCGGTCAGTCCCGGGCGGCCGCAGAGGGCGCGGCCGATGAAGTCGTCTTTCTTGGACATCATCATGCCAAGGCCCAAGTCCGCTGCGGTGGTGAACTTGTTCAGCTCCGAGCTGACATGCCCCTTTTCGATGCGCAGCACGTCCAGCGCCTCGACCCCATAAGGCGTGATGTCGAACTCGGCGCCTTTGCGCTCCAGCGCCTCGGCTAGGGGGCGGCCATAGGGGGAGGGCACATATATTTCATAGGCCAGCTCGCCCGAGAAAGAGATCCGGAACAGCCGGGTGGGCACGCCGTCCAACACGGTGCATTCGCGCGCGGCCAGGAAGGGCAGAGCGGCGTTGCTCACATCCATCTCCGGGGCGATCCGGGCCAGCACGTCGCGGGCGCGGGGGCCTGCCAAGCCGATGCCCGCCCAATCCTCGCCCGCATCGGCAAAAACAACGTCCAGCTCCGGCCAGAGTACCTGATGGCAGTATTCCAGATGGCTGATAACACTATCGGATTCTGCCGAAGTGGTGGTGATGAAGTAGTGATCCTCAGCCAGCCGCGAAACGGTGCCGTCGTCCATCACGATACCGTCCTCGCGCAGCATCAGCCCGTAGCGGGACTTGCCCACCGGCAGCTTGGCAAAGCCGTTGCTGTAGACCCGGTCGAGAAATGCCGCGGCATCGGGGCCTTGCAGGTCGATCTTGCCCAGGGTGGAGACATCGCAGAAGCCGACGGCGGTGCGCACGGCTTGAACTTCACGGTTGACCGCCTGCTGCATGGTTTCGCCCGGTTTGGGGAAATACTGGCTGCGGTGCCAGAGGCCGGATTCGATGAACACCCCGCCCTTGTCCTCGACCCAGCCATGCAGCGGGGTGCGCAGGATCGGGCGCCAGTGCTTGCCGCGGGAACGGCCTGCCAGCGCGCCGAGGCCGACCGGGCGGTAAGGCGGGCGGAAGCCGGTGGTGCCGACCTGGCCCATCGGCTTGTCCAGCGCCTTGGACATGGCGGCGATGCCGTGGATGTTGGAGGTCTTGCCCTGGTCGGTGGCCATGCCAAGGGTGGTGTAGCGTTTGACATGCTCGACCGAGCGGTAGCCCTCGCGGGTGGCCAGAGAGACGTCGCCCGCAGTCACGTCATTCTGCAAGTCTATGAATTTCTTTGACTTTCCTGTTCTGGACTCGAAGTGGGCGAAGTTGGCGGTGCGCTGTTCGCTGGCCTCCAGATAGCTGTAGTAGTCCGCCAGGCTGGAGCTGTCCGGGGCGGCAAAGCGTTTGCCGGCGGCCTCGCCCGCCAAGCGGCCGTGGGTCTGGCAATCCTCGCGGGCCTCAAGTCCGGCGAGGCTGCCGGTGCAAAGGAAGTCCGCGCCCGCCATCTCCTGCGGCAGGAAGGCTTGCAGATTGTCGCTCCAGCGCGGTTTTTGGCCGCGCTGTGCCAGCAGCTGCACCGCCGGGTTCCAGCCGCCTGAGACGCAGACCGTATCGCAATCCACGTTGCGGCGGCTGCCGTTCTTTTGGCGCAGGGTGACGCCGGTGACCGAGGTGCGGCCGTGCACGGTTTCGATTTCATCGCCGTTTCGGGCGTCGGCCACCGCGGCGACGGTCACGCCGGCCGCCCCCAGCGCCTTGGCCAGGCCTGCGGTGCTGTTGTTGGTGGTGAAGATCACCGCGCGGCTGCCGGGGCGCACGCCGTAGTGGCGCAAGTAGCGATCGGCGGCGGAGGCGAGCATCACGCCGGGGCGGTCATTGTTGCCGAAGACCAGCGAGCGTTCATGGGCGCCGGTGGCCAGGATCACCTGGGAGGCCACGATTTTCCACATCCGCTGGCGCGGCTGGTGGGCGGCAGGGACGGGCAGGTGGTCGGAGACCTGTTCAACCGCGCCGAAGGTGTTGTTGTCATACCAGCCGAACACCATGGTGCGGGGCAGGATGCGGATGTTGTCCAGCGCCTCCAGTTCGGCGATGTTCTGTTCCAGGCCGGAGCTGTCAAAGCCGCCAAGGCGGGCGTGCTCCTCCACCAGGGTCACCCGGGCGCCGCTTTGGGCCGCGGCGCGGGCGGCGCTGAGGCCGGCGGCCCCGCCACCGATCACCAGGATATCGCAGTGGTGGTGGATCTTCTCATAGGTGTCGGGGTCGATGCTGCCGGACAGGCGGCCCATGCCTGCGGCGCGGCGGATCACCGGCTCATAGAGATTGGTCCAGAATTTTGCGGGCCATTTGAAAGTCTTGTAGTAGAACCCTGCGGCAAAGAACGGCGAAAACAGCTGGTTCACCGACAAGAGATCGTAGCGCAGCGAGGGCCAGCGGTTCTGGCTGGCGGCCTCCAGCCCGTCATAGAGCTCCACCATGGTGGCGGGGATGTTGGGTTCCTGGCGGTCGCCGCTGCGCAGCTGCACCAGGGCGCTGGGTTCATGCGGGTCGCAGGTGAAGATGCCGCGCGGGCGGTGGTACTTGAAGCTGCGCGCGACCAGGCGGACGCCATTGGCCAAGAGGGCAGAGGCGAGCGTGTCGCCCTCAAAGCCGCTGTAGCGCTTGCCGTCGAAGGTGAAGCTGATGGGCTTGCTGCGGTTCAGGCGGCTTCCAGCGCCGTTCAGCCGGTGAGTCTGGCCGGTCATCGCTGCACCTCCCCACCGGGGCGGACCTGAATGGCCTGAGTGATCTCGTGGGTGACGGTGTTGCGGTCCACAACCAGCCAGCTGCCGCAGCCCTGGGCGTGGCGCCAGTGTTCGCGGTGGGGCCCCTTGGGGTTGTCGCGCAGGTAGACGTAGTCGACCCAGGCCGCCATTGGGGCGTCTGCGGCGGGGCGGGTGAGGGTGGCGTCGCCGCGGTAGGTGAATTCTTCCAGCGGGCGGTCGCCGCAAAGCGGGCAGGGGATGCGCATGGGGTGTCAGCCCTCCTCAGTGGTGGTTGGGGAAGGGGCCGCCGCCGGTGGCATCCACTGGGCGGCCTTCGGCAAAACGGTCAAGGTGGAATGGCGCGTTGAATTTATGCGGCGCGTCGTTCGCGACGGTATGGGCAAAGCACCAGGCGGCGCCGGGGATCGCCTTGAAGCCGGTGTAGTTCCAGCCGCCGTTGAGGTAGAGACCCTCGACCGGCGTCTTGCAGATGTAGGGCGAGCCATCCATGGTCATGTCGACAACGCCGGCCCAGTGGCGCAGCAGGCGCACCCGGCCCAGCGAGGGCAGAAACATCATCATCGCTTCGGCCACGTCCTCGACAATCGGCAGGTTGCCGCGCTGCGCAAAGCTGTTGTAGCCGTCAAGCATACCGCCGAAGACCAGGCCGCCCTTGTCGGACTGGCTAATGTAGAGGTGACCGACGCCAAAGGTCGCGACAGTGTCGACGCAGGGTTTCACCGCCTCGGAGACGAAGGCCTGCAGCTTGTGGCTTTCGACTGGCAGCTTGATCCCGGCCATCTGCATCACCTGGCTTGTATGGCCCGCCACCGCGACCGCCACCTTGCCCGCGCCGATGCGGCCGCGGGTGGTCTCCAGGCCGGTCATGCGGCCATTTGCGTCACGCTCAAACCCGGTGACCTCGCAGTTCTGGATGATATCGACACCCAGCCGGTCGGCAGCACGGGCATAGCCCCAGACCACGGCATCGTGGCGGGCGTTGCCCGCGCGCGGCTGGAGGAGGCCGCCCAGAACCGGGAAACGGCCATTGTTTTCGTCAACCAGGGGCATCATTTCCAGCGCCTGCTTGCGGTCCAGCATCACCGCGTCGACGCCGTTCATGATCATCGCATTGCCGCGGCGCACCGCCTCATCGCGCTGGCCGTCGGTGTGGAAGATGTCCAGAACGCCGCGCTGGGAGAACATCACGTTGTAGTTCAGCTCCTCGCTGAGGCCTTCCCACAGCTTCAGCGACCATTCCAGCAGGGGAATTTCGCTGTTCAAGAGGTAATTGGAGCGCACGATGGTGGTGTTACGTCCGACGTTGCCGCTGCCGATCCAGCCTTTCTCCAGCACCGCCACATTGGTGATGCCATGGTTCTTGGCTAGGTAATAGGCGGTCGCCAGGCCATGGCCGCCGCCGCCGATGATCACCACGTCATACTGCTTTTTTGGTTCCGGATGGCGGAAGGCCTCGGGCCAGCCCTGGTGGCCGCGGAGGGCCTGTTTCACCAAAGATGTGATCGAATACTGCATCGTCTCCGGCGCCCGTTACAGGCTTCGTTGTGTTGGGAATATTACCGGACGATGATGGTGCGGCGGGGGCTGCCGCTGACAGGGTAAAAAAATTCAGTGGTGGCACAAAATAAATCTTCAATTGAGAAATCAGTCGCTTGCCGTCAAATTGGACGGACCCGGAATATCGGTGGATAGAACCATGAAGAGACGGCTTCCCCCTTTCGCTGCAGTTAAGGCTTTTGAGGCGGCGGCGCGCCATTGCAACTTTCAGCTGGCTGCCGAGGAACTGGGCATCTCGGCCTCAGCCGTCAGCCATCAGGTCAAGGCGCTGGAGGATTTCGTGGCGATGCCACTGTTCATCCGGCGCAACAACCGGCTGATCCTGCGTGAAGAAGGCCAGGCCTATTTCGAACGCCTAAGTGTTGCGCTGGACGGGATCGAGATGGCGACAGATGTGCTGGCGCGTTCAACCGGGCGGTCGCAGCTGACGCTGAACCTGTTCCCATCGCTGGCCGATGTTTGGCTGATTCCGCAGCTGGGGGATTTTCATCAGAAGCACTCCGATATCGCGGTCCGGCTGAGCACCTCCGAGCTGGCAGGAGATGGTTTGAACCGGGAGGCGGATTTTGCCCTGGTCTATCTGCCGAAGGAGGAAGTGCCGGAGAATGCCGCGGTGCTGTTTTCCGATGATATCGTGCCAGTGGCGGCGCCGGAGTATCTGGCGGCGCATGGACCGGTCGAAAGCCCGCGGGACCTGCTGCAGCACACCCTGATCGCCAGCCTGTCTGAGGACGAGGAATGGAAGTCCTGGTTCGAGGTGCAGGGAATCGCGGATCACAGGAAGGCCCGCTACCTGGAGCTGGATATGTGTTCCAGTTGCTTGAAGGCGGCCAAGGAGGGACTGGGAATCACCATGGGCCGCAGGCCGTATCTGGACCATGACCTGGCGGCGGGCCGCCTGGTGGCGCCATTGCCGACGGTCGTTTCCACCGGCTGGTGCCTAGCGCTGGTGACCACCCCCCGCGGCGCTGGCCTGCCGTATGGGCCGCGTTTCCGGAATTGGATGATCGCGGTGAGCGGTGAGTCCGGGAATGCCTGGGCGGCACTTGGCTGATCCGGGCAGGCGGCCGGATACTTTATTGTACGTTTGAGCAATAAAGATTGCGCGGGGCGAATTTCCGTGCTTATCTATTGTACAGTTGAACAGTAGTTAGCTCTCCGCAGGAAGGAAGCCATGACCCGAACCTCCGCACGCAGACGCGCCCGAGGCGGCGCCCGGCCGGACCGCAGCAGCGGCGCTGTAACCCAGTCACCCTGGACCCAGGTCCGCTACCGCACTGCTCCCACCAGTGTCCTGAGCGCTGATCAAGTGGAGGCAATCCACGAGGCCTCGCTGACGGTTCTGGAGGAAATCGGCGTCAAGGTGCTGGACCCTGAGGCCCGGCGCTTTCTGCAGGAAGCCGGCGCCAAAGTCGATCATGGCGAGGAGATGGTCTGGCTCGACCGCGGGCTGGTGGAAGAGAAGCTGAAGCTGCCGCCGTCGTCGTTCACGCTGCACGCGCGCAACCCGGAGCGTAATGTGCAGCTTGGCGATGACTGCGCGATCTTTGCCTCGGTCGGCGGCCCGGCCTTTGTCTCAGATCTCGACAAGGGGCGGCGGCAGGGCACCTATGCGGAGATGTGCGATTTCATTAAGCTGGTGCAGAGCCTGAATATCCTGCATCAAGAAGGCGGCGGCCCGTTCGAGGCGCTGGACCTGCCACAGGAAAGCCGCCATCTTGACCTGCATTTCGCGCAGATCACCCTGACCGACAAGAACTGGCAGCCCTGGGGGCTGGGCGCCGACCGCGCCCGCGACGGGCTAGAAATGGCGGCGATCTCCTTGGGGTGCTCGCGCGAGGATCTGATCGGCAAGCCGGTGTTCACAACCGTGATCAACACCAACTCGCCGTTGCAGATCGACGGGCCGATGGGGGAGGGGCTGATCGAGATGGCCAAGCACGGCCAGCCGGTGATCATCACACCCTTCACGCTGGCGGGGGCGATGTCGCCAGTGACCATTGCGGGCGCGCTGACCCAGCAGAACGCCGAGGCGCTGTCTGGCATCGTGCTGGCGCAATGCGTGCGCCCGGGCACTCCGGTTGTCTATGGCGGCTTCACGTCCAACGTGGACATGAAGACCGGCTCACCGGCCTTTGGCACCCCGGAATACACGCTGGCGGCACAGGCCACCGGGCAGCTGGCGCGGCGTTACAGCATCCCATTCCGCTCCAGCAATGTGACCGCCTCCAACGCGGTCGATGCGCAGGCGGCCTATGAAAGCCAGATGTCTTTGTGGGGCGCGATGAGCGGCCATGTGCATCTGCTGAACCAGGGCGCGGGCTGGCTGGGCGGCGGGCTGGTGGCCTCTTTCGAGAAGCTGATCATCGATGCCGAGATGCTGCAGATGATGGCGGCGGCGCAGCAGCCGTTCGAGGTGTCCGATGCCGCAATCGGCCTGGATGCAATCCGCGAAGTGGGCCCGTGCGGTCATTTCTTTGGCACCCAGCACACGCTGGACCGCTATGAGAGCGCCTTTTACACGCCGCTGGTGTCCGACTGGGACAATTACGAGAACTGGAGCGACCGCGGCAGCAAGGACAGCGCGCAGCGCGCCAACGGGATCTGGAAGCAGATGCTGGCCCAGTATGAGCAGCCGCCGATCGATGCGGCCATCGAGGACCAGCTGAAGGACTACATGGCGCGCCGCAAGCAGGAGATCCACGGCAGCGCGGCCTGACCTGCGAACACCTCTCCCAGCCTTGTGCGGCAGCGGAGCTGCATGAGGTCTTACTGCCCGGCTTCCCCATGGCCGGGCAGCTTATTATGGGCTGCTGCAGGCTGCCTGTACCTGGAACCCCCTTTCCGCATTCCTTCCGGACTTGGCCCTCAGCCGCAGGCTGCGGCTGCGCCGCTTTGCGGTGCAAATGGCGGCAGGCGCGCAGTCCGGAAACGAAAAGAACCGGAGCAGGCCCGATGGGCGCTGCTCCGGTTCGCGGGGCTGGATGCGGTGAGGATAGTGCCCCAGCCCGTTCTGGTTTTGGCGGCGTGTCAGCTGCGCATCCGCAGGCCCTCGGGGTCGACCGGCGGGGCGGTCAGCAGTCGCGCCTTGCACCGTTTGCCCACGATGTCGATCTCATATTCGGCGTTTGCGTCGATGGCGTTGGGGTAGAGGTAGCCGAGCGCCAGGCTGGTGCCCGCGCAATAGCCGTAGCCGCCGGAGCTGGTGTAGCCCGCCAGCTTGCCATTGAGGAACACTGGCTCGCCGCCATAGGCGTCGGCCTCGCCCGCATCGACAGCGAATTGCACAAAGCACTCCCGCGGCCCGGCCTCTTTGGCGGCCAGGGCGGCCTCGCGGCCGATGAAGTCCCCCTTGCCGTAGCGGACAAAGCGCGCCAGCGCGGTTTCATGGGCGTAGTAGTCGGAGGTGAGTTCCATGTTCCAGCCGGCAAAGCCCTTTTCCAGCCGCAGCGCCATCAGCGCGTGGCCGCCTGCGAGGGTCAGGCCATGGGGGTCGCCCGCTGCCAGGATCTCCTCGAACAGCGTGCGCTGGTATTCCATCGGCATGTAGATCTCGTAACCGCATTCGCCAGTGTAGGAGACCCGAATGACAAAGGCGCCGGGGCAGGGGCCCAGCTCCATCTCGCGGCCCGACAGGAAGGGGAAGTCGGCACTGTTGAAGCTGACGCCCGGGGCAACGGCAGCCATGATGGCCTTGGCGTTGGGGCCGGCCACATGCAGGCCCGCATAGCGGTTGGTGAGGTTTTCATAAGCGACGCCGGTTTCGGGCAGGGTCTCCAGGAACCAGCGCTCGTGGATTTTCTCCATCGACCCGGATCCCAGCACCAGGCAGCTGTCCTCGCTGAGGCGGGTGACGGTGAAATCGCCGATCACCTTGCCTTGATGGCTGAGCATCGGGCAGAGCGCGGTTTTGCCCGCGGCCGGGATCTTGTTGGCCATTATGCGGTCCAGATAGGCCACCGCACCGGCGCCGCTGAAGCGGTATTTGCCATAGCTGGTCAGCTCGAACAGGCCGGCGGTTTCACGCACGGCGTGCGCCTCCCGGGCCACGGCTCCGAACCAGGCGGGGCGCTCGTAGGAATAGCTCTCCTGCCGCTCGGCCTCGTTGGTTGCATACCAATAGGCGTCCTCCCAGCCGCAGGTCTCGCCAAAGACCGCGCCTGCGTCTTTCAGCCGGTCGTAGATCGGCGAGGTCTTCATCGGGCGGGCTGCCGGGAAGGTCTGGTAGGGGTAGATGCGGCTGGAGCGGTTTTCGTACCAGTATTTGGTCATCTGCTTGGCATAGCGGGGGCCGGCATAGTCGCCGTAGCGGGCCACGTCCCAGAAGCTGACGTCCAGCGAGGGCTCGCCGTCGATGATCCATTCCGCCAGCACCTTGCCGATGCCGCCGCCCTGGTTGAAGCCGGTCATCACGCCGTTGGCGCAGAAGTAGCCTGGCTTGCCAGGGTAGGGGCCGATCAACGGGCCGAGGTCGGGGGAGAAGATCATGGGGCCGTTGATCACGCTTTTGATGCCGGCATTGGCGAGGCTGGGGATCAGCTCGACCGCTTGCAGAAACTCGTCCTCCATCCGGCTCAGATCGTCGGGCAGCAGCTCGTGGCCGAAGTCCAATGGGGTGCCGTCTTCGGACCAGTGGATGCATTTGCTTTCATAGGCGCCGATCAAAAGCCCCTTGCCCTCGGGGCGCATGTAAAGGTTCGCATCGGCATAGGACAGCAGGGCATGATCACTGCCGATTTCCGCCATCTCGAGGATCTCTTCGGTGATCAGGTAATGGTGCTCAACCGGCATCAGGGGCAGCTTGATGCCCGCCAGCGCCGCCACTTCACGGCCCCAGAGGCCGGCGGCATTGACCACGTAATCGGCGGTGATGGTGCCGTTTTCGGTCACCACGTCCCATTTGCCGTCGCGGCGCTGGTTGGTTTCCAATACCGGGGTGTGGCGGTGGATGGTGGCGCCATAGTTGCGCGCGGCCTTGGCGAAGGCATGGGTGACGCTAGCTGGATCACAGTAACCGGCTGTTTTTTCGTGCAGGATCGCGGTCAGGTCATCGGTGTTGAGGGTCGGAGCAAGCTCCTTGGCGCGTTCCGGAGAAATGAACTCGGAGTCAATGCCATAACGCTTGCCGAAGGCATGGGCGATGGCGAGCGTCTTGATCTCTTCCTCATCCTTCGCGACCAGCAGCTCGCCGTTGTAATGCAGGCCGCACTCCTGGCCGCTTTCACGCTCCAGCTCCGGGTAGAGGTCGATGGTGTACTTTTGCAGAACCGCAGCATTGCCTGGGGCAGTCAGGGTGAACAGGTTGCCGGCCGCGTGCCAGGAGGAGCCTGCTGTCAGCTCCTGCCGTTCCAGCAGCACCACATCCTTCCAGCCCCGTTTGGCTAGGTGATAGAGGATGCTGCAACCGACGACCCCGCCGCCGATAACGACCACTCTTGCTTTTGTTTCCATTACGCTCGCCCTGCTGTCGCTGAGGTTTCGGTTGAAAAACTGTCGAGCAGGGGGCGGGTGAACTCAAACAAATTAAATTGCGGGGTCCTCAAATTTGATTCTGCGGCCAAATCCGACGGTGTAATTTTCTTGGTGACGATCGAAATTTATTTAGTTGAGATGAATCCATTGCTGCCGGATCGTTAGGGGACCACGACCTAACGGCCGGGCAGGGAACGGCATCACGGCAGCTCGCAAGACAAGGCCGTTCCGGGTGCCAGGAAGGCAGTTGGGTCACCGGAGTGTCCAGTTCTAGCGCCTGCAAGATTCTGCGGTGCCTGCTGAAGATATCTACACGGCGCGTGGGAGGAATTGGGGCGCTTTCTCCAACCGGAACTAGCGTCAATGCCAGGGAGGAATGACAATTGTACATTCAAAGTGAAGCAGGCAAAGGTTATGCATTAAGCGCCCCTGCTTCGCTTTATGTGGGGCTTCTGGTGGCTGCGCCGCTGGGTATTCTGGTGGCCTACAGCTTCTGGACCCAGACCTATGTCGAGATCGACAAGACGCTGACCTGGGCCAATTACCTGGAGGCGGCGACCGACCCTCTGGTGCGGCATCTGATGCTGCGCTCGATCGCGATTGCCGGCGCGGTGACCATGGCGACGGTGGCGCTGGCCTATCCGATCGCCTATTTCATCGCCTTCCGCACCCATAAGAAAACCCTGTGGCTCTTGCTGATCACCATCCCGTTCTGGTCCAGCTACCTCTTGCGGGTGTTCAGCTGGAAGCTGATCCTGGGCTTTAACGGGGTGATGAACTCGGCGCTGATTTCGCTGGGATTGATCGAGGAGCCGCTGACCTTCCTGCTCTATAACGAGTTTGCGGTGGTGCTGACCCTGGCCCACGCCTGGGCGCCCTTTGCGATCCTGCCGATCTATGTGTCGCTGCAGAAGATTGACCGCGCGCTGCTGGAGGCGGCCACCGACCTCGGCTGCTCCAAGCTGGAAAGGTTCTTCCGCGTCACCCTGCCCCTGACCGTGCCCGGCATCATCGCCGCCAGCCTGATCATCTTCATCCCCACCGTCGGCGATTATGTGACCCCGTCGCTGGTCGGCGGCTCACAGGGCAAGACGGCGGCGAACCTCATTCAGGTGCAGTTCGGCCCGGCCAGACCGGCCGCTGGGGGCAACCCGTCGCTGGCGGTGATGGCCTCCGTTGGCTTTGTCGCCATCCTGTTTGTCATCCTGGCCACCGCATTGGGGAGGAGGATCCGTTGAGCACTCCGGTAAGCGAACCCCTGAACAAGCCGCTGAGCCCCGCTTTGAGCAAGCCCCGCGCAAACCCTTCCGCTTCCCCTGGCGGCCGGCTTATGCCATCGGCTACCTGATCTTCCTGCACCTGCTGGTGCTGCTGCTGCCGCTGTTCTCCTTCAACGACGGCACCATCGTCGCCTTTCCGATGAAGGGGTTCACCCTGAAATGGTACGCTCAGCTGGGCGAACAGGACACGCTCTTGCAGGCGATGGCGAAACCGCTGATCGTCGGCGCGGTGACCGCGCTGGTCGCCACCTCGCTGGGCTGTTCGCGCCGCCGGCGCCTATGTGCGCTACCGGTTCAAGGGGCGCGAACTGTCGGAGGGGCTGGTGATGCTGCCGCTGGTCATCCCCGGCATCATCGTGGCGTCCTCGACGCCGGGGCTGTTTATCTCGCTGGGCTGAGGCCGTCGCTACTACGGTGATCCTGGGTCATGTGTTTTTGTGGCGTTTCGCGGTTTTGATCATGAAATCCGCCTTTGACGATTTCGACCAGTCGCTGGAGGAAAAGCCGCCTTCTGATCTTGGCGAAAGCGCGACGGCACCTTCCGCCGGGTGACCCGCCCATTGTGGCGCCGGGGATTGTCGCCAGCCTTGGTCACCTTCACCGTCTCGTTTGACGAGTTTGTGCTGGCCTTTTTCCGTCCGGCAACCAGCCCAACGCCGCCGGTCTATATCTGGAGCCAGATCCGCTTCCCCGCCAAGCTGCCGAACACGCTGGCGCTCGGCTCGCTGCTGCTGCTTGCCTCGGTGCTGCTGTTGCTGGCCGCCGAATACTTCCGCCGCCGTTCCGCCGAATCCGCCGATGAAGGATACGGAATGACCAGCCAGAACATCATCGAAATCTCCGGCGTGGAGAAACGGTTCGGCACCTTCACCGCGGTGCGCGACCTGAACCTGACGCTGCGGGAAGGCGAGTTTTTCTCTGCTGGGCCCCTCCGGCTGCGGCAAGACCACGGCGCTGAGGATGATTGCGGGCTTCCAGGACCACGCACTGCTGGCAGCATCCGCATCGGCGGCCAGGACATGGCGCATATCCCGGCGAACAAACGGCCCGCCAACATGGTGTTCCAGTCTTTACGCGATCTTCCCGCATCTGAATGTCGGCGATAACGTCGCCTTTGGACTGCGGAAGCCTGAAGCTGGGCAAGGCCGAACAGAGGCCCGCGTCGCCGAGGCGCTGGAGATGGTGGAGCTGCGGATCGGTATCCGCGCAAGGCCACGGAACTGTCCGGCGGCCAGCGCCAGCGGTGGCGCTGGCCCGGGCGCTGGTGATGCGGCCCAGGTTCTGCTGCTGGACGAGCCGCTGTCGGCGTCGACAAGAACCTGCGCGAGGCGATGCAGTTCGAACGCGCCGCCTGCAGCAGAAGCTCGGGATCACCTTCGTCATGGTCACCCACGACCAGTACGAGGTGATGACCATGTCCGACCGCATCGGGGCGACGTTCAGGGCGAGCTCAGCAGGTGGACAAGCCCGAGGCGCCGATGCCCGCCCCTGCAGCCAGGAGGTCGCCGCCTTCATCGGCGGCATGAACTTCCTGGATGCGGCTGTCACCGGAGAGGCGGACGGCAAACTGCACGCCCAGGTGCAGGGCTTCGGCCCGCTCTCCATCGACGTGAACCCCAATGTGGCGCGGCGCGGGCCGCAGCTGCTCATGGGGATCCGCCCCAGCAGCTGGAGATCGGCGGAAAAGCCCGGCGGCTACGACGGCTATCTGCAGGGCACTGTCACCAACGCCGCCTTCTACGGCGAGAATGTGCATGACCACGTCACCGCCGAGGGCTTTGCAGCCATTGCGGTGTCGGTGCCGAACTACTTCCACACGGTGGATCACAAGCAGGGCGACCCGGTCTGGCTGGGGGTGCAGAACGCCTCCGTGATCGACCTCGGCGCCCGCGAGGCATGAGAATAAAGGGAGGACAACACATGAAACACTTCAAAACGGTACTGGCCGCGGCCACGGCCCTGACCGCCGGCGGGCATCGCAGCCGCCGACGCCCGCCAGCCTGTTGGTCTTTGACTGGTCCGGCTATGAGGACCAGGGGTTTTACGGCGACTACGTCAAAATACGGCGCGCCCCAGCTACACCTACTTCGGCAGCGTCGAGGAGGCTTTCACCAAGCTGCAATTGGGTTTTGCCGCAGACCTCGCCCACCCTTGCACCTACGGGCTGCGCAAAATGGGTGGCGGCGGCTCCCAGCCGATCGACACCTCGAAAATCAGCAACTGGGACAGCCTGCTGCCGCAGATCAAGGATGATGGACGGCGTCACCATCGACGGCCAGACCGTATATGGTGCCGTTTGAAGGGCAAGATCCGGCTGATCTACCGCACCGACGATATTCTTTCGACCAGAGCGCGGTCTCGCTGCAGCTGCTGGGTGACCCCGCCTACCAGGGCAAGATCGCCATCCCCGATGCGGCCTCTTCGGCCTATGCGATGGCGGCGCCGGCCGCACCGGTGCCTCCAGCTACACCGATATGTCGGATGGGCTAATCCAGAAGGCCTCCGATTTCCTGCGCGCAGATCCACCCCGACGTGCGCTTTACTGGTCCGACGCGGGCCAGCTGGACCAGGCCATCGCCTCGGGCGAGGTGCTGATGGGCTGGGCTGGAACCAGTCGGAGCTGAACCTGATCTGGAACGAGACCCCGGCCCGGATGATGCGCGACGTGGACAAGGGCATCGCCACCGGGTCTGCGGCGACGGCGGATCCCAACGCCCTCACCAGAGCGACGAGCAGGTCTATGAACATGCTGAATGCGCTGAGTTCCGAGCCCAGCGGCAAAATACATCATCGAGAACTGGGCTATGCCCATTCCAATGCCGAGGCGTTCAAATCCGCGGACCAGAGCCTGATCGAGACCTACGGCTTTGCCGATGTCGACAAGTCTTCGAAGGCAGCCTGTTCTTCGACGCGGTCAACCCGGAGCTGGAAGGCCGCATGCTGAAGGAATTCGAGCGCATCAAGGCCGCTTCTGATCCCAGAAAGCGGCGGGCGCCAAAGCCCGCCGCCCCGCCGCTTTTCCAGCTCGAACCTTCTGCCAGCTGCATGCCAAAAAGGAGCGTATACGTCAGTCGACTGTACTTGTGTTCGCCGCACAGGGAAGCTCAGAGTCGGCATCACGTTGGTCAACGGCGGTTTTAACACTGATTGATGCGTTCATCTCTCGCTCAGATTTTCGCCGATTGGTCTGTCCGCCCTCAACTTACCCACTTCAGTTGATGACGGACAAATTCTTGGTCAAAGATTTTGCTGCGGCCCGCCGGAATGGCCGCAATTCCTTCTGCCGTGCAGCGGGAGAAATTCGGCGGTGCAGCGCACCGCCGCGCTACTAACGCACGCAGCAAAATTTCAGTACTTTTGGAGAGGGCTCAAAGCCGTCATGCGGCGGCGCGACAGCAGGGCCACGTGTTTAAAGCGCCGCACGTGGTGGGCGGCACTTTCGCAAGAGGATTGGCAGTCCCCTGATAGAGATGGCGTGCTTCGGGCGCCACCGCATGACCGCACAGGTCATACTTGGCACCACGATGATGCCGTGCTGTTCACCTATACCAAATACCAAATTTGGGGGAAAGCCGCGCTCTTAAACATGGGGTAACGGGAGTCATTAGTGGAATGCCGGGAGTTGAGGACAGGCTTTCCGATCAAGATGTTTGGAACATTCTAACTTTCATAAAGTCAACTTGGCCGGAGCGCCTACAGGAAGCCCAGAAGCAACGCACGCCAATGGCACAACCCGAAGGAAACTAATGTAAGGCTGGTTTTCATGTGGTGACTGACAGCCGTTGTTTCACTGTAGGCAAACTGCGCCGCGGTGCCATCATGAAGCAAGATGGCAGTTTAGGGCCGCCCGTGTTGGCCAGAACCAATTGGCTTTGATTGACAGCGGGGCGTCGGTTCCGGCGGTTTAATCCAATTTAGTCATCGCTTGCCTAGCAGCACTTCACAAGCGAAGGCCCTAGCCTTGTACGACGGTGGTTTAGGCGCGCTCCTGCCGTCCGCTGCATGTGGCACCAATGTCGGCTTCCTGCGCAAGCTGATGTACTTCGTAACCGATGCTGCAGCGGCAGCGAATGTCCGCTGGGTCCTGCAAATGGCAAGCTCGCATGTCGCGTGATTTCGCGGGCGCAGCTAATGTCTCCACTGACGGGCCACACGGCAGCGCCCAGTAACAGCGGCGAGCGACCGCAATGGGCCGGTCGTGCCTATTGCCCTGCCCGAGGAGCCACGACTTTGAAAAATTCGCTTTCTGCGCGTTGCTGCCGTCGGCGCGACCCACAGCATAAGTAGAAGGTATATAGCTTCATCGAGCGTCCGCTTCCCGGGAAGGCGACCCCGATAAGTAGCACCTGCAGTATTCAGCGCCGCCTGCTCTATATCAATGGCCGCTCCGGGATGCGCTGCGGACGAAACAGCAATTTAACTAATCAATCTTAGTGTCGGTTCGTAGGCACATTCGTCACCGGCCATCTGTGCTACTTTGAAACATTTGGGCGCTTATTGGAGTTGTCTTGATTTTTGAACGGTTGAGCAACTCACAAATGGACAGGACCGAAAAAGAGCGCGCAGTGCATACCCCCGATGGCCCTCCCGCAGACAGAGAGCGCTTGGGGTTCAGATCTCCTGGCGCATCAGGCGGAAATTAAATGGGGGAATATGGGGTGGCTAAACCTTCAACACCCCAACTAACCAATTGAAATACATAATGATTCCTTGGTTTGTTGGTGCCGCTGAAGGGACTCGAACCCCCGACCCCATCATTACGAATGACGTGCTCTACCAGCTGAGCTACAGCGGCACCGGCCTCCGCTCGAGGCGGGCAGGTGATGCTCGTTTAAACATTGCGTAATTCCCGCGCAAGTGTGGATCACAGGGAATGGCATGGAATGCCCGTCGTGGCGCTGGGCAGCTCTCCGAAACGGGCGCGGTAGAGCTGGGAAAACCGGCCCAAGTGGGAGAACCCGCAATCATAGGCAATGCTGCTGACCGGCGTTTCTGCGTTCCGCGACAACATCAGGTAGCGGGCCAGGTCCAGCCGCAGGTCGCGCAGGTATTCCATAGGTGTCAGGCCGAAGTGCTTGCGGAACCCAGCCTGCAGCGACCGGATGCTGCAGTCCGCCGCGGCAGCAATGGCTGGGACCGAAAGAGACTCGCCGACATTGGCATGAATGAAGTCCTGAGCGCGGCGGACTTGACTGCTGCTCCCCGATGAACGGGTGGTCAGCAGGTGACGGATATTGCTTTGCTGATGGGTCAGCAGGCCAAGGATCAGCTGCTCTTCGATCACTTGCTGCTGCAACGCGCTCCAGCAGCCAAAGCCGGCACGGTTTTCAGTGGCGCTGACACAGGCCGCAAACTGGCGTGCCCAGCCATGCAGGGCACCGCCGGATACCGGGAGCGCGGTGTCAAAGACAACAGCCTCGGACAAGGACAGGCCGGCAGCCTGTTCTGCAAGCGCGTGCAGGGCGCTCCGCCTGATCTGCAGCAGCAGCATCCGGCAATCGGCGTGCCAGGTCATCCGGGTATCGCGGGTCGGGTTGAGCACCGTTGCAGTGCTGCGGTCGGACGCCACCGGAGTGGCGCCGTTGGCCACCAGCGCCCGGCCGTTGAGCGGCACCTGGACCAGATAAAAGTCCTGCAGTTCGCCCGGATCGATGTGTACCGCGGATCCGTAGCTGAGGTAATTGAGTGACAGAGCCCGACCGTGCACATGGTTGTAACGGGTGCCGGTCCTCCGGGAAGGGCCTGCGGGCTGCAGGCGGTGGTCGCAAAACTTTTGCGCCACCAGCGCGCGCACTTCATCAATGTCACGGCTGTGGAACTGCCGCCAAGCGCGCAGCGGTTCACGTGCGCCTGAAGATTGCGATGCTGTCATTTCCGCAGCCTAGCACGGTTTGCAGGTCAGGCAATCACGCCGGTCTGCGCTTATTTGCGTATTTTGGATAATCCTTTTCCAGCGCCGCCCCTAGGCTATTGGAACGAGCTGACATGGGAGGAAAAAATGGCTCAGGAGCAAGGAGTAACCAAGGCCGCCGACGGACTCAACGGCACGTCCTGGAATGTCGTCGGGCACACCTATACGCCCAAGCTGCACAGCGAGAACGCCTTTATCTGGCACGCGGTCATTCCGGACGGCACTTTTGTACCGCCGCATGTGCACCCCACCCAGGATGAGTGGATCACCATGCTGGAAGGCACACTGGAGGTGGAGTTCGGCGGTGAGGTTTACCAGGCCGGGCCGGGCGACACGGTGCGGATGCCGATGGGGGTGGCGCATGGCATCTTCAACCGCTCTGGCAGCACGGCGTCCTGCGTGTTCGGGGTGGCGCCGTCGCGCAAGCTGTTCGAGCTGTTCTGCGCGCTGGACGGGGTGACCGATACGGAAGAACTGGTGCGGCTGTCGGCGCTGCATGAGGTCGATTTTCTGCCGCCCCCCTCGCAATGAGGGAGGCGGACATGGTGAAACGCAAAACGGTCGCCGTGATCGGCGGCGGGGTAAGCGGGCTGGCCGCGGCCAAGGCCTTTGCCGAAAGGGGGCATCAGGTTCTGGGATATGAGCGCAGCCATGACCTTGGCGGGGTGTGGGAGCCGTCTCGCTCTTACCCCGGGGTGCAGACGCAATCGCCCAAGAACCTGTACTGCTATACTGACCATCCGATGCCGGAAGACTATCCGGAATGGCCCAAGGGGCCGCAGGTGCATGCCTATCTGCATTCCTATGCGGACAAGTATGATCTGCACCGGCTGTTCCAGCTGAACACCAACGTGCTGGAGATGGACCGCCGCCCGGACGGGCAACCGGGCTGGCGGCTGGTGATCGAGACGGGCGGCGAGACCCAGGTCCAGAACGTGGATTTTGCCGTGGCCTGCACCGGGCAGTTTTCCGAGAAGAACATCCTGACCCATCCCGGGCAGGAGGCCTTCACCGTGCAGGGCGGGGAGGTGATGCACTCCTCGGAATACCTGGATCCGGAACATGCGCGCGGCAAGCGGGTGGTGGTGCTGGGCGGTTCCAAATCCGCGACCGACGTGGCGGTGAATGCGGCGCAGAACGGCGCCAGGCAGGTGCATCTGGTCTACCGTCAGAATGTCTGGCGGGTGCCGTATTTCATCGGCGGCATCAACTTCAAGCGGCTGCTGTACATGCGGGCGCAGGAGGTTCAGTTCAACGGCTGGGGCCGCAGCTGGCTGCACAAGGCCTTCTATGGTTTGGCCAAGCCGCTGATCTGGGCAAATTTCCGCGGGTTAGAGACGCTTTTGAAGCTGCAACTGGGGCTGAAGAAGTGGGACATGGTGCCCGATATTCCGATCGAAAGGGACGTCTCCTGCTCGGTGCCGATCGTGACGCCGGGGCTGTTCGAAGGCTTCAAGGACGGCTCGATCCTGCCGCACCGTACCACCTTTTCGCATTATGACGGTGACGAAATTGTGCTGGAAAACGGTGAGCGTATCGGCGCTGATCTGGTGATCTCGGCCGTCGGCTGGAAACTGGGCATCCCCTATCTGGCGCAGCAGCATCTGGACAAGCTGATCGAGGCGGACGGCCAGTACCGGACCTACCGCCTGGCGGTGAACCCGGACCTGCCGGAGATGGGCTTTGTCGGCTTCAACTCCAGTTTCTGCACCATCCTGTCGGCTGAGATGGTGGCAAATTGGCTGGTGCGCTATGCCGATGGCAAGCTGGCACGTCAGCCGTCGCGGGCGGAGATGGAGGAGAACATCCAGATGATGCTCGACTGGCGCCGTAAGGAGCGCCCGGCCGCACAGATCTATGGCGGGCTGTGCTCGGCCCCGTTCCATTTCAAGCATTTCGACGAGTTGCTGATGGATATGGGCGCGACGCAATGGAAGCGGTCGAATCCGCTGGCCGAGCAATTCGCGCCGCCCGACGCCAGCGCCTATGGCCGCTTTCTGGCGACGGCGCCGCAATATCAGGCGGCCTGAGGCCCGCCCCTGCGCCTGCCGGAAACGGCGGGCGCACATGCTTTAGCGGTCGCGCAGTTACTACTGCGATGCGCTGATTTTCGAGTGAGGGGGGGATGGTGCCCAGGAGAGGACTCGAACCTCCACGTCCATACGGACACTAGCACCTGAAGCTAGCGCGTCTACCAATTCCGCCACCTGGGCAGGTGTCGTGAGACCGGCGTATAAGGCGGATTGCCAGGGCCGTCAAACGGAAATGGCAGGCAAATCCGCGGGGCCTGGGTTCAGCCAATTGCGATCCACCGCGGCAAGCGCGGCAAAGTCGTACCTCTTGTGAGAAGCTGGACTGAATTCTGGCCTGAGCATTCCATTTCGGAATAATACCAGAACGCAATCTCATTGGCTTTGTGTCCCGGATTCTCGGATAAAGAGGCGGTCAGCCAGTTCAAGGAGGCCGCATGGACCGCGCTCAGATCGTGCATCAGAATTTCCTGGACCGGGTTCAGGCTGGTGATTTTCCCGTAGGAGCCGAACCAAGCGGGCCGCTGATAGCCGCCGAGGCAGTGTCCGTATTCCGCGCCCAGGTTCTGAGCCGGGCGCTGGATCTTACCAGCAGGGAAATGCAAAAAGCCGGCGAAGGGTTCTATACCATCGGCTCCTCCGGGCATGAGGGGATGGCGGCGGTCGCCCGTGCCCTGCGCCCTTCCGATATGGCATTCCTTCATTACCGCGATGCAGCTTTCCAGATCGACCGCGCGGATCATGCACCTGGACAGCGGATTGCATGGGACATGCTGTTGTCCTTTGCCTGCTCCAGCGAAGATCCGACCTCGGGTGGGCGGCACAAGGTGCTGGGCTCCAAGGCACTGATGATCCCGCCACAGACTTCGACCATCGCCTCGCATCTGCCCAAGGCGGTTGGGGCGGCCTATTCCATCGGCGCGGCCAAGCGGCACAAGCCGGAGCATCAGCTGCTGCCTGAGGATGCGATCGTCTTGTGTTCCTTCGGCGATGCGTCCGCGAATCACTCGACGGCGCAGGGGGCAATCAACACCGCGGGCTGGACCTCGGTGCAGTCAACGCCGCTTCCCTTGCTGTTTGTCTGCGAGGACAACGGGATCGGCATTTCGACCAAAACGCCGAAAGGGTGGATTGAGGCCTCAATGGAGCATCGTCCCGGCATCAAGTATTTCAAGGCCGACGGTCTGGATATCTACAACACCTTTGCGGTGGCGCAAGAGGCGGCAGAGTATGTACGGACCCGCAGGAAGCCGGCCTTTCTGCATCTGCGCACCGTGCGGCTTTACGGCCATGCCGGGGCGGATGTGCCGACCACCTATATGACCAAGGCCGAGGTGGAGGCGGATGAGGCCAATGATCCGCTGTTGCATTCGGTGCGGCTGCTGAAGGAGGCAGGCGTATTGCAGCCCGCGGAAGCGCTGAAGATCTATACGGACACTTGCGCGCGGGTGGAACGGATCCGGGCGGAAGCGGTGACGCGGCCGCATTTGAAAACCGCGGCGGATGTCGCGGCCAGCCTGATCCCGCCCAAACGGGCGTGTGCGCCCACCAATGGCCCCAGTGCCGAGGCACGGGCCGCAGCCTTTGGCAGCGACATGCGCGCGATGGAGGAGCCGCAGCCGATGTCGCGCCTCATCAACTGGGCGCTGACCGACCTGATGCTGGAGCACGGCGAAATCGTCATGATGGGCGAGGATGTGGGCCGCAAGGGCGGGGTCTATGGCGTCAGCCAGAAGCTGCAGCAGCGGTTCGGGTCTGACCGGGTGATCGACACATTGCTGGATGAGCAGTCGATCCTGGGGCTGGCGATTGGCATGGGGCACAACGGCTTTCTGCCCATTCCGGAGATCCAGTTCCTCGCCTATCTGCACAACGCCGAGGATCAGCTGCGCGGCGAGGCGGCGACCTTGCCGTTTTTCTCGAACGGGCAGTTTTCCAACCCTATGGTGCTGCGGATTGCCGGGCTGGGTTATCAGAAGGGCTTTGGTGGCCATTTCCACAACGACAACTCACTGGCGGTGCTGCGGGATATTCCGGGGATCGTGATTGCCTGCCCGTCGGACGGGGCCGAGGCGGCGATGATGATGCGCGAGGCGGTGCGGCTCGCGCGCGAGGAGCAGCGGGTGGTGGTCTTTGTCGAACCCATCGCGCTCTATCCGATGCGGGACCTGCATGAGGCAAAGGATGGCGGCTGGATGCGGACCTACCCGTCATGGGACCGGCGCATTGGTTTGGGCGAGGTTGGGGTGCATGGAGATGGCACTGATCTGGCAATCGTGACCTATGGGAATGGGCGCTACCTGTCGGCTCAGGCGCAGGCAGAGCTGGCGTTGAAAGGCGTGGATGCCCGGATTGTGGACCTGCGCTGGCTGGCGCCCTTGCCAGAGGCGGCGCTGCTGGAGGCAGTGAATGGCTGCAAGAACGTGCTGATCGTTGATGAATGCCGCATCACCGGCAGCCAGTCGGAAGCGCTGATGGCGCTGTTTGCGGAGCAAAGCGATATCCCCACGGCGCGGATCGCCGCTAGCGATTGCTTTATCGCAACCGGGCCTGCCTATGGCGCTACTCTGCCGTCGAAGGACAGCATCATTGTGGCTGCATTGAAGCTGGCAGGAGGCAAGAAATGACCCGCACCGCTGTTCTGATCTGCCCGGGAAGGGGCACCTACAACAAGGCGGAGCTGGGATATCTCCATCGCCATCATGCAGACAAGGCAGCGCTGTTTGCGGGCTTTGATGCGCAGCGGCGGGACGCCGGGCAGGAAGAGGTCACGGCTCTGGATGGTGCCGCCCGGTTTTCGGTTTCGAAGTATTCCCGCGGGGATATTGCCTCGCCGCTGATCTATTCTTCGGCGCTGGCGGATGCGCAGTCGCTGTCGGAGGATATCGAGGTGGTTGCGGTGACCGGCAATTCGATGGGCTGGTACATCGCGCTCGCGGCGGCCGGGGCGCTGAGTGCGGTAGACGGGTTCGAGGTGGTGAACACCATGGGCACACTGATGCAGAAGCAGCTGATCGGAGGCCAGCTGGTCTATCCCTTTGCCGGACCGGACTGGCAGAACGATCCCGCGCGCAAGGCGGAGCTGCTGGCGCTGGCGGCAGAGATTGATGCCCGCGAGGGGCATGACCTGGCGCTGTCGATTGATCTGGGCGGGATGCTGGTGCTGGCCGGAAACGAGGCCGGGCTGGCGGCGTTTGAGGGCGCGGTGCCAGTGGTGGAGGAACGTTTCCCAATGCGTCTGGCCAATCACGCGGCGTTTCACACCAGCCTGCAGGTACCGGTAGCGGCAGAAGGGCGCAAGCGGCTGGGTGCGGAGATGTTCACCCAGCCGGAGGTGCCGCTGATTGATGGGCAGGGGCAGGTCTGGTGGCCGGGTGCCACGGATACGAAGGCCTTGCGGGATTACACGCTGGGGCATCAGGTAGTGGAACCCTATGATTTCACCCGCGCGGTACAGAATGCGGCCTGTGAGTTTGCGCCGGACCTGTTCATCGTGACCGGTCCGGGCACAACGCTGGGCGGCGCGGTGGCGCAATCGCTGGTGCAATGCGGCTGGCAGGGGTTGACCGGCAAGGAGGCCTTCAAGGCGCGCCAGGCTAAGGACCCGCTGCTGCTCTCCATGGGGGATAAGGCGCAGCGCGGGATTGCAACCGGCTGAGTGAGGGGCGGCGGAAAGCTCCCGCGGCTGTTGCCTGCATCGTAGATGCCGGCGAAGCAGCCTTGGGCGTGGCCCTGCCCTGCGGGCAGGGCGGAAGGGTATTTGCTGAGAGGTTCTTCAGGGCAGGTTTGCCTGAAGGCCGGGTTCCAGTGTGGTGCGTTCATCCCCGCCTCAAGGGTGAACCGCGCATAGCACGGCGGCTGCGTCGCCCTTGACCCGGTGCTGAACAGAGGCAGAGTTATTCTGCGGCGGCTTGGGAATTCTGGGCAGGTGCGACGGCAAAGCAGGTGACTGGTTGGGAGACATTGTGCAGGCTGACAGCGCCCAGCGAAACGCCTTGCGACGCGTCGCTTAGGATGTCGCGGCTGACGACAATCGCGTGATCCGCGGTCTTGCCGTAGTCGCCCAGCCGGGCGGCGATATTGGCGGCTTGGCCGATCACCGTGAAGTCCAGCCGCTCTCGCGAGCCGATATTGCCATAGGTCACACGGCCATAGGCGATGCCGATGGCAGCCTCGCAGCGGTGGCCGTCTTCTTCCTGGGCGATTTCTTCCAGCCTCGCAACGATGGCGCGGGCGCTGTCCAGGGCCTGGGTGCGCGCTTTTTCCGGGTTGCTGCCGGCCGGGAAGACGGTCAGCACAGCGTCACCGATGAATTTCAGCACCTCGCCGCCATGGTCATGCACGATGGTTGAGGCGGTTTCGAAGAACTGGTTCAGCAGCGCAATATAGTCCTGGCGGCCCAACTGTTCCTCCAGCCGGGTGGAGCCGCGCAGGTCGCAGAACATAATGGCAGCGTCGATCTCGTCGCCGTCGCCGCGGCGGATTTCGCCGCCGAGCACCCGGGCGCCGGTGCGCTTGCCGACATAGGTTTCCAGCAACGCTTGAGCGTTTTCGCGCTGCATGAAAATCTCGTAGTAGCGGGCGATCACCCCGGAGCATTCGAAGATCAGCCCAAGGTTGGCGGTCGAAAAGCCATTCGGGTGATCGCTGGTGAGCGTCAGCACATTGATGCGCCCGTCGGAGAACCGTAGCGGCATCGCGACATAGTCGGTGGCGCCGTCCTTACGCAGGTCTTCGAGGATCGGGAAGGCATCGTCGGTGCAGCAGGCGTCCAGCCGGTGCCGCACCCCGCCCAGCCCGTTGGAGACATGGCGCAGCGGGCTGTTCTGGTACGCGGGATGGTCGTGGATTTCATAAGACGGGGCGTAGGTGGTAACCTCGCCGGTTTTCTTCTGCCAGATGTAGTTCTTGCCCGCGATCAGCGGGTGCAGCGACCAGGCCATGACCGACAGGCGGGACAGGTAAATGCCCTGCTCGACAAACTTCTCTGCCAAGGCGGCGGTCAGCTCTTCCGGAGTTGCCACCATCGAGGCATCGCGCAGCAGCCAGTCGATCACCGGGCCGGAGATATTGCCGTAGTCCGGCATCTCAACAGTGTTTCTGCCAAAGTCGAACTCAACTTCGGCGCCGGGCATGAAGCCGATGTGGCCGGAAATGGCGGCGGCCTCCGGCATGGCGTCCTCGTAGGCCCAGACGCCGTTTTGCACCGTGCTGCCGGGCAGCAGGATGTCGCGGTAGCTGGCGGTACCCTTGAAGGGGCAGAAGGTTTGCAGGGGATTATGGGCTGACAGCGGCGCGGTCACGTCTGCTGCCGGGAAGTAGACGGCTGGCGGGAGCCGGGTTTCGTACATCACCTTGGCACGGGAGCTTTGCGCCACAACAGTGCCGTTGCGCCGGGCGGTGACCAGGCCTTGCAGCGGTTCGACAACAATGCCGTAGCCCCGGTTGCGGGTCTGCACCTGTGTGTCCATCCCAGAGATCCTTGTCCTATGTGCCGTTCAGGCGGCGGAAACAGGACCGGCCGGCGCAGGCCGGTTATGAACTATCTGAGTACTGTGCCGGAAAAATCCAGAGCCGGACACAGGATATTGAGCAGAACGGAGCGGAAGGGTCAGACCATGCGGATCACGTCCTTGCTGATCGCCAGCACATAGCCGCGCTTGGCAATGTTCTTGACCAGCAGTTCGCTGACCATCTGGTTCCCAAGGGTATCACGCAGGCGCTTGATCCGGGTGGCGCCGGCAGCCTCCTCGCAATCGGCGGAGGTGCGGCCGGAAATCACCGCCTCGATCTCGGCGCCGGACAGCACATCGTCGTCCAGCCGGGCCTCGGCCAGAACAGATAGGGTTTCCATCGCCGCGGGTGTCAGTTTGAACCCCATGTTGTTCAGATAGACGGTGTTTTCATCGCGGCTGATCAGCAGTTCGTTCACCTGGATGCCGGAGCGTTCGATCTGGGCCATGCGGCGGTTCAGCATCACCAGCATGCCCAGCACCGCAAAGGCCGCTACCATCATGGCAGCGGCAAAGACTAGCAGCACAAAGATCACCATCCGGTAGCTGGTCAGCGTGTCGGCAAAGGCGGTGCCGGACTGGGCCAGGATTTCCAGCAGCTTGATCTCGGCTTGGGTGGTCAGGTCGTTTTCGATAAACAGCTGTTCAACCCGGGCATTGAAGGCATTGGCATCGGGCAGCGTCAGCAGCAGCACCGTGCCGGCCACGGCCAGAATTGCCACGATGGCAGCAATGCCAAAGCCGATGACCTTGCTGCCGGCCGCACGGGCCTCAGAAACGGAGATAGTAGGGTCCGGCATTGGCCTTCCTTTGCTGCAGGCCTTCGGGGCCGAAGACGGACAGGACATTCAGGAGCGTCCATCCAGCGGGCGCGATGCGAGTCTGGATTTCACCGCGGGCGGCCTGTTTCTGGCAGGCACCGGAGAGCTGGATCACACCATAGTGCAGCCGCAGCGGGTTGTCCTGCTTGGCCTTGTAGTCGGCATAGCAGTCTGCGGCCATCACGGGCGAGGAAAGCGCCAGAAGGGTGGCCGCAAGGGCGGGGATCAGAAGGTGCTGTTTCATGGGGCCATCCTGCGTCTGGAGGATGTGAAATTCAATAACCGCGGGGGGTTGGGGCAGCTGATATCTGATAACAAGCTGCCGATATTGCCTGTCTGACGGGGGGCGGGACAGGCTGGCGGCATCAAGTGTTCTGCATATTCAAAAGAAAGGTCCCGACATGGCCCAGATTCACCGCCCCCAGCCGCACCGCAAATTCATTGCAATGATTGTCGCTGCCGCCATTGCCATTACCGGTTTCTCTGCGGCGCCCGCCCGCGCTGACGATGATGTCGCAAAAATCCTTGGCGGCCTGGCGCTACTCGGGATCCTGGGCGCAGCCATCAAGCATTCCCGGGATAGGGATGATCATGCGGTAACCCGCACTTACAATCCGCCGCACAACCATTCACACGGCGGCCACCGGCACAATGGTTACAATCGCAACGACGGCCACGTCAAACCGCTGCCGCGGTCTGTGCGCCGCTATGACCTGCCTGCGCAATGCGTCCGCTATTTCCCGCGCTACAGCCAGAACTATCCGCTGGCGGCAAAGCGCTGCCTGGATCGCAACTATGGCTACACCCACAAGCTGCCGCGGGCTTGTAAAGTGACGTTCTGGAATGGACAGCGCAACCGCACCGGTTTCAAGCCCGGCTGCCTGAAGAGACATGGCTACCGGATGGTGAACCGCTAACCCGCTCAACGGCTTCGAGCAGCAGCAAACTTGGGGGCTTCGGCCCCCCTTTTTGTACGGGTTGCATCCGGGGCCATGATTGGCTTTGTGAGAGGCATGACACAGCCAGATTACAGTCTCGAGACCCTTGCCCATGAAAAAGGGTTTCTCAGAATTGCCGGTGTGGACGAGGTTGGCCGCGGGCCGCTGGCAGGTCCGGTGACCGCCGCCGCGGTGGTGCTGGATGCCAGCGCTATACCTGATGGTCTCAACGACTCTAAAAAGCTCACCCTGAAAAAACGCGAGGCGCTGGAAGGGGCAATCCTATCCTCCGCACAGGCGGCCATTGCCCATGCTACGGTGGAAGAGATTGATTCACTGAATATTTTGCGCGCGACGCATCTGGCGATGGAGCGTGCAGTGGCAGCGCTGGACCCGGCACCGGACTATTTGCTGATCGATGGCAATCTAATCCCTAAGGGGCTGTTTTTGCCAGCGGAAGCGGTGGTCAAAGGGGACGCAAAATCGGTGTCCATCGCAGCGGCTTCGATCCTGGCGAAACTCACGCGCGACAGGATCATGGTGGATTTGGCGCAACAGTTCCCGGGTTATGGCTGGGAGAAAAACGCGGGCTATCCCTCGAAACAGCACCGGGATGCGCTACTTCAGCTTGGTGTGACCCCACATCATCGGCGATCCTTCAAACCGGTACACAATATCTTGTATCAAGAGTGAACCGTAGGGCGTTGTTATAATAAACAAATTGACCTCGAATCCGCGATGACTCATCCTGTGGACAACCTAATGAGCGCAAAAATGCGCCGCGGTTATGAGGCAGAGCAATGAATAAAACCATGACAAAGGGCGCGGCAGCGCTCCCTTTAAACACGATTATTGGCGGGGACTGCGTCGAAGCGATGAACAGTCTGCCGGCCAATTCGGTCGATCTGATCTTTGCGGATCCGCCGTATAACCTGCAGCTGAAAGGCCAACTGCACCGTCCCGACAACTCCAAGGTCGACGCCGTGGATGATCACTGGGACCAGTTTTCCAGCTTCCAGGCCTATGACCAGTTCACCCGCGATTGGCTGAAGGCGGCGCGCCGGGTGCTGAAGCCGAACGGCTCGATCTGGGTGATCGGTTCCTACCACAATATCTTCCGTGTCGGCGCTGTGCTGCAGGACGAGGGCTATTGGGTTCTGAACGACGTCATCTGGCGCAAGTCGAACCCGATGCCGAACTTCCGCGGCAAACGCTTTACCAACGCGCATGAGACGATGATCTGGGCGTCCAAGTCCGAGGGCGCCAAGTACACCTTCAACTACGAAGCGCTGAAGGCGCTGAACGAGGGCATTCAGATGCGCAGTGACTGGGTGCTGCCGATCTGCACTGGCCACGAGCGTCTAAAGGACGAAAACGGCGACAAGGCGCATCCTACGCAGAAGCCGGAATCTCTGTTGCACCGGATCCTGGTCGGGGCAACCAACCCGGGCGACGTGGTGCTGGACCCGTTCTTCGGCACCGGCACCACCGGTGCGGTGGCGAAGATGCTGGGCCGGGAGTTTATCGGCATCGAGCGCGAGGAAGCCTACCGCAAGGTGGCGGAGAAGCGGATCAAGGCGGTGCGTAAGTACGACCGCGAGGCGCTGGAGGTTTCCGCCAGCAAACGCGCGGCGCCGCGGGTGCCGTTCGGCCAGCTGGTCGAGCGCGGCATGCTGCGCCCTGGCGAGGAACTTTATTCGATGAACCGCCGCCACAAGGCGAAGGTGCGTGCGGACGGCACCCTGATCGGCGACAATATCAAGGGCTCGATCCATCAGGTGGGTGCGCATCTGGAAAACGCGCCGTCCTGCAACGGCTGGACCTACTGGTGCTTCAAGCGTGACGGCAAGACAGTGCCAATTGACGTGCTGCGCCAGCAGATCCGGGCTGAGATGCAGAACTGACGGTCACGGTTTCAGAACCCAACAGTCTATTGCAGGCACCTGTGCTTTTGCGCAGGCGCACAACTTGCCCCGCCTGTCCAAGGCGGGGTTTTTTGCACCGGTGCGGTCCAATGCGCTATTCCCTGTGTAATGCGGAGCATTTATCTGAAGTGCCGGTGCTGCAGCAGCCAGCGGGCAGGAGGGAAAGCCGATGACCGATACCGCGATTGCGTCTGGAACCAGCGCCGCCAAGGCGGTGGAAACCGGCAGCTTGCAGCAGGCCTCACCTGCGGAAAGCCGATTCGCAGAGGCGGCGCTGGATGAGCACAAGCGGCGCGGGCTGCAGCTTGCGGTGCGGGCCCGCTGGATCGCACTGCCCATAATCGCGGTCTTTATCGTCTTTCTAAACCCCGTCTGGAGCGTGCTTTACTACCATGGCATTCTGGCGCTGTTGTGCCTCAACGGCTGGTTCATCAGCCGGGTTGGCAAAGTGGGCCGGTCGCGGCTGGAGCTGCTGTTGATCTTCCTTGACCTTCTGATCATGACCATCGGTCTGGTGGTGCCCAACCCCTTTGATGCCCGCGAAATACCGGCGGCGATACTCTACCGGTTCGACAACTTCCAGTATTTCTTCGTCATCCTTGCGGCTGGGACCATGGCCTATTCCTGGCGCACGGTGATTGCGATCGGCACTTGGACGGCCGCCATGTGGCTTACCGCGTTGGGACTGGTCTGGTGGTTTTCCAGCCCAGTTCCCGGCTTGTCGGATGCCGTAGCCGATGCCCTTGGATTTGAGCCGGAACTGGCGGAGTTTTTCGATCCGAATAGTTTTGTGGTTCAGCTGCGGATTCAAGAGGCTGTGGTCTTTGTTCTAGTTGCTGCGACGCTGGGATTTTCGGTGCGGCGCTTCAACGGGCTACTGATGAGCAACGCGAGCCTGACACGGGAGCGGACCAATTTGTCGCGCTACTTCTCGCCCAATGTAGTCGAGCAGCTTTCGCAGAACGATGAACCGCTAAAGCAGGTACGCAGCGAGAATGTGGCGGTTCTGTTCATCGATATCATTGGTTTTACCCGTCTTTCAGCGGGGATGGATCCGCACGCGGTTATTGACCTGCTGCGGGAATTCCATGGCCGGATGGAGCGTGAGGTGTTCCACCACCACGGCACATTGGACAAGTATTTGGGGGATGGGCTGATGGCGACTTTTGGCACCCCGGTTGCAGGGCAACAGGATGCCACAAATGCGCTGGCCTGCGCCCATGCCATGCGGTCTTCGCTGGCGAAGTGGAACCGCGAGCGCGTCAAGCAGGGTAAGCAGGAGATCGGCGCTGGCATTGGCATTCACTACGGTGAGACGCTGCTGGGGGACATCGGAGCCAACCGGCTGGAATACGCGGTGCTGGGCATGACGGTGAATATTGCCGCACGGCTGGAGAATCTGACCCGCAGGCTGCGGGCCAGTATTGTTGTCAGCGCAACAGTGGCAGAACAGGTGAAGGCTGAATTGACTGGGCTGGACCTGCTGGACGGAGCAGCCTGCCATCCGGATCAGGAAGTGCGCGGGCTGGACCAGCCAATGACGGTTCTGGCCTGGGCGTAGACCCTAACGCGGCATCGGGTTCTGCGCCTTGTTATACGGGTGCCAGTCGGTGACCTCCGGATAATACCTCTGCCGCCAGCTCCGCACCCGCGGGTTCATCACCCGCCGCCACAATGGCGGGATCATCGCGGCTATGGTCATGACCGGATAACCGTAGGGGAGCTGCGGGGCGTCGGCCTCGGTGTAGTTCTGCAACAGCGGAAAGCGGCGGTTCGGCTTGTAATGGTGGTCCGAATGGCGCTGCAGGTTGATCAGCAGCCAGTTCGACGCCTTGTGTGCCGCGTTCCAGGAATGACGCGGCTGGACGGGTTCATACTTACCGTCGCCCAGATGTTTGCGGGTCAGCCCGTAGTGCTCGACATAGTTGACCACTTCCAGCTGCCAGATTGCAGTGCCAGCCTGAACAAGGAACAGAAGGACGCCGGTCAGCCCGCCGAGAGTCAGGGCCAGCAGAAGCATCGCTGCCTGCAGCGCCCAGTAGCGGAAGAACGGGTTGGAGCGGTCGGTCCAGGGGCGGTTCTTCTTCGCTAGCTTCTCTTTTTCAGCGCGGAAGGCAGAATGCCAGCACTGCCGCAACACCCGGGGATAGAAGCGGTGGAAGCCTTCGTTGTATCGCGCGGTGACTGGATCGCGCGGGGTGCCGACATAGCGGTGATGCACCAGCAGATGCTCGGAGCGGAAATGGGAGTAGAGTACCATCGCCAAGAGGATATCTCCCAGCCAGCGCTCCACCCGGCTAGACTGGTGCATCAGCTCGTGACTGTAGGTGATGCCGACGGCGCCGGTGACAACGCCAACACCGAAGAAGGCGGCGAATTTCTCGAAGCCGTTCAGGTGCTCCGCGCCGCTGACGTGCCAGATCAGTCCAAACAGCGTGAAGAACTGCAGCGGCACCCAGGCCGCCGTAAGCGCCTTGTACCATTTCAGGTCGCCGTCAGGCGTTTCGGGGTCGGCGTTTTCCAGGTTGAGGCCAAACATCCCGTCCAGCACCGCAAACAGGTGCCAGGTTACCAGCGGTGGCAGCAGCAGCGCCCAGCCGCCCTGCAGCGCGGCAATCCAGACCAGCGGCAGCAGCAGAAAGGACATCCAGAACGGCAGGGCGCTTTGCCAGCGGGAAAGGGTTTCGGGGGCAATCATGCCAGTGTCTCCCAATCAGTCAGCGCGCGTCTTGGACGACCCTAGGCGCAAAGATCTGAAAACCCAAGAGGGGCGCAGCGTGACCTAGCTCCCCTTGTGCAGATCGAAGGCTTTGCGCATCACCGTGGGCAGGCTGGAGGGGCGGAACCCGTGCCGCGGGATGAGTTCTTGCGCGGGGCTGGGGTTGAACCCTTCGGGCAGTTCCGCCGTCATCACCTGCAGGATCAGGTGGAAATGGGTGAAGGTGTGGCGCACCTCGCCCCCCAGATCCTGCCAGTCCGCTGCAAAAGGGGGATTGGGGGCAGGTGCCTCATTCCACTCCGATCCGGGCCAGCCCAGCATGCCGCCCAGCAGCCCCTTGTCCGGGCGCCGTTCCAGCAGCCAGGTGCCCTCCGCGGATTTGGCCAGGTAGACGATGCCGTACCTGATGGGTTTTGGCTTTTTAGGGGTTTTCTTGGGCAATTCAGCAGCGGTGCCCGCGACCCGCGCTGCACATGGTGTGCGCCAGGGGCAGATGCCGCAGGCCGGGCTGCGGGGGGTGCATATGGTGGCCCCCAGATCCATCACCGCCTGAGCATAATCTCCGGGCCGCTGGGCCGGAGTCAGCTCCGCCGCGCGCTCCTTGAGGACGGGTTTCACGTCAGGCAGGGGATCGTGGATGTCATGCAGCCGGGCCATCACCCGTTCGACATTGCCGTCCAGCACGGTCTCGGGCCGGTCAAAGGCGATCGAGGCGATGGCGGCGGCAGTGTAGGGGCCAATACCAGGCAGCTTGAGCAAGCCTTCGTAGCTGTTCGGGAAGTTCCCCTGCAGCTCATTCGCCACCGCACGGGCGCATTTCAGCAGGTTGCGGGCGCGGGCGTAATAGCCGAGGCCGGCCCATTCGCTCATCACATCTGCGTCTTCCGCGGCAGCCAGATCCAGAACCGATGGCCAGCGGCCGGTGAAGCGGAGGAAGTACTCGCGGACGGCGGCCACGGTTGTCTGCTGCAGCATTACCTCGCTGAGCCAGACCTTGTAGGGATCGGGTCGGATTCCGGCAGCGCGCTCGGCTGGGCTGACGCGCCAAGGCATTTCGCGGGCATGCACGTCGTACCAGGCCAGCAGCTCTCCGCTCATGGCCCCTACATTGCTGTTCAAGTCACGCATTCGTTATTCCTTGGCTTGCGGTTGGGCTGGCGCCTGTACCCGGGCTCTTTACAATAGGGTACGCAGTCGAGCAAAAGCTAGATCATGGCATTCAGGCGCAGCACCACACGCGGGTTCTCCCGGACCTCCAAGCTCCTCAGCGAGCAGATCCGCAAAGCGGGTGAAAGCCGCGGATTCGCGGTGTCCCGGCTGCTCACCCATTGGGAGGAGATCGCCGGTCCGGATATCGCTGCCATGGCCCGTCCGGTGAACATCGGCTACGGGCGCGGTTCCTTTGGCGCTACGCTGACGGTTCTGACCACCGGGGCCAACGCGCCGATGCTGGAAATGCAAAAAGAGCGCCTGCGCGAGCGGGTGAATGCGGTCTACGGCTTCAACGCCATCTCCAAGGTGCGGATCACGCAAACGGCACCGACGGGATTTTCTGACGGCCGCGTGGAGTTCAAATATGCCCCCAAAGTGCAAGCGCCGCTGCAGCCGGACCCGCAGGATGCGGCTGAGGCCAGCAAGGCTGCCGAAGGGGTGGAAAACGACGATTTGCGCGCCGCCCTGGAACGCCTGGGGCGCAATGTGCTGACAAAACAGAAAACGCAAGGAAAGGGGTTCAAATGACCCGTTTGATGTCTGGTGTCTTGGCCGCGATTGCGGTGGTTGCGGGCGGTTATGCCCTGTCGGGGTTGGGCAGCCAGAGCAATCTGCACGCAAACCCGCTGGTTGGCGCGGCAGTTGCGCAGGAAGCAGAAGTAGACACCTCGACGATCACCGAAATGACCCTGGGGGCAGAGGATGCGCCGGTCACGCTGATCGAATATGCCTCCTACACCTGCCCGCATTGCGCGAACTTCCACAACAACACATTCAAACAGTTGAAGGCCGACTACATCGACACCGGCAAGGTGAAGTTCATCTACCGGGAGGTCTATTTCGATCGCTACGGGCTGTGGGCCTCAATGATTGCGCGCTGCAGCGGGCCGGAGAAGTTCTTTGGCATTTCCGATCTGATCTATAAAGGCCAGTCCGAATGGGCCCGGGCCGGCGGTGCATCGGAGATCATCGACGAGCTGCGCAAGATCGGCCGGCTGGCGGGCATCGAAAACGACCAGCTGGAGGCCTGCCTGCAGGACGGTGAGAAGGCGCAAACACTGGTGGCTTGGTACCAGGAGAATGCGACTGAGCACGGGATTGAATCCACGCCGTCCTTCATCCTGAACGGTGAGAAGGTTTCCAACCAGTCCTACGACGAGTTCAAGAAGCTGCTGGATGCCGAACTGGAAAGCTGAGCGGCGGTAAGCAGATAAGCATAAGCCCGGGCCATGTGCCCGGGCTTTTTTGTCTGTGGCGTTGCCGGTCAGGGTGCAGGTGCAGCTGCTTTCAGCATGTCTTTCAAGCCATCGTCGCCGGAAATTTGCAAACGGACCGGCAGGGTGATCACCTTTGAGCGGAAGCTGTCGGGCAGACGGACGGCATCCTTTTCGGTTGTGACCAGCTGTGCGTTCAACAGCTTGGATTCGTTTTCCAGCCGGTTCAGCAGCGCCGGGGTCAGCGGTTGGTGGTCATCCAGCGCTTCGGCCCGGGTTATTTCGGCGCCAAGGCTGCGCAGGGTGCCGAAGAATTTATGCGGATGGCCAATACCGGCAAAGGCAAGAACCCGGGTGCCGTTCCAGGGCATGCCGGTCTGCAGAGGTTCCAGCGCACCGGTGAAATGCGGCAGGCCTTGCAGCTGACTTCCCCAGGAAGCGGCAAAGGCTTTCTGGGCCGGTTCCGCACCCAGTGACAGAACAGCATCAGCCCGTTTCAGCCCGGTAGCAACCGGCTCCCGCAAGGGACCGGCGGGCAGGCAGCGCCCGTTTCCGAAACCATGCTGGGCGTCCACAACAATCAGCGACAGATCCTTGGCCACTGCAGGATTCTGAAATCCGTCATCCAGAACAATGACCGTTGCCCCAGCGTCTGCTGCGGCACGGGCGCCTGCGGCGCGGTCCTTGGCTACCCAGACCTCGCCAAAGGCGGCCAGCAGAAGCGGCTCGTCGCCGGTCTGTGCAGCCTTGTGCGTTGCAGGCATAACATGCACTGGCCCTTCCAGCGTGCCGCCATAACCGCGGGTGACCACGTGCGGCTCATGGCCGAGGCTGCGCAGGGTCTCCAGCAGCCAGATCACGGTTGGGGTTTTGCCGGTGCCGCCTGCATTTAGATTGCCAACGCAAATGACCGGCACACCCGGTGTGGCAGGACGGCCCTTGGACAGCCGGGAGGCCGTTGCACGCGCATATGCCCAGCCCAGCGGTGCCAGCAGGGCAGACCGAAGATCGAAGTCCTCCGGCTGTTTGTGCCAGAAATCAGGTGCCCGCATCGCTGTCCTCACGCTGGTCCAAGAGGGCCTGAACCTTTTCCAGTAGTGTGTCTGTTGTTGCGGCGCTTTCGGTGACGCTCTGCCAGCCGGCCAGGGCCATTTCGGCGGCCTTGTCGGGTGCCGAAAGAGCGACAACAGTGTCTGACATCTCGCTTTGGGTTTGCACCTGAACGGCGGCACCGGCTTTGGCCAGCCGGTAATAGAGGTCCCTGTGCGCGTGGATGCCGGGACCATGCAGAAGAGCCGAACCCAGAGCGGCGGCATCCAGCGGCGATTGGCCCTGGGCTGCTGGATCGAGGCTGTTTGCGAGCAGGGCCACCGGTGACAACCGGTACCAGAGGCCAAGGTCCTCACCGCCGGTGAGGAGGACCTGGTTAAAGTCCTCTGGCTCGCCGCCGGTTTCCCAGTCAGCAAAGGACAGACCGCTGTTTTGCAGCAGGCTGCGAGCGGCCTCAAGGTCTGATACATCGTCCAGCGCAACAACCAGCAGCAAACGGTGCAGCAGCCGCAGAGCATTGCGGTGAGCGTCAATGACGCGGGACAGCTCATCCAGCTTGACGTGGGCCGCAAGCCAGACCGGGCGGCTGCCCAGGGTCTGCTGCATGGCAGCAAGTTCGTCGTCGTTGCACCCGGGCGGAATGGCGGATACCCGCAGCTTGCCAGCCACTTCCAGCCGCTCAGCCGGGTAGCCCAATCGGATCAGCCGGTCACGCACGGTTTTGGATGGTGTCAAGATACAAGTCAGCCCTTCCAGCATCCTGCGGCGCTGATCCGGCAGCCAGCGGCTGGTCCGGTGGGGCATTTCAGCGTCAAGAAGGTCGGCCAACAGCACGCCCGTTCCTTGATCGCGCAGGTGCCGCAGCATGATCCGCCGGGAAGGCGGACCCGTCCAAATACAAGCATCGGGCTGCCAGTGCTGCACGAATTCGCGGGCTTCTGCCAAAGTGTCCTCGGCCAGAGGACCAACCGGAATGTCGCAGCCGACGGTGCCGGTCAGCCGCAGGTCCGGTTCCCAGCTGGCCATCACTGACAGGTCCGGGCGCAGGCTTTTAAGGCGGCGGCCGATGTCGCAGAGCGCCAGGTAGCGTTCAGGCGTGGTTGCGTGCACCCACAGCAGCTCCCCCTTGGGACGGGGCTGCAACACTGAGGAGCGGCCGGAATTGATAGTTCGCCGTTGCATCTGGTTCGATTTGAGTTTTCCGGCCCAAGGTATCTGCAACATGCGGGTTTGTCTGTGAAAAGTTTTTGCCCAGCCACGGCTGGACGGCTGAGACCGCTTACGCTCAGCCAGGCTCAATGTCCAGCAATGCCGGGGCCGGCCGGATCGAGTGCAGCCATCAGTTCCCCGTGAAGGGCGCGGTTTCCGGCGACCACACCATTCAGGCGGGGGTGAGGATTGTTGAAGCGCAGGAGACTGCCTGACCTATCGGTGATCGTGCCGCCTGCCTCGCGCACCAGCAGATCGCCGGCGGCAATGTCCCATTCCCAGCTTGGGCGCAGTGTCAGCATGGCTCCGAACCGGCCATCGGCCACTTTTGCCAGCCGGTAGGCCAGCGATGGCCGGTAGCTGCGGATGAACGCAGGCGGGATACCGCCCTGCCAGTGATGCGATTGCAGATTGGGCTTGGCGGCTAGGATTTCGGTGTCAGCAAGCACTGTCGCAGAAGAGATATTGACCGGGCTGCCGTTGCAGGCCGCTCCTTTCCCCTTAGCGGCTGTGTAAATAAGCTCCCGCTGCGGCAAATAGATCACCGCAGCCGTGATCTCGCCTTTTTCGGCAATGGCGATGGAATGCGCCCAGGTGCGGGAGCCTTCGGCAAAGCTGCGGGTGCCGTCGATCGGGTCGATGATGAACACCCGATCGCGCGTCAGGCGGGCTGTGCCGTCCTCGGACTCCTCCGACAGCCAGCCGTAGTCCGGCCGCGCCTGTTGCAGCATGTCCTCAAGCATGGCGTTGACGGCCAAGTCAGCCTCGGTCACCGGCCCCGCGCCGCCGGGCTTGTCCCAGCGCCTGGCGGCGGGACCTGTGTAGCGGCATGCGATGTCTCCGGCCTGTTCCGCCGCTTTTACAAGCAGGGAAAGGTCAGTTGCCGGCAAGAGTCATCCCCTCGACAAGCAGCGATGGCACCACTGTGGACAAGTGCTGGCGCGCGTCATTGGCCGGCACGATCCGGCGCAGCATGTCATTCAGGTTGCCCGCAATGGTGCATTCGTTGACCGGATAGGCAATTTCTCCGTTTTCCACCCAGAATCCCGAAGCGCCGCGGGAATAATCGCCGGTGTTGGGGTTTATGGTGGAGCCGATCATCGAGGTGACCAGCAGGCCGGTTCCCATCTGCGCGATTAGATTCTCGCGGCTGGCATCGCCCTGGGTCAGCGCGATGTTCCAGGTAGAGGGAGAGGGTACCCCGCCGATGCCGCGAGCGGCATTGCCGGTGCTTTCCAGCCCCAGCTTGCGGGCGGAGGCGAGGTCCAGCGTCCAGCCGGTCAGCACGCCGTTGTCCACAACGGTGCGCTTCCGGGTTGGCAGCCCCTCGCCATCAAACGGACGGGAGCCTGATATGCGCGGGCGGTGCGGGTCTTCGGTTACGGACAGGGATTCGGGCAGCACCTGCTGGCCCAGCGAGTCCTTCAGCCAAGAGGAGCCGCGGGCAATTGCGGCGCCATTTGCGGCGGACATCAGGTGCCCGATCAGGGAGGAAGATATACGTTCGTCAAACAAGACCGGGAAGCTGCCGGTCTTGGGTTTGCGGGCACCCAGCCGGGCAACGGCCCGTTCCCCTGCAGTGCGGCCAATTTCCTCAGCGCTGCGCAGGTCTGCCTGAAAGGTCCGCGAGTCCCCGTCGTGGTCTCTTTCCATACCGGTACCAGTGCCCGCGATCCCGGTGCAGGACAATGATCTGCCAGTACGTTGGTAGCCGCCTGAAAATCCGTTGGTGGCTGCCAAATGCACCACATGACGGCCGTACCCTGCGGCCGCGGATTGCACCTGAGTGATACCGTCGACCGCCTGGCAGGCTGCTTCGGCAGCCAAGGCGTCTGCCTGGAGGGCTGCGGGCTCCGGCTCGCCGCTCGGGTCTTCCAGCTCAAGCGCAGGCAGATCCCAGCCCTTGGCCAGCTGAGACGGGTCAGCGAGACCGGCATAAGGGTCCTCCGGTGCTTCCTTGGCCATGGCAACCGCACGTTCTGCCATTGCGGCTATGGTTTCCTGCCTCATGTCAGACGAGGAAACCAGCGCCTGGCGTTTTCCGACAAACACCCGCAAGCCCAGATCGGTACCTTCCGAGCGCTCCGCGTGCTCCAGTTTGCCTTCCCGGACTTCGATGCTGAGAGAGCTGCCTTCGGCCGCCATGGCGTCAGCTGCATCCGCCCCGGCCTTGCGGGCGGCGTCAATCAGGGCTTGGCAAAGCGCTTCGGGGGACTGGGTCATGGGCACCTTCTGTTCTGCTCTATAAAAGAGCTATCCAGTGAAGCCGCGTGCCGCAAGTGCGGGCCGTAAAAAAGGGGCTGCGCGCGGCAGCCCCTTTACAGATCCCGTCCAGGATCTGACGGTTACTTGATGCGCTGGCCGTTGGCGAGCACCTGGCCGTCTTCGGTGACTTCAATCTTGGAGGTCAGGGTGTCCTCGCCTTCGCCCGGAACCGCCAGCATGCCCATCATCATCCGCGCACCCATGGCGTCGCTGTCGGACATCAGGCCCATGCCGATCAGCTTGTCGATCAGGGTGTTGGCACCTACCAGTTTGAGGTTGGCTTCGCCCGCGGGTGCCGGCATGCCGTCAAAGCTGGTGAGATCTTCATTGTTGAAGGTGAAATCGCCGGTTCCGGTCAGCTCGGCACCCGCAGCGGAGACTTGCAGCTGCTTCACGGTCAGTGCGTTCAGCTCGCCCGGCTGCTCCTCACCCCTTTCCACGGCTTCCATGGCTTCCGGGTCGAACAGGTCAAAGAGGACCTTGCCCTTACCGGCCAGGTCCAGAATAACGGTGGCCGGGTCGTGCGGCAATTGGCCGGTCGGGTCGACCATGCCCCAGAGCATTTCCGGAACTGCAAAGTCGCGCAGAGTGACACCCAGGGCAAAGTCCTGTTCCTCCTCGGACTTTGCCAGCGGCATCATCAGCTTGAATCCTGTCTCCGCCATGCTGAGCGCGAGCGGGAAGGGGATTTCGGAGCCGGAGATATTCACATTGGTTGCAACCTGAGACACGTCGTAGGTCAGGTGCTTCTTGTCCATCGAAACCTTGAAAGCGCCACCCTGGGAGCTGCTTTCCATGGCAAAGCTTTCGCTGCCGTCCACACCGGAGATCGAGCCATTGCCGCCGGTAAATGTGAAGGTGCCGTCAAAGGCAAATCCAGCCTCCAGCAGCGCGGCCATGTCCGGACTTTCGAGCCCTTCGGGAACGGTACCAGTGCCAGAGAAGCTCAGGCCTTGCAGGGCGCCTTTGAAGGCGCCCGTGCCGTCGCCTTCAGGATCATTGAAGCCCATATCATAGCTGAGGCTGGAGGCGGTCATCGTCTGGTCGTAGCTGCGTCCATCGGCGGCCTTCATGGTGCTTTTGGTGGCCACATCGTTCACCACAACTTGAACTTTCGCCACTTCCGCGGGCACAGGCTCGCCGTCCGCGGACAGCTCATCCAGCGTCAGGGTCACCTTGGAGGAGCTGTAATCATAGCTCATGTTCTCGGCATCACCTGCCACTTTCATCGGGGAGCCGTCGTGGGAATAGATCAGCTTGCCTGCAAAGGTCTCGCCGTCGCCGGAGAACTCAAAGCCCATAGGGAACTCGGCAGGCAGCAGCACGTTGACAGTGCCGTCGCCGTTCTCAATGAACTGGACTTCCGGGAAGCTGATGGTGCCGGAGCCGTCCTCTTCGGGAATCGGCATGGCCATCGACACATCGGAAACGGTCAGAGTGCTGCCGGAAACGGATTCAGTGCCGGATACGGTGTAGCCGGTGCTGGTCAGATAGGCCTTCCAGTCGGCCCAGACGTCCTGAGCGCTGAGATCGGCCAGAGCGCCCTGGGCGGAAACAACCAAAATTGCCGCTGCGGCCCCGCCGCGCGCAAAAATTACGGACATTAGAGAACCTTTCTCTGTGAGATAATTGAAATCATCGTCGGCCCGGCGGGCGGTGCCGTCAAGGGGGCCTTGGGCTGGACCGTTCCCCGTAACCGCTTTACCACTTGGGTCAGCAGCCAATTGGAGGGACAGCGGATGGATTTCAATGGAAAAACAGTTGCAATTACAGGGGCCAGCCGCGGCATTGGCGCGGATGCAGCCCGGGTGTTTGCCGCTGCCGGGGCCAACCTGGCCTTGATGGCGAGGAACGGGGAGGCGCTGCAGGAACTGGCGGCGGAGATTGGCGGAAACGTGCTGACCTTCGCCTGTGACGTGGCTGACTATGCCGCGGTCGAGGCGGCCCTGTCCGATGCGCACCAGAAATTCGGCAGCTTGGATGTCCTGATCAATAACGCCGGGGTGATCGAGCCTATTGCCTGGTTGGAGGCGGCGCAGCCCGAAGACTGGGGCAAGCTGATCGATATCAACGTCAAAGGCGTTTTCAACGGGATGCGGGCGGCATTGCCGCTGATGAAACCGGCAGGCGGCGGCACCATCATCACCGTCAGTTCCGGCGCGGCGCACCGGCCGCTGGAGGGCTGGAGCGCTTATTGCACTTCCAAGGCGGGCGCGGCGATGCTGACCTCCGCCCTGGATCTGGAAGAGCGCAGCAACGGCATCCGCGCCATGGGTCTGTCGCCCGGAACGGTGGCAACCCAGATGCAGCGCGAGATCAAGGCCAGCGGCATCAACCCGGTGAGCGAGTTGGAGTGGGAAGACCACATTCCCGCCGAATGGCCCGCGCGGACGCTCTTGTGGATGTGCACGGCCAACGCGGACGACTATGTCGGAGAGGAAGTCTCCCTGCGCGAGGACAGCATCCGTCAGCGGGTCGGGCTGGCATGATCGGGCTGGATATTGCGGATAGTGGTCTGTGGACCATCACGGTCAACCGTCCGGACAAGGCCAATTCTCTGACTGAGGCGATGCTGACCGAGCTGGCAGAGATCGCCGAACGTGCGCAGGAGGCACGCGGGCTGATCCTGACCGGCACCGGCAAGGTCTTCAGCGCCGGTGCCGACCTGGACGAGGCGCGGGCGGGGCTGGCGACCTCACCTGTGTGGGAGCGGCTGTCGGCGGCAATGGCTGCTGTGCCCTGCCTGAAGGTGGCCGCACTCAACGGCACCTTGGCGGGCGGAGCCAACGGCATGGTGCTGGCCTGCGATATCCGCATTGCGGTGCCATCGGCCAAGTTCTTCTATCCGGTGATGAAGCTCGGTTACCTGCCGCAGCCGTCGGACGCTGGCCGCATGGCGGCGCTGATCGGGCCTGCACGCACCAAGATGATCCTGGCGGCGGGGCAGAAGATCACCGCGCAGGAGGCCTATGATTACGGTCTTGTGGACCGCATCGTGGAACCGGAGGAGCTGATGGGCACCGCACAGGAACTGCTGGCCCATTCGCTGGAGGCCAAGCCGGAGATTGCCGCCGGGATCCTGAGGATGTGCCGGTGAAGCGGCTGTCCGGTGTGCAGCTGCAGGTGGAGGATCCCGAACGGCTTACCCGGTTCTATTCAGATGTGCTGGGCATGGCAGCGCGGTCCGATGACGGCACCTGGCGTGCGGGCTATGCGGGGCAGGACGCAGATCTGATCCTGCAGCCGGGCGGCCGCTTGTTGCAGCATTTCCGTGACGAGCGGTATTGGAAGATTGGCATCTGCCTGCCCAACCTGGACATCGCCTGTGAACATCTGCGGCAGAAAGGCGTGGAGGTATCTGCCCCGCATCAGTTCCGCGACATCGGCTATATGGCGCATCTGCATGATCCCGAAGGCTTTGCCATCGAACTGCTGCAGCATGACTTTCAGGGTGACCGGCTGGATGGGGCGGGTGATCCTGCGCTGCCGCTGGGCGGCGGGGCGCATCTGGGGCAGATCACCTTACGCACCGGTGACATTGCGGCGGAGCTGGCCATGCGCGCGGACATGACGCTGCTGTCAGTCCAGAAAGTGGCGGAGTTCGGCTTTGACCTGCATTTCCTGGCCTATACGGACGAAACACCGCCGGACCCGGACTTGCAGGCCGTCACGAACCGGCAATGGTTGTGGCGGCGCCCGTACACGGCACTGGAATTCCAACATATCGCCGGTGCGGAGTTGCGCGACAGCCCGGCCTTCCTGGGCCTGGAGATCAGCTAGCGCTTGCGCCGCTTGCCGGGCACGCGGGAGCGGAACTCCGGCGGGCGTTTCTGTACCCAGGCAATGAACTTGGCCAGGCGCGGGTGCGTTTTCAGCGCCTCAGGGGTGCTGAATTCGCGGGCCAGTTCCGCCTCGGTCAGCGTTGCGTGGATCTCGCGGTGGCAGATGTCGTGCAGCAGCACGGTCGGCCCGCCCTTGCCTCCTTTCAGTTTTGGGATCAGATGGTGCAGGCTTTGTGGCACGCCATCGGGAATGGGACGGCCGCAAAGCGGGCAGACCGGATCGGACATGTGCGGGCCTTTTGCGGTTTCGTGCGGTGAATAGACACGCTGGCGGCAGGCGCTGGCAAGGGGATGGCATGACGGAAACGTGGGACGCAGTGGTGATCGGCGCCGGGCCTGCTGGGCTGATGGCCGCAGAGGAGCTGGGCCGCACCGGGCGCCAGGTGCTGGTGATCGAGGCCAAGCCGTCGGTGGCGCGCAAGTTCCTGATGGCGGGCAAGTCCGGCCTGAACCTGACCAAGGATGAACCGTTTGAGCAGCTGATCACGCACTATGGCGGCGCGGCGGACTGGCTGGCCCCGATGATCCGCGCCTTTGATGCGCAGGCGGTGCAGGACTGGGCGCACGGGCTGGGAAGCGAGTTGTTCACCGGCTCGACGGGGCGGGTGTTTCCCACGGTGATGAAAGCCTCGCCGCTGCTGCGCGCCTGGCTGGCGCGGCTGGATGGGTACGGAGTTCAGATCCGCACCCGCTGGCGCTGGACCGGCTGGGAAGATACCGCGCTTGCCTTTGAAACGCCCGAAGGGCCGCGACGGATAGAGGCCGCGTCCGTGGTCCTGGCGCTGGGCGGTGCCAGCTGGGCGCGGCTGGGTTCTGACGGGGCCTGGGCGCCGTTTTTACGTGAAAGGGGTGTGGACCTCTCGCCATTCCAGCCGGCCAATGCGGGTCTGCTGGTGGAATGGTCCGACCATATGGGACCTCAGTTCGGGCAGCCGCTGAAGGGCATTGCGCTGCGCGCTGGCAGCCTGGCAACGCGCGGAGAAGCGGTCATTTCGGAACGCGGGCTTGAGGGCGGCGGCATCTATACTGTCTGTGCGGCGGTACGGGATGGCGCTGTTCTGCATATGGACCTGCTGCCGGAACTTGAGGCGGCGGAGATTGCCCGCCGCCTGTCCCGCCCGCGCGGAAAGGCGAGTTTTTCCAACCATTTGCGAAAGGTGCTGAAGCTGGGACCCACGCGGACGGCTGTACTGCAGGAATTCGGACACCCGCTGCCGCAGGATGCGCAGGCCCTTGCACAGCTGGTCAAGGCGCTGCCAGTGAACCACGCGGGGCTGCGCCCGATGGACGAGGCGATTTCCACCACAGGTGGTGTCCGCCGGGATGCGGTGAACGATAACCTGATGCTGAAACAGTTCCCCGGAACATTTTGCGCCGGAGAAATGTTGGATTGGGAGGCGCCGACGGGCGGCTACCTGCTGACCGCCTGCCTTGCCACCGGGCGCTGGGCCGGACGGGCGGCGGCAGATTACTTGGCGAGTTCTGCAACCCGCTGATAAGCCGCGCGCTCCCGCATCCGCTTGCCGTAATCCTGAATTTTCTCGCCTTCGACCGAAAACTTGGCACTGCGGGCCCAATTCAGGCAGTGTGTGCAGATGATATCTGCAATGGTGAACACTTCTCCCATCAGGAAGGGACCAGCCATCTTGCTTTCGAGACGCGCCAGATTGTGGCCGAATTCCCATTTCAGGCTGCCTTTCACCTCCGGCACACGCTGCTCTTCCGGCAGGATGAAGCTGTGGCGGGCCGCAGCCCACAGGACGGCGTCGATCTCGTCGAGCAGCAGATGGGTGATCGCGTCCTGCTTGGCGCGCGCCACCGTTCCGGCGGGCGCGGTCAGGGCGCTGTGCTTGTCAGCCAGATAGGTGAGGATGGCGGTCGAATCGGTGATGACCTCGCCCTCCACCTGCAGCACCGGCACCTTGCCCGAGACATTGAGCGCCTGAACTTCCGGACTGCGGGGGCCGTGCTGGTCGAGCTCGTATGGTTCGCCAAGCTCTTCAAGCGCCCAAAGCACCCGGAAGGTGCGGGTCAGCGGAATGCCGGTGACGGTATACATCGTCTTTCTCCTGTTCTTGTGCTGCTAAGATGGGCAGCCAGCGAAGGCGGATCAAGCGGGACGGTGCGTAGCCAGTTCAGCGGGCACGGCCCAGCATGGCCAGCCGGATCAGGGCGCGTTCCATCAGCGCCAGAGCCGGCGCTGTCTGGCCGGCAGAGCGCAATGCCAGATCAGTGTCGGTGATGATGGTCAGCGCGGTTTCCAGCCGGTTCGCGCCCCAGTTCTGCGCCTGGCGCAGCATCCGGTCGCGGCGCTTGCCGTAAAGCGGCGGGCGCAGCTGGCCGATGCCCTGGGCAGGGCCGCCCGGAGCGGAGGCGATGGTGTAGAGGGTGCGGAAATGCCGTGTTGCACCGATGCACAGCGTCACCGCATTGGTGCCTTGCGCCTGCAGGCGGCGGATCAGCGGGCCAATTTCGGCACTGCGCCCCTCGGCCACTACGTTGAGAACGTCATCCAGCGCGGCTTCGGTCGATTGCGGTGCAACGGCGCCGATATCCTCCAGCGACAGAGGGCTGCTGTCGCCGTGTTTATATAGCGCCAGCTTTTCGATCATGCGGGAGAAGTCGCCTGGGCCGATGTCATTGGCAATATCCGTCAGTGCCGACATGCTGTCGCCGGGCACTTCGCGGATACCTGCCTCGCCCAGAACCCGTTCGATCTCGGCACGCGAGGGCGGGTCGTCGTAAATGCCAACCGCATAGGCATTGCTGTGGCCCTCAAAAGCCTTGCGCAGTTTGGAGGAGGCTTTCAGTTGGCCTGCTGTGACCACGATCTGCGCATCGCCGGGCTGCCATTCCTCAAGCGCTGTAGTGATTGCCGGAGTGGCTGTGTCATTTGCGCCTTCGACAAACACCGCACGGACACCGGGAAAGAACCCGACCGCCTTGACCGCGTCCAGCAATTGCGCCGGATCTTTGCGCAGGTCGCTGCCGGGCAGGCGGGTCAGTCTCATTTCTTCTTCGGCACCAGGGCCAAGCAACGCCGCCAGCACCTGCTGGCGCTTCAAGGACACGCGCATTGCATCGGCGCCATAGATCAGAATGCCGGTCTTGCCCGGGTCGGGCTTGGCAAAATAGCCTTCAGCTTCGCGTGGGGAAAGCTTCATTCTGCCTGAGCGGAAAGGTCCGCAGTTGCCAGTATCTGTGCGGTGATCTGGTCTGCCAGAATCACCATCAGCCGCTCATGCGCGTCACGTTCGCCTGCCAGTGTTTCCACGGTGGAACCGGTAGCAGAATAGCCGGTGAAGTTCCGCACGGTGCCGCTAGAGGCGATATTACCATCTGAAAATCTCGTTAGGGAGTAGTCAGCGGTTCCAATCACCGAATAGCGGGTGATCTCATTGCCGGCGGTGATCGCCTGGCCCTCTTCCTGGGTGCTGAGCGTCAGGTCCAGCTTGTAGGCTGCGCTGCCGCCGCGGCCCAGGCGCTGTTCCAGGTTCTGCACCAGGAAATAGGCATCGGTGCCGCTGGCGCCCTTGATCTTTTCCGGCGCCTGCACCTCGATCCGGCCATGCAGCGCGGACCCGGTGCCGCCAGGGGCGTAGACCGGGGTAAAGCCGCAGGCCGCTGCCACCAGGGGCAGGGCCAGCAGCAGGGTTCTGCGGTTAAGCAACGACATTCACAATCCGGCCTATTTGATAATCACGTTGACGATGCGATTTGGAACATAGATCAACTTTTTCCACTCTGAAGCGTCGACCGATGTCAAAGCAGATTGCACTGCCGTATTCGCGGATACAATGTTTTCAATTTCTGCTTGAGATGCGTCAACGGGAACAACCTCTTCCGATCTCCTTTTCCCATTGATCTGAATAGGGAGTGTCACAGAACTTTCGACCAGCATTGCCTCATCCGCAACCGGCCAGAGGGCGGTGGCAATCAGGCCTTCGCCGCCCTGGTGGCTCCAGATGTCCTCGGCCAGGTGCGGGGTCATCGGTGCCATCAGCTGCGCCAGGGTCATGATCGCCTGTTTCTGCACCTTGGCGCTGGCCTTGGATTTGGCGAGCGTGTTGGTGAAGGCGTAAAGCTTGGCAATCGCCGCATTGAAGCCAAAGGAATCGACACCCAGGGTCACGTCGCGGATGCATTTGTGCATCTCGCGCAGCAGATCCTCGTCACCCTGGCCAGCGGCCTCGGGGTCCATCTCGCCGATCCGGTCGCACAGGTTCCAGACCCGGTTCAGGTGTTTATAGGCGGCTTCGGCGCCCGCTGCCGTCCATTCCACATCGCGCTCGGGCGGCGAATCGGACAGCACGAACCAGCGGGCTGTGTCGGCGCCGAAGGACGAGATGATGTGCAGCGGGTCCACCACGTTGTTCTTGGACTTGGACATCTTGGCCGAGGGGATGATCTCCACCTCGGTGCCGTCCTGCAGGAAGCCCTTGCCGTCGCGCAGCTCCACTTCCTCGGGGTAGTGATAGACCGGGCGGTGATTGTCGCCGGTGGTCTTGTAGATCGCGTGGGTCACCATGCCTTGGGTGAACAGCGCATCAAACGGTTCCGCCGATTTCTCTGGCAGATGGCCGCAGATTTGCATCGCGCGGGCAAAGAACCGCGAATAGAGCAGGTGCAGAATCGCGTGCTCGATGCCGCCGATATACTGATCGACGTTCATCCAGTATTCGGCCTCGGCCAGATCGGTCGGGGTTTCGGCGCGCGGGGCGGTGAACCGGGCGAAATACCAGGACGAATCAACAAAGGTGTCCATGGTGTCGGTTTCGCGCTGTGCCGGCTTGCCGCAGGACGGGCAGGCACAGTTGCGCCAGCTGGGGTGGCGGTCCAGCGGGTTGCCCGGCACTGAGAAGTCGATGGCTTTGCCGTCTTCGTCATAGGGCAGGGCGATCGGCAGGTTCTCTTTCTTCTCCGGCACCACGCCGCAGTCTTCGCAATGCACCACCGGAATCGGGCAGCCCCAGTAGCGCTGGCGGCTCAGGCCCCAATCACGCAGGCGGTATTTGGTGACGCCCTGGCCCCAGCCGGCCTTCTCCGCGAAATCGACGGTGGCGTTGATGGCTTCCTCGCCGGTGGCCTCGGTCAGCCCGGCAAAGTGATCGACCCAGCGGACTTTCTCGGTCTTCGGTGGGACAAATGCCTCGTTGGCCACCGGAGTGTCATTGTCCAGCGCAAAGAAGGTGTCGGTGACCGGCAGATCATACTTGCGGCAGAAGTCGAGGTCGCGCTGGTCGTGCGCCGGGCAGGCAAAAATCGCGCCGGTGCCGTAGTCCATCAGGATGAAGTTGGCGATCCAGACCGGCAGCTCCCACTCGGGGTTCAGCGGGTGCTTCACCCGGATGCCGGTGTCATAGCCCAGCTTTTCAGCCGTCTCGATGGCTTCCTCGGTGGTGCCGCCCTTGCGGCATTCGGCGACAAATGCCGCAACTTCTGCCGATTCGGCTTCCAAGCCTTTCGCAATCGGGTGGTCAGGCGAGATGCCGACAAAAGACGCGCCATTCAACGTGTCGGGGCGGGTGGTATAGACCTCGATCGCCTCGCCGCCGTCCGTGCGTTCAAACGAGAACTGCAGCCCGCGTGACTTGCCGATCCAGTTCTCCTGCATCAGGCGGACCTTGGCGGGCCAATTCTCAAGGGTGTCCAGCGCCGACAACAGCTCCTCGGACATATCCGAGATCTTGAAGAACCACTGCGTCAGCTCGCGCCGCTCCACCAGCGCGCCGGAGCGCCAGCCGCGGCCGTTTTCGACCTGCTCGTTGGCCAGCACGGTCATGTCGACCGGGTCCCAGTTCACCACCGCGTTCTTGCGGTAGACCAGGCCTTTTTCCAGGAAATCCAGGAACAGCGCCTGCTGCTGGCCGTAATACTCAGGGTCACAGGTCGCGAACATGCGTGACCAGTCCAGCGACAGCCCCAGCGGCTTCATCTGTTCGACCATGGTGTCGATGTTCGAGTAAGTCCAATCCTTGGGGTGTCCGCCCGAAGCCATCGCGGCGTTTTCGGCGGGCATGCCGAAGGCGTCAAAACCCATAGGATGCAGCACGTTATGGCCGGTGGACAACTTGTAGCGCGCGATCACGTCGCCCATCGTGTAGTTGCGCACATGGCCCATGTGCAGCTTGCCCGACGGATAAGGAAACATCTCCAGCACATAATACTTGGGCTTGTCGCCGGTACGCTTGGCCTGGAAAATTCCGGCTTCGTCCCAGGCCTTCTGCCATCGTGCTTCGATTTCAGGAGCTATGTAACGCGGCATCAGAGCGGTCCTTTGCATGAAAACGCCGGGCAGGTGGCCCGGCGCTTTTGATAGTGGGGTTTGGCTGATGATTCCAGAGGGCAGCGGGTCAGAGTTTTCCGTCAGCGATCCGCATTTGGCGCGCACGCGAGAGAATCGCGTCTTCAACCGCGCGGGTGGTGCTGGCACTGACTGGGCCGCCCTTGGATTGCAGGGCGACGTTCAAAGAACGTGCGTCCAAGGCCGGATCCTTGATATGAATTGTTGCCCGGTAGGCGCGGCCGCCGCCGGGCGGGGTGCCATAGCCCGTCACAATGACTCCGGTGAAGGGGTCCACTGACTGCACCGGCAGGAAGCTCAGCACATCCAGGCTGGCCGTCCACAGGTAACGGTTCACCTGCACGGTCTGGTCCGGCTTGGCGTTCAGGAAATCAAATACAGAGGACTTGGTCGCTGCGCCCTGTACTTCTTCCTTGTGGCTGGTTGTGCGTGCAGTGCTAGCAGGCGCATCGCCGCCCCGGCCGCCGCAAGCCGCAAGGCTGAGACATACCGCGCCGATCACTGTTACCCGCAGAGTCTTTCCGTATTTCATAACCGCTCCCGGAGCCATTTTCTGCGCGAACACCTAACGCAAGCCGCGCTGGCGGAGCAAGGGCTTTGGCTTCTATGACTCTGCCTCTGTGAGGTATTTCCGGAGAGACTGGACTATTAATTGGCATATCCGACGTGTTTCGGGTGCCCCTACCGACCGGTTCGGGTGCCCCTACCGACCGGACTGTGGCAAAGCTGCACCATCCAGGATCGCATCGGTTCACCTGCCTTTCCCAAGTCTTGCCAAAACGGGGGTGAAAGAGCGAAACCCCTTGGCATACCCACGCCGGATTCCCCGGTTTGGGCTGAGGAATAGAAAACCGAGGGAAAAACATGAAAAAGGTTCTCTTCGCGACCACCGCGCTGATCGCCACCGCAGGCATGGCCGCGGCAGAAGTCAAAATTTCCGGCTACGGCCGTTTTGGCCTGGACTGGAACCAGGCAAACGACGGTGCGCCGACTACTGCACCTGGTGATACCGGCTCCGATGCTGAAGAAACTTCCATCACCAGCCGTTTCCGTCTGACCTTTGACGCGTCGACCGAAACCGACGGCGGCGTGACCGTTGGTGGCCGCATCCGTGCACAGGCCGAAAGCCGTGACGGCACCGCAGGCGTTGCCAACTGGTCCGCACCGCAGTTCCACGTTGCATACGGTGGCCTGCGTGTGAACGTTGGTAACATCTGGGGCGCGATCGACTCCGCACCGGGCCTGTACCTGAACACCACCTCCGTGGGCACCGGCATCGACGGCATGGGCTTCAACTCCCTGGCCATCGGCAACGGCTTCAACTGGGACACCTTCACCTCCGCAGGCGCTGGCCGCAACGGTGTTGAAGCGATCTACTCCGCAGGCGGCTTCACCGGTCACATCTCCTACTCGAAGCAGAACGACACTGTTGCAGTTGCAGCAGACACCGATGCAACCGACGGCGTGATCAGCCCGGCAGTTGCTGCTTCGGAAGGTGAAGAGCGTACCGCAATCATGCTGTCCTACTCCTTCGGCGACTACTTCGTGACTGGTGCTTACCAGGACTCGAACGTGACTGCCAACGATGAGCTGGGCTTCTTCGCAGTCGGCGGTGACTTCGGTCAGTTCGGTGCAACCCTGTCCTACGGTACCACCGACGCAAGCGATTCCATCACCCTGGCGGGTGACGTTGAAATCGGCGCGGCTTCCACCATCGTTGCATGGGTGAACTCTGCTGATCAGAACACCGCAGCTGGCCGTGACGGCACCGCCTTCGGCATCAACTACGAGTATGACCTGGGCGGCGGCGTGACCTTCGTTGCTGGTGCTGTGAGCTCGCACGCAGACGACAACGAAAACTCCGTTCAGGCAGGTCTGCACTTCAGCTTCTAAGCTGAAGCACGCCTAGCGTGACTTTCGGGGCGGGTTCCTTCGGGGCCCGCCCTTTTCTTTTGCCCCTTAACATTTCCCGGCAAACAGTGTTTTTTGCGGCCAAACAGTGATGAGGCCGGACCCATGCCGCTTGAAGAGATCAAATCCAGGATTGCCAAGGCTGAAGCGCAGGCCGGCCGCGAACCGGGCAGCGTGCAGCTGATTGCGGTGTCCAAGGTGCAGCCGAACGAACGTGTTCAGGCGGTGCTTCAGGAGGGCCACCGCTGCTTTGGAGAGAATAAAGTTCAGGAGGCGGCAGGCAAATGGCCTGGTTTCTCTGAGCAGTTTGACGGCATCGACTTGCACCTGATCGGCCCCTTGCAAACCAACAAGACGCGCCAGGCAATGGAGCTGTTCAACAGCATCCATTCGGTGGACCGACCCAAGCTGGCCAATACGATCGCCCGGCTGGCGCAGGAGCTGGGGAAATGCCCGGAGTTGTTTGTGCAGGTGAACACCGGTGAAGAAGAGCAAAAGGCAGGTGTGATGCCGTCTGACGCGGATGCCTTCATAGCCGAGTGCAGAAAGCTGGAATTGCCTGTGAAGGGCCTGATGTGCATCCCGCCGGTGGATGAGGAACCGAGCTTGCATTTCGCGCTGCTGGCCAAGATCGCCGAGCGGAATGGTTTGCAAGGCCTGTCCATGGGGATGAGTGGGGACTTTGAGAAAGCGATCGCCCTTGGCGCGACGCACGTACGGGTCGGATCGGCAATTTTCGGCGACCGCACGTACTGAGGCGCAAAAGTTTTGGAATACTTTTGCCAAGACTTTTCAAAAAGTCTTGCTGGCCTCAGGCAGCAGCCAGTTCGGGAACAATAACCCGCGTGCCAATTTGCACACGGGCAGCAAGCCAGTGCAGGTCTGACCTGGAGAAGGCAATGCAGCCTTCGGTGGGATAGCCCGGACGGCGCCACTGGTGGATGAAAATGGCAGACCCCTTGCCGGGAGTGGCGTTGGGCCAATTCCAGTCAGTGATCAGCACAAGGTCATAAAGCGGGTCTGCGCGGCGCAGCCTTTCATGGCTAAACCCATAAGGTGTCCGAACGCGATGGTTGTAGCAGTTGTGGCTTGCATCATCTGACCAGAGATCCCGCGGACCGATTGGCTCAGCCCAAGCCGCCGGGCGGGGCAGGCGGTCCGGCCGGTAGAGCATCCCTGCAATACGGTGAATGCCAACCGGGGTGGCTCCATCACCTTCACGCTTATCGCTGGACAGCCCGCCTGTTCCGATGGTGCAGGGCAGCAGGCGGCCCATAAGCCGGACTCCGGCCGGGGTCAGGACCAGATCCGAGGGCGTGATCACAGTATGTGCCCGGACTTTCGGGCCTTGGTGGCCAGGTAATGCTGGTTGTGGGTATTTTCACCCACTTTGAGCGGGACCCTTTCAGCCACCTGGATGCCGGTCTTCTCCATCATCGCGATCTTGTTGGGGTTATTAGTCAGCAGCCGCACCTGCGAAAAGCCCATTTTCTGCAGGATCGCCGCGCCCAGGCGGAAATCCCGCTCGTCATCCTCAAACCCCAGCCGGTGGTTGGCTTCCACCGTGTCAAAGCCCTGGTCCTGAAGCGAATAGGCCCGCATCTTGTTGGCAAGGCCGATGCCGCGCCCCTCTTGGTTGAGGTACAGTAGAACGCCTGCGCCCTCTGCCCCCATCTGCGCCAGCGCGCCCTGCAACTGCGGGCCGCAGTCGCATTTGAGCGAGCCCAGCACGTCACCAGTGAAGCAGGCGGAATGCAGCCGGGCGAGCACCGGCTTGTTGCGGTCAGGGCGGCCTATTTCAACCGCATAGTGCTCCTCTGCGCCATCTTCAGGGCGGTAAATGTGGAGCCGGCCGGCTTCGGCGGCCGTCATCGGCAGGCGCGCGGCTGCAACGGGGTGCAGTGGAGAGCTTTCGCTCAGAAGAGGTTCTGCTGCGCTGCGCGAAATGAGGGTCAGGCCCTGGGATGCAGCAAATGCAGATGGATCGCTGACGGGTACAAGTACTGCAGAGGGCAGCATGCGGGCGGACTTTACCAGCGCAATGGCAAGCCTGTGGAGGTCCGCACTCCCGCCGCGCATGCTGGACAGAGGGCCCTTCATTGGTGTGTTCAAATCATCTGCCGGATCTGCCAGGGCTTTAATCCAGTTCAGTTCTTCGAAATCAGGAACTGCCACACGGGCGGTATCTTCATCATATACCCGCGCCTTCAGCGTTTCCGCGCGGCGGGCCGTCAACGCCAGAGACAACGGTCCCAGTGACCGCATGTCCGAAAGACGGGTTTCAGTCAGCGCCTCCACAGCTATTGCCAGCGCGGCCTCACCTCCGCGGGTCAGCACAACCGGCAGGCCCATACGCAGATCGACCCGGGCGCGGGCCAGAAGTTCGATCATGGTGGGCATCAGGCTCATGCACTGCATCCGATGTTATTTTGTAACAAAGCTTGCTGTCTTTACGCCTAAATGCAACGGATGTGAAACAATTTCCATGCCATGGACACGTCGGCGTGAGAGTTTTGCAGCAAATCTTGCCGCGAGCGCAAGGGATACGCATGTGTGGTCAGGAGAACAGGAGGGTTAGCCGATGGCGCAACTGAAGAAAATTCTGCTGGTTGATGATGATGAGGATCTGCGCGAGGCCTTGAGCGAGCAACTGGTGATGACCGAGGACTTCGACGTGTTCGAGGCAGAGAATGGTCAAAGCGCGATGGAACGCGCCAAGGAGGCCCTGTATGACCTGATCATCCTGGACGTCGGCCTGCCTGATACCGACGGGCGCGAATTGTGCCGTCTGATGCGCAAGCAGGGGGTAAAGGCGCCGATTTTGATGCTGACCGGCCACGATACCGATGCGGACACGATCCTGGGTCTGGATGCCGGTGCGAATGACTATGTCTCCAAGCCTTTCAAGTTTCCGGTGCTTCTGGCCAGAATTCGTGCCCAGCTTCGGCAGCACGAGCAATCAGAGGATGCCGTCTTTGCGCTTGGACCCTATACTTTTAAGCCGTCGATGAAGCTCCTGATTACCGAGGATGAGCGCAAGATCAGGCTCACTGAGAAAGAAACCAATATCCTCAAATTTCTGTACCGGTCCAGCGACGGTGTGGTGCCACGCGATGTGCTGCTGCATGAGGTCTGGGGCTATAACGCTGGGGTAACCACCCACACTCTGGAGACCCACATCTACCGCTTGCGGCAGAAAATCGAACCCGATCCTTCAAATGCACGCCTGCTGGTGACGGAATCGGGTGGGTACAGGCTGGTCGCCTGATGCAGATGGCGTTGAGCCAGATCAAAGAGGGACCTAAGGTTCATCTTTAGAATGATCCTGAACCCGCGCATATCCGGGTTAAGATATGCACCTCCCTGTTGGACTTGGCCGGGCCGAGTGCCCGGCCTTTTTTCCCCTGTTGTTTACCCGGCACGCGAACACGCGAAAACGTCTCTGGCACTTTCTGGCCCACGCAGGCAGTATCGCCACCGAACCCGGATTACACGACGAGGCGCGCGATGCCATTTTCCCTTGCCACCTGGAATATCAACTCCGTCCGCCTGCGCGAGCCGATCGTGCAGAAGCTGTTGCAGGAGGAAGGGCCGGACATTCTCTGCCTGCAGGAATGCAAGAGCCCGGTGGAGAAGATCCCGATGGAGGGTTTTGCGGCGCTGGGTTACACGCACATGATTGCCCGCGGCCAGAAGGGTTACAATGGCGTTGCGATCCTGTCGCGGCTGCCGATCGAAGATGTTGGCGACAAGGATTTTGCCGGGCTCGGTCACGCCCGCCACGTCGCGGGGCGGCTGGAGAACGGGGTGGTTATCCACAATTTTTATGTGCCTGCGGGCGGCGATGTGCCAGATCGGGAGCAGAACGAGAAATTCGGCCAAAAACTGGATTACCTGAAGGACATGCGCGACTGGTTCCATGCGGAAAAACAGGAGAAGTCTATCCTGGTCGGCGATCTCAATATTGCACCGCGCGAAGACGACGTGTGGGATCACAAGAAACTGCTGAAGGTCGTCAGCCATACGCCGGTTGAGGTGGAGCATTTCGCGGAGGTGATGGAGGCGGGCAACTGGTCCGATGTGACCCGCACCGATATCCCGGAGGGCCACCTTTACAGCTGGTGGAGCTATCGGGCCAAGGATTGGGATGCTGCCGACAAGGGGCGCCGCCTGGATCATGTCTGGGCAACGCCTGACATCAGGAATGCGGCCCACTCCAGCCGAATCCTCCGCGATGCCCGCGGCTGGGAGAAGCCCAGCGACCACGCGCCGGTGTTCGCGACCTTTGATCTTTAACTGAAGACGGAGCGCTCCCGCCTGATCTTGAACATCCACCGGATGTTCTTGCTCAGTTGGGCATGGTACTGCGCTGCCGCGCGGCACCCCGCGCGTTAGCGCAGCCAGTCGGCGTAGCCGGGGTGTTTGTCCTTCATGTCCTGATAAAGCCAGGCCATCCGGTCGACGAACCACAGCTTGCCGCCGATCATCAGGATAAGCCCGGCCAGGGTGGTCCCCGGGTTCAATGCCCACAGGCCGTGAACCCAGGGAATCACACCAACGGCCGAGACCCAGGCGAGGCCCTTTGCCCATTGCTCGTGATGCCGGGGAATAGGAACCTGCGCCCGGTTCAGAAATACCCTTTCTCCAAACGTGCCGCGCGAGGCCCAGGTGTCCGTACTGGCAGGACGCGCAAAGGCGCGCGGGTTCCACCAGGTCCATGCCAGCACCAGCAGAACCGGCAGCAGCGCAATCCAACCCAGCCAGACCCGGGACCAGATCGCCAGGGTCATCAGCGGCAGCACTGACATCCGGCTGAAAACGCTCCGTGGGTTTGCGTGCCGCGCCCAAGCGTCGTCGTCCATCTTCATCAGGTGCTCTGACGCGGCGAAGAGATCGAACCGGCGACAGGACATTGGCAAACTCCTCTCTTGGTTTCCAGCGCGCAGGATTCCATATAGGGGGCAAGTTCCTAACGGAGAACAATCTGATGAGTGAAATTCTTGGCAGTTCCGCACCGGCGGACGACCTGATCAAAGACGTGACCGAAGCCACCTTCATGCAGGATGTTGTCGATGCATCCATGAAGGCGCCGGTAATCGTGGACTTCTGGGCGCCCTGGTGCGGCCCGTGCAAGACCTTGGGTCCGATGCTGGAGGCGGCTGTTACCAGGGCCAAGGGCGCGGCCACAATGGCCAAGATCAACGTGGATGAAAACCAGCGCTTGGCGCAGGCGCTGGCCCAGCAGGGCTTGCCGCTTCAGTCGATTCCGACTGTTGTGGCCTTTGTGCAGGGGCGTCCGGTCGACATGTTCCAGGGCGCCCTGCCTGCATCGGAAATCGATGCCTTCGTGAATAAGGTGATCGAAGCGGCAGGCGGCACAGCCGATGGCGGCCTGGGAGAAGCGCTGGAAGCGGCAGAGCAGATGCTGGCCGAAGGCGCAGTTGCTGACGCGGCCCAGACCTTCGCCGCGATCCTGGGCGAGGATGACAAGAATGCCGCCGCCTATGGCGGGCTTGCCCGGGCCCATATCGCGCTTGGTGATTTGGACCAAGCCGAGGCGGTTCTGAATGGCGCGCCAGCGGAGATTTCCAGCGCGGCAGAGATTGAAGCAGTTCACGCACAGATCGCCCTCGCGCGGCAGGCGGAAAATGCCGGTCCGGTGGCAGAGCTGCGCGCCGCAGTGGACGCCAGCCCGGATGATCACCAGGCACGCTTCGACTTGGCGCAGGCACTGCACGCGGCCGGCGATGCTGAGGCCGCGGTGTGTGAGTTGCTGGAGCTGTTCCGCCGCGACCGGGAGTGGAACGACGGCGCCGCCAAAACTCAGCTGTTCACCATCTTCGACGCGCTGAAACCGAATGACCCGGTGGTTCTGAACGGACGCCGCAAACTCAGCTCGATGATATTTGCCTAGGACCGTGGCAGCACTACACTCTGTCCCATGATCCAGCCTGCCGATCTGCCGGACACGATTGCCGTGTTTCCCTTGCCCGGGGCTTTACTGCTGCCCCGGTCGCGCCTGCCGCTGCATATCTTTGAGCCGCGCTATCTGCAAATGCTTGAGGACACGTTGAAAACACGCCAGCGCCTGATCGGCATGGTGCAGCCCTGCCCGGCACCGCATGGCAATGGAGAGGACCTGCACAGCATTGGCTGCGCTGGGCGTGTCACCCAGTTTTCCGAAACCGAGGACGGGCGGTACCTCATCACGTTGTCAGGCGTGTCCCGCTTCCGAATCACCCGCGAGGCTAATGGGTTTACGCCTTACCGGCGCTGTGATGTCAGCTGGGCGGGGTTTGAAAGGGATCTGGGCCGCTGCGAAGCGGACGAAACCCTGGATCGCCCTTCTTTCCTGGATCTGCTGGAGCGCTTCTTTTCCGCGCGCAGCCTGTCAACCGACTGGGAGGCGCTGAAAGAGGCGGACGACGAACTGCTAATCAACTCTTTGGCGATGCTGCTGGAATTCGACCCGGAGGACAAACAGGCCTTGCTTGAGGCGCCTTGCCTTGCCACAAGGCGGGAAACGCTTGTCACTTTGATCGAGTTTGCCCTGCGCGGCGGCTCTCAGGAGGAAACCCTGCAATGACCGAGACACAGGCGCCAGCCTTTGACCGGCGGATGCTGGAAGCACTGGTTTGCCCGCTGACCCAGACGGTGCTGGAATATGATGCCCAGGCGCAGGAACTGGTTTCGCGCGCGGCCAATCTGGCCTTCCCGATCCGCAACGGCATCCCGGTGATGCTGGTGGATGAGGCACGCGAGCTAGACTGATCCGGCCAGCGGCGCCTTATTCCCTAAATTGCCTGCCCTTTCAGCAGCCTTGGCAGGTCGCCGGTCAGGCCTGCCGCCTCGCGCACAAAGCCGCGGCGCAGGCCGGGAACGGCGCCGGCAATCCCCATGCCAATGTCGCGGCCCAAGCGCAGCAGCGGGTTGTCATTGGAAAACAGCCGGTTGAACACGTCGGTCGCCGCCGCCAGCGACGCGGTGTCGAAGCGGCGCCACTGCTGGTAGCGCTCCATCACCAGCGAGGACCCGATGTCCTCGCCGCGGCGGGTGGCGCCGGTGATCACCTCCGCAAGCGCTCCGACATCGCGCAGGCCCGCGTTCAGGCCCTGGCCCGCGATCGGATGCATCCCGTGCGCGGCGTCTCCGATCAGCGCCATGCGGTCGCCGATGAAGCTGTTGGCGATGGTCAGGTTCAGCGGATAAGTGAAGCGTTTGCCGGCCAGGGAAATCTCTCCCAGGAAATCGCCGAACCGCGGCCGCAGCGCCTGGATGTATTCTGCATCATCCAGGGCGTGGATCGCCTTGGCGGTCTCGGTTCGTTCGCTCCACACGATCGACGACCTGTTGCCCGGCAGCGGCAGGATCGCCAGCGGCCCCGGCGGCATGAAGAACTGGTGGGCGATGCCGTGGTGCGGTTTTTCATGGTCGATGGCGCAGACCAGCGCGGTCTGGCCATAGTCCCAGCCGGTCCTTTTGATTCCGGCCCGCTGTGCGGTGCCGCTGCGGCGCCCGTCGGAGCCGACCAGAACCTGTCCGCGCAGCTCTCCGCCGTCATCCAGCGTGACGGTCACGCCAGTCTGATCCGGGGCCTGTTCGGTCACGGTGCGCCCTGACGCAAGCGTAATTCGCGGCTGATCTTCCATCGCCTGCAGGAAGGCGCGGCGCAGGAAGCGGTCCTCGACCATATAGCCCATCGGGCCTTCTTCCAGCTCGGCATGGTCGAAATGGATAAAGAACGGGGAGGGCCCGTGGCCTGCGTGGCCGTCTGTTACCTTGATTTCCAGCATCGGCTGGGCATTGTCCGCGACATGCTGCCAGACGCCGGTCTGCTGCAGCAGCCGCTGCGAGGCGAGCGCCAGCGCATAACCGCGGCCGTCGAAATCCTCATCGGCAAGTTTGTCAGGGGTCAGCGAGTCGACCACGGTGACGCTGTGGCCGGTCTGTGCCAGGGCCAGGGCCAGCGACGTGCCATTCAGCCCGCCGCCTACGATCAGGATATCGGACGCATTTTTCATGCCCCGCAATATGCGCCTGCTGGCGGGATTGTCCATGCAGGAAGCGCGGGATTGTGCCTGCGTCCTGCTGCCGCTACCGTCACCGGCAACTGCCAAGGGGAGAGATGCTGATGCAAGAATGGCTGACGATGACGGCCGCCGATCTGGGACGCGGGATTGAGGCCGGTGAAATCGGACCGGTGGCGCTGACCCGCTGCTATCTGGACGCCATCGACGCGCATCCCCTGAAAGACCGGATCTACACGCAGGTGACTCATGACCGGGCGCTAGCGGAGGCGGAAGCAGCCCAGCAGCGTGCCGAACTCGGTCTGCGACGTTCGCTGCTGGACGGGGTTCCGATCAGCTGGAAGGACCTGTTCGACAGCGCAGGCACCGCGACCGAATCCGGCTCTGACCTGCTCAAGGGGCGGGTGCCGGATCAAGATGCGGCTGTGCTGTGCAACGCAACCTTCATGGGCACCGTCTGCTTGGGCAAGACCCACATGAGCGAGCTGGCGTTTTCCGGCCTGGGCTTCAACCCGATCAAGGAAACGCCGCCCTGCGTGAATGACCAGGGCGCAGCGCCGGGCGGCTCTTCCTCCGGCGCCGCTGCATCCGTGGCTTTTGGCTTGGCGGCGGCTGGAATCGGCTCTGACACAGGCGGTTCGGTCCGAATTCCGTCTGCCTGGAACGACCTGGTGGGGTTCAAGACCACATCGGGCAGGATCACCCTTGAAGGCGTGGTGCCGCTGTGCCTGAAGTTCGACACCATCGGCCCTCTGGCCCGCTCGGTGGAGGATGCGGGACTGCTGCTGGGGGTGCTGGAGGGAACCTCAGGCCCCGATCTGCGCAATCCCGCCACTCTCAGAGGCCGCCGGTTTGCCGATCTGCAAAATGTCGTGCACGATGATCTGGACCCGAAGATTGCGGCGGCCTACCGGGAAACGCTGGAGAGGTTGAAAAACGCCGGGGCAGAGATTGTGCCGCTGGAGGTGCCGGAGCTGGAAGAGGCCATGGGCCTTAGCCCGATTATCTACACCACCGAAGCCTATGGGCTGTGGAAAGACGTGATCGAGGCCTCACCGCAGCTGATGTATGCTGAAATCCTGGAACGTTTCCGCACCGGCGCGCAGTTCAGCGGCCCGGATTACGTCGCGGCCTGGGCCAAGCTGGAACAGTGCCGGATGGCTTGGGATCAGGCCGTGGCAGGCTTTGATGCGGTACTCACTCCGGCCTCGCCAAACCTGCCGCCGAACCTGGAGCGGCTGCAAAGCGATCATGACTTCTACGTGCAGTCCAATCTGCTTGCACTGCGCAACACGCGGGTCGGCAATCTGATGGGCCTTTGCGCGCTGTCACTGCCCACTGGCACGCCCAGCTGCGGGCTGCAGGTGCTGGGGCAGCCGGACTGCGAGGAAGCCTTGCTGCGCACCGGTGCCGCGATCGAGACGGCCTTGGCCTGAAAGCCACATTCGGCCCAGCGGGCCACTCACCGGGTGGACGCATCCGCCCGCCATCTGTAACCTGAGGCGCAAACGGGGCGCCAATGATCCCGTGACTGAGGCATAAGACATGGATTTTCCTGAGCGGTTTTCGAACCTGCCAGCCTATGCGTTTCCGCGCCTGCGGGCGCTGTTGGACCATCACACCCCCGGCGGGGATGTGGTGCAAATGACCATTGGCGAGCCGAAACATGCGTTTCCGGCCTGGGTCACCGATGTCATCGCCGAAAACGCCGCCGGGTTTAACCAGTATCCGAACAACGACGGCACGCCGGAGCTGCGCGGTACCATTTCGGACTGGATCAGCCGCCGCTATGGCGTGACCGCAAACCCCGAGACGCAGATCATGGCGCTGAACGGCACCCGTGAGGGGCTGTACAACGCCGCGATGGCGCTCTGCCCGGAGCAGAAGAACGGTCAGAATCCCGTAGTTCTGATCCCGAACCCCTTCTACCAGGTCTACATGGTGGCGACGATTTCCGTTGGCGCAGAGCCTGTTTTCGTGCCTGCAACTGCAGCCACCGGGCATTTGCCGGATTACGAAAACCTGCCCGAAGCGGTTCTGAACCGCACCGCCGTGGCCTATATCTGTTCGCCCGCAAACCCGCAGGGCGCGGTGGCCTCGCGCGCGTACTGGATCCGGCTGATCCAGCTGGCTGAGCAATACGATTTCCGCGTTTTCGCGGATGAATGCTACTCCGAGATCTATCGCGATGAGCCCCCCGTGGGTGCGCTGACCGTCGCACAGGAGCTGGGGGCGGACCCCGAACGGGTGGTTCTGTTCAACTCGCTGTCCAAGCGGTCGAACCTGCCGGGCCTGCGCTCTGGCCTGATTGCGGGCGGGCCGGAAACCATCAAGCGGGTCAAGCAGCTGCGCGCATATTCCGGCGCACCGCTGCCGGGACCCTTGCAGGCCGCAGCCGCCAGGGTCTGGGCGGATGAGGCGCATGTGGCGGAGAACCGTGCGCTGTATCAGGAAAAATACAAAATCGCAGACGAGGTCTTTGACGGCCTCAACGGCTACATGGCGCCCGAAGCGGGCTTCTTCCTTTGGCTTCCGGTGGACAATGGTGAGCAAGCCGCGCTGAAGCTGTGGAAGGAAACGGGTGTCCGGGTGCTGCCCGGCGCCTATCTGGCGCAAGGCGCGACCGGCCAGAACCCGGGCGAGACATACATCCGGGTGGCGCTGGTCGCCCCGGCTGAGGACACCCGCAAAGCGCTGAGCACGCTGCGCGGCTGCCTTTACTGAATTCTGCTGAGCGGCCCTTGGCTGGGGGCCGCGCAGCCAAAACCAAGAACGGACAGGCCTTTGACCTTGCGGTGAACAGCGGGGCAGGGGCGAATGAAACGGAACTGAGGTAGGCATGGCATTTCAAACCCGCAGCCGCGATCCGCTGCTCGACAGCAATATGCAGGCGGCTATTGAAAAGCGCGGCAAGGAACTGATCGGGATTGCCCTGATCCTGGTAGGGCTGATGGTTGCGGCCATGCTTGGCTCATACACACCTGAGGATCCGAATTGGACGGTGTCTACCGACGCCCCAGTGCAGAACTGGCTGGGCCGTCCGGGCGCCTCCGTCTCCTTCATCCTGATCACCCTGTTCGGCAAGGCCAGCTGGGCACTGCCGCTGTTCCTGTCGGCCTGGGGCCTGCGGTTCGTGCTGCACCGGGGCGAGGACCGCGTGGTCTGGCCGCTGCTGTTGTCGGTGCCGTGGCTGCTGGTGGTGGCCCTGCATATGGAAACTTTGAATGCCAGCACCAGCTGGCAGCAGAACTATGACTTCGGCCTCGGCGGCATGGTTGGCTACACCTTCCTGGGCGCGCTGTTGGCGCTGTTGCCGGTTGGCCTGCACTTCATGGTCAAGATCATGTCCCTGCTGAGCGCTGCGGGCATGCTGGCGCTTGGCTGCGTGGTGCTGGGCTTCACTTGGCCAGAGATGAAGAAAGGCCTGCACAAGGTGATGATCGGGCTGATCCTGGGCTATGGCGCCGTAGCTGCGCTGCTGGGCCGCGGTGCCTCCAGCGGTCTGCAGGCGGCGCTGACCTACCGCAGGGAGCGCGCCGAACGCACGGATGCTGCGGAGGAGGGCCTCTATGCCGGCGCTGATGCGGATCCGGAGATGTTCGAGGACTATCCCGAAGACGTTTATGCGGCTGATGCTGACCAGGAAGAACCTGAAACGCCGGCCAAAGGCGGTTTGCTGTCGCGTGTGCCCGGGCTGATCCGCCGGGCTGCACCTGCTGCGCCGGCACCTGAGGACACCTATGCCGATGAAACCCTTTTTGCGGACGAAGAAGAGACCTTTGCCGATGATGAGGGCGGCGAGGATCGGATATCCAAGAAGATCGCGAATGCTGTGCGGATCCGCCGCGCCGCTGATACACCGCCGGAGCTGGACCCGAACCTGCCGCTGACCAAGGGCCGCGGTCAGCGCCCCGCCCCGCTGATTTTCAATCCTGCAGCCGCACAGGGCGGTCTGCCCGCCGAGCCGCCCCTGACTGCTGCGCAAATGCCGGTGCCGCCGGTGCCGGAAGAGGCGCCGCTGTCCTGGCAGGCGTCGGAGGCTGAGGCTTTTGTTCCGAACGCACCGGAAGTGCACGCGCAGGAAGAGGACGCCCGCGCCGGCTTCGGCGACGACGGGCCCAGGGCGCTGACGCCGGACCACGTGCCGGCCGAAGCGTTGCCAGACGCGGTGGCGCCGGTTCAGGATGCACCCCAGGCGGCCAAGGCCCCCGGGCCGCGGCTGACCGTTGATCTGCCGGTGGCAGAACCGCGCAAGGCAGTGGTAGAGAAACCAGCGCGCAAGCCGGTGCAGCCGTCCGCACGCGCCAAGGCAGAAGCCCAGCCCAACCTGGCTTTCGACGACAGTGACACCGATTTCGAACTGCCACCGCTGAACCTGCTGACCAACCCGGTCAGCATCGAACGCCACCACCTGAGCGATGAGGCGCTGGAAGAAAACGCCCGGATGCTGGAGACGGTGCTGGACGACTATGGCGTGAAAGGCGAGATCGTCTCGGTTCGCCCCGGTCCCGTCGTCACCATGTATGAGCTGGAGCCCGCACCAGGCCTCAAGGCTTCCCGCGTGATCGGCTTGGCAGATGACATCGCGCGGTCCATGTCTGCGCTGTCGGCGCGGGTTTCGACCGTGCCCGGCCGCACCGTGATCGGTATCGAACTGCCGAATGAGAAGCGTGAGAAAGTGGTTCTGCGCGAAATCCTGTCCTCCCGCGACTTCGGTGACGGCAACCACGCGTTGCCGCTGGCGCTGGGTAAGGACATCGGCGGCGACGCCATGGTCGCAAACCTCGCCAAAATGCCCCACCTGCTGATTGCGGGCACCACCGGTTCCGGTAAGTCGGTAGCGATCAACACCATGATCCTGTCGCTGCTTTACAAGCTGACGCCGGATGAATGCCGCCTGATCATGATCGACCCCAAGATGCTGGAACTTTCCGTCTATGACGGCATTCCGCATCTGCTCTCACCCGTTGTGACCGACCCGAAAAAGGCCGTCGTGGCGCTCAAATGGGTGGTGGGCGAAATGGAAGACCGCTACCGCAAGATGTCCAAGATGGGCGTGCGCAACATTGCGGGCTACAACGGCCGTGTGAAAGAGGCCTTGGCCAAGGGCGAGATGTTCTCCCGCACCGTGCAGACCGGGTTTGACGACGAAACCGGCGAACCGGTGTTCGAGACCGAAGAGTTCGAACCCAAGGCGCTGCCCTATATCGTCGTGATTGTCGACGAGATGGCCGACCTGATGATGGTTGCGGGCAAGGAGATCGAGGCCTGTATTCAGCGCCTGGCGCAGATGGCGCGTGCCTCGGGCATCCACCTGATCATGGCAACTCAGCGTCCCTCGGTGGACGTGATCACCGGCACCATCAAGGCGAACTTCCCGACCCGCATCTCCTTCCAGGTCACCTCCAAGGTCGACAGCCGCACCATCCTGGGTGAGATGGGTGCCGAGCAGCTGCTGGGCATGGGTGATATGCTGTATATGGCGGGCGGGGCCAAGATCACCCGCTGCCACGGTCCGTTCTGTTCGGACGAAGAGGTCGAGGAAGTGGTCAACCACCTCAAGCAGTTCGGCCCGCCGGATTACGTCGGCGGTGTCCTGGATGGCCCCGACGAGGACAAGGCCGACAATATCGACGCGGTGCTTGGTCTGAACACCGGCGGCAACACCAACGGCGAGGATGCGCTGTACGATCAGGCGGTGGCGATTGTCATCAAGGACCGCAAGTGCTCCACCTCCTACATCCAGCGCAAGCTGGCGATCGGCTACAACAAGGCCGCGCGGCTGGTGGAGCAGATGGAGGAAGAGGGCGTTGTTTCCGCCGCCAACCATGTGGGCAAGCGGGAAATTCTGGTTCCCGAACAGTAAGCTGACAAAAATCTGCCGATGCCGGGTCCTTGCGGATCCGGCATCTTCACATCTGCAACAGCGTGCCTATGTTGAGCTCATGAAACGGATTGCACTCGCACTAGCGCTGACCCTCATCGCCCCTGCTTCCTGGGCGGCAGAGAAGCTGAGCCTCAATGAGATTTCCAGTTACCTGAACGGGATTTCCACGGCCTCCTCTCCCTTCACGCAAATAAATGACGACGGCAGCTTGTCCACCGGCAAGCTGTATATTCATCGGCCAGGCCGGATGCGGTTTGAATATGATGGTAATGGCGGCGGCACAGTGGTGGCCGGCGGCGGTGCGGTGGTGATCCACGACCCGAAATCGAACCAGCCGCCTGAGACCTACCCGCTTAAGCGGACTCCGTTGTCGATCATCCTGGACCGAAGGGTGGATTTGGGTAGGGCCAATATGGTCGTGGGGCAAAGTTTCGACGGCACCTCGACGATTGTGCGGGCACAAGATCCGGAAAATCCGGATCACGGCAGTATCGAGATGATGTTCACCGGCAGCCCGGTGGAACTGCGTAAATGGGTGATCCATGACAGCGCGGGCGGGCAGACAACCGTCATTCTGGGGGCGATGAAGACTGGCGTGAAACTTTCCTCAAGCTTGTTTACGACCAGCGGCCGGTCCCGCTAAAACAGGCCGCTGCCGCTTATGCCGCGTGGCGGTGAATGAACGGCATAGCTTCGTTAAAAAATTCCTGGAATCCGGGGTGGCCGGCAATCATGCAGTGGTTGTTACCGGACAGCTCGACAAAACTGGCCTCCGGAATCAGCCGCGCGGCCAGCCGCCCTTCTGCCACCGTTACTGCTCGGTCGCCGCGGCAGTGCAGGACCAGGGTGGGCGCCCTGACGTTTTTCGCGTGGGGTGTGGCATCGATCACGGCGTTCATTTCCAGGATTCGCAGCGCGTTCTCCGGGTTTGTGGACAGCCGTTGCAATTCGTCAAAGGACGCTCCCTCCTCCGCATTAGCATCAGGAATGTACGTGGTGGTGAAGAAATGCCGGTAGATCGAATTCGGAGATCCCCATCCGTCCCGGATCATGTTGTAGCCGATCTGGTGGAACCTGTCCGCCTCCGGGTCCTCCCGCCGCAAGCGCCCGCGCACATAACCGCCCAGCAAGACAAGGCAATTGACGCGATCCGGATATTGGGCCGCGAACCGCATGGAAAAGGCCGCGCCCTGGCTGATGCCGCACAGGGCAAAGCGCTCCAGTCCGGCGGCATCGGCCACGGCCAGCATATCGTCGATCATCCGGTCTTCCGATATTTTCTCCACCTCCCAATCCGACAGCCCGTTGCCGCGCTGGTCAAACCGGGTCAAGCTGCAGTTGCCGGCAAATTCGTTCAGAAACTGGCCCCAAACCGGGCTTTGCCATTCGTATTCGATGTGGTTGATCCAGTTCGGCGCTTTTAGAACCGGCGGCCCGTTGCCGATCGTGGTATAGGCAAGATGGGTTCCGTCAGGTGATGTACAGTATCTGACCCTTTGCTGCAGGGCAGCTTCCGGCGGCGCGCGCTCGGGACGGGCATCGGGGACCCATTGCCAGACCCTGACCGGGCGGGAAATGTTCTTGACCCGTTGCGACCCCATATCACGGAAGTTTTCACCGAGCCGGTCCCTGACGGTTTCGTGCACGATGCCGGAGATGCAGATGCCGCCGGGTTCCGCCAGCCCTTCCAGGCGGGCGGCGACGTTGACACCGTCGCCAAAGATATCCGCGCCGTCAAAGACCACGTCGCCGATATTGATCCCGACGCGGTAGCGGATGCGGCTTTGTTCCTGCGTGTCCGCTTCGCGTTTGGACATATTCTTCTGGATTGTCAACGCGCAGCGGACTGCGTCGTGGGCAGATCCGAATTCCACCAGCATGCCGTCGCCAGTGGTCTTCACGGTGTGGCCGCGGTTGGCTGAGATTTGCGGGTCGATCAGCTCCCGGCGGTGCCTCTTCTGGCGCCGCAGAACGCCTTCTTCATCCGCTTCCATCAGCCGGGAGTAACCAGCCATGTCGGCGACTAAAACGGCGGCAAGCCTGCGTTCCATGCACTGTATCCTCCCCCCTGAATGTTAGGGGAAAGGGGCTTTTTTTCCAGTCTTGGACAGGGTCAGCGGAACTTGCGGCAAGTAGCCAGCTGTGCCTGATAGGTTTGTGCTCTCGCCTCGACCTGGCCTGCAACGCGCATCAGCCAAGCCTTGGAGCGGTAGCTGCCGCGGGAATAACCATAATGGCCCTCGTGGTAAGCGAGATACTGGTTGCGCGCGTCATAAAGCGGAATGCCGTTCTTCTCGAGGCTCTTGCGCATGTACCAGCCCATAAAGTCGGTGGCATCGCTGATCCGGTCGCGCTTGGCACGGCGGCGGCCAGTGTCGTGGCGGTAGTCGTCCCAAGTGCCGTCCAGCGCCTGGCTGTAGCCATAGGCGCTTGACTGGCGCCCGATGGGGATCACCCCCAGCAGGTACTGATGCGGTGTGCGGGCATCGCCGCGGAACCGGCTTTCGTGATAGATCGTTGCCATCTGAACATGCACCGGCACCCCCCAGCGGCGCTGGGTCGCGCGGAAGGCCTTCAGATAGTCAGGACGCTGCTGAATGATGCTGCAGGCATTATCCAGGTTGCGCGGCGGCGCTTTGTGCCCGCCTCCGCAAGACGCAACCGCCATGAGGAGAACGAGGGCGCTGATGAGTCTGCTCATTGCCTCTGCCCACTTTTTAATATTGGGTTTGTTTTGTGGCAACTTTAGCGGATTGTGGCGGTCGAGGAAATCAAATTTCCAGATTCGATTACCGTTGCAGTGGCAGAAAAACTTCGGATTTCCGGGCAAAACCGTCCGTGTTTCCGGTCTTCGCGCGGGAAATGCTCTCCGGCGCTGGGCTACTGTGTCAGTCCGGCTGCCTTGGCGCTGCCCTGCTACAGCGATGGCACTGTCAAAGTGAGATCCACAGTCTGTTTCCCTTAAAATTTGCGTCAACAGTTGGACATTTCCCCGCCGCGCGCGCTATTTAGTTTAAACGGGGGCATTAAGACCATGATGAGAACACGCGCAAAATATAACCTTGGGCAGGTCGTCCGCCACCGGAAGCATCCCTTCCGCGGCGTCGTCTTTGATGTCGATCCGGAATTCTCGAATACCGAGGAATGGTATGAAGCGATCCCGGAAGACAGCCGGCCCGTCAAAGATCAGCCGTTCTACCACCTGCTGGCTGAGAATGATCAAAGCTATTATGTGGCTTACGTTTCCGAACAAAACTTGGTTGCGGATTATTCAGGCGAGCCTGTTGGGCACCCGGATGTGCCTGAAATGTTTGGTAATTTCGACGGCGGCGCCTATGCACTGCACTATCAGTTGAACTAATCTCCGCATTCCTTCGGGCTGGCTTGCGGCGCGGGCGTCAGTATCCCAGCGCACAGCCGTCTTTGCGCGGATCGCTTGCACCTTCCAGAACTCCTGAGGCATGAATGCGAATTGCTTGCGCACCGCCCAAAGGGGTGTCCGGAATTTCCACCTTATGCCCCAAGCCCGTCAGTTGCTGGCGGACTTCGTCTGAGTAGCCTCGCTCCACTTTCAACACACCGCTATCGGCAAAGCAGCGCGGCGCGTCGATCGCGGTTTGCAGGTCCATCCCGAAATCCAGAAGGTTCGAGACCAGCCTGGCGTGACCGGTGGGCTGATATCCGCCGCCCATCACGCCGAAGGGCATGACGACCTCTTCATTTTGTTTCAGCATTGCCGGAATGATGGTGTGCATCGGGCGCTTGCCTGGCCCCAGTTCGTTCGGATGGCCTTCCTCCAGGGTGAAACCGGCGCCGCGGTTCTGCAAAAGAATGCCAAATTTCTCTGACGCGATGCCTGAGCCAAAGCCGTGGAAGATGGAATAGATCAGTGAAACCGCCATTCGGTCCTTGTCCACCACCGTGATATAAACTGTGTCCTTGTGCACTGCCTCGGTCAGTGGCGCGGCAGTGGGCATGGCACGCTTGGGGTCGATCAGCGCGGCAAGATGCGCAGCAGTTTCAGGCGCCAGAATGTGTGCAAGCCGGGCAGTATGATCCGGATCTGCCAGAAACCGGTTGCGCGCATCATAGGCCAGCTTGGCGGCCTCCGCCTCGATGTGCGCCCGTTCGGCGCCATGCGGGTCCAGTCCTGCAAGTTCAAAGTGTTTGAGGATGTTCAGCAGCAGGAGCGCCGTGGCCCCCTGGCCGTTCGGCGGATGCTCTACCAAACAGGATTCCTTGTACTGGCCTTCAACAGGCAGCGTGGCAAGACTGTTGGCGCGGGCAAAGTCCTCTAGCGTGTGCGAGCCGCCCATGGCCGACAGCGCTGAAACGATATCCTCCGCCACTTCCCCGGAATAGAACACCTCGCGCCCATGTTTTGCGATCCGGCGCAGCACTTCAGCCTGCCCTGGCGCGCGGAACACATCGCCGCAGCGTAGTGGTTTGCCGTCCCTCAGATAGTGCCTGCGCGCTGCACCCTTTAAGGTTCCGGCGTTGTTTTGCCAGTCAAAGGCCGTGCGGGGCGCCACTGGCACGCCTTCCTCGGCGTAGGTGATGGCGGGCTGCAGCAGAACATCCAGGCCAAGTCGGCCTTCGGTATCCGCCATGCGGCAGAAAGCATCGATGGCGCAAGGGATTGTGACCGCATCCGCGCTTCCCGGCAGAACCGCTTCCAGACCTTGCGCTCTGAGGGCAGATGCAGTGGCTGCCGCCGGGGCGCAGCCCGATCCGTTCAATGCCTGAATGTCTTGCCCCGGCCGCGAATGAAGAACGAAGCAATCGCCGCCAATCCCGGTCATTTGCGGCTCGCAAATACCCAGCAAGACCGCCCCGGCCAAAGCCGCGTCCATTGCATTGCCGCCGCGCTTCAGCATGTCCAGCGCAACGCTGGCCGCCAATGGGTGGGAGGTGGCGCACATGCCATTGCTGGCAAAAGCCGCCGAACGCCCTGGCAAATGAAAATCCCGCATGAGCCTGACTCCCTTGTCGATGCGCTAAGCCTAGGCGCGGGGTGCAGGAAGGCAATTCAATTTGCTTGCCCTCCCGCAGGAACGGGGCGTCAATGCAAAGAATTGGGAAGGAAGGGCTGAAGAAGATGTCCCCGGTGCCATGTTCTGGTGGGGGCAAGAATACACGGCACCAGGGGAAGCTCGTTTCAGCTACAGGTAAGGATTCGCATATCTATTTGTCTGGGGCGGGCCGGGAATGCGGCGCAAATGCGGCAAAACGTTAAAGTTTCGTTTAATTGGCCGGGGGTTTCGCCAGTGCAAGGTCTGGCTCAGGCCTGGGCAGGCGGGCTGGTGACCTGGATCTCGAAACAGAGCGACAGATTATTGCTTCCCCCTGAACGCTCATACTGGACCTGGCTTGCAAGTTCCCGGATCAGGAACCAGCCAAATCCGCCCTCGGGCAGGTTTTTCACAGGCACGTCGACGTCAGCAGGCTTGCCTTCGGGAAGCTGTCCGTTCGGAAAAGGCGCACCAGCGTCCTGGATGCTGATCCATAGCCGTTCTGGAGAGAGCTCCGCTTTGATGCGGACATCCCCCGGGGCCGCATCTGCATAGGCATGCTCGACCACGTTGTTTACAGCCTCAGTCAGGGCGATTTGCACCTCATCCACACGGGCCGCCGGGACTCCCAGGGTCCGCAGCCGGGCCACAACGGATGAAATGCCGGAACGGGCATCCAAATTCGTGGCCGTGAACGAGCAGGCGAAGGTTTTTACCATCAATTTCTCGCTTTGCGCCGCCAGCGCCGTCGTTTTCAGGAATTTGCGCTGGCCGGGGCGGTTGCTTCACTTAGCGAACTGTACAGGTCAAAGATCGTATCCATGCGGGTCAGCCGGAAGACCTTTTCCACCATGGGAGTCAGCCCGGCCAGATCCAGCTTGCGGCCTCCGCCAAGCTGCTTCATGGCCGCGACAATCGCGCCAAGCCCGCTGGAATCGATGAACTGCACTTCAGACAGGTCCAGGATGACCCGCTCCGGTCCGGATTCGGTTTCCGTGCGCATGTCTTCCTTGAACTGTATTGCCATGGCGGCATCAATGCGCTCGGCATTGACTTTGACGATCTGTGCACCGTCCGTCATGGTGGTCGTCAGGCTCATTTTGGTCCCCCGGGATGTAACGTCATTAGGCAGCACTCTAGACCGCAAAGCTTACTTTTCTGTAGGTATATTTTTGACGATTGGAGGAAAATTGCATGAAAGATGTTGTTATCGCCGGAGCGGCCCGGACGCCCATGGGCGGGTTTCAGGGCATGTATGACGGGGTGACGGCTGCGGAACTGGGCGGCGCGGCAATCCGGGCGGCTTTGGAAGGGGCTGGCACTGCCACCGTGGATGAGGTGCTGATGGGCTGCGTTCTGCCGGCGGGGCAGGGGCAGGCTCCTGCGCGCCAGGCTGGTTTTGCAGCGGGCCTGGGCGAAGGTGTGCCTGCCACAACGCTTAACAAGATGTGCGGTTCCGGCATGAAGGCGGCGATGATCGCCTTCGACCAGATCGCGCTGGGTCATGCGGACACCATGATCGCCGGCGGCATGGAGAGCATGACCAATGCCCCCTATATGCTTCCGAAAATGCGCGGGGGCGCCCGTATCGGCCACGGCCAGGTGATCGACCACATGTTTCTGGACGGGCTTGAAGACGCCTATGACAAGGGCCGACTGATGGGCACCTTTGCCGAGGACTGTGCCGAAAAGTACCAGTTCACACGCGAAGCCCAGGATGAATATGCGCTGAAGTCGCTGTCGAACGCGCTGGAAGCGCAGGACAGCGGTGCCTTTGACGGGGAAATCGCCCCCGTGACCGTGAAAACCCGCAAAGGTGAAGTTGTGACGGATGCGGATGAGCAGCCGAAATCGGCGCGTCCGGAAAAGATCCCCACGCTGAAACCGGCCTTCCGCAAGGACGGTACCGTGACCGCGGCCAATGCGTCCTCCATTTCGGATGGCGCGGCGGCGCTGGTCATGGCTTCCGCCGAGGCGGCCGAGGCCCAGGGCCTGACCGTGCGCGCCCGCATCCTGGGTCATGCCAGCCACGCCCAGGCGCCGGGCTGGTTCACCACCGCGCCGGTTCCGGCTGCGCAGATGTTGCTCAAATCCATCGGCTGGAAGGCCGAGGATGTTGACCTGTGGGAGGTCAATGAGGCCTTTGCCGTGGTGCCGATGGCCTTCATGCACGAAATGGGCCTGTCGCGTGACAGGGTGAATGTGAACGGCGGCGCCTGCGCGCTGGGCCACCCGATCGGCGCCTCCGGCGCACGGATCATGGTGACCCTGCTGAACGCATTGGAAAAGCGCGGCCTCAAGCGCGGCGTCGCGGCCATCTGCATCGGCGGCGGCGAAGGCACCGCGATCGCAATCGAGAGGGTGTGATCTTCACCTTCGCAAAATACTCTCGGGGGTGAATTGACCGGCAGGTCAAGAGGGGGCAGACAGCCCCCCTGTTACGTTGAAGGAGGGCTGCTCATGCGGGCCGATTACGAATCCCTTGCCAAGACCATCGCGGCACTGACTGATGGCGAGACGGATGAGGTGGCGCTGATGGCCACTGTCGCCTGCGAGGTGCATAACGCCGACGACCGGTTCGACTGGACCGGCTTTTACCGCGCCGTTGCGCCGGAGCTGCTGAAGATCGGCCCCTATCAGGGCGGCCATGGCTGCCTGCAGATCCCGTTCTCCCGCGGTGTCTGCGGCGCGGCAGCACGCACCGGAGAGATACAGCTGGTCGCGGATGTGGACGCCTTTCCCGGCCATATCGCCTGTGCGTCGACTACGCGCTCGGAACTGGTGCTGCCTGTCTGGAACGGCAATGGGGAACTGATCGGGGTTTTTGATATCGACAGCGACCAGCCAGATGCTTTCGCTCAGGAAGATGCAGACCACTTGGCAGCAATCCTTCGACAGGTGTTCAGCCGCAGCTGATTCGTTAATCAAGGGGCTTTGCCCCTCGGCCTCGCGGCCTCACCCCAGGGTATTTTTGAACAGAAAGAAGCCACCCGGCGCCTGAAGGCGCTGGGTTTTTTATTGGTATCCGCTTGCCTCGTGAAAAAAAGCTTGGAAATTTCACGGACTCGGGGCATCGTGAAAAACGAGAGGAATTTTTCACGGGCGGGGAGGTAGGCTGTGAACGATCAGACCCTGGCAGCAGCGACACTGGGGGCCGACATCCGGGCCCTGCGCAAGGCGCGCGGACTGACTCTGTCGGATATCGCCGCGATGCTGAACCGCTCGGTCGGCTGGCTGAGCCAGGTTGAACGGGACATGTCCGAGCCCTCGATCTCCGACCTGCGCCAGATTGCAGAGGCGCTGGGGGTACCGATGTCGATGCTGTTTGCCCACTCCGGCGCCCCGGCGGATGAACATGGGTATATCGTGCGCGCTGGCTCCCGCCGCCCGATGGGCTCCGGCGAGGAAGGGCTGATCGAAGAACTCCTGTCCCCCGACCTGACCGACGACTTCGAGATGGTGCACTCCACCTTCCAGCCCAATTCGCGGATGCAGACGCCGGCCAACCGGCCGACACAGGAGGTCGGCTACATGATCTCGGGTAAGCTGGACCTGCTGATCGGCGGCCGCAGCTTTACTGTCGGTTCCGGCGACAGCTTCCGGATCAAGCATGAGCCGTATCAGTGGTCGAACCCTTACGACGAGCCTGCCGTGGCCGTCTGGGTGATCGCGCCGCCGGTTTACTAGGAGGGGATGATGATCAAGGGTTCCTGCCTTTGCGGCGATGTCCGCTTTGAAACCGCCGCACTACCGCAGGGGGCCTCGATGTGCCACTGCAGCCAATGCCGTAAGCAATCGGGCGGCATCTGGGCTTCGGCCCAGGTGCGCGATGAGGACCTTACAATCACCGGACCGGTGAGCTGGTTCGGGGCAACGCCGCAGGCCAAGCGCGGCAGTTGCCCGCGCTGCGGCTCCTTCCTGTTCTGGAAGGGCAAGGGCGAGGACACCACGAGTTTTGCTTTGGGCGCTGTCGACGGGAACACCGGTCTCAGCGTCGAAAAGCATATCTTTACCGCCTCCAAGGGCGACTACTACGAAATCGCGGACGGCGTGCCGCAAGAGGACTGAGACTAGGGAGCGAACATGTCTGATTTTCCAACCAAGGCCCGCGTGGTCATCATCGGCGGCGGCGTCGTCGGCTGCTCATCGCTTTTTCATCTGGCCAAGAAAGGCTGGACCGATTGTGTGCTTCTGGAGAAGAACGAGCTGACCGCCGGTTCGACCTGGCACGCGGCCGGCAACGTCCCGACCTTCTCGACCTCCTGGGCGATCATGAACATGCAGCGCTACTCGACCGAGCTGTATTCGCGCCTGGCAGAGGAAGTCGATTATCCGATGAACTATCACGTCTCGGGGTCGATCCGTCTGGCGCACAGCAAAGAGCGGATGCAGGAATTTGAGCGCGCGATGTCCATGGGCCTGTACCAGGGCATCCCGATGGAAATGTGGACCCCGGAGCAGGCGAAAGAGCGGTATCCCTTCCTGGAAACCCACGATCTGGAAGGCGTCCTTTATGACCCGACCGATGGTGACATCGACCCGGCGCAGCTGACCCAGGCATTTGCCAAGGGCGCGCGCGACATGGGGCAGAAAATCCTGCGCTTTACCCCGGCGACCGGCGTGACCCAGCACGAGGACGGCACTTGGACCGTTCACACCGAAAAAGGCGATATTGCCTGTGATTATGTGGTGAACGCGGCTGGTTATTATGCGCAGCGCGTGGGTGAGATGTTCAAGCCCTACGGCGGCCGCATGGTGCCCGCGATGGTCATGAGCCACCAGTATCTGCTGACCGAGGAAGTGCCCGAGGTCGAAGCCTGGTCGAAGGAGCATGGCGGCAAGCTGCCGCTTCTGCGTGACGTGGACGTGTCCTACTACCTGCGCCAGGAAAAGAACGGTTTCAACCTTGGACCATATGAGCCCAACTGCAAGGGCGAGTGGATGACCGAGGACGACCCGATGCCTGAAGACTTCTCGTTCCAGCTGTGGAATGACGATCTGGACCGCATCGAAGATATCGTTACCGATGCCATGGAGCGTGTGCCGCTGATGGCGACCTCTGGTGTTGGCAGCGTCATCAACGGGCCGATCCCCTATGCGCCGGACGGCCTGCCGATGATCGGCCCGATGCCGGGTGTGAAAAACGCATTCGAAGCGCACAGCTTCACCTTCGGCATTGCCCAGGGCGGCGGCGCCGGCAAGGTGCTGGCAGAGTGGATCGTCGATGGGTTCACCGAGTGGGATATGTGGGCCGTCGATCCGCGCCGCTATACCGACTATACCGACCAAGACTATTGCAACAAAAAGGGCATGGAAGTTTACGGCAACGAATACGCCATGCACTTCCCGCATCACGAATGGCCCGCTGCGCGCGACAAGAAACTGTCGCCGGTGCATGCCAAGGTCAAGGAACTGGGCGGCCAGATGGGTGTCTACAACGGCTGGGAGCGCGCCAACTGGTTCGCGCAGCCGGGTGACGATACCTCGGAAGAAGCGACCCACACCTGGGGCCGTTCGGGACCGTGGGAGCAGCGGATCAAGCAAGAATGCGAAGCCGTCCGCGATGGCGTTGGTGTGCTTGACCTGCCGGGCTTCTCGCGGTTCCTGGTCAAAGGCGAAGGTGCAGCCGAGGCGCTGCGCGGTCTGGTCACCGGCGGCCTGCCCAAGATTGGCCGGATCAACCTGGTCTATATCGCGGACAGCCGCGGCCGCATCCTGACCGAAATGTCCTGCATGCGTCTGGGCGAAGACGACTTCGTGATGATCACCGCCGCAACAGCGCAATGGCACGACCGTGACCTCCTGGTGAACGCGATGCCCGCGACCGCGTCGGTCGAGGACGTCACCACCACCCGCGACACCCTGATCGTGACCGGGCCCAAGTCGCGCGACCTGCTGGCCGCGATCTCGGATGCGGATCTGCAGGCTGGCTGGCTGACCCATCAGGCGGCAACCGTGGCAGGCAAGCCCGCACACCTGGTGCGCGTGTCCTTTGCAGGCGAACTGGGCTGGGAAGTCCACGCGCTGAACGAGGACATGCCGGCCATCTACGAGGCCATCCTTGCAGGCGGCGCCAAGCCGTTCGGCATGTATGCCCTGAACTCGCTGCGCCTGGAAAAAGGCTATCGCGCATGGAAAGGCGACTTGAGCACCGATTACTCGCTGCTTGAAGGCGGCCTGGAGCGTTTTGTGAAACTGGACAAGCCGCAGAACTTCCCGGGCAAGGCTGCAATCCAGAGCGAAAGGCAACAGGGCGTGAAGAAGGCCTTTGTTACGCTGACGGTTGAAGCCGGCGACGCGGATGCGCCTTATATGTCCTGTATCTGGAACGGCGACGAGATCGTCGGTGAGACCACCAGCGGCGGCTGGGGCTACCGTGTCAACCAGTCGATCGCGCTGGGCATGGTGCGCACCGATCTGGCCGTGCCGGGCACCGAGCTGGAGGTTGAGATCTACGGGCAGAAATGCCGTGCGGTGGTTCAGAAGGACGAACCGCTGTGGGATCCGGCCAACGAGCGCCTGCGCGCCTGATGTGCTACGGTCGGCCCGTCACGCTTAATTCAGGAGGCTTCAGCGATGGCCCAGTTGATGAAAGGCGTCTATTTGACCCGGCATGGCGGGCCGGAAGCGCTCGAATGGCGTGAAGATATTCCTGTTCCGGTCCCTGGACCGGGGCAGGTGCTGGTCAAGGTCCTGGCGGCAGGCGTTAATAACACGGACATCAACACCCGGATCGGCTGGTATTCGTCAGATGTGACGGGTGCCACGGATGCCGTGTGCGATGACACAGACGTAGAAGCCGGCGGCTGGGGCGGCGCCTTGAGCTTTCCCCGGATACAGGGCGGAGACCTGTGCGGTGTGGTGGTTCAGACCGGCCCGGACGCCGGTGCTATCCGCGTGGGGCAGCGGGTCACCAGTCAGATCAATATCCCGAGACTGCAGCCGGACAATCCGGCGGCCTTTGTCGCGCTGGGTTCCGAACTTGACGGCGCATTCGCGCAATTTTGCCTGACTGACGCGGCAGAGCTGTTCGACGTAAGCGCCTCCCCCCTGTCGGACACCGAGATTGCGGCTATGCCTTGCGCATATGGAACCGCCTGGAACATGCTGCACCGTGCCGGTGTCTCTGCCGGCCAGCGGGTGCTGGTGACCGGCGCATCCGGCGGGGTTGGGCTGGCCGCGGTGCAGCTAGCATCCCATCTTGGCGCACATGTCACTGGCCAGACATCGCCCGCCAAGTCGGAAGCGGTGACCGCTATGGGGGCAAGCGGCATTATCAGCCGCGAGGAAGCGCCGGAACCAATTTGTTTTGACGCGGTCATCGACGTGGTTGGCGGCCCGGCCTGGCCCGCGCTCATACAGGCTTTGCGGCCTGGCGGGCATTACGCGGTCTCCGGCGCAATTGCCGGCCCGATTGTCACGGCAGACCTGCGCGAAATCTACCTGCGCGACATTACCATTCACGGCTGCACCTTCTCGCCCCGTTCCGTTTTTGCCGAACTGGTTGAGCTGATCAATTCCGGCGCAATCCGTCCTCTGATCTCGGCAACCTATCCCCTGCAGGAAATCGCTCGGGCGCAGGAAGATTTCAAGAGCAAGGCGTTTCCAGGCAAACTGGTCCTGATTCCCCCGCAGGAGGCGCCATGACAGATATCGTCCTCCTTGATGGATCGATCGGGCAAGAGGTCGTCAAACGGTCCGGGGACCGGGCAACGCCGCTATGGTCAACTTCCGTGATGATCGAAAATCCGGACGTCGTCGGCCGCATTCACGCCGACTACTTCTCTGCGGGCGCCACAGTTGCCACCATGAACACCTATGCGGTTCTGCGCGACCGTTTGGCCCGCGCCGGGATAGAAGAGCATTTCGAGGCGCTGCTGGACCAGGCTGCCGCACAGGCTACCGCAGCGCGGGATGCGCATGGCTCGGGCCGTGTTGCTGCTGCGCTTGGCCCGCTGATTGCCTCTTACCGTCCGGACATCTGCCCGCCGCATGAGGAGGCCGCACCTGTTTATGCGGAGCTTGTTCAGCTGCTCGAGCCGCAGGCAGATCTGTTCCTGATAGAAACCGTGTCTTCGGTCGAACATGCCAGGGGTGCGCTGCGCGGCTGTGTCGGCACAGACAAGCCCGTGTGGCTGGCGGCTTCCGTCTCCGATGATGACGGCACGCTGCTCCGTTCCGGCGAACCGCTGGCAGACCTCGCGCCGCTGGTTGAGGAATTTCAGCCGAACGCGGTGCTGCTCAACTGCTCTAGGCCCGAGGTCATCGGCAGCGGCCTAGAGATCGTCAAGGCGTTCGACAAGCCTTTCGGGGCCTATGCCAACGGTTTCACCCGGATCTCGGAGGGCTTCCTGAAGGACGCGCCCACCGTGGACGCCCTGGAGCAGCGTCAGGATCTGGGGCCCAAGGCCTACACGGAATTTGTTTTGGGCTGGGTTGCCCAAGGCGCCGCCATCGTCGGCGGCTGCTGCGAAGTCGGCCCGGACCATATTGCCGAACTGGCCCGGCAGCTGCGCGCGGCCGGGCACCACATCGTCTGACCAGGGGAGGGGATCAGCATGGCAGTTCCGGAAAAACTCAAAGCTGCGGACCCGGCCCGGGTCTGGAACATCGACATCATCGTCACTGAAGGTTTTGTCCTGATCGAGATGTCGGCGATCCTGGAGGTGTTGCGGATCGCCAACCGCGTGCTGGCCCAGCCACCGTTCAAATGGACCGTTCGTTCACTGCAGGGAGGGCGGGTCGGCTGCCGTGCGGGTCTCAGCCTGGATACCGAACCTTTTGCCGTCAAACCGGACGCGGATTTTGCCTTTTTCCTTGGCAACTCCGACCCTGATCATCCGGGCCTCAGCCTAGGCCGGGTGATTTCCAGCTACACTTGCCGCGGCATTAAGGTCTACCTGCTGGCAGAAGCCGCGGCCCGCTATATCCGCGACCAGGGCGGGGCTTCCGGGCGGCTGACGACCCACTGGGAAAACTCTGCCCTGCTGCGTGAACGCATGGGGCTGAACGACTCCAGCCACGCGCTGGCCAGCGAGGACGGGCTGGTGGTGACCTGTGCCGGCATGGGCTCCACTGTTGATATCGCGCTGGCGTTGGTCGGACGGCTCACCTCTGCCGCGGCGCAGATGACCGTGGCCAATATTATGCTGCATGAGCAGGTGCGCGATTTTTCCTCGCTGCAGCCATTTGCCGGCGCCAAGCCGACCATCACCGGTGACAGTGAACTGGACCACTGCATCCGCATCATGCAGGACAATATTGAAGAACCGGTGCCGATCGGTGAAATCGTTGATGAACTTGGCATTTCCACCCGCTCGCTGGAGCGCAAGTTCAAGACCTTCCTCGGCACCACCCCTAACGGCTTCTACCGGGAAATGCGCCTTTCCAAGGCCAACAATCTCTTGCTCAACACCACCATGAGTGTGCGGGAAATTGGTCTTGCCTGCGGCTTTCCGAACGGTTTTTCCAGTCTTTACAAGAGCTTCTTCGGCATCACTCCCTTTGCCCTGCGCAAACGGCGGCGGCTGGGCGAGGACGGATCGGAAAAAATTGTGAAGGCCGGAGAATAGCCCCGGGAGTCTGACGCTTTTGATGCATTTTGCGCCGCCTGCTCGTGATAATTTGGCGCAAACTCTCATTCAGGAGCGATGACATGAGCGATCTTCCCAACAAGGCCCGTGTGGTGATTATCGGCGGTGGCGTGATCGGCTGCTCGGTGGCCTATCACCTGACCAAGCTCGGCTGGAAGGATGTTGTGCTGCTGGAGCGCAAGCAGCTGACCTCCGGCACCACCTGGCACGCCGCGGGTCTGATCGCCCAGTTGCGTGCCACTGCCAACATGACCAAACTGGCGAAATACAGCCAGGAACTCTACGGCTCGCTGGAGGAGGAAACCGGTGTCGCCACCGGCTTCAAGCGTTGCGGCTCGATCACCGTGGCCCTGACAGAAGAGCGCAAGGAAGAGATCTTCCGCCAGGCCGCCATGGCACGCGCCTTCGGTGTCGAGGTTGAGGAAATCTCCCCCGAGGAAGTCAAAGCCCGCTACGAGCACCTGAACGTGGGCGACGTGACCGCCGGCGTGTGGCTGCCGAAGGACGGGCAGGGCGACCCGGCCAACATCGCGCTGGCCCTGGCCAAGGGCGCCCGCCAGCGCGGCGCACTGGTTAAGGAGCGGATCAAGGTCACGGGCATCTCCAAGGAAGGCCGGCGTGTCACCGGCGTTGACTGGGTCAGCGACGACGGCCGGTCCCAGGGCCACATCGAAGCTGACATGGTGGTGAACTGTGCCGGCATGTGGGGCCATGAGGTCGGCCGTATGGCAGGCGTCAACGTGCCGCTTCACGCCTGCGAGCACTTCTACATCGTGACCGAAGGCATCGAAGGCCTGACCCAGATGCCGGTGCTGCGGGTGCCGGACGAATGCGCGTACTACAAAGAAGACGCCGGAAAGATCTTGCTGGGCGCCTTTGAGCCCAACGCCAAACCCTGGGCGATGAACGGTATCCCCGACAGCTTCGAATTCGACCAGCTGCCCGAAGATTTCGACCACTTCGAGCCGATCCTGGAAGCGGCCTGCAACCGTATGCCGATGCTGGCTGAGGCGGGAATCCACACCTTCTTCAACGGTCCCGAGTCCTTTACCCCGGATGACGCCTATCACTTGGGTCTGGCGCCGGAAATGGACAACTTCTGGGTCGCAGCAGGCTTTAACTCGATCGGCATCCAATCGGCCGGCGGCGCAGGCATGGCGCTGGCGCAGTGGATGGAAGACGGCCAGAAACCGTTCGACCTCGGCGACGTGGACATCAGCCGGATGCACCCTTTCCAGGGCAATAAGCACTATCTTTTCGAGCGCTCGAAGGAAACCCTGGGCCTGCTTTACGCGGACCACTTCCCCTATCGCCAGAAGGCCACCGCGCGCGGCGTGCGCCGTACCCCGTTCCATCACCACCTGAAGGAACAGGGCGCAGTATTCGGTGAACTCGGCGGCTGGGAGCGCGCCAACTGGTTTGCCAATGAGGGCCAGGAACGCGAATACCAGTACAGCTGGAAGCGCCAGAACTGGTTTGAGAACTCGGCAGCTGAACACAGGGCGGTACGCGAAAACGTCGGCATGTACGACATGTCCTCCTTCGGCAAGATCCGCGTCGAAGGCCCGGATGCCGAGAAGTTCCTGAACTACATCTGCGGTGCCAACGTCTCGGTGCCCGCCGGCAAGATCGTCTACACCCAGTTCCTGAACGCCCGCGGCGGGATCGAGGCGGATGTGACCGTCACCCGCCTGTCTGAGACCGCCTATCTGGTGGTGACCCCGGCGATCACCCGTCTCGCCGACCAGACCTGGATGATGCGCCATGTCGGCGACCAACGCGTGGTGATCACTGACGTGACCGCTGGCGAGGGCGTGCTGGCGGTGATGGGCCCGAACTCTCGAGAATTGCTGCAGAAGGTGTCGCCGAACGACTTCTCCAACGACGCCAACCCCTTCGGAACCGCGCAGGAGATCGAGCTGGGCATGGGCCTCGCCCGTGTGCATCGGGTGACTTACGTGGGTGAACTTGGCTGGGAAATCTATGTCGGTGCTGACATGGCAGGCCATGCATTCGAAACCCTGTGGGAAGCGGGCCAGGACATGTGGCTCAAGCTCTGCGGCATGCACATGATGGACAGCTGCCGGATCGAGAAGGGTTTCCGCCACTTCGGCCATGACATCACCTGCGAGGACAATGTGATCGACGCGGGCCTCGGCTTTGCGGTTGCCACCGGCAAGGCCGAATTCATCGGCAAGTCCGCGGTGCTGGAACGCAAGGAAACCGGCCCCAAGAACCGCATGGTTCAGTTCAAGCTGACCGAGCCGGAGCCGCTGCTGTTCCACAATGAGCCGATCATCCGCGATGGCAAATACGTGGGCTACCTCAGCTCCGGCAACTACGGCCACACGCTGGGCGCCGCCATCGGCATGGGCTACGTGCCCAGCGAGGGCGAAAGCGTTGCAGATGTGCTGGGTTCCACCTACGAAATCGACGTTTGCGGCGTGAAGGTGAAAGCCGAGGCTTCGCTGAAGCCGATGTATGATCCGAAATCGGAGCGGGTGAAGGCCTAAACACCTCTCCAGTGCATTCACCAGCCCGTATCACGCCCCGGCTGTACCGCCGGGGCGTTTTTTATAGCTGTCTCCGCGCGGGCGGTTTCGGGTTCGGCTGCAACGTTTGCCCCGGTTTCGAGGTTCAGCCGCCCACCGCCTCTTGACCCCGCCGGAAATCCCTTGGAGAAATCCATAAAAAGCCTTGTATGGCAGGGGTAAACAGGTAGGTTGCTTGTCCCGGCCACTGACAGGGGCCTGACGAAGAGGATTTGGGACATGAAGATCAGCATCGAACGCGGCACGCTTCTCAAGGCCGTGGCCCAGGCGCAGTCTGTGGTCGAGCGCCGCAACACCATTCCGATCCTGGCGAATGTGCTGATCGAAGCGGAGGGCGACAGCGCCCAGTTCCGCGCCACCGATCTGGATATCGAGGTGGTTGACAAGGCCCCCGCTCAGGTGGAGCGCGCGGGTGCCACCACCGTAGCCGCCACCACCCTGCACGAGATTGTCCGCAAGCTGCCCGACGGCGCGCTGGTCACCCTGAGCGCTGATGCCGCAACCGGCCGCCTGACCGTTGAAGCCGGCCGCTCCAACTTCTCGCTGGCGACCCTGCCGCGCGAGGATTTTCCGGTGATGGCCTCGTCGGAGTATCACTCCAACTTTGCCGCCAAGGCTGCGGTGCTGCGCCGTCTGTTCGATAAATCGAAATTCGCAATCTCCACCGAGGAGACTCGCTATTACCTGAACGGTGTCTACCTGCACGTCTCCGCGGGCGCAGAGGGTGGCAAGGCATTGCGCGCCGTGGCCACCGACGGTCACCGCCTGGCCCGCATCGATGCAGAGCTGCCGCTGGGTGCCGAGGATATGCCGGGCGTGATTGTGCCGCGCAAGACCGTGGGCGAGCTGCGCAAGCTGCTTGACGACGATGACATGGACATTGCGGTCTCGGTCTCGGAAACCAAGGTGCGCTTTGCCACCCCGAACATCACTCTGACGTCGAAAGTAATCGACGGAACCTTCCCCGACTACACCCGCGTCATCCCGGCCGGCAACACCCGCCGACTGGAAGTGGATGCAGCCGAATTCGCACAGGCGGTTGACCGGGTTGCCACCGTTTCCTCCGAACGCTCCCGCGCGGTGAAGCTGCAGCTGGAAGAGGACCGCTTGATCCTTTCGGTGAACGCGCCCGACAGCGGCGCCGCCGAGGAAGAGCTGGCAGTCGCCTACAATGACGAGCGGCTGGAGATCGGCTTCAACGCCAAGTACCTCTTGGAGATCGCCAACCAGGTGGACCGCGAGAACGCTGTGTTCATGTTCAACTCCTCCGGTGATCCGACCCTGATGCGCGAAGGCAACGACGAAAGCGCCGTTTACGTCGTGATGCCGATGCGGGTCTGACGCGCCTGACGGCTCTACCTCCCCTCTCGGCGGCAAAGCCGCCAGCCGGGCAGCGGGACGCGAGTATATTTGAAAAGATGAATAGGGAGCGCGCCGCGTGCTGGCCCTGACTGCCTTGACCCTGTCCCATTTCCGCTCGCATTTGCGGGCGGAATTGCGTTTGGACGGGCGTCCGGTGGCTATCTATGGCAACAACGGCGCGGGCAAGACCAACATCCTGGAAGCGGTGTCGCTTTTCTCCCCCGGCCGCGGCCTGCGCCGGGCCAGCGCAGCGGAGATGGCGCGCCAGCCGGAGATGCTGGGCTGGAAGCTGAAGGGCGAGCTGCGGACGCCTTCACAGACCTATGAGGTGGAAACCTGTTCCGAAGGCGGCAATGCGCGGCAGGTGAAGATCGACAACAAATCCGCGAGTCAGATTGCCTTGGGGCAGGTGGCCCGGGTGGTCTGGCTGATCCCGGCAATGGATAGGCTGTGGATAGAGGCAGCGGAGGGGCGGCGGCGGTTTCTGGACCGCATCGCGCTCAGCTTTGAACCCGCCCATGCCGAGGCCTCGCTGGCCTATGACAAAGCGATGCGCGAGCGCAACCGGCTGCTGAAGGAACAGATCCGCGACGCTGCCTGGTACAAGGTGCTGGAAGACCGGATGGCCTCCGCCGGGCACCGGATTCATGCCGCGCGGGTGCAGGCGGTGGAACTGCTGCAATTGGCGCAGGCCGGGGCGGAAACCGCCTTTCCCGCTGCCGAACTGGAATTGATGCAGTCGGAGGGCAGCATGCCGTCCTCGGAGGCTGATTTCAAAGAGGCGCTGGAAGAAAGCCGTTTCCGGGATCTGGCGGCGGGCCGCACCTTAGTGGGGCCGCACCGCACGGATCTGATTGGCACTTACCGGGCCAAGGGCATCCCGGCCAGGGATTGCTCCACGGGCGAGCAGAAAGCGTTGCTGGTGTCGCTGATCCTGGCCAATGCGCGGGCGTTGGCCGAGCGCGAGGGCGCGCCGCCGATCCTGCTGCTGGATGAGGTCGCAGCGCATTTGGATGCCACCCGCCGCGCCGCTCTGTATGATGAGATTTGCGCCTTGGGAACCCAGGCCTGGATGACGGGCACCGGCCCTGAGCTGTTTGCGGAGCTGGGCGGCCGGGCGCAGGTGATGGAAGTGTCGGAAGCCGATGGCGTGTCGGAGGTTTCCCAGAAATGACCGTGACGCCTTGGGATCTGGCGCTCTACGCCGGCGCCTTGCTGATCCTGTTCCTGACCCCCGGCCCGGTCTGGCTGGCGCTGATGGCGCGCTCGGTTTCCGGCGGGTTCCCAGCGGCCTGGCCGCTGGCGGTTGGCGTCGCCTGCGGCGACATCTTCTGGCCGCTGATCGCAGTGGCGGGCATGTCCTGGGTGGTCTCGGAATTCGAGGGCATCATGACAGTGCTGCGCTGGGTTGCCTGCGCGATGTTCCTGGGTATGGGATACCTGCTGATCCGCCATGCCGGCGATGCGGTGGAGGAAAACCGCGCCCTGACCCGTCCCGGCATCTGGGCCGGTTTCATGGCCGGTATCGCGGTGATCCTTGGAAACCCCAAGGCAATCCTGTTCTACATGGGCGTGCTGCCCGGGTTTTTTGACCTGTCGGGCATCTCCTGGAGCGACATTGCCGCGATTGTCACCCTGTCCTTCCTGGTGCCGCTTTTGGGCAACCTGGCTCTGGCGGGGATGGTGCACCGCGTGCGCCGTGCGGTGACCTCCACCCGGATCCGGCGGCGGATCAATCTGGTCTCCGGCGGGCTGCTGATCTGCGTCGGGCTGGTGATCCCGTTCACCTAAGGGACGGGCTGCAACCAAGCCCGCAGATAGGGCTCAAGCGCCCTGGCCGGCGGCGTTTCATCATCGTGCTCCATGCAGAACCACACGCCCAGGACGTGATTTAGAAAGGCCTGAATGCCTTCGGCCAGCAGTTCCGGCGGCTGATCGTGGCGGATCCGGCCTGCCGCCTGCAGAAGCTGCAGCCAGCGGGTCAGCAGGGCAACCTGGCGGAGGAAGCCTGCGGTGATCACTTCGTCCGGTTCTGCCGCCGTGGTGCCGGAGTAGCGCAGCAGCAAATCGAAAATCACGCGGTTCTGGCCGACGTAGTCCAGATGCGGCGCCAGCCGGGCGGTCAGCTCAGCTGCATCCCGGGGGGCGCCAAACGCCTCCATCCCGTCCAGCAGGCGCATGACCTCATCCCCGATCAGAACGGCGAGCAGCCCGTCCTTGTCCTTGAAATGCGAAAACAGGGTGCCCTTGGCCACACCGGCGCGGGCGACCACATCCTCCACCCGCAATCCGCTGTAGCCCTGCTCCTGTACAATAGCCTTTGCCACCTCCAGCAGATTTGCCCTGGTTTCCAGCCGCCGTTTCTGCGGTGCACGTGTCATGTCTCAGCCTCACGACCTCATTATTGACCGCGGTCATTTTTGTAATTGACCGCGGTCATTTTTTGATTCAATAAAGTGACCACGGTCAACTTAGCTAATGGAGAGCGAGATGTCTGCCCGGAAAATCCTGCTTCTGAACGGCCACCCCGGCCAAACCTCCCTGTCGAAATCCCTGTGCGCCGCATATCAGGCCGCGGCGGAGGGAAACGGCCATCTGGTGCGCTGCCATGACATTTCACAGATGCAATTCGACATGGACTATGGGCAAGGCGGGTATAAAAACCCGAAACCCTTGGAGCCGGACCTGGCGGCTTTTCTGGAGGATTTGGAGTGGGCAGAGCATGTGGTAATGGCCTCTCCGCTGTGGTGGGGCGCTATCCCTGCCAAGCTGAAGGCGGTATTTGACAGGGCTTTGCTGCCAGGGCGGGCCTTTGACACCCGCAACGTCAACTTCGCGGGGTTCCCGGCCCCGATGCTGACCGGCAAGACTGCCCGGGTGCTGCTGACCTCGGATACTCCCGCGCTGCTGTTGCGGCTGTTCTACGGCAATGCTGTCAAGAAGTTCATCAGCCGCCAGATCCTTGGGTTTGTCGGCATAAAACCCACGCGGTTCAGCACTTTCGCGCCAGCTACGGACGCGCCGGAGGCCAAGGTCAAAACCTGGCTGGCGGCAGCTGGGGGATTGGGGGCCAAGGGAGCCTGATTCTGCCAAGAAAAAAGGGGGCTTGCGCGTGACAATCCCGGTCAGGTTTCGTATAAAATCCCGAAGCTAAGACAGGAAGATGTGAATGTCCGGAAACGAGCAGGCCCCCGCAGAATATGGCGCGGATTCCATCAAAGTTCTCAAAGGGTTGGAGGCGGTCCGAAAACGCCCCGGCATGTATATCGGGGACACGGATGACGGCTCGGGCCTGCATCACATGGTGTACGAGGTCGTGGACAACGGCATCGACGAGGCCCTGGCGGGCCACGCCGACCACGTGACGGTCAAGATTCACGCCGATTCCAGCGTCTCTGTCAGTGACAACGGCCGCGGCATCCCGGTGGATATCCACGCCGAGGAAGGCGTGTCGGCGGCCGAGGTCATCATGACCCAGCTGCACGCGGGCGGCAAGTTTGACAGCAACTCCTATAAGGTGTCGGGCGGCCTGCACGGCGTGGGCGTGTCGGTGGTGAATGCGCTGTCTGACTGGCTGGAGCTGCGCATCTGGCGCAACGGCAAGGAACACGTGGCACGGTTTGAACGCGGCGATACGGTCAAGCATCTGGAAGTCGTCGGCGATTGCGGTGACCAGACCGGTACCGAAGTCCGGTTCATGGCGTCGACCGACACGTTCTCCAATCTGGAGTATTCTTTCGAGACGCTGGAAAAGCGCCTGCGTGAGCTCGCCTTCCTGAACTCAGGCGTGCGGATTATTCTGGAGGATGAGCGCCCGGCAGAGAAACTCTCGGCGGAGCTGTTCTACGAGGGCGGGGTCAAGGAATTCGTCAAATACCTCGACAGGCACAAGACCCCCGTGATGGAGGCTCCGGTCTACATCGTGGGGGAAAAGGACGACATCGGCGTCGAGATCGCCATGTGGTGGAACGACAGCTACCACGAGACAGTGCTGCCCTTCACCAACAACATCCCGCAGCGTGATGGCGGCACCCATGTGGCGGGCTTCCGTGGCGCGCTGACCCGGACCATCAATAACTACGCGCAGACGTCGGGGATCGCCAAGAAAGAGAAGGTCTCTTTCACCGGTGATGATGCCCGCGAAGGGCTGACGTGTGTTCTATCGGTCAAGGTGCCGGACCCGAAGTTCTCCAGCCAGACCAAGGACAAACTGGTCTCCTCCGAGGTGCGCCCGGTGGTGGAGAGTCTGATGGGTGAAAAACTGGCCGAATGGTTCGAGGAAAATCCGAACGAAGCCAAGCAGATCGTCGGTAAGATCGTCGAGGCCGCCTTGGCCCGCGAGGCTGCGCGTAAAGCGCGCGAACTGACCCGCCGCAAGACCGCGATGGACGTGAACTACCTGGCGGGCAAGCTTAAGGACTGCTCCGAGAAGGACCCGTCGAAGACCGAAGTCTTCTTGGTCGAGGGTGACTCGGCCGGCGGCTCCGCCCAAACGGGACGGGACCGGATGACCCAGGCGATCCTGCCCCTGCGCGGCAAGATCCTGAACGTGGAGCGCGCGCGCTTTGACCGGATGCTTTCGAGCCAGGAGATCGGCAACCTGGTGATGGCGCTCGGCACCGGTATCGGCCGCGATGAGTTCAACATCGACAAGCTGCGCTACCACAAGATCGTCATCATGACCGACGCGGACGTCGACGGCGCCCACATCCGCACCCTGCTACTCACCTTCTTCTACCGGCAGATGCCGGAGCTGATCGAGGGCGGCTACCTCTATATCGCGCAGCCGCCGCTCTATAAGGTCGCGCGCGGCAAGTCCGAGGTCTACCTCAAGGACCAGGCGGCGCTGGACGACTACCTGATCAACCAGGGCGTCGACGGCGCGGTGCTGAAACTGGGTGACGGCTCCGAAATGGCCGGCGCCGACCTCACCCGCGTGGTGGACGAGGCACGCCAGCTCAAACGCGTGCTGGATGCCTTCCCGACCCACTACCCGCGTCACATCCTGGAGCAGGCAGCCGTGGCCGGCGCCTTTGTGCCCGGCGCGGTGGATTCCGACCTGCAGGGCGTGGCCGATCAGGTTGCCGCCCGCCTGGATGCCATCGCGCTGGAGTATGAGCGCGGCTGGCAGGGCCGGATTACTCAGGACCACGGCATCCGCCTGGCCCGTATCCTGCGCGGGGTTGAGGAGGTCCGTACCCTGGACGGCCCGATGCTGCGCTCCGGCGAGGCCCGCAAGACCGGCAGCTTCACCCAGAGCCTGCAGGAAGTCTACGGCACCACCGCCCAGCTGGTCCGCCGCGACCGCAGCCAGATCATTCACGGGCCGCTGGGGCAGCTCAAGGCGATCCTGGAGGAGGGCGAAAAGGGCCTTACCCTGCAGCGCTACAAGGGCTTGGGTGAAATGAACCCGGACCAGCTGTGGGAAACCACATTGGACCCGGATGCCCGCACCCTGCTGCAGGTACGTATCGACGATATGGTCGAAGCGGATGATCTGTTCACCAAGCTGATGGGAGATGTTGTGGAGCCGCGCCGGGAGTTCATTCAAAAGAACGCCCTCAGCGTGGAGAACCTGGATTTCTAAGGTTTTTGTAGGATCGCCCAAAAGCGTGTTTTTGACCCATACTTTTGCGTAAGTTGCCCATAGTTTTGGTTCTCGCACACGCTAGGGGGGAAGTGGATGCTGAAGGCTTCGAAAATCTCCTGCTTGAGTTGTAGCTGGGTTTCTTGCTCTGCTGGCTTTTTTGTGACTTCTGTTCCGGCTGCTGTACTCGCCATGAACGCGCTGAACTGTGGGTTGCTGTCTAAGGAAGGTTCTGGGCGCATTGAAGGCTCTGGAGGGCCTCCAGGAAGCCCTGTGCGGTTAAGATGGAACTTCCCCTGCGCACCCACGATTGTTTGTTGTCTTCTAAGAGGACCAGGCGGTCTTCGGTTGCTACGCAAACCCTCGCAAGCGCGGCAGGAATCATAGCGGCGAAGCAAAAGCAGAGTACGAAGAAGCCTCCGCCGGAAGTGTATGACATCTACAAGCCAGTGCCACTGCATTCAGCAATCTCCCACCGTCGATGGCACCGGCTTGCCAATCGTCATTTCCCGTGAGCCGCTTGGCCTGCAAGCACACAGAGCAACTCAAACATGATTGACACGCCAACCCATGCGGTTCCTCCCGCCGGGTCAAAAGGCGGCGAGACTTCGACCAGATCCGCGCCGATCAGGTTCAGGCCCTGCAGCTTGCGGACCATTTTCTGGGCTTCAAATGTGGTGAAGCCGCCGATTTCCGGCGTGCCAGTGCCGGGTGCAAAGGCGGGATCAATGCAGTCGATGTCGAAGGTCACGTAGGCCGGCTCCTGACCGACAATGCCACGTGCCTCTTCCATGATGTGGTCCAGGCCGACGTCGTGGAACTCCTCGATGGTGACGATACGGATGCCCTGCTCGATGCCCCATTCCACGTCATCGCCGCCGCGGGTGCCGCGGATGCCGATCTGGATCATCCGCCTGGGGTCCAGCAGGCCTTCCTCGATGGCGCGGCGGAAGGGGGTGCCGTGGGTGTATTTGCAGCCGTTGAAATACTCGTCAAACAGATCCGTGTGGGCGTCGAAATGGATCACCCCCACCGGCCCGTCCGAGGCCAGCCCGCGCAGCACGGGAAGCGAGATCATGTGATCGCCGCCCGCCGTCAGCGGCACCACGCCCTTGGCCTTCACCTGGTGAAAGTAATCCGTCACCCGCTGCAGCGTGTCCATGGTGTCGGCCGGGTTCACTGGACAGTCGCCCAGATCGGCGCAGTTCGCGGCTTCGAAAGGCTTTATCTTGGATACCGGGTGCATGGCGCGGATCATGGTGGAATAGTCGCGCAGCTGGCGCGGGCCGTGGCGCGCGCCGGGGCGGTTGGTGGTGCCGCCGTCCCAGGGCACGCCGACAAGGCCAATGTCCACTTGCGAAATTGCCTCGTTGCTCAGCTCCAGATGCGGCAGCCGCATAAACGTCGGGATGGACGCAAACCGCGGCACTTCCATCGCCGAAACCGGCTGGAAGGACATTTCTTTGGTACTCATTTCAACTCCGATAGTTATTCGCCCTCTTCTGGGGCATGTTTTGGTCAGACCAGCGGGCGTCAGCCGCCGGAGCGTTCGCTCCAGGTTTCCAGAAACTGCTTCAGGCGTGCGCTCTGCGGGTTCTCGAACAGTTCCGCCGGGGGGCCGTGCTCGACCACCACACCCTGGTCCATGAACACCACCCGGTCGGCGACACGGGCGGCGAAACCCATCTCATGCGTTACGATCACCATGGTCATGCCGTCCTTGGCGAGCTGCTGCATCACGGTCAGAACCTCGCCAACCAGTTCCGGGTCCAGGGCCGAGGTCGGTTCGTCAAAGAACATGATGCGCGGCGCCTTGGCGGTGGCGCGGGCAATGGCGACGCGCTGCTGCTGGCCGCCGGACAGCTGGCTGGGGTAGTTCTGCGCCTTGGCCTCCATGCCGACCTTGGCGAGGTTCTCCAGCGCGATCTTTTCGGCCTCGGCCTTGCTCATCTTCTGGACCACACGCAGTGCTTCGGAAACATTGCCGAGCGCCGTCATATGCGGCCAGAGGTTGAACTGCTGGAACACCATCCCGACGCAATCGCGCACCACGTCGGTTTCTTTTGGAGAGGCAGGTTTGCGCCCTTCCGGGCCGTCCTTGTAGCCCAGAAGCCGGCCCTCAATCAGCACATCGCCTTCGTCATAGACCTCAAGGAAGGCCATAGAGCGCAGGAGCGTGCTCTTGCCCGATCCAGAGGGGCCGATGATGCAGATCACTTCCGACGGGCTGACCTCCAGGTCGATGCCCTTCAGCACCTCCAGCTGGCCGAACCGCTTGTGCAGCCCCTTAACGGAAACCGCGGGAGTGGCTGTAACAGGTTGTTCAAACATCAGTGTTTCACCTTCTTTTCAACCCAGGCGCCGGCGGCGGCAATGCCTTCGATCAGGATCCAGTAGATTGCGGCGGCGGTCAGATAGGGTTCCATGGTGGCAAAGGTCTCGTTGACCATTTGGGTGGTGTTCTTGGTCAGTTCGGCCACGGTGATGATCGACAACACGGCCGATTCCTTCACCAGCAGCACCAGCTGGTTGGTCAGCGGCGGCACGATCAGCATCAGCATCTGCGGAATGCGGATGCGCAGGACGACCATGGCGCGGCCGATGCCCAGCATCCGGGCCGCTTCGATCTGCCCGTGCGGGATCGACTGGAAGCCAGAGCGGAAGATCTCTGCAAAGTATCCACCCGCGTAAATTCCCAACCCGCCGACGCCGACCACCTCGGCCGAGAACGTGAGGCCGATGGACGGCCCGCCGTAGTACATCAGGAACAGAAGGATCAGGATCGGCGTGCCGCGCATCACCTCCACATAGATCCGGCAGGCAGCGCGCAGCACGGCCCAGCGGGACAGGAGCCCAAGGGCGGCAAGCAGGCCCAGCCCCATGGCAAGAACGGACGCCAGGCCGCAGATGATCAGCGTGGTCATCGCCCCCCGCAGCAAGAGCGGCAGGTATTTCAGAACAAGGTCGAATTCAAACTGCATGGGCCAGCTTCCTTTCGCTCTTGCCGAGGTGGCGTTCGAAATAGCGACCCAAGGCAGCTAGGCTGACGGTCATGATCAGAAACATCAGCATCGCCAGGAAATAGACTTCGAACGGGCGGTAGGTGGTGGCGACCACCTGCTGGCTGGTGCGCAAAAGCTCGGTCACCGCGATCACTGAGATCAGCGAGGAGTTTTTCAGGATCGAGATGGTTTCATTGACCAGCGAGGGCAGCACTAAGCGGAACATCTGGGGCACCAGAATGTTCTTGCGGATGGTGAAGGTGGAAATGCCCAGCATCCGCGCGGCCTCCACCTGGCCCCGAGGGATGGCCGTCAGCCCGCCACGGTAGATCTCGGCTTGGAAAGCGGCGGTGTTCATGGTCAGCGCAATGACGGCTGCGGCCAGGGGGGGCACGTCGATACCCACCATCGGCAGGAAATAGAAGATGATCAGCAGCTGGATCAGAAGCGGCGTGCCGCGCCAGATGCTGCGGTAGAATTTCGAGGCGATCCGGATCACCGGATTTGCCGAGATCAGCCCAAAACACAGGGTCAGGCCGACAAAGATCCCCAGCACTATGGAGATCAGCGAAAGGGAGGCGGTATAGGCCGCCCCCCTCAGGAGGTCATCCCAATGGTCGCTGAGGATGGACAGGAGGGAGTTCATTATCTTGGAGTCCTAGGGCCCTAGGCGATCAGTGCTCGGGGCGCTGCGGCGCGCCTTCTGGCAGCGGCATAGGGGCGCCGAACCATTTGGTCTGCAGCTCGGCCAGCTTGCCGTTCATCTGAAGTTTTTCGAGGCCTGCGTTCATGAACTCCGCCAGCGAGGCGCTGTCTGCGTCCTTGCGGGCCACCCAGCCGTAATAGCTTTTGGGGCCAATTGTGCCGTCGACCACCTGGAACAGATCGGGCCGCGCACGCTGCGCTTCCAGCAGGTTCGGCAGACTGTTGGCCACCGCTTGAATGCGGCCTGCCGCAAGGTCGGCATAGGCCTCGTTATAGTCCACGTAGGTCTTGATGGTGATCGGCGTGTCCAGCGTCTTGGAGTATTCCTCCAGCGTCGCCTGATGCACAGTGCCCGCCTGGGTGCCGACCGCAAGGCCTGCGATTTTTTCCGGGGTTTCAATTCCGTCGGTACGTTTCAGCTTCATCACCGCCATGGTGGCGTCGGCAATGGGGCGGGACATGTTGTATCGGTCCCAGCGTTCGGCGGTAATCGTGACCGAGGTCACCACGTAGTCGAACTTGCCGGCTTCCAGACCGGAGAGGATACCCTGCCACGGCAGGTCCAGGCGTCTGAAATCAACACCCGGCAGGTCCTTCATGATCTCTGTCATGATATCGGCGGAATAGCCGACGATCTTGCCGTCTTCGACAAATTCAAACGGCGGGAAGCGGCTTTCGGTGCCGGCCACGAACTCGCCGCGCTTCTTGATATCGGACAGAAGGTCCGCCTGCGCTCCGGGCGCAAGGGTAAGGGCCAGGGCCGCGGCGCCGAGGATGGATTTGAGGGTCAGTGCTCCAATACGCATAAATATCTCCCTGCTGCTGGAAAGCCGCCCCGGTTTTCCGGGTCCGGCATGAGTCTGCCTCAGTTCTATGCGCGCCCAAAATATTGACAAATCCCAAGTTAATGAAGTTCACTCCGGAAATTCTGATATGAAGGGAAGGGCGGCAGTATGCGCGTCAGTAGCAGTGATATTAACAGCCTGAACGTCTTCCGCGTGGTTGTGGAAAGCGGCGGCTTCACCGGTGCACAGCATTCGCTCAATATCAGCCAATCTTCGGTCAGCGCACATATTGCCGGCCTTGAGGAACGGCTAGGCTTCCGGCTGTGCGAAAGGGGCCGCAGCGGGTTTTCGGTGACAGAGAAAGGCGCGCAGGTATATGCCCAGGCCCGCAAGATCTCGCATCTGATCGACGAACTGTCGGACGAACTGGGCGAGATGCGCAACCAGATCACCGGACATCTGAAATTCGGCATGATCGACAACACGATCTCGGATCCGGGCCTGCCGCTCTACCGCGCCGTGCGCAGCTTCGTGAACCGGGCCCGCAATGTGGAATTCGACCTGCGCGTCGGCACGCCCCGAGAGCTGGAGGCTGCGTTGCTAAGTGGCGATCTCAACATGGCTTTAACTTCTACCGGGCAGCAGGTGGAAAGCCTGACTTATGAACCTGTTTATGAGGAGATGCAGTCGCTCTACTGCAGTGTTGATCACCCGCTGTTCGACATGCCGGAGCCGAAGCTGGCGGATGCCGAATGCCACGCTTTTGTCGCTCGCCGCTTCGGCCAACTGATGGAGCTGCGGCCGTTTTCAAAACCCAAGGTGGCGGCCAATGCCTCCAACATGGAGGCGCTGGCGGTTTTCATTCTCAGTGGCCATTATATCGGTTTTCTGCCACGCCATTACGCAGAGCGTTGGGTGCAGGCGGGCAAGATGCGCCTCTTGCTGCCGGAGGAAACGTCGTTCAATACGTCCTTCTTCCTGGTCACTCGGAAGGACGCCCGCATGTCGCGTCTGTTGTCTGCTTTTGCTGATGACCTATTTGCGTGCATCAAAATGCGGCGGGCTGATACCTGAAAGCTGCACTTGGTAGTGGCCGTTTCGTCCTGCTCCTCGGGCGTTGCCCATGGAAACATCCCCGCATCGTGCCTGTCGGTCGTAATGACTGACTGTGTGATGGTCGACTGATCTGACTGGGGCTGGTCGGTTTGTTTGTGCATGGCTGGCCTTGGAAGTTTTTCCCCTTGCTTCACTGGCGAGTGGGAGTTCACTAGTAACCCCTGTCGCAGCAGAGAGACCCTGTGAGACTTTGGGATTGTGCTATGCAACAACTGGTGCACCATGAGTGGAGCAAAATTGAGTCCTAGTTGATTCTGCGAAGTCTACACCACCCCTTCGCGAGGGAAACGGGTTGATCGCGCAAACTTTTGGGCAAATAGAGCAAAACTATGCGCGAGTGCCGCACAATGTTATAGGTGCGTACCCGAGAATTTTCCCAATGAAATCAATTGGCGGGGCGCAGTTTTATGGGTGATCCTTCACCAGCCCACCCACAGCAGCAGCCCGCCCAGGGTTACAAGCGCGATGGAGTTCTCCTCAAAAAACCGTTTCTTCGGCCCGTAGCGGCCCAGCCGCGGGCCCAGAAAGACAGTTGCCACCAGCGCGGTCCAGCCTCCGACGCTGTGCACCACCGTCGCTCCGGCAAAGTCGATGAAGCCGGCCTGCCGCAACCAGCCCGCCTCGTTCCAGATCCAATGGCCGGCAACCGGATAGATGAAGGCCCCCAGCATCACTGACATCAGCATGTAGCCCAGGAACCTCTCCCGCTCGGCCACGGCGCCAGAGACAATCGTAGCCGCAGTGGAGGCAAAGGCCATTTGAAACAAGAAGAGGGCGGCGGAATGGCCCGCGGAATTGTCGAGCCGGGGCCAGAATCCGCCAGCCCCGAACAGGCCGCTGAAGCTGGGCCCGAACATCAGGCTGAAACCGGTCAACCAGAAGGCAGTGCTGACAACGCAGACATCCGAGAGGTTCTTGAGCGCAACATTTGCCGCGTTCTTTGCCCGCACGGTTCCGGATTCCAGACATAGGAAACCGGATTGCAGCACCAGCACCAGAAGCGCGGAGATGAGTATCCAAACTGCGTCGGCCTCAGACATGAAATTACCCTCATGAGGAGATAAAATACATGCTTGAGGAGTATAATGCGTCACGAAAATCAATAATTGGTTTCTGCTGGCAGTCTTGGTAAATCCGGCTGCTGCGTTTTGCCGCCGGTCTGGCTTCACTTTTTTCAGCGCTCTTTCCAGCTGGAAGAATTGCGGGCACATCAGAGCATCTCAGTTCAGGGGCAGATTGACAGTTCTTTGTTCTATACTGGCCGCTGAAGCCCCTTTGGGTATCACCTGTGCTGCAGCCTTCAAATGCACCGCTGGCGCAGGCGGTAGTTTGCTCTTGGCCAACTGCTATGCGCCTTCTGAGTGGCCAAGCAAAGCAACCGCTCATGCGCTGCAATGCAGTGGGACCTTTTCCTCAATTCCAAATATGCGTCCGCAGTGCCTAGGGCGTCTTTATGGATGCAGCTGCGCTGTTCAAAGCATCAAGCAATAACGCGACCTGAAAATGCATTGCCCGCAAAGTTTGCCATTGCTTCTTGCTGAAACAGGCCGTTGTCGGCAGGTCCAGCCTTCTGGTTCATTTCAGAACCACTGCCCAGGTTCCATCAGCCCCAAGTCAAGCAATTGACGCGAGTGCCATTCGAACGGTGCCGAATTGTGCCAGCGGAAGGTTTCGATATCAAAGGATGAACCCGGGTTGCGCTTGAGAGCCTTGGCGGTGCGGAAAGAGCAGACAGCAGCGGTTAGGTTGTGATGCCAGGGGCAGGCATAGGTGTTGTATTCCTGATCGTTGAAGGTGTGATCCGGCTGCAATTGCAGCCCCGGCTTGGCCCGGAACAGTGAAATCCGGTCGATCTTGCGGCTGGCGGCGGGGATGTGCTCTTCAAACCGCCAGCGCACGCCGCCGAAAAAGTCCAGCTGCCGCTCGCGCGGGTGGCCTGTCGCCGGATCCTTGCGCGACTGGGCATAATAGCCTGATTTGTCGAGATAGGCTGCCTCCAGCGATACCGCACTGGGGCTGGCGCCAAGATCACCCGCGTATAGGTCGATGACATAGGTGAGCATCGCATCGCGGCGTTCTTCTGTATGAAAGGAAAGCATCTCGCCGACACTGCGGGCTTCGCAGAACGGGTAGAACAGGTATTCCGCGTTATAGCAGTAATACAGCCAGCAACCCGATTGCGTGGCGGCGATCACCGCATTGACGGCGCCGGCCACGGCCCTCTCCGGACCGCAGTCAAACGGCACCCGGTGCACCTTGGCGCGCACGTCCTGCGGTAAATCAAAGGCGTCCGGCATCAGTGCCACGACCGCCTTGAAGCCGCTTTGCAGGTGGTGGCGCAGGGTGGTGGCAACCTCCACCTCATCTTCGATGAAGATCAGCGCAACCGGCCCCTTTGCCAGCAGCGCCTTTCCTTCCTTCAGGAAATCCTGCAGTGAAGAATACATCATGCCGGTCTGCCCTGCCTTTCTGGCCTTTGCTGCCAAAATCGGGTAAATCCCGCTGCATTGCAAGCCGCGGCAATTGCCTGTATGGCAAGCCGCTGTTTACCCACCCTGGCTGGAAGGCTGACCTGTATGAGCGCCCCGAAGAAGCTGTTTATCAAGACCTATGGCTGTCAGATGAATGTCTATGACAGCGAACGTATGGCCGAGGCGCTGGGCGGTGAGGGTTATGTTGAGACCAAATCGGCAGATGATGCCGACATGATCCTGCTCAACACCTGCCACATCCGGGAAAAGGCCGCGGAGAAGGTTTATTCCGAACTGGGCCGTTTCAAAGGCCTGAAAGCGGAGAAGCCGGATCTGAAGATCGGTGTTGCTGGATGTGTGGCCCAGGCCGAGGGCGAAGAGATCATGCGCCGCCAGCCGCTGGTCGACCTGGTGGTTGGCCCGCAAAGCTATCACCGCCTGCCGGAGATGGAAGCCAAGGCGCGCGAAGGGGAGAAGGTGCTCGATACCGACTTCCCCGAAGAGGACAAATTCGAGAAACTGAAAAACCGCCCCAAGGCCAAACGCGGCCCGACCGCTTTCCTGACGGTGCAGGAAGGCTGCGACAAGTTTTGCGCCTTCTGCGTTGTGCCTTACACCCGCGGTGCAGAGGTCTCGCGCCCGGCAGACCGCATCCTGCGTGAAGCCCGGGATCTGGTGGAGCGCGGCGTGCGTGAAATCACCCTGCTTGGCCAGAATGTGAACGCCTACCACGGGGCCGGCCCCAATGGCGATCTGACCCTGGCGCAGCTGATCTGGGAGCTGGACAAGATTGACGGGCTGGAGCGCATCCGCTTCACCACTTCGCATCCAAATGACATGCAGGACGACCTGATCGAGGCGCATGGCACCTGTGCCAAGCTGATGCCCTATCTGCACCTGCCGGTGCAGGCAGGGTCCGACAAGATCCTGAAGCGGATGAACCGCTCCCACACCGCCGAAAGCTATATCCGCCTGATCGAGCGCATTCGCGCGGCACGGCCCGACATTCTGATCTCCGGCGACTTCATCGTCGGCTTCCCGGAAGAAACCGAAAAGGACTTCCAGGCCACCATGGATCTGGTCGAAGAAGTGAAATACGGCACGGCCTATTCCTTCAAGTATTCCACCCGTCCCGGCACCCCGGCGGCAGAGCGTCCTCAGGTCGATCCGGCTGCGGCTGACGACCGGTTGCAGCGCCTGCAAGCCCTGCTCACCAAACAGCAGCGCGAGGTGCAGGACAGCATGGTCGGCCGCGAGGTTGGAGTGCTGTTTGAAAAGGCAGGCCGCCTGCCGGGCCAGATGGTTGGCAAATCCGATTATCTGCACGCGGTGCATGTTGCAGAATGCAACCGCCAGGTCGGTGATCTTGCACGGGTGCGAATTGTCTCTTCCGGCGCCAATTCTCTTGCGGGCGAACTGATCGGCTAGGGTCGGGCATCGTTATTTCCGCACCGCTGGCGTCAGAGCCGCAAAATTTCAGTGGTTTTGGCACGCGCCGCTAACGGCGGTGGATCGCCTTCATCTCGAACCAATGACGGCGCAGGCCCACTTCCAAGAGGGCTGCGCCACTGACTTGCAGCAGTTTGGGTGTTCGAGGGATCTGGCGGATGTTCCGCCTGACGACAGTACAGAGCGAGGAGGATCGTAAAACACCCCGGGGACTGTTTTCCCGGCGAAACTGCCAAACCAGTGATGTGGCATTCATGGGGTCTGATCCTAACCGGCGCTTGCGGCAGAATCTCTTGGCAGCCTCTGCCTAGGCCACTGATTTCCGGCGGCCTGCCAAGTGCAGGCGGGTCTTCATTGCATCGCTTTCGGGAACAATTTTATTAAAAGGTATTGAGTGTTCCCGGCGAGTGTTTAATCCGTCCGGAATAATTAAAAATTTAGCATGTGTGCTGTATCTCTATCAGGTATTTTGGTTTTTGGGCCTGAACGGTGGCCGCTTGTGCGCGGCAACACCCTGGGGGGATCTTTAGGTGAAGGAATTCTGGTTGTGTTGATACTCAAAGTGAACAAGGCGATTGCGCTGGCTGCCGCTGCCACGGCTGCGCTCGGCATCGCCGCCGCGCCTGTCAGCGCGCAAACCGGGCAGCGGACGATTAAGGGCGAACGCTATGTGCCGACGATCTGGGTGGATCCGGACGGCTGCGAACACTGGGTGATGGATGACGGGGCCGAGGGTTTCATGACGCCGCACGTGACCCCGGACGGCAAGCCGGTCTGCCGCCGCGGGAAAATCTGCGGCGTGATGCCGACCGATCAGTTCTTTGCCACTGACAAGCATTTCATCAATGCCGCGGGCCGCCAGCGCTTGGGAGAATTTTTCCAGCAGGCCAAGGCGAACGGTGCACGGTCTTTTGTGATCGCCGGCCATACCGACAGCCGTGCCTCCGATGAATACAACATCCGCCTGTCAGAGCGCCGTGCCAATGCTGTGGCCAAGGTTGCCCGCTCGGTGGGTGCCCGGATCAACGATATCCGTGCCTACGGCGAGCGCGACCCGCGGGTTCCTAACACCAGCGCAGCCAATATGGCGCAGAACCGCCGTGTCGAAATCTATTGCCTGCGCTGAGGGGAGAGGAATCATGAAAACAGTGAAAACAGCCGTTCTCCTTGCCGCGGCCGCAGGGATTTCCGCCTGTACTCCGGCAGTTGACAAGACATCAGACGGGCATGTCGCGGATGGCAAATCCCTGCATTTGTCCAATCTTGAGGCCGGCATCTGGGTCGATCCGCAGGGTTGCGAGCATTGGATCATTGATGATGGCCTGGAAGGTTATGCCGACCTGCGGCGCACGCCGGACGGCAAGCCGGTCTGCAACAGCGACCTGCCGCGAAATGTGGCGACCGGTCCGTTCAAGGAAGGCTCGACCTTTGAGGACCCGATCTGAGGCTTGCGTTCAGCTAGAATTGCAGCCGCCCTCCGGGGCGGCTGTTTTGTTTCAATGAAGTGATTTTATACGGCACATGCTTGCGCAAACGCCGTGGCGGAGGCAGACTGAAAGGGCAACGCCAGATTGAGGAGATCAGCTTGGCCATCAGCGCCCTGAATGACCCGCAGACCCAGACCGCAACCCACGAAGTGCTGCTGGAATTTCCTGACAACCGATTGCTGATCGACCTGTGCGGCGAATATGACCGCAACCTGGCTGACATCGAACAGAAACTGGGCGTGCAGATCGTCCGCCGCGGCAACCAGCTGTCCGTGATGGGCGAGGATTCGGCCCGCGAACAGGCGGCTGGGGTGCTCACCGCGCTTTATGACCGGCTGGAAACCGGCCGCAGTGTCGAAAGCGGCGATATCGACCGCGAGTTGCGGATGGGGCCGGACACCGACGAAGCAGAACCCGACGGCCAGTTGCAGATGTTCCGCGGCGGCCGGGTGGAGATCAAGACACGCAAGAAACTGGTGGAGCCGCGCACCGAGGCACAGAAGGCCTATGTGCAGTCCCTGTTCGAACACGAACTGGCCTTTGGTATCGGCCCCGCAGGCACCGGCAAGACCTATTTGGCCGTTGCCGTGGGGGTTTCGATGTTCATCACCGGCCATGTTGACCGCATTATCCTGTCCCGCCCGGCGGTGGAGGCCGGCGAGAAGCTCGGCTACCTGCCCGGCGACATGAAGGACAAGGTCGACCCCTACATGCAGCCGCTTTACGACGCGCTGAACGACTTTCTGCCAGGCAAGCAACTGGCCAAGCTGATCGAAGACAAGCGGATCGAGATTGCGCCGCTGGCCTTCATGCGCGGCCGCACGCTCTCCAATGCCTTTGTGGTCCTGGACGAGGCGCAGAATGCCACCACCATGCAGATGAAAATGTTCCTGACCCGCCTAGGTGAGGGCTCGCGCATGGTGATCACCGGCGACCGCTCCCAAGTCGATCTACCGCGCGGGGTGCAGTCGGGCCTGGCGGATGCCGAGCGGCTGCTGAAAACGATCCCCAAGGTCAGCTTCAACTACTTCACTGCCCGCGACGTGGTGCGCCACCCGCTTGTGGCGGCGATCATCGAGGCTTATGACGCGGACTCAGCACCCGCCTGACGGAGAGACCCGCCGGGCTTCATCTTTGTGAAAATACTCCGGGGGTGCGGGGGCTGGCCCCCGCATGTGCAGCCGTACAATGACGCTCGACATCACCATCGAAGACAGCCGCTGGCAGGACGCGGGGCTTGAAGCGCTGGCCGAAGAGGCCATTGCAATTGTTCTCAGGCACTTTGGCCTGGAGTCCGGGATGTGCGAAATTTCGCTCTTAGCCTGTGATGATCCGCGCATTGCGGATCTCAATGCCGAATTCCGCGAAAAGCCGGCCCCCACCAATGTTCTCAGCTGGCCGGCAGAAGAGCTGGCTGCCGAGGAGGACGGCGGCACGCCGCTGCCGCCAGAGGCTGATTTTACTGGAGAAATCCCGCTGGGCGACATCGCGATTTCCTATGATACCTGCGCCCGCGAGGCCGCGGAAGCGGGTAAAGCCCTGGCCGATCACACCCGCCATCTGATTATTCACGGACTGTTGCATCTTTTGGGCTATGATCACATTCGTGACGGCGATGCCGCATTGATGGAAGGGATTGAGGTCCTGCTACTTGGCAAACTGGGTATCGCGAACCCATATATGAGTGAGGACGCCCCGTGACAGGGGCCTTTGGAATGGAAAGATGGGCGACATAGAAGGCAGTTCTAACGCGGCGCAAGGCGCGCTGCAGGACATCAATGGCACGGCGGCGGATGCCCCGGCCTCTGAAAATACCGGATTGTGGACGCGGCTGCGCAGCGTGTTCAGCCCCGATCCGCAGGGCGGCCAGGACACCGGCGGCGAACAGCCTGCCCCGGGCGCCGGGCCGCACGGCATGATCAACCTGCGCCGGATGCGGGTTGAGGATGTCGCCATCCCCTCCGCCGAAGTCGCTGCCGTGCCGGTCACTGTCGCCAAGGATGATCTGGTCGGCATCTTCCGGCAAAGCGGCTTTACCCGCATTCCCGTTTACGAGGGCACGCTGGACACGCCGCTGGGCTTTGTCCATCTCAAGGATTTTTCGCTCACGCACGGTTTCAACGGCGGCGCCTCGGAGTTCGACCTCTCCAAGATGCTGCGCCCGCTTTTGTTCGTGCCGCCGTCGATGCCGATCGGCGTGCTGCTGACCAAGATGCAGGCCGAACGCCGCCACATGGCGCTGGTGATTGACGAATACGGCGGCGTCGACGGCCTCGTTACCATTGAGGACCTGATCGAACAGGTGGTGGGCGAGATCGAGGACGAGCACGACGCCGACGAATTGCAGACCTGGTTCGAGGAGAAGCCCGGCTGCTACATCGCGCTGGCCCGCACGTCTCTCCCGGAGTTCGAGGCTGAGACCGGCCATTCCCTGACCAGCCACGATGACGTGGACGAGGAAGAGATCGACACCCTCGGCGGGCTGGTCTTCATGCTGTCGGGCCGGGTTCCGGCCCGCGGCGAGGTGATCGAACACCCTGAGGGCGCTGAATTCGAAGTCATGGATGCCGACCCGCGCCGGATCAAGCGGCTGCGGGTGCGGCTGCCGGACGCCGCTGCATGATGTCACTGGGGCTGTGGCAGGCCGCGCGCCAGCTCCAGCTGGCCCCGGCGGCGCTGGCCCTTGGGGCCGGTGCGCTGCTGTCGCTGGCGCTGGCACCCTGGCACATGCTCCCCGGGCTGCCGCTTGCCTTGGCCGCGGCGGGCTGGCTGGCCGTTCAGGCAGCCTCTGCCCGAGCCGCTGCTCTGGCTGGATGGCTGTTCGGGCTGGGCTATTTCGCCTTCGGCCTCACGTGGATTATTGAACCGTTTCAGATCGACCCCGACCGTCACGCCTGGATGGCGCCCTTTGCGCTGGTCTTCCTGGCCGCCGGGCTTGCCCTGTTCTGGGGGGCGGCTTTTGGCATCGCTGCCCGTTTCAGCCGCGGTGCGTTGCGCATTCCGATGCTGGCCGCCGTGTGGTCGCTTGCGGAATTCGCCCGCGCCTATCTGCTCACTGGTTTTCCCTGGGCCGCTTTCGGCCAGTTCTGGCTCGATACGCCCGCCGCAAACCTGCTGCCTTGGACCGGGCCGCAAGGGCTGGCGCTGCTGACGCTTGCAGCTTTCCTACCGCTGGGCCTGCTGTGGAAAAATCCTGCCGCGGCTCTGCTTCCGCCGGCGCTGGTGGCAGCAGCAATCCTGGCCGCTCCAGCACCCTCCGCAACAGAGCTGACCAGCAAGACCGTGCGCATCGTCCAGCCCAATGCGCCGCAGAACTTGAAATGGCTCCCGGACCACAGGTGGGAGTTTGTCCGCCGCGCGCTGGCATTTTCTGCTGAGAACCCGCGTCCGGACCTGATCGTCTGGCCGGAAACCGCGGTGCCGCAGCTGCTGAACTATGCAGAAGACACGCTGCAGGTTATCGCCGAAGGCGTTGGCCGCGTGCCGGTCCTGCTGGGTATTCAGCGCGAGGAGGGCGGCGCTTACTACAACTCTGCCGTGCTGCTGGATTCAGACGGCCTGCCGGCCGCAACCTACGACAAGGCGCATCTGGTGCCGTTCGGGGAATATGTGCCGTTCGGCGACTTTATGGCCCGTTTCGGTATCCATGGCTTTGCTTCCCAAGCGGGGGCAGGATATGCCGCCGGACCCGGGGCGCGGCTGCTGGATCTGCCGATCGGCAGCGCCCTGCCGCTGATCTGCTATGAGGCTGTTTTCCCGCAGGATGTGAACGCCGCCGAATCCCGCCCGGACATGCTGGTGCAGATCACCAATGACGCCTGGTTCGGCACCCGCTCAGGCCCCTATCAGCACCTTGTGCAGGCCCGGATGCGGGCGCTGGAGCAGGGGCTGCCAATGATCCGGGCTGCGAATACCGGGGTGTCGGCCATGATTGCGCCGGACGGAACGCTGCTGGACAGACTGCCTCTGGGCGAGGCCGGCTATATCGACGCGGCCCTGCCTGCGCCGCTGCCGCCCACCCTGTACCGCCGGACCGGAGACTGGCCGGTTCTTCTCCTGTGCCTGATCATCGCAGGTGCGGCAATCTTTCTTCCCCGCGCTCTTGCGCCGCGGTCATAGCTGCTTAACTGTACCGGAATATAGATTGACCCGCGCGGATGAGCCGCGTAATGCGGCTTGATACCTGCCACAACGGCTTCCTGGCGTGGCAAGGATGAACCAATGGAGCACTTTTCATGACCCGTATGAACTACACCTTCACTTCGGAATCGGTTTCCGAGGGCCACCCGGATAAGGTCTGCGACCGCATTTCCGATGCTGTTCTGGACGCTTTCCTGGCGGAAGAACCCGAGGCGCGGGTGGCGGCTGAGACCTTTGCCACCACGAACCGTGTCGTCATCGGGGGCGAGGTGGGCCTGTCCGATCAGGACAAGCTGCACGACTACATGGGCAGGATCGACGAGATCACCCGGGCCTGCATCAAGGACATCGGCTACGAGCAGGACAAGTTCCACCACGAAACCGTGGAAGTGACCAATCTGCTGCACGAGCAATCCGCGCATATCGCGCAGGGCGTCAATGCTTCTGGTGAAAAGGACGAAGGCGCAGGCGACCAGGGCATCATGTTCGGCTTTGCCACCAACGAAACCGATGCGCTGATGCCGGCGCCGATCCAGTTCAGCCATGCGATCCTGCGCCGCCTGGCTGAAGTGCGCAAGAACGGCACCGAGCCGGTCCTTGGCCCGGATGCCAAATCGCAGCTGTCGGTGGTCTATGAAGGCGGCAAACCGGTAGGCGTCAGCTCTCTGGTGCTGTCGACCCAGCACTTCGATGAATCGCTGACCTCAAATGACATCCGCGCCATTGTGGAGCCCTACATCCGCGAAACCCTGCCCGACGGCTGGCTGACCGATGCCACCGTTTGGCACGTCAACCCGACCGGCAAGTTCGTGATCGGCGGCCCGGATGGCGATGCGGGCCTCACCGGGCGCAAGATCATCGTAGATACTTACGGCGGCGCAGCCCCGCACGGCGGCGGTGCGTTTTCCGGCAAGGATCCGACCAAAGTGGACCGCTCGGCGGCCTATGCTGCGCGCTACCTCGCCAAGAACGTGGTGGCCGCGGGCATGGCGGAGAAATGCACCATCCAGCTGTCTTATGCGATCGGTGTCTCCAAGCCTCTGTCGATCTATGCCGAAACCCACGGCACCGGAGAGGTCGACCCGGCGGCGATCGAACGGGCAATCGATCAGGTCATGGATCTGACCCCGCGCGGCATCCGCTCGCACTTGGGGCTGAACAAGCCGATCTACCAGCGCACCGCGGCCTATGGCCACTTTGGCCGCGAACCGGATGCCGACGGCGGCTTCAGCTGGGAGCGCACCGATCTGGCCGAGGCGCTGAAGAAGGCGGTTTAAGGCCGAAAACCTGGTAAAGAGCGGGCCGCGCGGCCCGCTTTTTCCGTTTCGGGGGGGGCGTCTGGTTCAGCACATGCGCAATATGCACCTCTCCCGTTGGACCGGCGCTGTGCTGCGGCGCACCGGTCAGCGAATCTGTTGGGGGTGGAGTGAAACGAGAGCCTGCGCCATAGTGCCGGGCAGGGTTCATTCAGCTGCCGGGACTGCAATGCTGCGCGTGACATTTGTACTTTCCTGCCTGCTTCTGGCGTCTGCGGCTGCCGCCAAGGAGGCTTTGCCGCAGAAATTCAGTCTGCTGGGCAAGACGCTGGTCTATGACACCGAAACAGACGTGACAGGCGAACTGGCGGAGATCACCGAGGAGGACGTCTCGCACCTGCGGGATATCCTGAAGAAAAGCCCCGAGATTTCCGAGCTGCAGCTCAACAGCGTCGGCGGCAGCGTCTATGCAGGCGAGGAAATTGCCGGGCTGGTGCTGGAATACGGGCTGGATACGCTCGTCGACGGCACCTGCATCAGTGCCTGCGTGGATGTCTTTCTGGCCGGCGAACGCAGGCGGATGACAATCGGCTCCAGCATCGGGTTTCACCAGCGCAACTGGCCGTCCGAGGCCGTGCATAAGTACTACCGCAGCGAACGCAAGCGCCGCCGCTGGGCAACACCGTTTGAGTTCGGCTCCTGGATTTATGAGGACACCCAGCGCGAAATCTACGAGCATCTAAGCTACATGGTGGCGCGCGGAGTGGATCCTGGCTTTGCCATTGAGACATTGCGCACAGATCCGGACGGGGAGTGGTATCCCAGCCGTCTGCGGCTGATCGCAGCGGGCGTTCTGCGCGAGCTGCGGCCGGGGCAAAACCCCTAGATGGCTTGACCCGCGGGCCTGCTTGCGGCACAGGGGCGGCCAGCCTTTCAAAAAGACGCCTCGAACAGGAGCCCAGACGCATGTCCGGCGACCAGAAGCCCCGCGACGACCAGTCCAAGGATGCCCAGCCTGCCGCAACCAATGCGGCCGAAAAACACGCCAGCGGCGCGCCCTGGCGCAACTTCTACGGCCGCTTCAAGGGCAAGACCCTGAAGGACAGCCAGAAGCGCTATCTGGACGAGGACCTGGCAAGCCTCAGCCCCGGTGCAGTCGGCTGGGATGAAAACCCGGACCGGACCCCGCTGGACCTGGAGGCGCTGTTCGGCGGCAAGGATGTCTGGCTTGAAGTCGGATTCGGCGGCGGCGAGCATCTGGTGCATCAGGCGGTCAGCAATCCGGAAGTTGGCATCATCGGCGCCGAACCCTTCATCAACGGCGTCGCGATGCTCTTGGGAAAGATCCGCAACGCGGGCGCGGATAACATCGCCGTCCATCCGGGTGATGCGCGCGACCTTATGGACGTGCTGCCTGAGGCGTCCGTTTCACGTGCCTTCCTGCTCTATCCCGACCCCTGGCCCAAGGCCCGCCACCACCGCCGCCGGTTTGTGACGCAGGAGCATCTGGAGCCGCTGGCCCGCTGCCTGAAGCCGGGCGCGATCTTCCGCGTGGCGACTGATATCCCCGACTACGTTCGCCAGACACTGGATGAAGTGCCGAAGGCCGGATTCGAATGGCTGGCCGAAGGGCCAAACGACTGGCGCCAGCCGTGGGATGACTGGGTTTCCACCCGCTACGAGCAGAAAGCCCTGCGCGAAGGCCGGTCCCCGCATTACCTGACCTTCCGCCGTCTGGGCTGAGGCCAATTACGCTGGACCGGCCAGATTCAATCCGTTACCGATAGCGCAAACGAACAGACGAACGACCGACAGACGAAGGAAGCCCCATGTCCGGACACGGCACGCCCATCCCGATGACCTCTCACCGTGCTGACGCTCTCAAAGGCGTGGCAGAGGTGCCCGGCGACAAGTCGATCTCGCACCGCTCGCTGATCCTGGGCGCGCTGTCGGTTGGGGAAACCAAGATCTCCGGCCTGCTGGAGGGCGAGGATGTGCTGGACACCGCCAAGGCGATGCAGGCCTTTGGCGCCGAAGTGGTGAACCATGGCGGCGGCAACTGGTCGGTATTCGGCGTCGGTGTCGGCGGCTTTGCAGAGCCTGGCAATGTGATCGACTGCGGCAATTCCGGCACCGGTGTACGGCTGATCATGGGGGTGATGGCGACCTCTCCGATCACTGCGACCTTCACCGGCGATGCCTCCCTGAATAAACGCCCGATGGCGCGCGTGACCGACCCGCTGGCGCTGTTCGGCACCCAGTCCGTCGGCCGCTCCGGCGGGCGCCTGCCGATGACCATCGTCGGTGCCGCGGACCCGGTGCCAGTCCGCTATGTGGTACCGGTTCCTTCGGCGCAGGTGAAATCGGCAGTGCTGTTTGCGGGCCTCAACGCGCCCGGCAAAACCGTGGTGATCGAAAAGGAAGCCACCCGCGACCATACCGAACGGATGCTGGCCGGTTTCGGCGCCGAGATCACCACCGAAGAAACCGAAGAAGGCCGCGTCATCACCCTAACCGGCCGCCCGGAGCTGAAGCCGCAGGTAATTGCGGTGCCGCGCGACCCGTCCTCCGCGGCCTTCCCGGTCTGTGCCGCGCTGATCACCCCCGGCTCCGACGTGCTGGTGCCGAACATCGGCCTGAACCCGACCCGTGCGGGCCTCTACTACACGTTGCAGGACATGGGCGCCGACCTGACGTTCGAGAACATGCGCGAAGAGGGCGGCGAGCCGGTCGCTGATCTGCGCGCCAAATACTCGCCGGACATGAAGGGCGTCGAAGTGCCGCCCGAGCGTGCCGCCTCGATGATCGATGAATACCCGGTGCTGTCGGTGGTGGCCTCCTTCGCGGAAGGAAAGACCATGATGGCGGGCGTCAAGGAACTGCGGGTCAAGGAAAGCGACCGCATCGACGCGATGGCCAAGGGCCTCCGTGCCAACGGTGTTACTGTTGAAGAAGGCGAGGACTGGTGGGAAGTCACCGGCCTGGGCATCGACGGCGTGCCGGGCGGCGGCACCTGCGAGAGCTTCCTGGACCACCGCATCGCCATGTCCTTCATGGTGATGGGCATGGGGGCGCAGAACCCGGTCTCTGTCGACGACGGCAGCCCGATCGCCACCTCCTTCCCGATCTTCGAGACCCTGATGGGCAGCCTCGGCGCCAAGTTGGAGCGCACATGAGCGAAAGCTTCACCATCGCCGTTGACGGGCCTGCGGCTGCGGGCAAGGGCACGCTGTCCAAGGCGCTGGCCGCGCACTATGGCTTTGGCCATCTGGACACCGGCCTCTTGTACCGCGCTGTTGGCGCCAAGATGCTGGACGGCGCGGCGCCGGTGGACGCGGCGCAGAACCTGACGCCCGAAGACCTGGCGCGTGACGACCTGCGCGGTCCGGAAGTGGCGCAGGCTGCGTCCAAGGTTGCGGTGATTGCCGAAGTGCGCGCGGCTCTGGTGGATTTCCAGCGCGCCTTTGCCCGCCGTGCGGGCGGTGCGGTGCTGGACGGGCGCGACATCGGCACAGTGATCTGCCCCTATGCGCAGGTGAAATTCTTTGTCACCGCCAGCGCCGAAGTCCGTGCCCGCCGCCGGTTCCTGGAACTTGCCGCAGCGGGCAAGGTAACGACGCTGGAGGAAGTGCTGGGCGATGTGAAAGCCCGGGACGAGCGCGACACGAACCGCGCTGAGGCGCCGTTGCGCCCCGCAGCGGATGCGATTCTGATCGACACCAGCGATCTGAGCATCGAGGAAGCCCTGGCCAAGGCGATGGCGGTAATTGAAGCCCGCCGCGAGGCGGGCGAAACACTGCCGTAAACACCAGCTTTACAATAAAACCCGCAGCTGACGCAGCAGCTGCGGGCTGAAGGCAGGCAGGACGGAACGTGGGTCTGCCTGCCCTCTGTCAGGCGGGGTCAGAGCGCGCCAACCGCAGTATGCTTGATCTTGCCCCACTGGTTGTCCGCGGTCTTGGCGGTGCCAGCCACGTCTTCCAGGAAGGCGGCGCGGGTGGCAGCGTTCAGGAACAGGAACAGCTTGCCGTCATGCACCAGGTACTGGTCCGGGTCGCCGTCGAATTTCTTTCCCACCGACACGCCGTAGGAGCAGAAGCCGCCGTGCTGGGGCAGGTATTTCGACGGGTTGGCCTCGAACGCGGTCTTGTTTTCCTCAGACGCGAAGTAATAGGAGGCGCCGTCCACGGTGGCCGTATAAGTCGCCATGCCCTCCACTGGGTTGCGGCTGTCCAGCAGCGCCACCAGATCGACTCCATGGGCTGCCAGCGGCGCACCGCCGGCTGAGATGCCGTTGGAAACGTTGATCTCATCCGCGGCATAGGCCGGGGCCGCCAGCGCAGCAGAAAGCGAAATCAGAGCGGTTGTCAGAAGCGTTTTCATGGTTTTCCTCATCAGGTTCAGGTGTGCAAACAGGCTCTGCGGCCCGGTAGACTGAAGTTAGATCCGCTGGGTTGAACGATTAATCTCTGTTCGTCCCGTTGATTTTGCAGATCGTTCCAAATCGCTCCCGCCTCCCAACTGCTGCGGTTCACTCATCTGTGCATGGCAGCTTGGGCAGGAGCGCATTAGCCTGAGAGTGGATGCTGAGGGGAGGTTCTTTCATGACTTGGCTGCGAGCAATTGCGATGGCTTGTGTTCTGGCGGCGCCTGCGATGGCGCAGGAAACGGGCAAGGCGCCAGAGCCGCCGATGACCTATGAGCGGCTGGGCCGGATCCTGTTTGCGCTGGACGGCAACACGCAACCGGTGGGGCCAGGGTTTCAGCTGACCATTTCCGGGGTGCCGATGCTGGTGGTCACCGATCCGGCAGCGGACCGGATGCGGGCGATGGTGCCGCTGCGCCCGGCCGAGGGGCTGACGGCGGAGGAACTGATGCGGATGATGCAGGCCAATTTCGACACCGCACTCGATGCGCGCTATGCAGTGGCCAAGGGGCAGCTGTGGGCGGTGTTCATCCACCCGCTGTCGCCGCTCAAGAAAGACCAGCTGATTTCCTCGCTAGGCCAGACAGTGAACATCGCCCGCACTTATGGCACGCTCTACACTGGCGGGGCCTTGCAGTTCGGCGGCGGTGACAGCCCGGGGATCCAGCGGCAGCTGATCGAGGAGCTTCTGGACAAGGGCGAGGAGATATGAGGCTCTCTCTGCTGATCTTCAGGCGGTGATTCCGCTCATTTCCCTGGTACGTTTTTCGCCGCGAAATGGCGGAATGGGAATGAATTTCGTCACCTGAGAACTGCAATAATATGCGCCAAGTCGCAAGGGGACGCATATTTTCGCCCCACACAGCTTGGAGAATGCACATGGCAAGCTTTCAGGACCGCCTGACCGCAATGCGCCGGGACTTTCACCGGCATCCGGAGCTTGGCTTTCAGGAGGACCGCACCAAGGCGAAGGTGGCGGAGCAATTGCGCAGCTTCGGCCTGGAGGTGCATGAAGGCGCGGGCGTCGTCGGCCTGCTGCGCGCCGGCGCCGGCAACCGTGCCATCGGGCTGCGCGCCGATATGGATGCGCTGCCGATCACCGAAACCTCTGCCCATGACTATGTCTCGGAAACGCCGGGCAAGATGCATGCCTGCGGCCACGACGGCCATATGACGATGCTTCTGGGGGCCGCCGAACGGCTGGCGGCGGAGAAGGGATTTGACGGCACCGTCGTGTTCATCTTCCAGCCCAACGAGGAGCACGGACTGGGCGCGCAGGCGATGATAGCCGAGGGTGTGCTGGAGCAGTTCCCGATTGAAGAGGTTTATGCGATCCACAATCTGCCCGGCGCCCCGGTGGGGCAGGTCTCGACCCGTCCCGGCCAGATCTGCAACAGTGAAAGCCTGTTTGAAATCGCGATCAAGGGGCAGGGCGGCCATGCCTCGATGCCGCAAGCGGGGGTGGATGCCATCACCGTCGGCGCCGAGCTGGTGCTGGCGCTGCAGACCATCGTCGCGCGCAAGCTGGCACCGGGTGCCGGCGCGGTGGTGTCAGTGACTGAATTTCTGACTGACGGCCAGCGCAACGTGCTGCCGGGCCATGCGGTGCTCAAGGGCGACGTGCGCGCCCGGGTGCCCGAAGACCGAGAGGCGGTCGAGCGCTTCATGCGCCAGATCGCCGCCGGTGTCGCCGCAACCCACGGGGCGGAGGCCGAGGTGAGTTTCAACACCGAATTTGTCGAGACCATTAACGCGGAAGAACCGGCAGAAGCCGCCTGCCGCGCGGGCGAAGCCGCCGACTGCGAAGTGATCCGCAACCGCCCGCCGATGAGCTTCTCGGAGGACTTTGCCCACTTCGCTGCCGCAGTGCCGGGCTGCTTCCTGCTCCTGGGCAATGGCGAGGAAGGTCCGCACGGCCAGCCGCTGCATTCGGCGGATTATGACTTCAACGATGCTCTGCTGCCGATCGGCGCGGAGTACTGGGTGCAGCTGGTGCGTGACCGGCTGCCTGCTGACAGGGGCTGACCGCATTGGGCCAGTCTGTTGCCGCAGATGAAAATGACCTTGGGGCTGCTCAGAAGCGCCCCAATACTGCCAGCCGGTTCCGGAAAGCTTCCGATCCGGCGGCCATTGCCGCGATCATGAAAGGAAATAACCATGTCCACGGCTCCCGCTCGCGGTTTTCCGGAGACTGAATTCGCCGCCCGCACAGAAAAAGCCCAGGCGCTGATGGCAGCGCAGGGGCTGGACGGGCTCCTGCTGCTGACCGAACCGGAAGTGCGCTACTTCAGCGGCTTCCACACGCTGTTCTGGCAAAGCCCGACCCGGCCCTGGTTCCTGTTTGTGCCGCCCGCGGGCAAACCCATTGCCATCATTCCGGAGATCGGCGCCGACTTGATGCGCCGCACCTGGATCGAGGACATCCGCACCTGGAGCGCGCCTGCGCCGCAGGACGACGGCATCAGCCTGCTGACCGAGCTGCTGTCGCCCATTGCCGGACGCGGCGGTTCTATCGGCCTGATGAAAGGGCACGAGACCTCGCTCAGAATGCCGCTCGGCGATTACGAACGCCTGATGGCGGGGTTGCCGGGGCTGAAGGTGGCCGATGCCACCCCGCTGGTGCGTGGCCTGCGGATGGTGAAATCCGCCGCCGAGATCGAAAAGCTGCGCCACATCTGCGGCATTGGCTCGCGTACCTTTGCGCAGGTGCCGCAGATTGCCCATGAGGGCCTGCCGTTTGAGGATTTGTTCCGCGCCTTCCGGCGCGAGGCGCTGGCGCAGGGGGCAGACGACGTGCCCTATCTGGTTGGCGGAGCAGATCAGGGCGGTTACAGCGACGTGATCTCGCCGCCGACCGGGCGGCCGCTGCAGGCGGGCGACATCGTGATGCTGGACACCGGATCGACCTGGGACGGCTATTTCTGTGATTTCGACCGCAACTTTGCCATTGGCCATGCTGATGATCTGTCGCGCCGCGCCTATGATGTTCTGTGGCGGGCGACTGAGGCCGGGATTGCCGCCGCGTGCTCCGGTGCCACCTGCCGCGAGCTGTTCCAGGCGATGCAGTCCGTGATCGCAGAGATGGACGATCAGGGCGGCGATGTGGGGCGGCTGGGCCACGGGCTGGGGATGCAGCTGACCGAATGGCCCTCGCACGCGGCTTTTGACGGGACGGTGATCGGGGAAAACATGGTGCTGACGCTGGAACCCTCGCTGAGCTATGGCGAAGGCCGCATCATGGTGCATGAGGAGAATATCGTTGTGCGGGCCGATGGCGCGGAGCTGCTGACAGAGCGCGCCGCCCCGGAACTGCCGGTGATCTGAGGAAGATAAAGCCATGAAACTCTCTTATGACACGGACGAAGGGATCGGCACCCGCGCCACCCTGGGTGTGATCGTGCTGGAAACCGACGAAACGCTGGAGCCGGAGTTCTCCCGGATGATGGCGCAGCCGGGGGTCGCGCTCTATCACAGCCGCATCCCGATGGTGCCGGAGGTCCGTCCGGAGACCCTGGCGCAGATGCAGGCGGATTTGCCGGCATCGGCGCGGCTGTTTCCCTCTACGCCAAACTTTGACGTGATCGGTTACGGCTGCACCTCGGCCTCAACGGTGATCGGTTCCGCCAAGGTGGCCGAAGCCGTGCAGACCGTTCTGCCGGATGCCAAGGTGACTGACCCGCTGGCAGCGATCATTGCGGCGGGAAAGGCGCTGGGTGCTGGCAGGTTCGGGTTTGTCACCCCGTATCTGCCGGAAGTTTCCGCGCAGATGCGCGTCAAGCTGGAAGAGGCGGGATTTGAAATCGCTGGCTTCGGATCGTTTGAACAGATGGACGACCGCGTTGTGGCCCGGATCAGCGAGGCGGCAATTGCGGAAGCTGCAGCACAAGTCGCCGGACAAGGCGACTGCGACGCGATCGTGATTTCCTGCACCAACCTGCGATGCCTGCGGATCATTCCGGAGATCGAGGCGCGGACCGGCGTGCCGGTGATTTCGAGTAACCAGGCGCTGGGCTGGCATATGCTGCGGCTTGCAGGTGTTGAGGATCCTCTGCCGCAATTCGGCAAGATGTTCACCCGGGGATTGGCTGCCTGACAGGGGGAACCCTCCTGGGTTTACCGGCTGGTGCACCGCGGCAGGCTGTCCTGCCGCAGTGCGCAGTCTGCGCTTGTAATCCGCCTGCAGATCGCCGCAGATTGGCATCCGAAACCTGACCCGTGCCTTGAAAATGAGGACACCCGGATGCCCGCTGCCCGCCCCGACAACCGCCCCGCGACCCGCAACGTCCTGTTCATCATCATCGACCAGCTGCGCGCGGACTGTGTGTTCGGGGCATTGGCAGAGCATGTGAAGCTGCCGAATATCCGCAGCTTCATGCAGGAGGCGGTGTCGTTCAAACGGCATTTCTCGGTGACCAACCCCTGCGGGCCGTCGCGGGCGTCGATCCTGACCGGGCAGTACGCGATGAACCACCGCTCGGTCCGCAACGGCACGCCGCTGCGCCATGACACCCCGAACATCGCCACCGAAATGCGCAAGGCAGGCTATCTGCCGATGCTGTTCGGCTATACCGATACTTCACAGGATCCGCGCGCATATGATGCCAACGATCCGGCGCTCAGGACTTATGAATACCCGATGAACGGGTTCCATGAGATGACCGAGATGCGGCTGGAGATGTCCTATCCGTGGCAGTCGCATCTGATGAGCCAGGGCTATGAATTCGAAAACTACTGGGACGTCTACAAGCCGGTCTCGCCCGCTGGCGGCGCGCCTAGGCTGAACGATCCGGCGCTCTACGCGGCGGAGGACAGCGACACCGCGTTCCTGACCAACTCCTTCCTTGGAAAGATGGCCGCCTATCGCAAGGAAAGCTGGTTCGCGCATCTGACCTATATCCGGCCGCACCCGCCGCTGGTGGCGCCGGCGCCCTACAACAGCATGTGTGACCCAGCCAGCCTGCCCTTGCCGGAACGGCTGGCGACACCGGAGGAGGAATGCGCGCAGCACCCGTTCTTCGGCCCGCTGCTGCGGAAAAGCACCGCTGCCAGCTTCGTCGAAGGCTTCCCGGAACTGGAGCCGACGGATGAGAACATCCGCACCTTGCGGTCAGTTTACCTGGGCCTCGCGACCGAAGTGGATCACCATGTCGGGCGGGTGATCCGGTTCCTGAAGGACACGGGCCAATACGACAACACTATGGTGGTGATTACCGCTGACCATGGCGAGATGCTGGGTGACCGGCATTCCTGGGGCAAGATGACGGTCTATGATGCCGCCTACCACACGCCGCTGATCATCCGGATGCCGGGCAACGAGCGGAACGCAGGCGCCTGCCTGCCGCAGATCACCGAATCCATCGACGTGACGCCGACTATCCTCGAATGGGTGGGGCAGGAGGTGCCGAATTCCATGGACGGCAGGTCGCTGCTGCCGCTCTTGCGCGGAGAGGTGCCGAAGGACTGGCGGCAGTATTCCTTCTCTGAGCTGGATTTCTCGGACCCGCTGCAGCCGACGTTGTGGCAGCAGGAGCTTGGCACCACGGCCAGCGATTCTTGCCTTGGTATCCTGCGGGACGAGCGGTTCACGCTGGTCGAATTCGCTGCCGACCTGCCGCCGATGCTGTTTGACAGCCAGGGCCGCGGGGAACTGGAGAATGTGGCGGGCCAGCCCGAACATTCCGGCAACCTCAGCCGGCTGACCCGGCAAATGCTGCGGCACCGGATGCGGAATATGGACCATACGCTGTCGCTGACCGCCATCACCGGTGATGGCGCGCGCAGCATGCCCCGGTACCCGCAGTAAGACGCTTGGCCGGCTCCGCCGGAGCAAGGGTCGCTGATGATGGCAACACATCCGCTGCCTGTCAGGCTTGGATGTGCCGGCGGCGGGTGGCTGGAAACCTCCGTTATTGCAAATCATTCTCAATTTCATTGACAGTTGCGAATGATTTGCAATAACAGTGCATCAAAGACATCTTCAAAACGGAGAATCGGATGTTCCCGAACCTGCTCAAGACAGTGTCCGCCGCCGCCATCGCTGCCGTCACCGCCAGCGCCGCCATGGCTGAAGACAAGATGAAGGTTGTCACCACCTTCACCGTGCTGGCCGATATGGCTGCCAATGTGGCCGGGGATGCGGCTGAAGTGGTCTCGGTCACCAAACCGGGGGCGGAGATCCACGGCTATGAGCCGACCCCGCGCGATATCGTGCGGGCTTCTGACGCCGACCTGATCCTGTGGAACGGCATGAATCTGGAACTGTGGTTCGAGCAGTTCCTGTCAAACCTCGACGATGTGCCTTCCGTGACCCTGACCGACGGCATCGACCCGATCCCGATCGCGGCCGGCTCTTACGAGGGCAAGCCCAACCCGCACGCTTGGATGGGTCTGGATAACGCGCTGATCTATATTGACAATATCGTCGAGGCCTTTGCCGAGCACGACCCTGAAAACGCCGCGATCTACGTCAAGAACGCAGGCGAATACAAAGACAAGCTGCGCGCCACCATCGAGCCGCTGCGCCGTTCCATCGCGGAGATCCCCGAGGACAAGCGCTGGCTGGTGACCTGCGAGGGCGCCTTCAGCTACCTGGCCCGCGATTTCGGCATGAAGGAGCTGTACCTGTGGCCGATGAACGCCGACCAGGTCGGCACCCCGCAGCAGGTGCGCGGTGTGATCGACGGCGTGCGCGCCAATGACATCCCGGTGGTGTTCTGCGAAAGCACCGTCAACACCGCTCCGGCAGAGCAGGTGGCACGGGAAACCGGCGTTGCCTACGGCGGCGAGCTATATGTCGACTCCCTCAGCGAGGCCGATGGCCCGGTGCCGACATACCTGGACCTGCTCAAGGTCACCTCCCAGACCGTGGCCCGCGGCCTGACCGAAGTGACCAACTAAGAACGTCCTTTTTCATATCCAAGTGCCCCGCAGCGCAAGTTGCGGGGCGTTTCATTTCACAAAACACAATTTCTGTGTGTAACTCTGCGGGAAAGCCCAATGCTTGATGCCAGCGAGACCCACATCATGAACACCAGCGCCGCACCAGCGGACGGCGGGATTGCCGCACAGAATGTCACCGTCACCTACCGCAACGGCCATACCGCGCTGTGGAATGCCAGCTTCGGCATTCCCCGCGGCACCGTCACCGCGCTGGTCGGGGTGAACGGCGCGGGCAAGTCGACCCTTTTTAAGGCGATCATGGGCTTTGTCCCGGCCGCGCAGGGCGAAATCCGCATCCTCGGCATGACCGTCAAGGAGGCGCTGCGCAAGAACCTGGTTGCCTATGTGCCGCAGTCGGAGGAAGTCGATTGGGCCTTCCCGGTGCTGGTCGAGGACGTTGTGATGATGGGCCGCTACGGCCACATGGGCTTTCTGCGCCGCCCCAAGGCGGCCGATCACGAGGCCGTCGATCAGGCACTGCGCCGGGTTAACATGCAGGACTTCCGCCACCGCCAGATCGGCGAACTGTCCGGCGGCCAGCGCAAGCGGGTGTTCCTGGCCCGCGCCCTGGCGCAGGACGGGCAGGTGATCCTGCTGGATGAGCCCTTCACCGGTGTCGATGTGAAAACCGAGGAGCAGATCATCGCCCTCCTGCGCGAATTGCGCGAGGAGAGCCGGGTGATGCTGGTCTCCACCCACAACCTCGGCAGCGTGCCGGAATTCTGCGACCGCACGGTCTTGGTCAAGGGCACAGTGCTGGGCTACGGGCCGACCGAAACCACCTTTACCCGCGAAAACCTGGAACACGCCTTTGGCGGCGTTCTGCGCCACTTTACCCTGGGCGGCGACGCGCTGCATGATGATGGCGACACCCGCGAGGTTACCATCCTGACCGACGACGAGCGCCCCTTTGTCCAGTACGGCGAAAAAACCCAGACCAGCGAAGGCCGTGGCGAGGGCGGGGACAAGCCGTGATGGAATACCTGCTGGAGCCGTTCACCTACGGCTATATGACCAATGCAATGTGGGTTTCGGCGCTGGTGGGCGGTGTCTGCGCCTTCCTGTCCGCCTATCTGATGCTCAAGGGCTGGTCGCTGATCGGCGACGCGCTCTCGCACTCGGTGGTGCCGGGGGTGGCGGGCGCCTACATCCTGGGCCTGCCCTTTGCGCTGGGCGCCTTCATCGCCGGCGGGCTGGCGGCGGCGGCGATGCTGTTCCTGTCAGAGCGTTCGGGGTTGAAAGTCGATGTGATCATTGGCCTGATCTTCACCTCCTTCTTCGGTCTTGGCCTGTTCATCGTCTCGATCAGCCCGATGTCGGTCTCGGTGCAGACCATCACCATGGGCAATATCCTGGCCATTACACCGGAGGATACACTGCAGCTGGCGATCATCGGCTTTGTCTCGCTGGCGGTGCTGCTGGCCAAGTGGAAGGACCTGATGGTCACCTTCTTCGACGAAAATCACGCCCGCACCATCGGGCTCAGGCCCGGGCTGCTGAAGGCCGTGTTCTTTGTGCTGCTATCAGCCTCCGTCGTGGCGGCGATGCAGACCGTGGGCGCCTTCCTGGTGATCGCCATGGTGGTGACACCCGGCGCCACCGCTTATCTGCTGTGCGACCGCTTCCCGCGGCTGATCATGGTGTCGGTGCTGATCGGTGCCCTCACCAGTTTCTTCGGCGCCTATGCCAGCTACTTCCTGGACGGCGCCACCGGCGGCATCATCGTGACGCTGCAAACGCTGATCTTCCTGGCGGTCTTTGTGTTCGCCCCGAAACACGGGCTGCTGGCGGCCAAGCGCAAGGCGCGCGAAGCGCTGAAGCGCGGCCCCGCCGCACAACAGGAGGCAGCGTGATGGATCTCGATACGCTGCTGATGCCGTTCCAGTTCGCGTTCATGCAGAACGCCTTTTGGATCTCCATGATCGTCTCGGTGCCCACGGCCCTGCTGTCCTGCTTCCTGGTGATGAAGGGCTGGGCGCTGATGGGCGACGCGGTCAGCCACGCGGTGCTGCCGGGAATCGTGCTGGCCTATGTTCTGGGCTTCCCGCTGATCATCGGCGCCTTTGCGGCCGGCATGCTGTGCGCGGTGGCAACCGGCTTCCTGGCGGGCAACAGCCGGGTCAAGCAGGATACGGTGATGGGAGTGGTGTTCTCAGGCATGTTCGGGCTCGGCATCGTGATGTATGTGGGTCTGGAGACCAACGCGCATCTGGACCACATCCTGTTCGGCAACATGCTGGGGGTGGAACCGGATGAGCTGTGGACGGCAGGCATCATCTCGCTGGTGGTCGGCGCGGCGCTGGTCTTGAAGTGGAAGGACTTGCTGCTGCACAGCTTCGACCCGGCGCAGGCGCAGGCGTCGGGCCTGCCGGTCACGGTGCTGCATTACGGGCTGCTGGCGGCGCTGTCGCTGACCATCGTGGCAACGCTCAAGGCGGCCGGGCTGATCCTGGCGATCGGACTGCTGATCGCCCCCGGTGCCATCGCGTTCCTGGTGGTGCGCAAGTTCAGCACCATGCTGTGGGTTGCTGTGCTGGTCTGCATGTTCTCGATGCTGGCGGGCACCTATGCCAGCTTCTTCCTCGACAGCGCACCGGCGCCGACCATCGTGCTGATCCTGACCGCGCTGTTCATCCTCGCCTTTGTGCGGCGGCTGTATCTGACGCATCGCAGGTCGATGCAGCGCGCCATGGACTCCTCCGGCGCCGCGTGAGTCACGCGGTTCCGGGCCTGGCCATCTCCAGCAGCCACTGCCGCACCAGTTCTGCATTGGGCACCAGGTCCTGGGTCTTGGACCACACCAGGTAGAACCCTGCGCCGGTGGTCCAGGACCATTCCTTGCGGGCGGCCAGCAGCCCCTGCTTGATCAGCGGCTCGGTCACATGCTGCCAGCCGAATGCAAAACCCTCGCCCGCAATCGCCGCCTGCAGAACCAGCGCGTAGTCGTTGAGCCTGAGGCCCGCGGCCGGCGGGCGCCCGGTCACCCCGAAATGAGCAAACCACTGCTGCCACCTGGGGCGCTCCCGGATCGGTTCCTCCAGATGGATCAGCCGCTCGTGCAACAGATTCGGCACCGTCGCCAGATTGACCGCCGAGGCCATCACCCGCGGGCTGGCCACCGGAAAGATCACCTCCGGCGCGATCAGGGCCGAATGGCAGTCCGGCCAGTTGCCGTCGCCGCGCCGCACCGCCAATGAGATGCCTTCGGTGTTGATGTCCGGCTCCCGGTCGGAGCTTTGCAGCCGCAGGTCGATGTCGGGATGCGCCTCATGCAGCTGGGTCAGTCTTGGCATCACCCAGTAGTATGCAAAAGCCGAGGAGCAGTTGAGCGTCACATGGTCGTTACGCCCGAACTGCCGCACCGCCTTGGCGGAGGACAGGATGTCCTCAAGCGCCTTTGAAACATCCGTGTAAAGCCGCATGCCCGCCCCGGTCAACTCCACCTTTCGGTGTCCACGGCGGAATAAAATAACGCCCAAAGACGCTTCCAGCTGTTTGACCGCCGCACTGACAGCAGGCTGCTGCACGTTCAGTTCTTCCGACGCGCGGGTAAAGGAGCCGTGCCGGGCAGCGGCTTCAAACACGATCAGGTGGCGGGGGCTGGTAAGGAGTTTCCAGAGTTCTTGCATAACTGTGTGTTATCCAAATCATCAGAATTTTCAACCGTCACAACATCTGCGCCGGGTCTTATTGTTCCGCAACGCCTGAAGATGGAGAGCCCCATGGCCCGACGCGCCCGCGCATCCCGCGACAGAAACACTGCCCCCGCCGGGGCTCCGGCCTCGCCCTGGATCCAGCGGACGCTGCCGTTCTTTGACGTGCTGGACGAGGAAAAGCTGGTCCGGCTGGAAGCGCAGGTCGACTGGATTTTCGAGGAAGTCGGCATCGCTTTCCGCGACGACCCCGAAGCCTTGCGGATCTGGAAAGAGGCCGGCGCGAAGATTGACGGCGACACCGTGCGTGCCGATGCGCAGTGGATCCGTTCGCTGTGCGCCAAGGCGCCGCGCGAGTTCACCCAATTGGCCCGCAATCCGGCGCGGTCTGTCACCATCGGCGGCACCAATCAGGTCTTCGCCCCGATCTACGGCGCGCCGTTTGTACGCGACCTGGAGGGCGGGCGGCGCTATGGCGATATGGAGAGCTTCGAGAAGCTTGTGAAGCTGACCTACATGCATCCGAACCTGCACCACGGCGGGTTCGTGATTTGCGAGCCCTGCGACGTGCCCGTCAGCAAGCGCCATTTCGACATGCTGTTTGCCCATATGACGCTGAGCGACAAACCGCATCTGGGTGCCATCACCGAGATGTCCCGAGCGCAGGACAGCGTCGATATGGCCGAGATCGTCTTTGGCAAGGATGTCATGGACGAGAACTGCGTGATCATGGGCAACGTGAACACCAACTCGCCCTTGCTGGTGGACAAGGTTGTGACTGAGGCCATCCGCACCTATTCCGCCCGCGGGCAGGGAATTATCGTTGTGCCGTTCATCCTTACGGGTGCGATGGGGCCGGTTTCCACCGCGGCGTCGGTGGCGCAGGCGATGGCGGAGGCGATGATGGTCTGCGCCTTCACCCAGATCGTCCGTCCCGGTGCGCCGTTTGTGCTGGGCAACTTCCTGTCGTCCATGTCGCTGAAGTCCGGCGCGCCGACATTCGGGATGCCGGAGCCGGTGATTTCAAACTATGCGATCGGCCAGCTGGCCCGCCGGGCCGGGCTGCCTTTGCGCTGCGGCGGGTCGCTGACCGCGTCCAAGATCGAGGATGCGCAGGCAGCTTATGAGAGTGCGGATTCGATGCATTCCACCATGCTGGCGGGCGCCAACTATGTGCTGCATTCGGCGGGCTGGCTGGAAGGCGGGCTGTGCACCGGGTTCGAGAAGCTGATCATGGATGCGGACAGGTTGGGATCCTACCAGAAGGTGCTGAGCCAAGGGCTGGATACCAGCGACGAGGCCTTTGCCCGCGATGCCTATGGCGAGGTGGAGCCGGGCGGGCATTTCCTGGGTTCCGGCCACACCATGCGCAACTACCAGACCGCGTTTTATGAGCCGAAGCTGAGCGACAGTGAGAATGTCGAGAGCTGGGAGGAAGGCGGTTCCAAGGACATGCGCCAGCGCGCCTATGAACGCTGGAACCAGATGCTGAACGAGTATCAGGCGCCGCCGATGGATGAGGCGGTGAAAGAGGAACTGGCTGCCTATGTTGCCCGCCGCAAGGAGGAGATCCCGGATGCGTGGTACTGAGTTAACCCTTTCTTCACGCATAAGTTCAGCTGATGCAGGATGTGCCGGAATGCCCCGGCACCCCCTGTGCACCCCCCGTACACCCCCTGTGCACCCCTTTGGTGCCATTTACCGCAATTCCTGCGCTTTGCCCCGGACCTGAGGACAAACCCATGTCAGACAATTTTGCCCAATCGACGCTCAACATCCACAAAGAGGAGAGCACCGGCGACAAGAAGCTGCCGAGCCACGCCAAGGCGGTGATCATCGGCGGCGGTGTGGTTGGCTGCTCGATCCTGTTCCACCTGGCCAAGTTCGGCTGGAAGGACGTGGTGCTGCTGGAACGTGACGAGCTGACCTCCGGCTCCTCCTGGCACGCGGCGGGGCAAATCCACACGATTTCGTCGGACCCGAACATCTCGCGTCTGCAGTCCTATACCATCGACCTCTATAAGGAGATCGAGGAGGCTTCGGGGCACAGCGTCGGCCTGCACATCACCGGCGGCTTCTATCTGGCGTCGAACAAGACCTGGTACGACTATCTGAAGCGGGAACGATCCAAGGCGCGCTACATGGGGTTGAACCAGGAATTCATCAGCCCAAAGGAAGTGGCCGAGCGCCATCCGCTGATTGACCCGAAACACTACCACGCGGCGCTGTGGGACGATCAGGACGGCGATCTGGACCCGTCGGGCGCGACCTATGCGTTCGCCAAGTCGGCCAAGATGCACGGTGCGCAGTATTTCACCCACACGCCGGTGACTGCGACCACCCAGCGCCCGGACGGCAGCTGGGACGTGGTGACCCCGCGCGGGGTGATCAACGCGGAGCATATCGTGAACTGCGGCGGTCTGTGGGCGCGTGAGGTCGGCCATATGCAGGGCATCAACCTGCCGGTGCAGCCAATGGAGCACCATTACCTGATCACCGACAAGATCGACGCGGTGGCCAACCACCCGACCCGCCTGCCGGCCGGTATCGACTATGAGGCCAACATCTACTTCCGGCAGGAGCGTCAGGGGATGCTGCTGGGCACCTATGAGCCCAAGGGCACACCGTGGAAGGTGGGCGGCACCCCGTGGGACTTCGGCCACGAGCTGCTGCAGCCGGATCTGGACCGGATTGCCGACCGTCTGGAAATGTCGTTTGAGCGCATCCCTGCCATCGGTGAGGCGGGCATCAAGGACATGATCAACGGGCCGTTCACCTTCGGTCCCGACGGCAACCCGATGATCGGCCCGGTTCCGGGCATGAAGAACTACTGGTGCGCGGTGGGCGTCATGGCGGGCTTCTGCCAGGGCGGCGGCGTCGGCCTGACCATGGCCGAGTGGATGATCGACGGCGAGCCGTCCATCGACGTCTGGGCGATGGATGTGGCGCGCTTTGGCGACTTCGCGACCCCCGACTGGGGCACCGTGAAATCGACTGAGAACTACGAGCGCCGCTTCGTGATGACCTTCCCGAACGAGACGCTGCCGAAGGGCCGGATGCAGAAGACCACCGCACTGTATGACCGGCTGGTCGCCAAGGGCGCGCGGATGGGCCAGGGCTTTGGCCTGGAGAATGCGCTGTGGTTTGCCGACGGGCCGGAGGACGCGCATGAGGAGCCGACCTTTGAGCGCAACCGCTCGCATGATTACGTGGCGCGCGAGGTCAAGGCGGTGCGCGAAGCCGTGGGCGGCATCGAGGTTGCCAACTTTGCCAAGCATGAGTTCAAGGGTGCGGGCGCGCGCGCCTATCTGGACCGGGTGCTGGCCGGTTATGTGCCGAAGCCGGGCCGCCTGACGCTGACGCCGATGCTGACCCCCAAGGGCAAGCTCTATGGCGATCTGACCGTGGCCTGCCTGGGCGAGGAGCATTTCATGCTGTTCGGCTCCGGCGCCATGCAGGAGGCGCACCGCCGCTGGTTCGAGAAGGATCTGCCGGAGGATGTGACATATCAGAACGTCTCGGACGACTGGCACGGCATTGCGCTGTCCGGGCCGAAATCGCGGCAGCTGCTGCAGCGGATCACCCGTGAGGATGTCTCGGGCGAGGCCATGAAGTTCCGCGATCTGCGCCAGACCTTCGTGGGCGGCGTGCCGGTGATCCTGAACCGGATCAGCTTCTCGGGCGAGCTCGGCTATGAGATCTACTGCAAACCGCAGTACCTGCTGCGTCTGGCGGAAGCGATCGAGGAGGCGGGCGCGGATCTGGGCTACCGCTGGTACGGCGCGCGGGCGCTGATGTCGATGCGGCTGGAAAAGGGCTGGGGTGTGTGGACGCTGGACTTCCGCCCGGATTTCGACGCGGCGGAAAGCGGCATGGATGTCTTCATCAACTGGAAGAAGGACTTTGTTGGCAAGGAGGCCGCGCTGGCAGCCAAGGAAGCAGGCCCAAGTCGCAAGCTGGTCACCATGACCATCGACGTGGACGGCATAGATGTGTCGAACGACGAAGCGATCCTGAAGGATGGCGCGGCGGTGGGCTATATCTCCTCCGGCGGTTATGCGCATCACGCGAAGACCTCGATGGCGATGGGCTATGTCGTGGCAGAACACGCGGTGGCGGGCACCCGGCTGCAGGTCGAGATTCTGGGCGAGATGTATGACGCCGAGGTGCTGGGCGCGCCCATCTACGACGCCAACGGCGCCAACATGCGCGCCTGATCCACGCAAGGGGAGCAGAAACCATGACCAGACCCATGCGGACGCTCCCCGACGCGGTGCAGGCCGTGCCGACCTGCCGCTGCATCTTCCTGCTGCTGCCCACCTTCTCGCCGCTGGACCTGTCCAGTGCGGTGGCGGCGCTGGAGGCGGCGAACAAACACGACGGGACCGCGCGCTATGACTGGCGCGTGGTCAGCGAAGACGGGCTGCCGGCGACGGCTCCCAACGGTTTGAGGGTCGCGGTTGACGGCGGCCTGCCGGAGCTGGCGCGCGGCAGCATGGTCTTTGTCTGCGGCGGCCAGGGGGTGGAGCCGGGGATATCGCTGAAGGTGCTTGGCTGGCTTAGGAAGGCGCAGCGGATGGGATTGCCGATGGCAGCGCTTGGCGGCGGCATCATGGCGCTGGCACGGGCGGGGCTTTTGTCCGGGCGCCGGGCGTCTGCCCATTGGGCGCAGCGGGCCACGCTGGCGGAGATGCATCCGGATGTGGAGGTGAAAAGCTCGCTGTTCACCATCGACGGGAGCCTGATCACCTGCGCCGGCGGCACCGCCACGGTCGACATGATGCTGAACCTGATCTCGGATCATCATGGGAGTGACGTGGCGACGGCGGCGGCGGATCTGATGGTCTGCTCTGCCGCGCGCAAGGGCAGCCAGGACCAGACGGTGTCCGAGTTCGGGCGCGCCGGTGTGCGGCATGAGAAGCTGGCTGCAGCGCTCAGCCTGATGCGCAGCAACTTGGAGGAGCCGCTGACCCCCGGCGGCATTGCCTGTCTGGTCGGCCTGTCGGTGCGCCAGCTGGAGCGGTTGTTTTCCAAGTACCTGCAGACAACGCCCAAGGTCTATTACACAAGGCTGCGGCTGGATTATGCGCGCAGCCTGCTGCTGCAGACCAACATGCGGATCATCGACGTGGCGCTGGCCTCGGGCTTCAACAGCCAGACCCATTTCGCCAAGGTCTACCGCCGGTATTTCGGCAAGTCGCCGCATCAGGAACGGCCGTTCTGACGGCCGTTCACCGGGCGTTTCAGCCGCGCGGGAAGCGCAGCTTCTCAACTTCATGCAAAATGATGGAGCGGATGGCGAAACGCGCCCGCATCAGCGCAATCTGTGCTGCCGTGCGTTCTGTCATTTCGGGAAGGGTGGTAGCGGAGGAGGGACTTGAACCCCCGACACGCGGATTATGATTCCGCTGCTCTAACCAACTGAGCTACTCCGCCGCTCTGTGTGGAGGCGATTTACGGAATGCCGCCAGCCGGGTCAAGCAGAAAAGCGGAAGAATCGCGGATTCTTCGGACATTTTTCGAACCTGCTGGAAAAGCATTGAAATTACGGACGGTTGCGCGTTCTTTAGCCCAGGCGGAGCCCGGCGCGGCTGCTGTTGCAGCAGCGGGAGGCTGATGGTGGCGCCGGTTATTCCGACAGGCCGTCCAGGGCAGCGAGATCCGGGCGCGGCAGCTTGTCCAGCAGGGCGAACACCAGGGCGCGGCAGGACTCGCCGGTCCAGCCGGCGGGGTGAAAACCGGACGGCAGGTCCGGGTGGCGCAAGACCACGCGGCGCCAGCGGTGCACAATCAGGGTCCGCAGCGTGCCGGTCTGCGCAGGGGTCAGGCCCGCAGGCGGCGCGGAGATTTGCTGCAAGTCCCGCTGCAGGGCGGCGCAGGCGTCGCACAGGTGATCCGGGAACAGGCGTGTCTTGAGCCAGTCCGGCACCGCGATGGAGCTGACGCCGGCCGCCAGCAGATCATCCAGGCTTTGCGGCATCGGGCCGCGGCCCAGGGCGGTGGTGCGGTTCACCGCCACATAGCTGGGCAGCAGCAGCACCTCGTCCAGGGTGGCCTGGCCGGCGCCGTCCTCGGCGATCAGAAGATGCCATTCACCCGGTGCAGCAGCGTTGCGTTCATAGATCCGCGGGGTCACAGCGGCGGATTGATTGCGGCCGTATTCTGTCAGGTAATGCACCGAGGCGCGGCCCGCGCGCTCGCTTTCGATCCAGCCGTCCTTGCGCAGCCGGTGCAGCGCCACCCGGATTGCCTCTGGCTTGATTCCCATCGGGGTGATGATGCGGGTGAGCGCCCCGCCGCTGATCTGGGCGCCCTTGTCCTGCGCCAGATCGCCGAACAGCGAAACGATCACCGACCAGACCCGCTGGTTCTGCGGGTCGTTCAGCTGCTGGACGGTGGTGTCAAACCAGGGGTTTTGCTGTTCGTTCATGGGGATAAACATAGTTCGCCCGGACCGGTTCGACCAGTCCGGGCGCGGTGCAGCGTTACCGCTGCCTACCACTTTTGCGCAAGTTCAGAAGGCGTTCATGGTCAGCAGCTCGTACTCCGCTGCAATCTCGCCGTCCTGATTGGTCAGGGTGACGTGCCAGCGGACCTCGCCGTATTCCTCGTTGCGCGGGGTCTTCTTCTTGACCGTGAGGCGCACCTTGATGCTTTCGCCCGCCGAAATCGGCTTCATGAAGCGCAGATTGTCGAGGCCGGTGTTGGCCAGAACCGGGCCTTCGTCGGGCTGCACGAACATGCCCGCGGCGAATGACAGGAGCAGGTAGCCATGCGCGACGCGGCCCGGGAAGAACGGGTTCCGTTTGGCGGCGTCGTCGTCCATGTGGGCATAGAAGGTGTCGCCGGTGAAATGGGCAAAGGTCTCGATATCCTCCAGCGTCACGGTGCGCGGGGCGGTGTGCAGGGTCTCGCCGATGGACAGCTCGCCGAACTTGCGGGTGAAGGGGTGCGCCGGGCCTTTGATCTCGGTGCCGCCGGGGACCCATTTCTCGCCAATCGCCGACAGGATGTCGGGCGAGCCCTGGATAGCAGTGCGCTGCATGTAGTGCTTCACGCCGCGCACGCCGCCCATTTCCTCGCCGCCGCCTGCACGGCCTGGACCGCCATGCACCATGTGGGGCAGGGGGGAGCCGTGGCCGGTCGATTCCTTCATCGAATCGCGGTTGTTGAAGTAGAGGCGGCCGTGGTAGGCGCCGGCGCCGATGGCGACCTCGCGGGCAGTGGCGGGGTCATGGGTGATGACAGACGCCACCAGCGAGCCCTGGCCGCGGTTGGCCAGATCAATGGCGTGGTCCAGATCACGGTAGCCCATGATGGTGGAGACGGGGCCGAAGGCCTCGGTGTCGTGCACGCGGATTGCCTTGTCCGGGTCGGCGCAGTGGAACAGCATCGGCGGCACAAAGGCGCCTTTTTCGGCGTCGGCGCCATCGACGGAGAAGCTGTCCAGGTCGCCAAAGACGCGTTCTGCTTCCTGGCCGATGATTGCGGCCTTCTCCAGCACGTCGCGTTTCTGGCTGCCCGAGACCAGCGCGCCCATGCGGGTGGTTTCCAGGCGCGGGTCGCCGATCTGGGTTTTCGCCAGGCGGGCAGAGAGTGCCTCGATCACCGCGTCCACCTGCGATTGCGGTGCGATGATGCGGCGGATGGCGGTGCATTTCTGGCCCGCCTTGGTGGTCATCTCGCGGCTGACTTCCTTGATGAAGAGGTCAAACTCCGGCGTGCCGGGCTGCGCGTCGGGGCCAAGGATGGAGGCATTGAGGCTGTCCTGTTCGGCGACAAAACGGACCGAGTTTTCCAGGATCACCGGGTTCGCACGCAGTTTCAGCGCGGTATTGGCGGAGCCGGTGAAGCTGACCACGTCCTGCATGGTCAGGTGGTCCAGCATGTCGCCGAGGCCGCCGGAGACCAGTTGCAGCGCGCCGTCGGGCAGGATGCCCGAGTCCAGCATCAGTTTCACCGCCAGTTCGGTCACATAGCAGCTGTTGGTGGCCGGTTTCACGATGGCCGGGACGCCTGCCAGCAGGGTGGGGGCCAGTTTCTCCAGCATGCCCCAGACCGGGAAGTTGAAGGCGTTGATATGCACCGCAACGCCGCGCAGCGGGGTGCAGATGTGCTGGCCCAGGAAAGTGCCGTTGCGGCTGAGCTGCTCCACATCGCCGTCGAGGTAGACGTGGCCGTCCGGCATTTCGCGGCGGCCCTTGGAGGCAAAGACGAACATGGTGCCGATGCCGCCGTCGATGTCGATCATGTGGTCGGACTGGGTGGCGCCGGTGTTGAACGACAGATCATAGAGCGCCTGCTTGTGCTGGTTCAGGTGGCCTGCCAGCGCCTTCAGCATCCGGGCGCGGTCGTGGAAGGTCAGCTTGCGCAGGTTGGCGCCGCCCACGGTGCGGGCGTAGTCCAGCATCGCCTGCACGTCGAGCGCGTCGTTGCCGGCGCTAGCGATCACCTCGCCGGTGATGGCGCTGGCGATGTTGCGGGCGCCTGCGCCCGGTGCGACCCATTGACCCGCTGCAAAGCTGGAAATCTCTAGAAGGCTCATCCTGTCGTCCTTTTCATCAGGCCGGCGCGGGGCCGGCTGGCTGGAATCCGATGTTGAGATATATTGACCGTCCGGTCGGTTTATGCAAGAAGTTTGTCAAATGCACCGCTGACAGGGTGAGGGAGCGATGAGCGATACGATTCTGGTTGTGGACCACGGGACCTGGGTGGAGATCACCCTGAACCGCCCGGACCGGCTGAACAGTTTCAACGAAGAGATGCACAACGCCTTGCGCGGCGCGCTGGAGGCCGCGCGCGACGGCGGCGCCCGGGCGGTGCTGCTGACCGGCGCCGGGCGCGGCTTCTGCGCCGGCCAGGATCTGGGCGACCGCGATCCGCGCAAGATGGACGGGCCGCCGGACCTGAGCCAGACGGTGCGCAAATTCTATGCGCCGCTGGTGCGGCTGATCCGCGAGCTGGACTTCCCGGTGATCTGCGCGGTGAACGGCGTGGCCGCGGGGGCGGGCGCCAATCTGGCGCTGGCCTGCGACATGGTGCTGGCGGCGGAAAGCGCCAAGTTCATTCAATCCTTCTCCAAGGTCGGCCTGATCCCGGACACCGGCGGCAGCTGGCATCTGCCGCGACTGCTGGGCGAGGCCCGCGCCAAGGGGCTGGCGCTGACCGCTGAGCCGCTGCCCGCGAAGAAGGCCGAGGACTGGGGCCTGATCTGGAAGGCGCTGCCGGATGACGAACTGATGGCTGAAGCCCGCGCCATTGCCGAGAAATTCGCCAATGGCCCGACGCTGGGCCTGGGGCTGACCAAACAGTGCATCCAGGCGGCGGCGGTCAACACGCTGTCCGATCAGCTGGAGATCGAGGCGGACGCGATGAAGACCTGCGGCGAGAGCGCGGACTATGCCGAGGGCGTTGCCAGCTTCCTGGAAAAGCGCGCACCCGCGTTCAAGGGCAAGTGACCATGACCCCGAAAGAACGCGCCGAGAAATCCGCAGCCGCCATGTGGGCGGACGACCACGCGTCCAAATGGGCGGGAATGGAGATCACTCATGTGGATGAGGGCGAGGCCACGCTGGAACTGACCATTGCCCAGCACCATTGCAACGGCCACGGCATCTGCCACGGCGGCGTGACCTTCATGCTGGCCGACAGCGCCTTTGCCTTTGCCTGCAACAGCCGCAACCAGTCGACCGTGGCGCAGCACAACGTGATCAGCTTCACCGCGCCGGGACGGCTGGGCGACAAGCTGATTGCCACGGCCCGCGAGATTTCCCTGACCGGGCGCAGCGGCATTTATGACGTGACAGTGACCAACCAGGACGGCCAGCAGATCGCCGAGTTCCGGGGCTTCTCCCGGGCGGTCAAAGGCCAGTTGTTTGACGAATAAGGTGTGGAGGACGCCATGGAAGACCTGAGCCCCAAGAAGGGTGAACTGGACCCGATCGAGATCGCCTCGATCGACGAAATCCGCGCGCTGCAGCTGGAGCGGCTGAAGTGGTCGGTGCGCCATGCCTATGACAACGTGGCGATGTACAAGCAGCGGTTCGATGAGGCCGGCGTGCATCCGGACGACCTGCAGCAGCTGTCCGATCTGGCCAAGTTCCCCTTCACCTACAAGAACGACCTGCGGGACAATTACCCTTTTGGCCTGTTTGCGGTGCCGCGCAGTGAAATCATCCGCCTGCATGCGTCCTCCGGCACCACCGGCAAGCCGACGGTTGTGGGCTATACCGCCAATGACATTTCGAACTGGGCGGATCTGGTGGCGCGCAGCTTGCGTGCCTCGGGCCTGCGCAAGGGCGACATGGTGCATAACGCCTATGGCTATGGATTGTTCACCGGCGGGCTGGGTGCGCATTACGGGATTGAGCGTCTGGGCGCCACTGTGGTTCCGATGTCGGGCGGCCAGACCGAAAAACAGGTCGGCCTGATCACCGATTTCAAGCCCGACGGCATCATGGTGACGCCGTCCTACATGCTCAACATCCTGGAGCAGTACCACAAGGTCGGGATGGATCCGCGGGAGTGCTCGCTGAAGGTGGGTGTGTTCGGTGCCGAACCCTGGACCGACGCGATGCGCAAGGAGGTCGAGGAGGCCTTTGATATGCACGCTGTCGATATCTACGGCCTGTCTGAGATCATGGGTCCGGGTGTGGCCAATGAATGCGTCGAGACCAAGGACGGGCCGGTGATCTGGGAGGACCACTTCCTGCCGGAGATCATTGATCCGCAGACCGGCGAGGTGCTGCCGGACGGGGAGCTGGGCGAGCTGGTGTTCACCACGCTGACCAAGGAAGGCCTGCCGATGGTGCGCTACCGTACCCGCGATCTGACCCGTCTGCTGCCGGGCACCGCACGCTCGATGCGGCGGATGGAGAAGATTACCGGCCGCAGCGACGACATGATCATCCTGCGCGGTGTCAACGTGTTCCCCAGCCAGGTGGAGGAGCAGTTGCTGGCGACCGGCGGCCTCGCGCCTTACTATCAGATCGAGCTCTACAAATCCGGCCGCATGGACGCGATGCGGGTGTTTGTGGAGGCCAATCCGGATGCAACCGACGAGCTGAGCAAGACCGCCGCGGCGCGGATGCTGACCAAGCGGATCAAGGATATGGTTGGCGTTTCGACCGAGATCATAGTAGGCGACCCGGGGTCCGTCGAGCGCAGCCAGGGCAAGGCCAAGCGCGTCGTCGACAACCGCAGCAAGTCCTGACCCGGGAGAGTGAGCCTTGGCCCGCACGATCGCAAAAGACCACGATGAGAAACGCGCGCAGATCCTGAAGTCGGCGGCAAAGGTGTTTGCCGAGTCCGGCTACGACCGGGCCTCAATGACCCAGCTGGCGCGCGAATGCGGGATCTCCAAGGCGAATATCTACCACTATTACGACAGCAAGGACGCCGTGCTCTACGGCCTCCTTGATACCTACCTTTGCGAGCTGCGCGATCGGGTCTGCGGGGTGGACCTGACGGGGCTTGGCGCCGAGGACCGGCTGCGCCGCATCGTGTCAGAAATCATGCTGGCCTATCAGGGTGCCGACCATGAACACCAGGTGCAGCTGGGCGCGATGGGGGCGCTGCCCGAGGAGCAGCAGAAGCATCTGCGCGGCTACCAGCGCGAGATGGTGCAGTTCATGAGCGATGCGCTGAAGGACGTGGCACCGGAGATTTTCAACGGCGACGCGGCCAAGCTGCGTGGCGCCACCATGTCTGTTTTTGGAATGCTGAACTGGTATTACATGTGGAATTCCGGTGCCGGGTCAAAGGCGCGCGAGGATTATGCCGGGCTGGTGGCCGACCTGACGCTGAGCGGGGTCAAGGGGCTCTGACCGCGGCGCGGTTTTGCGTTCGGGTGTTTCTGCGCTAGCCTGCCCTGGGATCGGAGGGTGCCATGCAGAAACCTGAGAACTTCGAGAATTTCTATTACAAGAAGGTTGGACTGGGCGAGGCCTGCGGCTGCGCCGAGCGGGCCATCGACATGTATGAGTTCGACCGCACGGCGGGGATGCTGCAGGCGGCACCCGGCAGGAGGCGGTTTTCCTGGAAGCAGTTTGCGCTGAAATACGGGCTGCTTGCGCGGAAGAAGACACCGGCAGAGTAACAGTGAAACACCCGGCGGGACGTGCCCGCCGGATGCCGTATCGTTTCAGGCCAATCAGCCCGGATTGCCCAGCAGCTGGGTGATGCGGCGCACCGCGACGCGGCGGTTTGCGCGCTCGGCGTCCAGGGTGCTGACGGCCAGATCGCTTTCGCCATAGCCCTGCACCACCATGTTTTCCGGCGCCACGCCGAAATACTCCGTCAGCGCCAGCGCCACGGTTTCGGCGCGCCGGTCCGACAGAGCTAGGTTATAGGTCGCGGCGCCTACGGCGTCAGTGTGGCCTTCGATCAGGAACACTTCGCCCGGGTTGCGGTCAATCAGCTCGCGCAGCGCGTTGCCCAGCGTTGCCAGTTCTTCTGCTTCCTGAGGGCGGATCACCGAGGAGCCGGTGTCGAAATTCACCGAATCCACGTTGATCACCGGCGTCAGGCGGCGCACCGCGTCGATGTTGCGGATCTGCGCCAGCGAGAAGCGCCGGTCCACCGTCTTGGCTTCCTGTGCGGCCAGCGCCGCGGCCAGGTCCTCAGCCGAGACCGCGCCGGTGCTGGAGAATGCGCGGCGGTTGTCCTGCACCTGCGGCAGCTCATTGACCACCACGCGCTCGGCCTTCTGGGTATCATCGAACAGCACCACGTTGCGGCCGTCCGGCAGCAGTTTGGTGCGGCGCAGCACCCGGCCCTTGGCGGAGCGGATGGTTTCCACCTCGACCCCGTTCTCGCGCACCACCACGGTGCGGGTGGAGCCGTCCTGGAACCGGTAGGTGGTCACGTTGGAGCCCGGCTGGCGCAGCAGCGCATCATCGTCCTTCAGAACGCGGTACTGGCCGTCCTGCTCGACGACGGCGCGGTCGCCGGAGTTGGACACGACCTTGCCGCCGTTGTTGAGCAGCGTGCCGATTGCCAGGGCGCCAAGGCCAAGCAGGGCGTTGCGCTCGCGGGTCGACAGGCCGCTGTCATCCTCAGTGGCGGCATTGGCCTGCGGGGCGGCCACTTGGGCTTCTGCCTGGGCGTTTTCATTGACGCCGGTTTCAAACTCCTCGTCAGAGCTGCGCGCGGTCTCCTCGGTGACCACTTCTTCGGTCACTTCGGCCTCGCCTTCGGAAACAGCACCGTCCGCGGCTGCCGCGGCGGCGGCAGCGGGCTCGCTGGTTTCCTCTGCCAGGGCATCAGCCTGGGCCTGGCTGTCCTGTTCCTCCAGCTCGGGATTGTCGGTTTCTTCAGGTGTCCCGCCTTGTGACTGGGCGAGGTCCGCCGCGATTTCCTCGGCACTGGCGCCTGCGGATGCCTCGCCGCTGCCGTCAGCCTGGGGGTCGGTTTGCACCTCAGCCTCTGCCTGCGCTTCGGCCTGTGCCTCTGCCTGGGCCTGTTCCTCGGCTGCAGCCTGCGCGGCTGCTTCCGCCTGAGCTTGTTCAGCTGCGGCTTGCTCTTCGGCTGCAGCCTGTGTTTCTGCTGCGGCTTGAGCTTCGGCCTCAGTCTGTGCTTGTTGTTCAGCCGCCGCCTGCGCTTCAGCTTCTTCTTGTGCCAAAGCCTCTGCCAGTGCTTGCGCTTCGGCTGCAGCCTGAGCTTCGGTTTCTACTTGCGCTTCGGCCACTGCAGGCTGTTCCTGCGCGTCCTGCTGCCCGGCGGCTTCGGCTGCAGCTTCAGCCTGGGGCTGCGCTTCGCTGCCGGTTTCGGTTTGGGCCTCCGCTACAGCCTCTGCCTGCGCCCCGGCTGCCTGATCAGTGGACGCCGTCACCTCTGCCTCCGCAGCGCCGATGCCTGCCAGAACACTGGCGGACTGGAGGTTTGCGGGCAGGGCCGGGTCAAAGGCGCCTTCGCCATAAGCCTGGCAGAACCTGGCGACCTTGCCGGTCTTCTCTTCGATGTCCTGACCGGCCTCCAGCTTCTTCTGCCGCCGTTCCGCACGCTTGCGGCAGCGGTCCACCAGTTCGCCGATTTCTGCGGCGGACAGTTGGCTCGGGTCGATCCGCTGGCCGCCCTGGTTCTGCGACAGGGCGGGCATCGGGGCCGCCAGCGAGATCATCACTGCCAGCGCCGTGGATGATTTGAAAATTCCCGGTTTCATTACGGTTCCTTTCTTGTTCCGGCACGCGGCCGCACAAGGATAACTGATGAACAGCGGGAAAGTTGCGCATTGCGGGGGGAAAAGAAAAGCCGCCCTGGGCGGGGGCGGCTTGGATCAGGCTGATATCCGCTGGCGGCTGAGCGTCAGACCGCCGGCGGCGGCACCATGCCGATGATGTCGTAGGTCTGGCGCAGGATCGGCGCGGTGATCGCGCGGGCGCGCTCGGCGCCGCGGGCCAGGATTTTGTCGATCTCGTCCTGCTGCTGCATCAACCGCGCCATCTCGGTGGAGATCGGCGCCAGCTTGGAAACCGCCAGATCCGCCAGCATCGGCTTGAACTCCGAGAACTGGCGGCCGCCGACGTCGGCCAGCACCTGTTCCACGGTCTGCTCGTTCAGGGCGGCGTAGATGTTCACGAGGTTGCGGGCCTCGGGGCGGTCCTCCAGACCTTCCACCTCGGAGGGCAGCGCCTCCGGGTCGGTCTTGGCCTTGCGGATCTTCTTGGCGATGGCGTCGGCGTCATCGGTCAGGTTGATGCGGCTGGCGTCCGAGGGGTCGGATTTCGACATCTTCTTGGAGCCGTCGCGCAGGGACATCACCCGGGTCGCGGCGCCTTCGATCACCGGCTCGGTCTCCGGGAAGAAGTTCACGCCGTAGTCGTGGTTGAACTTGATCGCGATGTCGCGGGTCAGCTCCAGGTGCTGCTTCTGATCCTCGCCCACCGGCACATGGGTGGCGTGGTAGACCAGGATGTCGGCCGCCATCAGGGCCGGGTAGGCAAACAGGCCCAGGGAGGCGTTCTGCTGGTTTTTGCCGGCCTTGTCCTTCCACTGGGTCATCCGCTGCATCCAGCCCATGCGGGCGACACAGTTGAAAACCCAGGCCAGCTGCGCGTGCTCTGGCACCTGGGACTGGTTGATCAGGATCGATTCTTCCGGGTCGATCCCGGCGGCAATGAAGCCGGCGCAGAGCTCGCGGGTGGATTTCTTCAGATCCGCGGGGTCCTGCCAGACGGTGATCGCATGCAGGTCGACCATGCAGTAGATGGTCTCGATATCCTTGGCCTGCCAGTCGACGAAGCGCTTCAGCGCACCGAGGTAATTCCCCAAATGCAGGTTGCCCGAAGGCTGGATCCCCGAAAACACGCGCGGGGTGAAGCTGGTTTCGCTCATCGCGGAAACTCCCGTCTGGAATTATGCACCATCGTCGCTTACCCATGGGGCCAGGATAGGTCAACAGGCGCGGGGGATTCCGTGCCGCAAGGAGCCAGGATGAGCAGCCAGCCCCACAACGCCCCCGTCAACCCGCTGCCCGCCGCCGTGGTGGCGCTGGTGCTGATCATCATGGGCATCGAGGCGGTGTTTTCGCTGGGCGCCCGCGGCATCATCGGCGGGCCGGAAGCGATCGGCTGGCGGCTGGAGGCGGTGCAGTCCTATGCGTTTTCCAGCGACATCTTCTGGTGGATGCAGGAAAGCGGCCGCTGGGGGCCGGAGCATCTGAAGCGGTTTCTTTCCTATATCTTCGTGCATGGCGCCTTTACCCACGCGGTTTTCGTCTGCGTCTTTGTGCTGGCGATGGGCAAGATGGTGGGCGAGGTGATGGGTGATCTGGCGATGGTCATCATCTTCCTGCTGTCCGGCGCGGGCGGCGCCTTGGGCTATGCGCTGCTGGTCAACTCGCCGGTGCCGCTGGTGGGCGGTTTCCCCGCTGTTTACGGGCTGATCGGCGCATTCACCTTCCTGTTGTGGCGCTCGCTGGCGTCTGTCGGGGCGCAGCAGAGCCGCGCCTTCACACTGATTGCCTTCCTGATGGGGGCGCAGCTGCTGTTCGGGCTGCTGTTTGGCGGCCAGAAGGACTGGGTGGCGGACTTGAGCGGCTTTGCCACCGGGTTCGGGCTCTCGTTCTTCCTGGCCCCGGGCGGCTGGGCACGGATCCGCAACCGCATCCGCCACGATTGATCCCGCAAACGCTCCCGCCCGCTGGAGAAGCCCCATGCGGGGCATCGCCAGCCGTTGGGCCGCGCTGACGCGCGGCGGGGAGAGCTGCTGAGAAGCGCTTCAGGGGCAGGCCTGCCCTGAAGGCGCCGTCGCCATTGTGCCGTTGGCAAATCCCGCCTCAAGGGTGAACCGCGCGCGCCGCGCGGCGGCTGTGCCGCCCTTGACCCGGAATTTGCCGGGAGGGTCAGCCCTGCTTCTTCAACGGGCAGGTGCTGAGGCCGATGAGCTGATAGAGCGGGCAGTAGCCCATCAGGCCGGTGGCCAGCGGCACCAGGCCGATCAGACCCCACAGGGTTTGCGGGCCAATGAAAACCAGCGACAGCAGGATCAGGCCAAGAAGGATGCGCAGGGCGCGGTCGAGGGTGCCTTCGTTACGGGGCATTGCGTGGTCCTTTCGAACTCGGATTGGAAATCGTGAGTCCGTTCTAGGCCAGGCGTTGCCCGCCTGTCGGTGACAGTGTCACCAAAGCTCAGGCTTCATCTTGAGCGGTCCGCTCCAGCCCGGCGCGGTCCAGGATGCGCAGCCGGCCGCGCTGTGTTTCCACCAGGCCAAGGCGGGCGAATTCGCGCAGGCGGCGGGTGACAAAGGCACGGCCAGAGGCGGTTTCGGCCGCCAGCGCATCATGGGTGATGCGGATATCGTCGCCGGTCTGCGCCAGACGCAGCAGCGCGCGGGCGAGCCTTGCGTCAAATCCGGTGAGCGCGACATCCTCCACCAGCTGTTCATAATCGGCAAAGCGGCGGGCAACGGCTGTCAGCACTTCGCTGCGGAATGCCCCGTCCTCTGACATCGCCTGACGGAAGGCGGCATGCGGGATGACTTCACCCTCCAGAGCGGTTTCTGCCACGCCCTCCGCTGCATAGGCGCGCCCGTCGGTGAGGCAGGCAAAGGTCTGCAGGCAGACATCGCCCGGGCCGACGCGGTACAGCACGACTTCGCGGCCGTTGGCGGCCGTCAGGGTGACCTTGATGCGGCCGGCGGCGAGGCGGACAAAGCCGGGGCAGTCCTGCCCCGGGCGGAACAGCACGGTGCCGGCGGCGCAAGAGAGGCGGCTCATGCCTGGTTCCGTCGGCTGAGGGCGCTGCGGAACTCCGACAGGCGGAAGGCGCCGATGGCCTGACCTGTGGCGAAGTAGACCGCGCCGCCCAGCACCACCAGGCCGAGCAGGGACAGGTAGCGCCAGAAGTCCAGCGTGAACAGCCAGCCCGCGGATGCGGCGACTGCGTAGAGCACGGCGCCCATGACGGCGGCGGCGGCCAGGATGCGCCAGGCGCGGCGGCGGAAGCGGGCGTCGAAACGGGCTTCCTCCCCCATGCCGCGGGAGCCGAGAGCCAGCAAGGCGACCATCACCCAGCCGGCAGCGGAAGCGGCGATGGCGGGGGCAATCCAGCCCAGAACCGGTTTCAGGCCGAAGGCCAGCGCTGCGTTCACTGCCATCGCGACCAGCGCATAACGGAACGGGGCCTTGGTGTCTTCGCGCGCGAAGTAGAGCGGTTGCAGCACCTTCTGCAGCATGAAGGCTGGCAGGCCGGCGCCATAGATGGCGACGGCAATGGCGATGGCGGCCACATCCTCCGGGCCGGTGGCGCCGCGCTCGTAAAGAACGGAGACAAGCGGCACCGGCACGGTGATGAAGGCCACGGCGGAAGGGACTGCCAGCAGCAGCGAAAATTCACCGGCGCGCGACAGTGCGTCCTGTGAGCCCGCGCGGTCGCCGGCGCGCAGGCGGCGCGACAGGGCGGGCAGCAGAACGATGCCCACGGCAATGCCCACGACGCCCAGCGGCAGCTGATACAGGCGGTCGGCAATGAACAGCCAGCTGGCGGCCTTTTCAATGTCGGAGGCCACGTATTGCCCCACCACCAGGTTGATCTGGGTGACGCCCATGGCCAGGGCGGCAGGCACGGCGATCCGGACCAGGTCGCGCATCTCGCTGTTCCAGCGCGGCAGGCCGGGCCGCAGGGAAACGCCGGCCTTTGCTGCCGCTGCCCAGACCAGCGCCAGCTGGGCCACACCGGCAACCGGGATCGTCCAGGTGAGCCAGATCACGACCTCGCCGCCCAGGAGCGCTCCGGCTGTCATCGCCGTGCAGGCAAAGATGTTGAGCAGCACCGGGGCGGCCGCGGCAGCGGCAAAGCGCCCGGTGGCGTTCAGCACGCCGGAAAACAGCGCTGCCAGCGACATGAACAGGATGTAAGGAAAGACGATGTAGCCGTACCCGACCGCCAGATCAAACCGCGCATCGCCGACAAAGCCGCCCGCCGTCAGCCACACCAGCCCCGGCATGAACACCATGGCCAGCCCGACCAGCGCCAGCACCGCTGCGGCCAGCAGGTTAAAGGCCTGCTGAGCGTAGGTTTGGGCGTCCTCGCCGGCCTCGTAGCGTTTCGAAAACGCCGGAACAAAGGCGGCGTTGAAAGCGCCCTCGGCAAAGAAGCGGCGGAACATGTTGGGCAGGCGGAAGGCGACGATGAAGGCGTCCAGCACCGGTCCCGGGCCGATGAAAGCGGCAATCAGGATTTCGCGGGCGAACCCCAGCAGGCGGCTTGCCAGCGTCCAGAACCCGACGGTCAGGAAGCCCGACAGCAATTTGATCGGTTTCATATATCCGCCCGTTTTGCGCCCTCGGCAATTGCCTCGCGCAGTTTCTTCTCCAGCGTCCGCTGCTTGGATTCCGAGTAGTATTTTAAGCCGAACATGTCCTTGACATAGAAGGCATCCACCACCTGCTCGCCATAGGTCGCAATCACCGCATTGGCAATATAGACGTTGGCGGAGGCCAGGGTCCGGGCCAGATCATAGAGCAACCCGGGCCGGTCGCGGGTGTCGACCTCGATAATGGTGTAGATTTCCGACCCCTCGTTGTCGAAGGTGATATGGGTCGGCACCTTGAAAGCTTTCTCGCGCTTTTTGATCTTGTCGCGGGACTTCAGCGCGTCGCGGGTGATCACCTCGCCCTTCAGGGTTTTTTCAATCATCTGCTTGAGCCGGTGCAGCCGGATCGGGTCGAAGGGATGGCCTTCGCTGTCCTGAATCCAGAAGGCATCGGTCACATAGCCGTCCTTGGTGGTGTAGGAACGTGCGTCCACCACATTGGCCCCGACCAGCGCCAGGGCGCCGACGATGCGGGCAAAGATCCCCGGGTGGTCCTCCATCACGAAACAGGCGCGGGTGGCGTCGCGGTCCACATCCGGATAGAGCCGGATCATCACCTCGCCCGGGTCGCCTGTGGCGGTGTAGTCCCGCAGCATTTCCGCAAAATCCACATGCGCAGTCACATGCAGCCCGTGCCAGTAGGGCGGATAGTGGCGGGCGGTCTCGGTCTTGAGGTCGGCCTTGGACCAATCGGGCAGCGCCTCGCGCAGCGCCTTCTTGGCCGACGCGCCGCGGTGTTCGCGGTTCAGCGCCTCCATGCCGCCCTCCAGCGCCGCGCGGGTCTGGCCGTAAAGCGCGCGCAGCAGCGCCGCCTTCCAGTTGTTCCAGGTGTCCGGGCCGACACCGCGGATATCGCAGACGGTCAGCAGAAGCAGCAGGTCCAGCCGTTTTACCGTCTGCACCGCCTTTGCGAAATCGCGCACCGTGCGCGGGTCGGCGATGTCGCGCTTCTGCGCCATGTCGGACATCAGAAGGTGATAGCGCACCAGCCATTCCACGGTTTCGCATTCCGAGGGTTTCAGCCCCAGCCGCGGCGCCACCTTGCGGGCGATCTGCGCGCCCAGGATCGAATGGTCCTGCTCGCGGCCCTTGCCGATGTCATGCAGCAGCATCGCCACCATCAGCACCTTGCGGTTCAGCCCCTTGCGCAGGATTTCGGAGGACAGCGGCAGCTCATCCTCCAGCTCGCCGCGCTCAATCGCGGCGAAATTGGCGATCACCTGGATCGTGTGCTCGTCCACCGTGTAGGAATGATACATGTTGAACTGCATCATCGCCACGATCGGTTCGAACTCCGGCAGGAAAGCCGACAGCACTCCCAACTCGTTCATCCGGCGCAGGGCGCGCTCGGAGTTGCCGTGCTTCAGCAGCAGGTCCAGAAAGAGCTTGCGCGCCTCCTTGTCGTTGCGCATGTCATCGTCGATCAGGTGCAGGTTGGCTGTCACCAGCCGCATTGCATCCGGGTGGATCAGCATCCCGGTGCGCAGCGCTTCCTCGAACAGCCGCAGCAGATTGACCCGGTCTTCCAGAAAGGCCTTGGGGTCGATGACGTCCAGCCGGTTGTTCACCACCTTGTAGCCGGGCTTTATCCGGGGGCGGCGGCGGAAGATCCGTTCCAGGAGAGGCGCGGTCTTCTGCTGGCTGGCCTCCAGCTTGGTCAGGAAGATGCGGGTCAGGTCGCCGACGCGGGTTGCGTGGCGAAAATACTCCTGCATGAAGACTTCCACACCGCGGCGGCCGGCCTTGTCCTCGTATCCCATGCGGCTGGCGACCTCGACCTGAAGGTCAAAGGTCAGCTGTTCGGTGGCGCGCCCCGTCGCCAGATGCAGATGCGAGCGCACCGCCCACAGAAAGGTCGCAGCCTTGGAAAACAGTTCCAATTCCTCAGGGCGGAACAGGCCCAGCGGCACCAGGTCTTCGGCGTCTTTCACCTGGTAGAGGTACTTGGCAATCCAGAACAGCGACTGCAGGTCGCGCAGGCCGCCTTTGCCCTCTTTCACGTTGGGCTCCACCATATAACGCTGGCCCTGCTTCAGGTGGCGGGCGTCGCGCTCGGCCAGCTTGGCCTCGACAAATTCCTGCGCGTCCTGGGAAAACAGCTCCTTCTTGAGGCGCTTGTCCAACTCCTTCGCCAGAGGGGCGTGGCCCGCCAGGAAACGGTGCTCCAGCATCGCGGTTCGGATGGTGTAATCCTCGCCGCCCAGCCGGATGCAGTCCTTGATGGTGCGGCTTGCGTGGCCCACCTTCAGCCGCAGGTCCCACAGGATGTAGAGCATGGATTCGATCACGCTCTCCGCCCAGGCGGTGATCTTGTAGGGAGTGAGAAACAGCAGGTCGACGTCCGAGGCCGGCGCCATTTCCCCCCGTCCGTAGCCGCCGACGGCCATCACTGCGATCCGCTCACCCTGGGTGGGGGTGGCCAGCGGGTGCAGCAGTTCGCTGGCGACATAAAGCGCGGTGGTTACCAGCCCGTCGGTCAGGAAAGTGTAGGAGCGGGTCAGCTCCCGCGCGGCAAAGGGTTTCTCCGCAAAAGCTGCGGCAATTGCGGCGCGCCCGGCCTTATTGGCCGCCTTCAGGATTTTCACGGTTTCCGCGCGCAGGGCCGCTGGTGCGGTGTCCTCAGCCAGCGCCGTGATCTGCGCCTGGATGCCGGCGGCGTCGAAAATGTCCGCCGGGCCGCAGATCAGCGGGCCCAGCGGTTCAGGGTGGCGGCTGGCTGAGGGCTGCGCCGGGGCGGCGGGCTCAGAAGCCTGCGCCGGCGAAGCTGCTTGGGGCTGGGTCAATGATCACGACCTTCTGTTCCTGGATGGTGGCGACTGCCAGCCCGCGCTCGTTGGTGCCGTCGGGCCGCAGACGGAAGATGCCGCCCGCGCCCTGGAAACCGGCGCCCTGGGTCAGGGCGCTGGCGGTCAGCGCGTCGGACTTGCCGGCCGCAACCAGGGCGCCGATGGCGGCAATGCCGTCATAGGCCAGGCTGCCGATGGAATGCGGCGCCGCGCCATAGCTGGCCTGGTAGCGGGCGCTGAACTGCTGGACCTTGCTCTGGTCCGGCAGGGCGAACCAGCCGCCCTGAACGCCGGGCAGCGCCAGGGTCTGGGGCGGGATGTCCCAGCGGGTCAGGCCGATGTACTGTTTTTCAGCCGGATCGACACCGGCTTCGGGCAGCAGCTGCGCCAGAAGCGGCAGTGCGCCTGCGGTGGTCGAGGTCAGGAAAACCGCATCTGCGGCAGCGGCCTGGGTACGGATATTGGGAATGGCATTGATCACCCCCTGCTGCGACAGCTCATAGCCGACGCTGCCTGCGACATTGACACCGCTCTGGCTGGCGGCGCGCTGGATTGCGCTGCGTCCTGCGCTGCCCGCGGCATCATTGCCGCCGACAACCAGGATGTTCCGCTTGCCGTTGCGGGCGGCAAAGCCGGTCAGCCGCCGGGCAGTGTTGTCGAAAGTCGGCCCCAGGATGAAGACGTTGCCGCCCGCAATCGCCGTGTTGTTGGAGAAGGCCAGCACGTTCACGCCGCGCTGGCGCGCCGCGATGCCTGCGGCATTGGCGGCTTCGGCATAGACCGGGCCGAGAATGATGCGGGCGCCGTCATTGAGCGCCTGCTGCGCCGCGCCAGAGGCAACTTCGGGGCTGCCCGCGGTATCATAGACCCGCAGGTCGATCTGCACGCTGTCTAGGTCAGCGATGGCCATGCGGGCTGCGTTTTCCAGGCTTTTCGCCAGCACGCCGTCGCCCTGCTGGGCGGAGCCGCGCGGCACCAGCAGCGCCACCGGAACGGGTTTGGAAGTATTGATCGTGGGGCCGGTGCCAACGGCAATCGGGTCACAGGCGGTAAGGGCAATGGCGGAAACGGCTGCAGCGACAGTCAGTGCCGCCTTGCGGGCGCGTTTGAAAACAGCAAACATAATGGCTTGAAACTCCGTTCTCCCGGCGCTGCAGCGCCGTGTGGGTTTAAGGGCGGATCATAAACGACCAAAAAGGCGGGTCCAGCGTTGAATCACCAGAATGTCATATTGTCCCCCGGGCTTTACTTTGTTGCCACGCCGATCGGCACCGCCCGCGACATTACCCTGCGGGCGCTGGATATTCTGGCTTCGGCCGATGTGCTTGCGGCTGAGGATACACGCTCGCTGCGCAAGCTGATGGAGATTCACGGCGTGCCGCTGGGCGGGCGGCGGATCATCGCCTACCACGACCACAGCGGCACCGGGGCGCGGGCCAAACTGCTGGAGGCGATTGGCGAGGGGAAATCGGTTGCCTATGCGTCCGAGGCCGGGATGCCGCTGATTGCCGATCCCGGGTTTGACCTCAGTCGCGCGGCGGCGGAGGCGGGCCATACGGTGACTTGCGCCCCCGGTGCCTCGGCAGCGGCCACGGCGCTGACGCTGGCCGGGCTGCCAACGGATGCGTTTTTCTTTGCGGGTTTCCTGCCCAATGCCTCCGGCGCCCGGCGCAAACGGCTGGAGGAACTGCGGGAAATTCCCGGCACGCTGATTTTCTATGAATCGCCCAAGCGGGTTGCCGCCTCGGTTGCCGACATGGCAGCGGTGCTGGGCAACCGCCCGGCGGCCATGTGCCGGGAACTGACCAAGAAATTCGAGGAGGTGCGCCGGGCTTCGCTGACGGAACTGGCTGCCGGGCTGGAGGAGAACCCGGTCAAGGGCGAGATTGTGCTGCTGGTCGACCGCGCCCAGGAGGCGGAAGTCAGCGAGGGCGATCTGGAAAGCGACCTGCAGGCCGCCTTGCAAGGCAACTCGGTCAAAGACGCCGCCGGGATCGTCGCGGAGATGCACGGGCTGCCCCGGCGCAAGGTCTACCAGCTGGCCTTGCAGCTGGCGAAGGACAGCTGAACCGTGACCCGCGCCCGCCAGCACCGCGGCACCCGCGCCCATCTGGCCGGTGAGGCGGCGGAGGAGATCGTTGCGCGGCACTATGAAAACCGCGGTTACACCGTGGCCGAGCGCCGCTGGCGCGGGGCAGGCGGCGAGATCGACCTGATCCTGCGCAGTCCGGACGGGCTGGTGTTTGTGGAGGTGAAGCACAGCACCACCAGTGCCGCTGCGGCCCTGCGCATCACACCGCGGCAGGCGGAACGGATCTATGCCAGTGCCGGGCAGTATCTGGAGAGCGAACCGCAGGGCCAGCTGACGCCGGTCAGGTTTGACGCGGCGCTGGTCGACAGAACCGGCGCCGTGGAAATCATCGAAAACGCTTTCGGGATGGACTGAACCGCGCCTGACCCATTGAACCCCGGGGCAGGGTGGGCCATGTATTTGGCCAGTTTACAAGGGATACTGCCATGAAGATCGCCTTTCAGATGGACCCGGTCATGGGCGTGGACATCAATGCGGACAGCAGCTTCCGCCTGGCCGAGGAAGCCCAGGCGCGCGGCCACGAGCTGTTCTTCTACACGCCGGACCACCTGGCCTATCAGGAGGGCCATGTCACCGCCCGCGGCCACGACATGACCGTGCAGCGCGTGGCGGGCGTTCCGGCGGTGCTGGGTCCGGAACGGGAGGTGGACCTCGGCGCTTTCGATGTGGTCTGGCTGCGCCAGGATCCGCCCTTTGATATGCATTACATCACTTCGACGCACCTCCTGGACCGGCTCAAGGGGCGGACGCTGGTGGTGAATGATCCCTTCTGGGTGCGCAACTACCCGGAAAAGCTGCTGGTGCTGGATTTCCCGGATCTGACCCCGCCGACGGCGATTGCGCGCGACCTGGCAACCATCAAGGCGTTCAAGGAAAAGCACGGCGACATCATCCTGAAGCCGCTTTACGGAAATGGCGGTGCAGGGGTGTTCCGGCTCGACCACGGCGACCGCAACCTGACCGCATTGCACGAGTTGTTCACTGGCTTCAGCCGTGAGCCGCTGATCGTGCAGAAGTTCCTGCCGGACGTCAGCAACGGTGACAAGCGCATTATCCTGGTCGATGGCGAAGCCGTTGGCGCCATCAACCGGGTGCCTGCCGCGGGCGAGACCCGCTCGAACATGCATGCAGGAGGGCGGCCTGAGAAAGTTGGCCTGACCGAGCGCGATCTGGAAATCTGCGCTGCCATCGGCCCGCTGCTGCGGGAAAAGGGCCAGGTCTTCGTCGGCATCGATGTGATCGGCGACTACCTGACCGAGATCAACGTGACTTCGCCCACCGGCATTCAGGAGCTGGAGCGCTTCGACGGGGTGAACATCGCCGAAAAGATCTGGCAGGCGATCGAAGCCAACCTCTGAGGCTGATGGCGAAGCCTGGTTCAGTCGGGCAGCCGGAAGCTCAGCGCTTCGGCGAAATGCGGGCGCTGAACCTCATCTTGGCAGGCCAGATCCGCGATGGTGCGCGCGACCCGCAGCACCCGGTGGTAACCGCGCGCGCTGAGGCCGAAGCGTTCGGCAGCGCGGACCAGCAGATCGCGGCTTTCGGCGTCCGGGGCGGCGAGCTCCTCCAGCAACGCGCCTTCGGCATCGGCGTTCTGGCGCAGCCCGGGGTGATCGCGGAACCGGGCGCTCTGCGTTTCCCGCGCAATCGCCACCCGCTGGGCAACTTCGGCGGAACCTTCGGCGCTGGGCGGCAGCTCAAGGTCGGCCACATCCACCGGCGGCACGTCCAGATGCAGATCGAAGCGGTCCAGCAGCGGGCCGGAGATTCGGCCCAGGTAATCTGCGCCGCAGATTGGCGCCCGCGAACAGGCCCGGTTGGCATCCGCCAGATAGCCGCATTTACAGGGGTTGGCGGCGGCCACCAGCATGAAACGGCTGGGATATTTCACATGGGCATTGGCACGCGCCACCATCACCTCGCCGGTTTCCAGCGGCTGGCGCAGGGTTTCCAGCACCGGGCGGCCGAATTCCGGCAGTTCGTCCAGGAACAGCACGCCGTTGTGAGCCAGGCTGATCTCTCCCGGCTGTGCCCGCCGTCCGCCGCCCGCAATGGCCGCCATGGATGCAGTGTGGTGCGGTTCGCGGAAGGGGCGGGCGCGGCTGATGCCGCCCTCGTCGATCAAACCGCACAGGGAATGGATCATTGAGGTCTCCAGAGCTTCCGCGGGTGACAGCGGCGGCAGGATCGAGGGCAGTCGAGCCGCCAGCATCGACTTACCGGAACCCGGCGGTCCGACCATCAGCATGTGGTGGCGACCGGCGGCGGCGATCTCCAGCGCCCGCTTGGCGGATTCCTGCCCTTTCACATCACGCAGGTCCTTGCCGCCCAGCCCGCTGACGGCCTCGCCCGGCGCGGCGGGTTCGATACGCCGCTGGCCGGTGAAATGCTGCACCACCTCGGTCAGGGTGGCGGCACCGATCACCTGGGCCGCATCGACCCAGGCGGCCTCCGGCCCTGAGGGTTTCGGGCAGAGCAGCATCCGGCCTTCCTCCGCTGCTGTGACCGCTGCGGGCAGGGCACCGGCCACGGGCATCAGCTGCCCGTCCAGAGAGAGTTCTCCCAGGGCGATGGTTTCCTCTGCCTTCTCCGCCGGGACGATGCCGATGGCGGCCAGCAAGGCGAGCGCAATCGGCAGGTCGAAATGGCTGCCCTCCTTGGGCAGGTCCGCGGGCGACAGGTTAATGGTGATCCGGCGCGAGGGCAGGGCGATGGACATGGCAGCAAAAGCTGCCCTTACCCGCTCGCGCGCTTCCTGAACCGCCTTGTCCGGCAGACCGACGACCGAGAAGGCGGGCAGTCCGGGCGCGACGGCGCATTGCACCTCGACCTGGCGGGCCTCGACGCCCTGAAAAGCCACCGTGTAAGACCGTGCTGTCATCTCTCCCCGCTTCCTGAAAGGTCAGGGGGAAAGGCTTGGCAATCGTGGTTTCCGATTGGTTAACATGCGGACGGCCAGCGGCGAATTCACGCAGATTTCGCGCAGGCCGCCAGTTCAGCCCAGCGACCAGGGCCGCTTCGGCAAGTCCATCGCATAGGGTTCCGGGTCGTAGCTGACCTCATGCGCCAGTGCTTGCCACTTCAGAACTGCCGGGTCGGACAGCAGCAGCTTGCAATAGGCGCGGGTCTCCTCAGAGACCGGCAGGCCGTATCCCACGATCCGGGCCGCAACCGGGGTATAGAACACCTCTGCCAGAGAATAGTCCCCGAACAGGTAACCGCTGCTGCGGCCGGAGATCTTGCGGGCGTGGGCAAACAGTGCCTCGATCCGCTCCAGGTCGGCCTTAACACCGCGCGACACCTCGAAGCCTTCATAGATATGGGCCAGCTGCATCGGGCATTCACCGCGCAAGGCAGAGAAGCCGCCGACCATTTCCGCCGCCAGCCAGCGTGCCGTGGCACGCTGTGCCGGATCGGCCGGCCACAGCCCCGCCTCCGGGTGGCGTTCGGCCAGGGTTTCGGCAATGGCCAGGCTTTCGCCGACCACCAAGCCTTCCGGCGTGCGCAGCGCCGGCACCAGCCGCGCCGGGGCCAGATGCGCCATTTCCTGCGCCATGGTTCCGGAATAAAGCCCCACCATATGCACGTTATGGGGCAGGGAGAATTTTTCGAGCATGAGCCAGCCGCGCAATGACCAGCTGGAATACATGCGGTCGCCAATATAGATTTTATAAGCCATGGCAGGAGGCTAGCGCGGGGCGCCCTATTTCAAAATGGAATGTTTGTGATGGCACCCGTCACGGCAGGTGATTAATCACCCCGGCCTGCCAGCCATTCGGCCCATAGGAGATTTCGCTGACCGACAGGTTGTCGATCCGGTGGGCAAAGGCCTCTTCCGCGGTCAGCAATTCCGCCCTCTGGATCTGGGTCAGGATCTGGCCGAAATGGCCGACCACGATCAGGTCGCAGCCCCGGTGGGTTGCGATCAGCCTGTCAATGGCTGCGTTCACCCGCGCGCAAACCTGATGCCAGCTTTCTCCGCCCGGGGGAGTCACATCCCCCGGCGTTTCCCAATAGGCGCGGATGCGCTCCGGGTCTTCGGCGTCGACCTCTGCCCAGGTCCGCAGCTCCCAGGCGCCGAAGTGGATCTCGCGCAGGGCCTCGTCATGCGGCAGCCGGTCCCGGTGGCCTTGGATGGCGCTGGCGGTTTCTGCTGCGCGGGACAGGTCGGAGGACACTACCAGCGCCCCGGCAGGCAGGTATTCCGAGAGGCGATTCAAGGCCGCCGTGTCGGACAGATCCGCAGGCAGGTCGGACCAGCCGACCATGCATTTCGCGTGGGTCGGCCCGTGCCGCACCAGAAACAGCCGGGTGTTCACAGTGCCCCCTTCAGGACCAGGGGCAGCCCGGCCGTCACCTGAACCACGGTATCCGCCCGCGCGGCCAAGGCAATATTGAGCCGCCCCTGCGCCTCGCGGAAGCGGCGGGCCAGCTTGTTTTCCGGCACAATGCCAAGCCCGGTTTCATTGGAGACAATCACCAGATCCGCCTGACAGCGGCCGATGGCTGACAGCAGCTCGTCCTGTGCCGTTTCCAGATCATGTTCGGCCAGCAGGTGGTTGGTCAGCCACATCGTGGCACAGTCCATCAGGCAAATCTGGGCGGAGGTGAGCGGATCCAGCACTTGCGCGGCTGTTTCCGGTTCTTCAAAAGTCGCCCAGCCAGCGCCCCTTTGTTCTAGGTGCCGAGACACTTTATCGCGCATTTCGGCGTCAAAAATCTGTGCTGTTGCCCAGTAAACCTTATCTTTTCCGGTGTTTACGCACAGCTGCTCGGCAAATGCCGACTTCCCTGAGGCGGCGCCCCCCAGAATAAAAGTTACATTTGACGGCATTTTTTGCTAACCTATGAGTCCGAAGCCGTTCCTGTGGGTAACTGCAGGGCCCGGTGAAGACAAGAGACCGCAGCGTTCCGGGGTTCCACTTATTAAGGCCGGATTTGACTGCGCAGGGGCCAAGATACAATTTAACTTTTCCGTTTTGGCCTTTGGATGAGCCGAAAGTCGCATCCTGTGCGCTGTTGCTGCAGCCTATGAAAACCGGGCCCCCGATTGTTCCAAGCACGCCCCCAGGCGGCAGTTTGTTAATTAGTTTCCGGGGGGAAAACACATGGCACTTGATCAAACAGTTGAAAACCCATTGCCGAGACAGGCAATGAAGGCGGAACTGCTGGATGCAGAGACCGAGCGGCGCCTGGCCTATGCCTGGCGGGATGACCGCGACGTGCAGTCGCTGCACCGGCTCATTAACGCCTATATGCGCCTGGCTATTTCCATGGCCGCCAAGTTCAAGCGGTACGGGGCGCCGATGAACGACCTGATCCAGGAAGCAGGCCTGGGTCTGATGAAGGCAGCGGATAAATTTGACCCGGACCGCGGGGTGCGCTTCTCGACCTATGCGGTCTGGTGGATCAAGGCATCGATCCAGGATTACGTGATGCGCAACTGGTCGATGGTCCGCACCGGTTCCACCTCGTCGCAGAAATCGCTGTTCTTCAACATGCGCCGGGTGCAGGCGCAGTTCGAGCGCGAGGCCCGCGCGTCGGGTGTGCGGCTGGACCGGCATCAGCTGCACCAGAAAATCGCCACCGAAATCGGAGTGCCGCTGCGGGACGTCGAGATGATGGAGGGGCGCCTGTCCGGTGCCGACTTCTCGCTCAATGCGATCCAGTCCGCGGATGAAGAGGGGCGCGAATGGATTGACGCGCTGGAGGATGAAACCTCGCAGGCCGAAGAGCTGGTGCAGGAGCGGCACGACCGCCGCCAGCTGCGCAAGTGGCTGGTCTCGGCGCTGCAGGCTCTGAATGAGCGCGAGCGGTTCATCATCACCGAGCGCAAGCTGCGCGAACGGCCCCGCACACTGGAAAGCCTGGGCACGGAACTCGGCCTGTCCAAGGAGCGGGTGCGGCAGCTGGAGGCCGGAGCGTTCCAGAAAATGCGCAAGTGCCTTGAAGGCCAATCGCGCGAGGTGCACAAACTGCTTTCATGAGAAAGCGGATCAGCCTCCTGAAGATCATGGCAAGCGCCGCCGCTCTGGCGGCGCTTGGCCTGTCTGGCGCCCGTGCGGATGCGGTGTCCGCCGCAGCGGACGCGCTGCGCGGCGCTGATGTGGTGATCCTTGGCGAAGTGCATGACAACGCCGACCACCACTTGCGGCAGGCTGCGCTGCTGGCTGCGCTTGAGCCCAAGGCCGTGGTCTGGGAAATGATCACGGCAAAGCAGGCCGCAATGCTGGATCCGGATGCGCTTGCCGACGCAGAGCAGACGGCAAGCCAGCTGGACTGGGCCGACAGCGGCTGGCCGGAGTTTGCCCTATATGCACCGGTCTTTGCGGCGGCCAAGGGCGCGCGGCAGTACGGCGCGCTGGTTCCGCGGAACAAGGCGGCCGAAGCCTTGGAACAGGGTGCGGCTGCCTATTTCGGGGCGGAGCCCTCTGCCCGCTTTGGCCTGGACCAGCCGCTGCCGGAGAAAGAACAGGCGGCGCGGGAGGCGGATCAGCAGGCCAATCACTGCAACGCCATGCCTGAAGACATGCTGCAGGTACTGGTGGATTTTCAGCGCTTGCGGGATGCAACACTTGCAGCCGCAGCAGACAGGGCGCTTGCTGACACGGGCGGGCCGGTAGCGGTGATCACCGGCAACGGCCACGCCCGCATGGACCGGGGGCTGGCCGTCTACCTGGCAAAGGCCCGTCCCGGTGCGGTGATCCGCAGTCTGGGCCAGTCCGAGGACGGGCAGATCAGCGGGCAGTTTGATCTGGTGCTGGATGCGCCGCCTGTTGACCGGCCTGATCCCTGCCTTGCCTTCCGCACGGACGGCTGACTGCTTCACTCTTGTGCCGCGCCGCAGTAAGGTCGCGGGAAACCGGGCGAGGATGCGCAAATGCTGGCTGGCAAACATATTCTATTGATCATCGGCGGCGGCATTGCGGCCTATAAGTCGCTGGAGCTGATCCGCCGGCTGCAGGATCAGGGCGCGCGGGTAACGCCGGTGCTGACCAAGTCCGGTGCTGAGTTTGTAACGCCGCTGTCGGTCTCAGCCCTGGCGGGAACACCTGTGCATCAGGAGCTTTTCGACCTGACGGCAGAGGCCGAGATGGGCCATATCCAGCTGTCGCGCAGCGCCGATCTGCTGGTGGTGGCGCCGGCCACCGCTGATCTGATGGCGAAAATGGCGCAAGGTCATGCTAACGACCTCGCCTCGACCCTGCTGCTGGCCACCGATACGCCGGTGCTGCTGGCGCCCGCGATGAATGTCCGCATGTGGGATCACCCGGCGACGCGGCGCAATCTTGAAACCCTGAAAGCGGACGGTGTGTCCTTTGCGGGCCCCAACGAGGGCAGCATGGCCTGCGGTGAATTCGGACCCGGCCGGATGGCGGAACCGGACGAGATCCTCGCGGCGATTGCAGCCAGGCTCGCGGACGGCCCGCTGAAGGGGAAGCGCATCCTGGTGACCTCCGGCCCGACGCATGAGCCGATCGACCCGGTGCGCTACATCGCCAACCGCTCCTCCGGGGCGCAGGGAGCAGCGGTGGCCCGTGCTTTGCGCGATCAGGGAGCGGACGTGGTGTTCATCACGGGACCGGCAGAAGTCCGCCCCCCCGAGGGGGTGCAGGTGGTGCCGGTGGAAAGCGCCCGCGAGATGGAGGCCGCGGTGCAGGCAGCTTTGCCGGCCGATGCGGGGGTTTTTGCCGCCGCGGTGGCGGACTGGCGGGTGGCCAGCGCCTCTGACCGGAAGCTGAAAAAATCCAAGGACGGGCTGCCGGTGCTGGAATTTGCCGAGAACCCGGACATTCTGAAGACCGTCTCGCAGATGAAAAACAGCCGCCCCGGATTGGTGGTAGGTTTTGCAGCCGAGACCAACGATGTAGTGGAAAACGCCACTGCCAAGCGTAAGCGCAAGGGCTGCGACTGGATTGTGGCAAATGATGTCTCGCCTGCAACCGGCATCATGGGCGGAAGCGAAAACGCGGTGATCCTGATCTCTGACAAAGGGGCCGAGGAATGGCCGCGCATGGGCAAGGATGAGGTTGCCCGCAGGCTGGCAGACCGGATCGCGGCTGCGCTGGCCGGGTGAATTTGAGTATTTGAACAAAGAAGAAGCAGGGGCGCTGTGATGGTGACTATCCGTGTGATCCACGATGAGGGGGCGGACCGGGATGTGCCGCTGCCATCATATGAAACCGCCGGTGCAGCGGGTGCCGATGTACGCGCCAACCTGCCGGACCGAGGATGCCTGGTGCTGCAGCCGGGCGCGCGGGCGCTGGTGCCAACCGGGCTGCGGATCGAGATCCCGGCGGGCTATGAGGTGCAGATCCGGCCGCGCTCCGGCCTGGCGTTGAAGCATGGGATCACCCTGCCAAACACGCCCGGTACAATTGACAGCGACTACCGCGGTCCGTTGGGGGTGATCCTGCTGAACGCAGGTGACAAACCTTTCGAGATCCACCACGGCGAGCGTATCGCCCAGATGGTGGTGGCGCCGGTGCTGCAAGCCCGTTTCGAGCTTGCCGATGCGCTTTCAGAAACCAGCCGCGGCGGCGGTGGCTTCGGCTCCACAGGGCGCGGCTGATGCTGCGGATCCTGGTCCTGGCGGCGCTGATCTGGTGGGGCGGACGCTTTCTTGGCCTGCCGCGCAATCTGCGTATTGGCCTGCTGGCTGTTCTGTTCACTGCCGTGCTGGCGGTGCAGCTGACCCTGCCGGACGGGCACCCCTTGCGCGAAGGCACTGGCGGATCCGTGGCGCCCTGGCTGATGCTGGGCGGCTTTGCCCTTGTGGCCGGGTTTTATGCGCGTATCGTGGCCGCTCTGAAGACCCGTGCCAAGCCCCAGGAAGCCGAGATGAACCAACCCGCCAGCACCTTCACCGAAAGCGAGCTTGACCGCTACGCCCGCCATATCGTCCTGCGGGAATTGGGCGGTCCGGGGCAGAAAAAGCTGAAGAACGCCAAGGTGCTGGTGATCGGCGCCGGCGGGCTGGGGGCGCCTGCGCTGCAATACCTCGCGGCCGCCGGTGTGGGCACCATCGGGGTGATCGACGACGACGCGGTCGACAATGCCAACCTGCAGCGCCAGGTGATCCACCGGGACGCGGACATTGGCAAGCCCAAGGTGTTCTCGGCCCAGGCCGCGATGCAGGCACAAAACCCCTACGTGGAGGTGCGCCCGTACAACCGCCGCCTGACCGACGAGATCGCGTCGGAGCTGTTTGCCGAATATGACCTGATCCTCGATGGCACCGACAATTTCGGTACCCGCTATCTGGCCAACCGCACCGCGGTGGCGCTGGGCAAGCCGCTGATCTCCGGTGCGCTGTCGCAGTGGGAGGGCCAACTGAGCGTGTTCCACCCGGCCGAAGAAGGCCCCTGTTACCAGTGCATCTTCCCGGAGGCGCCCGCGGCCGGTCTTGCGCCCAGCTGTTCGGAGGCCGGGGTGATCGGCCCGCTGCCCGGCGTGGTCGGCTCGATGATGGCGGTGGAAGCCATCAAGCAGATCACCGGTGCCGGAGCGGTGCTGCGGGGCGAGATGCTGATTTATGACGGGCTGTACGGTGAAACCCGCAAGATCCGCCTGTCCCGGCAGGAGGGGTGCCCGGCCTGTGGCAGCAGCGTGGAAAGCTGATCCCTGCCAGTGAACGAAGCCCATTACATCGCACTGCTTTGCGGCGCCCTGTTCGGCGGCCAGCCGGAACAGGTGCATGATTTCACTTATCCCGGTGGCGCGGCCTCCATCCGCACCGATTGCGAGAACGGAAACCGGGTCATCGAGTTCGGGCTGGATAAGCGCAGCAGCCTCGACAGCATCCAGCAGGCGCTGTTTGCGGCCGAGGTGACCGGCAAGGAGCCGGTGGTCGTGCTGATCGATACTGATGGCAAAATGGGCCGCTTCGAATGGCGCATCGCGCGGGCGGCCAATGTGGCGGATGTGCCCATCCGCATCATTCCGGCAGAGCTGACGGAGGGTGACGGGGCGGGCGGCTGAGGTGCCGGTGCCGCGCAAGGAAAGGTCAATTGCAGCTCCCTGTCTTTGCCGCTAGCGTCGCCTGCAAAGGAGACCTCTCATATGTCCAATCCGCTTCTGTCCCGCTGGGACACGCCGTTTGAAATTGCCCCGTTCAACAGCATTTCCGATGAAGATTTCGCCCCCGCGCTGGAACAGGCGCTGGCGGCGCACCGCGCCCAGATCGAGGCTATCGCCAACAGCTCCGAGCCGCCCGGCTTTGCCAATGTGATCGAGGCGCTGGAAGCCCCTTGCCGCGAGCTGGAGCAGGTGCTGGGCGTGTTCTTCTCTGTGGCCGGCGCCGACAGCAATCCCAAGCGGGAGGAGCTGCAGCGGGAGTTTTCTCCGAAACTCGCGGCACATTTCTCGGCAATCACCGCCAACAAGGCGCTTTATGCCCGGGTCAAGGCGGTGTGGGACCTGCGCGCGGAGTTGGACCTGACCAACGAACAGCAGCGGGTGCTGATGCTGACCCACCGCGGTTTTGTCCGCGGCGGCGCGGCGCTGGAAGGTGAGGCCGACACCCGAATGCAGGAGATCAAGGGGCGGCTTGCCACCTTGGGCACCCAGTTCACCCAGAACTTGCTGGCCGATGAACGAGACTGGTTCATGGAACTCTCGGAGGACGATCTGGAAGGCCTACCGGAGTTTGTGGTCAAGGCGGCGCGGGCGGCAGGCGAGGAAAAGGGCAAGGATGGCCCGGTTGTCACCCTGTCGCGCTCTCTGATCACGCCGTTCCTGCAATTTTCGCCCCGCCGTGACCTGCGCGAGATAGCCTTTAACGCCTGGGCCGCCCGCGGCGCCAATGGCGGCGGGACCGACAACCGCGCCATTGCGGCGGAAATCCTGCAGCTGCGTGAAGAACGCGCGCAGCTGTTGGGCTACGAAAACTTCGCAGCCTATAAACTGGAAACCGAAATGGCCAAGACGCCGGAGGCAGTCCGCGGGCTGCTGATGGAGGTCTGGGAAGCCGCCAAGTCGCGCGCTGATCAGGACGCGCAGATCCTGACTGAAATGATGCAGGCGGACGGTGTCAACGGCGATCTGGAACCCTGGGACTGGCGCTACTACGCCGAAAAACGCCGCAAGGCAGAGCATGACCTGGATGAGGCTGCGCTGAAGCCCTACCTGCAGCTGGACCGGCTGATCGAGGCGTCTTTTGCCTGCGCCAGCCGCCTGTTCGGGCTGGAGTTCGCGCCGCTGGATGTGCCGCTTTACCACCCCGACTGCCGCGCCTGGGAGGTGACCCGGAACGGGAGCCATGTGGCAGTGTTCATCGGTGACTATTTTGCACGCGGCTCCAAACGCTCCGGCGCCTGGTGCTCAGCCATGCGGCAGCAGGCCAAGTTCCCGGACGTGCAGGCGCCGGTGGTGATCAACGTCTGCAATTTCGCCAAGGGCGATCCGGCGCTGCTGTCCTGGGACGACGCCCGCACCCTGTTCCATGAGTTCGGCCACGCGCTGCATCAGATGCTGTCGGATGTGACTTACGAGAGCATCTCCGGCACCTCGGTGGCGCGCGACTTCGTGGAGCTGCCCAGCCAATTGTATGAACACTGGCTGGAAGTGCCGGAGGTGCTGCAGGAGTTTGCCACCCACGCGGAGACCGGCGAGCCGATGCCGCAGGAGATGCTGGAGAAAGTGCTGGGCGCGTCCAATTTCGACATGGGCTTTCAAACGGTGGAATATGTGGCCTCGGCCCTGGTGGACCTGGCCTTCCACGATGGTCCGGCGCCTGCTGACCCGATGGCAAAGCAGGCCAAGGTACTGGAAGACATCGGCATGCCGAGCGCGATTATCATGCGCCATGCCACGCCGCATTTCGCGCATGTGTTTTCCGGCGACGGCTATTCCTCCGGCTACTACAGTTACATGTGGTCAGAGGTGATGGACGCCGATGCCTTCGCCGCCTTTGAGGAGGCCGGCGGGGCCTTTGTCGCCGAGCGTGCCAAGGCGCTGGAGGAGCATATCCTGTCGACCGGCGGCTCTGCGGACCCGGCGGAGCTCTACTCCGCCTTCCGCGGGCGGCTGCCGGGCGTGGAAGCGCTGCTGAAAGGCCGCGGTCTGGCTGCGGAATGAGGAAAGCGCCCTTGCGGGCGCTGCCTCCGGCAGAAGTATTTTGGGAAAGATGAAAGAGCGGGCGCCAGTCCGCTCTTTTCCGTTCAGTAGCCGAGGCTGCGATTGACGAGGTGCAAGAGCGGCTCGCCCTTCTCGCCGCGGCGGATGTTTTCGGCAATGACTTCAGCCGCGGTGCTTTCGCGGGTTTCCGAGGCGATATGCGGCGTGACGGTCACGTTCGGATGCGCCCAGTAGGGGTGCTCCGGCGGCAGCGGTTCGATGCGGAACACATCCAGCGTCGCATGGCCCACCTGGCCGCTGTCGAGCGCGGCCAGCAGCGCGCCATCGTCGATCAGCGGCCCGCGGCCCGGGTTGATGATCTTTGCGCCCTTGGGCAGCAGGGCCAGGGTTTCGGCATTCAGCGTGTTTTCGGTTGCCGGCGTGTCCGGCAGCAGCAGGATCACGATCTCGGCCTGCTCCAGCGCCGCCTTCAGCCCGTCGGGCCCGGCGTGGCAGGTGATGCCTTCGATGTCCTTTTGCGTCCGGCTCCAGCCGGAGACCTGGAACCCGAGCGCCGCCAGCGCCTTGGCCGAGGCGGTTCCCAGGGCGCCCAGGCCCAGCACGGTGACGTGCCGGTCCTTGGCCAGCGGCGGCACTTGCCGGTGCCAGCGCCCGTTCAGCCCGTGGATCTGCATGTCCATGCCGAGGTGATAGCGCAGCGTGTGGCCAACAACCCATTCGGTCATGCCCTGTTCCAGCCCTGTGTCCGCCATTCGGGTGAGCGGCACGGTCAGGGTTTTGTTCGGCACGATCTTTTCGACGCCTGCCCACAGGCTCAGCACCGCCTTCAGGCGGGTGAACGGGGTGAAATCGCTTACTGGTCCGTTGGGGGCATAGACGATATAATCGACCTCTTCCGGCGCGAATTCCTTGCGCAGATCGGCCTTCACACCCAGCCGGTCGAATTCCGCCAGCAAAAGCGGCTCATAGGCGGGCCAGGCATCGGGGCGGCCTGCAAACAGGACATTGGCGGTCATGAGAACTCCCTAGATTTCTTAGCGCGACGATTGCCGCGGACGGTGGATATGGGCGCTTTGCACGATGCCAAAGGCGCCAAGCAGCACCAGCATCGCCGAGCCGCCATAAGACACCATCGGCAGCGGCACGCCAACCACCGGCGCCAGCCCCATCACCATCGACATGTTCACGGCGAAGAACAGGAAAAAGGTGATGGCAATGCCCATGATCACCAGCGAGGAGAACCGGTCCTTGGTGGCAATCGCAGAGGCGATGCAGAACAGGATGATCAGCATGTAGATGAACAAAAGGGTAAAGCCACCGATGAATCCGAATTCCTCCGCCAGGGTGGTGAAGATGAAGTCGGTGTGTTTCTCCGGTAGGAAGTTCAGCCGCGACTGGGTGCCTTGCATGAATCCGCGCCCGGACCAGCCGCCGGATCCCAGTGCAATCTTGGACTGGGTGATGTGATAACCGGCGCCCAGCGGGTCCTGCGAGGGATCCAGGAAGGTGTCGATGCGGCGGAACTGGTAGTCCTTCAGCAGCTGCCATTCGGTGCCGCGGCTTTGGAACACTGCGCTGACCAGCCCCACGCCGGCCGCGATCACCGCCGCGAAATAGGCCCAATGCACGCCCGCCAGAAACATCACTCCGCCGCCCGCTGCCATCAGCAGGATCGAGGTGCCAAGGTCCGGCTGCTTCAAAACCAGCGCGGTGGGAACGAGGATCAGCACCACGGGCAGCAGCACCCACAAGGGGCGTGAAGTCTTCTCGGCAGGCAGCCAGTCGTAATAGGCGGCCAGCAGCATCACCAGCGCGATCTTGGTCACCTCCGAGGGCTGCAGCCGCATGAAGCCGATGTCGATCCAGCGCTGCGCACCCATGCCAACGGTGCCGAACAGCTCCACGGCCACAAGCAGCGCCAGCGACCCCAGGTAGGCCACCACCGAGATATTGCGCCAGAACCAGATCGGGATCATCGCCACCACGAACATCACGCCCAGCCCCAGGGCAAAGCGCTTGACCTGCGGTTCCACCCAGGGGCTGAACGACCCGCCCGCCACCGAATAGAGCATCAGGAAGCCGACGCTGGAGACGGTGATCAAGAGCAGCGTCAGCCCCCAGTTCAGATGCAGGATCTTGCGCAGTCCGGCGGGGGTCGATTTGGCGTGGTACTCAAGATAGCTCATGCCCGGCTGCTCCTGCTGCCCAGCGGGCGCTTGACGCGCTCGCGCTCCAGCCGCTCCTGCTGTGCCTTGATGCGGCTGCGGTCGGCCTTGGGGTAGGCCTCCAGCGGCGGGGTGCCGTCATAGAGCGCCTGCAGCAGCACGTCGCGGGCCACCGGCGCCGCCGCCTTGGAGCCGCCGCCGCCATGCTCGACCACCACGGCCACCGCATATTTTGGCTTGTCATAGGGCGCAAAGCAAACAAACAGCGCATGGTCGCGCCGCTCCCACGGCAGGTCCTCGTTGCGGATCACCCCGGCCGCGCGTTCGGCGGCGGTGATGTTGCGGACCTGGCTGGTGCCGGTCTTGCCCGCCATCTGCAGCCCATCGCCGATGATGCGGGAGCGGTAGGCGGTGCCGCGGCGGTCGTTGCTGACCGAATGCATGCCGCGCCGCACCATGCGCAGGCTGTTCTCGCTGATCCCCAGCGGCTCGCCGGCGCCGCTCGGCTGCTCCACGCCGTCCAGCGACTTCAACAGCCGCGGCGTTACGCTGCGGCCGGTGGCAATCCGCGCCGTCATGACTGCCAGCTGCAGGGGAGAGGCCAGCATGTAGCCCTGCCCGATCGAGGCGTTTGCGGTATCACCGATCAGCCAGTCCTTGCCGTAGGAGCTGGCTTTCCATTCCTTGGTCGGAGTGATCCCCTGCGCCACGGCAGACATCGGCAGGTCATGCTTGATGCCCAGGCCGAACTTGTTGGCCATCTCGGAAATCTTGTCGATGCCGGTCTTGATCGCCACGTCGTAGTAATAGACGTCGCAAGACCGTTTCAGCGAGGTGTTCAGGTCCACGTGGCCGTGGCCCGCGCGTTTCCAGCAGTGGAAGCGGCGGCCCGCAACCTTCAGGTGGCCAGGGCACCAGACGGTTTCCTCCGGCCCGACCACGCCGTTTTCCAGCGCCGCCAGCGCTGTGATCATCTTGAAGGTGGAGCCCGGCGGGTAGGTGCCCTGCACGGTCTTGTTGGACAGCGGGCGGTAGTTGTCCTCGGTCAGCATCCGGTAGTCGGCGACCGAGATGCCGCGCACGAACAGGTTGGGGTCGAAACTGGGCGAGGAGCAGATCGCGCGGATGTCCCCGTCCTCGCAGTCGATCACTACCGCAGCGGCGCTTTCCCGGCCCAGCCGCGCCTGCACATAATTCTGCAGCTCCGCGTCTATGGTCAGTTGCATGTCGGCGCCGGAAATGCCCTCGCGCCGGTCCAGCTCGCGCATCACCCGGCCGGTGGCATTGACCTCCACCCGCTTGGCACCGGCCTTGCCGCGCAGCACATCCTCGCGCTTGGCCTCGAACCCGACTTTGCCGATCTGGAAGCGCGGGATCATCAAGACCGGCTCCGGGTCTTCCATCTTGCTCAGGTCATAGTCCGAGACCGGCCCGACGTAACCGATGACATGGGCAAAATCGCCAAGCTGCGGATAAACGCGCGTCAGGCCCACCTCCGGCGTGACGCCGGGCAGGGCGGGGGCGTTCACTGCGACCTTGGAAATATCCTCCCAGCCGATCCGGTCCGCCAGGGTGATCGGCAGGAACGGCGGCGAGCGGCGCATTTCGGTGCGGGCACGCTCCAGGTCTTCCGGGTCCAGCGGCACCAGGCTGGAGAGCTTGGCAATCACCGCCTCCACGTCGCCGGCATCCTCTGGAACCACGGTGATCCGGTAAGAGGGCGAGTTCTGCGCGATGATCAGACCGTTGCGGTCAAAGATCTGGCCGCGGGCGGGCGGCAGCAGCCGGATGTTGATGCGGTTTTCCTCGGCCAGCAGGCGGAACTCATCGGCCTGGTCCACCTGCAGATAGCGCATCCGCGCCGCCAGCCCGCCGGCAAACGCCAGCTGCAGCCCGCCCAGGAACAGCGCGCGCCGGGTCATCTTGCCGTGTGCGGCATCCAGATCCTTGGGATTGCGTTTCATCGGCGGCTCACCAGGGTTTCGGCCTCGGCAGGGGATAGTTTGCGCACGTTCAGAATAGACTGGCTGGCCCAAACTGCCAGCGGATAGGCGGCGATGGTCATCACAACCTGGATAACGGCCAGGCTGAGCTGCGCTTGGGCGACCCCGAATAGGGTCAGGATCAGCCGGTTCAGCGTCGCAATCCCGGTCAGCACCAGGGCAACAGCCAGCCACTCGCTGGCAAAGGTGCTCTCGCGGTGCGGTGCCGCGCGGCCCTTGAGGAAGCCGCAGCCCAGCACCGTCAGCAGTGCCAGCAGCCCGGGCGGGCGGTGGAACAGAAGATCCGCCAGCAGCATCACCAGGCCGATGGACAAGGCGGGCACATAATCGGGGCGGCGCAAGCTCCAGGCCATGGCAAGTGCCAGCAGCAGGTCCGGCGGCGCCCAGAACTGCGGCTCGGTTTCCAGCGGCAGCAGGTGGAAGAACATGATCAAGAGTGCCAGCGCCGGAAAGGCCGCGCGCATGGTCCAGATCCTTGCAGGAGAGGTGTTAGCCATTGCCGGCCTCAGCCGTGCTTTCGGCGCTGTCCTCCCCCAGGGTTTCGGGGCGCGGCTGCGGCAGCGGGTCGCCGGGGGCAGCGCCGACCAGCCCGCCGGGGCCTTCGATCACTTGCGTGCCGTGATGGCGCAGCACCCGCAGGTACTCCAGCCGGCCATAGTCGGCGGACAGGCGCACCCGCATCCGGCCCGACCGGTCCTTGGCGACTTGGCCGATCAGCAGCCCCGCCGGAAAGACGGCGCCGTCACCGGATGAGATCACCCGGTCGCCGGGGCGCACCAGGTCAGGGTTTTCCAGAAAACTCAGCACCGGCGCGGCGCTGTTGTCACCGGTGACCAGCGCGGTCTGGCCGGAGGGCTGGATGGTCGCCGGGACGGCACTTGCAGCATCGGTCAGCAGGATCACCCGTGCGGTGCTGCGCCCGGTGCCGGAGATCCGGCCCACCAGCCCGATTCCGTCCATTGCCGCCCAGCCGTCATGCACCCCGTCGCGGCTGCCAACGTTCAGCAGCACCGACTGGCGGAAGGGGGAGCCGCTGTCGGCCATCACCACCCCGGTGATATAGGTCAGCTTCGGGTCCAGCCGCACGTTGTTGAGGTCCAGAAGCCGGGCGTTTTCCTGTTCCAGCTGCAGCGCTGCTTCCTTCCAAGCGCGCATCTGCCGCAACTCGCTGCGCAGCTCGCGGTTCTGCTCCGCCAGCCGCTGGTAGCTTTGGAAATCGCGGACCAGATTGATCGTGGCCGTCACGGGCACCATTGCCCAATCCATATTGGGCACGACGGTGTCCACCACCTGCGCGCGGAAGCGTTCCACCCGCGGGCTGTCGATGCGCCAGACAATGAAAATCGCGGCCAGGCACAGGCACAGCACCGCAGTCAGCAGACGCCGCAGCGGGGTTGCGTAATCGTCGCGCTGTGACTTGTCCTTTGCCACGTCTCTCCTTCCAGCCGCCCGGAAACCGGCCTGTCAGCTGGCGCCGTTCCGGCGGTCAGGGGCTGTTAGCTGTCGTAGTCGATGGCGTGCGCCAGCTGCTTTTCAAACTCCAGCGCCTTTCCGGTACCAAGCGCCACGCAATTGAGGCTCTCATCCGCGATGGAGACGGCCAGGCCGGTCTGCTCGCGCAGGGCAAGGTCCAGATCGCCCAGCAGAGCACCGCCGCCTGTCAGCATCACGCCGCGGTCAACGATGTCGGCCGCCAGATCCGGCGGGGTGGTTTCCAGCGCGGTCATCACCGCCTCGCAGATCTGCTGCACCGGCTCGGCCAGCGCCTCGGCCACCTGGGCCTGGGAAATCTCGATTTCCTTCGGCACGCCGTTCAGCAGGTCGCGGCCGCGGATCTGCATCGACTGGCCGCGGCCGTCGTCGGGCATCCGGGCGGTGCCGATGGAGGTTTTGATGCGCTCGGCGGTGGATTCACCCACCAGCAGGTTCTGCTGGCGGCGCAGGTAGCTGATGATCGCCTCGTCCATGCGGTCGCCGCCGACGCGGACCGAACGCGCATAGACGATGTCGCCCAGCGACAGGACCGCCACCTCGGTGGTGCCGCCGCCGATGTCGACAACCATGTTGCCGGTCGGATCGGTGATCGGCATGCCCGCCCCGATGGCGGCGGCAATCGGCTCGGCAATTAGGCCGGCGCGGCGGGCGCCTGCGGACAGAACCGACTGGCGGATCGCGCGTTTTTCAACCGGGGTGGCGCCATGCGGCACGCAGACGATGATCTTGGGCTTGGAGAAGGTCGAGCGCTTGTGCACCTTGCGGATGAAGTGCTTGATCATCTCCTCGGCGGTGTCGAAGTCGGCTATCACGCCTTCGCGCATCGGCCGGATCGCCTCGATCGAGCCGGGGGTGCGGCCCAGCATCAGCTTGGCGTCTTCACCCACGGCCAGCACCTTCTTGACGCCGTCCTTGACGTGGTAGGCGACCACGGAAGGCTCGGACAGGATCACCCCGCGGCCCTTGACATAGACCAGAGTGTTGGCTGTGCCGAGGTCGATGGCCATGTCCGAGGAGAACAGACCGCCCAAGTTTCCGAAAAGCGCCATATAGAAGGGATCCTGTGAGTGCTGCCAATATTCCTTGGGCGACTCCCCGCAGGAGCCGCCTTCCCCAACCTTATAAGCGGCCCGGCAGGGCCGCGAAAGGGCGTATTATGGTGAAACAGCGCCTTTCCGCCCAGTCTCCGGCGGCGTCAGCCTGCCGCGTTCACGCGCTGTTCCGGCAGGGCCGGGGGGACACGCCCGGAGGGGCAGCCTCAGTGGCCTGAGTTTCAACGCTCAGGCCGGGAAGATCCGCTGCATCTCGGCCTTGAAATGCGCCCAGGTCAGGCTGGCGCTGTTGCCGGCATAGCCCTCGTAATAGGATTTTCCGGTGGAAACGGGCAGGCCGGCCCAGATCTTGGCGAGGTTCAGCATGAAGGTCTTGCGCGGCATTTCCGACGCCAGGAAGGCGCTATAGCCCGCCTCCTCGATCAGCTGATGCGCCAGCTGGTCCTGCAGCTCCGGCGTGAAGCGGGCCTGCGGTTTCACGCCCTGGTGACGGACCAGGCGCCGCAGCGTGGCGGGGATAAACTGATAGCGCCCGATGGCATGGGGCTGGCCCGGGGTCGCGTCGATCCAGGCGTTGATCTCGGCGATTGTCATGCCTGTCGGCTTCTTCGGCGGTTTGCGGGTGGCCCCGTACTGCACCGCATCATATTGCGCCTTGCCGGCCTCGGCGCTGGCTATCAGGTCCAGCAGCCGTTTGACGCTGGGCGGCGCCTTGAGGATGGGGGCGAACAGCCCGCCGCCGCTGCGGCCGCGGAACAGGCTGGCTGCACCGGGGTTGAGCGAAACCGCACCGCGGCCCTGGTCGGCGCCGGGCAGGGTGTCAGGCAGCAGGCTGGCAACCGCCTGTGGTGCCGGGGCTGCGGAGGCAGGCGCCGATCCGGGCATCGGGGCAGAGGCCTTGTGCAGGAAGAATTGGTTGCCAACCAGCGAATACCCTTGCGCGCTGACCGCGGCTGCGGTGCACAGCAGCAACGCCAGAAACGTCAGGATCAGGGCAAGGGCGCTCATTCTGAGGGGCATGGGAACCTGCATTCTGCGGTATCTTGATGGGGGCAGTCTGCCTCAGCGGAGTTGAGATTCCGTTTATCCTGCGTACGCTGCCCCTTCCGCCCTTAGGAATTAGCGGCTAGAGGGGGCGCATGCTCTCTTATCAGCACATCTACCACGCCGGAAATCTGGCCGATGTCCAGAAGCACGCGCTGCTTGCCTGGATGCTCGCCTATCTCACCCGCAAGGACAAACCGCTCAGCTATATCGAGACCCATGCGGGGCGCGGCCTGTATCAGCTGGACGCGCCCGAGGCCGTGAAGACCGGCGAAGCGGAGCAGGGTATCACCAAGGTGCTGGCAGATCAGGGGCTGGCGGCGGAGCACCCGCTGAATCGCGCCCTGTCGGAGACCCGCAAGGCACACGGCACAGCCGCTTATCCCGGTTCGCCGCTGATCGCAGCTTCGCTGTTGCGACCGGGCGACTCGCTGCATTTTGCTGAGCTGCACCCGCAGGAAAATGCCGCCCTGCGAGCCGCGCTGAAGCCCTGGAAGGCCAAGGTGCACCAGCAGGACGGGTTCGAACTCGCCATGTCGCTGGCGCCGCCAACTCCGCGCCGCGGTTTGCTGCTGATCGACCCCAGTTATGAGATCAAATCCGACTATGCCCGCATTCCCGGCATCATCAGCCAGCTGCACAAAAAGTGGAACGTCGGTGTCATCGCGCTCTGGTATCCGATCCTGCTGGACGGCAGCCACAAGCAGATGCTGAAGGCGCTGGAGGCACAGGGGCTGCCGGGTGCGCTGCGCCACGAGGTGTTCTTCCCTTCGGTGCGCGAGGGGCATCGGATGGTGGGCTCCGGCATGTTTGTGGTCAACGCGCCTTATGGCGCGGCCGAGGAAGCGGCGCGGATTTCGGCGCTGTTCGAGGCGGTTTCCCGCAAGTAACCCCGGATCGCGCGCTCCACCCGCGCAGCCAGGGCGGCCCCGCCTTCCTCTCCGTTCAGGGCTGCGGCGTTGATCATGCCCTTGGCAATGGCCACCACGTCGCGCGCCTCCTGCGGCCCGGCGGCGGGGGCAAGCCGCCGGATGGTTTCCAGCACGATCTGCGCCATCTCCTGCGCCAGTGCGGCGGTCTCCGGTGCCAGCTGCAAGTGCTGTTCGGCATATTCCGCCTCCATCGCCAGCCGGGGGCGCTCGAACTGGTGCCGCATCCCGGCCTCCAGCAGTTCCCGCAATGCCGCCGCCGGCGGCGCCTCCCGGCAGCGCGCTGCGGCGTCCTGCATCCAGCCCAGCAACTCCGCCCGTTTGCCGCGCAGCACCGCGGCCAGCACCGCCTCCTTGTTGGGGAAATACTGGTACAGAGAGCCGATGCTGACGCCGGCCCGCTCGGCAATCGCATTTGTTGTCAAACCCTCCCGCCCAGCGGTTTCCAGAATGCGAGCCGCCGCCTCCACGATCGCCTCCTGCGTGGCACGGGAACGGGCCTGGCGAGCTTGTTTTCTTGGGCTGTGCATCGCGGGTGCCTTCATGCCGGGAACGCGAGTTGTGAATATGAGCAATCCTTCACATCCTTTTTGGCAAAGGCAACATCCCGGAGAGTTTCCGATGAGAATGACCATCTTGCTGCTGCTCAACGCCTCCCCGGGCTGGTTGCGCCTGGGTCGAAAAGAACGCAGCCGCCTGGCCGCTGACGGGCTGAAGCCCTTTGCCCGCAATGGCCTCTCGCTGAGCCATTGCGATGCCGAAGCCTTCCATGCGGATTACAGCGATGTTGCGATGATCGAGGCGGAAACGCCTGAGGCCTATTACTTCGCCATCGAGCAGCTCAGGGATACCGCGCTGACCACCGAGGGCTATTTCTCGGTGGCCGGGATCATCCCGTCTTATGAATACGGCTTCCGCACCTATGAGGCCGCCCATGCGGTTTGACGGCAAACGGGTACTCGTCACCGGCGCCTCGCGCGGGATCGGGCGGGCGCTGGCATTGCAGCTGGCGGCAGAAGGGGCTGAGGTTCTGGCGCTGGCCCGCTCCACTGAGGCGATGGAGGGTCTGCCAGAGGGCGTGGAAAGGCTGGCCTGCGACCTGGAAGACAGCCGCGCACGGGCGGCGCTGATTGCCGGTCTGCAGGGGCAGCGGCTGGACGGTGTGATCAACAACGCGGGTATTCAGATCGCCGCCGATTTCGCCAAAGGCGGGGCCGATCCGCAGGATATCGAGCAGGAGCTGTCAGTGAACCTGACAGCCCCCATGCATCTCGCCGCCGGGCTGCTGCCGGTTCTGGCGCAAACGCGGGGCAGCTTTCTGGTCAATGTGACCTCCGGCCTTGCCCTGGCCCCGAAACGGCAGGCACCGGTCTACTGCGCCTCCAAGGCGGGCCTGCGCAATTTCACCCGCGCCCTGCGCTATCAGGCTGAGGACGCAGGCCTGCCGGTGCGTATCACGGACTGCGTGATGGCGCTGGCCGCGACGCAAATGACTGCCGGGCGGGGCCGCGGCAAGATCAGCCCCAACGCGGCAGCCGCCGCCTTGCTCCGCGGGATTGCTGCGGGCAAAGGCGAAATCTGGGTGGGGCAGATGAAGCTGTTGCGGCTGATCCACCGCCTCTCCCCGGCGCTGGCGGCCGGCATCCTGCGCGGCTGAGGTTTTGCAAACAACTTTGAAATCCAGCGCTTTCCCGCTACGCTTTCCGGCAGGGAGGGCGCGACATGGAACGCAGGCTGGCCGCCGTGCTGGCGGCGGATATGGTCGGCTACAGCCGCCTGATGGACGTCGATGAGCAGGGCACCCTGGCCCGTCTTCGCACCCACCGGATCGAACTGATCGACCCTGCAATTGCCAAGAACCGCGGCTCCATCATCAAGACCACCGGCGACGGGATGCTGGTCGAGTTCCCCAGCGTCTGCGATGCGGTGGCCTGCGCCGCCGAGGTGCAGGACCGGATGCGCCGCCGCAATGCCGATGTGGCGCCGGATAAACGCATCCAGTTCCGGGTCGGGGTGAATCTCGGCGATATCATCTTTGACGAAGGCGACATCTACGGCAGCGGTGTGAATGTGGCGGCCCGGCTGGAACAGTTTGCCGGCACCGGGGACGTCTGCGTCTCTGCTGCCGTTTACGATCAGGTGCGCCGCATGGGCGAGCTGCAGTTCGAGGATCTGGGGCCGCAGCATCTCAAGAACATTGCGGAACCGGTGCAGGTCTACCGGCTGATTTTGGAGGGGGAGGCTGCCGGTGCGGGGCTGGACCAGGATGACAGCGCGACTGAGCCTGTTGCCGTGGTCAAACCCTCCATCGCGGTGCTGCCCTTTGCCAACATGAGCGGCGACCCGGAGCAGGAGTTCTTTGCCGACGGGCTGACAGAGGACATCCTGACCGAACTCAGCCGCCGCCATGAGTTGTTTGTGATCTCCCGCAACTCGTCCTTTGTCTACAAGGGACAAGCGGTCAACATCCGCGAAGTGGCGGAAAAACTGGGCGCCCGCTACATCGTCGAGGGCAGTGTGCGCAAAGCGGGCAACCGGCTGCGGGTCACCGTGCAGCTGATCGACAGCTGCAACGATTCCCATATCTGGGCGGAGAAATACGACCGCACCCTCGACGACATTTTCGAGATCCAGGATGAGGTGACCTCGGCCATTGTCGCCACACTCCCCGGGCGGATCGAAGCAGCGCAGCAGGATGAGGTCTCGCGCAAGAAGCCCTCCAGCCTGGCGGCCTATGAATGTGTGCTGGCCGCGAAAGTCCTGCACCACCGCAGCACCCGCGAGGACAACGCAGCGGCGATGAAGCTCATCGACCGGGCCGTGGAGCTGGACCCGGAGTTCGCCCATGCCCACGCATGGCGCGGCTGTATCCGCGGCCAGGCCTGGGGCTATGGCTGGTGCGATGATGTCGAGGCGATGCTCGAGCTGGCACTGGTGTCGATACAGAAAGCCGCGTCGATGGATGACAACGATGCTGACGTGCACCGGCTTATGGCTGCGGTTTCTATCCTGCAGGACAATCTGGATCAGGCGCAGTACCATCAGGAGCGCGCTCTGTCGCTGAACCCGAACTACGATCTGGTTGTGGTGCAGATGGGTGAGCTCTTGACCTGGCAGGGCAGGCCGGAGGAAGGCGCGGAATGGATCGAGAAGGCGATGCGTCTTAATCCGCATTTCCCGGTCCGCTTCTGGAGCCACCTCGGCAAGGCGCATTTCACCGCCCGGCTGTATGAGGAGGCGCTGACGGATTTCAAACGCCTGCCAGTATTGGACGCGGTGCAAACCGCGCTGGTGGCGGCCTGCCATAGCTGGCTGGGCAACGCGGAACAGGCGCAGGACTGTGTGGCGCAGATCCGGGCGATGCAGCCGGACGCCACGGCAGAGGCTTTGCTGGCCGGGCTGCATTATGGCCGCAGCGAGGACAAAGAGCATTTCACCGAAGGGCTGCGCAAAGCCGGTCTGGACTAGGCAGCAACAAAAAAAGGCGCCGCAGCAGGCGCCCTTTCCCGTTGATTGGAGCTAAGCTCAGGCCAGGTCCTTATAGGAAATTTCCTTGGTGTCGGCGCCTTCGCCAACCCGGCCGCGGCGCACGATCAGCCGGTTCAGCGCGTTCACATAGGCCTTGGCCGAGGCCACAACCGTATCGGTGTTGGCGCTTTCGCCGGTGGCGATGTTGCCATCCTCTTCCAGGCGTACCGAAACCGTCGCCTGCGCGTCGGTGCCCTCGGTGACCGCATGCACTTGATAGAGCTGCAGCCGCGCTGTGTTCGGGTAAATCTTGCGGATCGCCTTGAAGGTGGCATCCACCGGCCCGTCGCCCTCAGCGGTTTCTGTGACGTCCTTGCCGTCGATCTCCATCTCTACAGTGGATTCCGCCGGGCCGCCGGTGCCGCAGACCACTTTCATCGAGACGATCTTGAGATGATCATTCTCCGCGTCAGTGCCAATGCGCATCAGCGCGATGAGGTCGTCGTCGAACACCTCTTTCTTGCGGTCGGCCAGCTCCTTGAAGCGGACAAAGACGTCCTTCAGCTGGTTGTCGCCGACCTCATAGCCGAGGTGCTCCAGCTTGTCGCGCAGCGCGGCGCGGCCGGAATGCTTGCCCAGGGGCAGCGAGGTGCCGGAAAGGCCGATGTCCTCGGGCCGCATGATCTCGAAGTTCTCGCGGTTCTTCAGCATCCCGTCCTGGTGGATGCCGCTTTCATGGGCAAAGGCGTTTTTGCCGACAATCGCCTTGTTCGGCTGCACCACGAAGCCGGACACGGTGGAGACCCGGCGCGAGATATGCATGATCTTGGTGGTGTCGATGCCGGTGTGCCAGGGCATGATGTCATTGCGCGTTTTCAGCGCCATCACCACCTCTTCCAGCGCGGTGTTGCCCGCACGCTCGCCGAGGCCGTTGATTGTGCATTCGATCTGCCGCGCGCCGCCGGCCACGGCTGCCAGCGCGTTGGCGGTCGCCATGCCCAGGTCGTTGTGGCAGTGGGTGGCAAAAACTACCTCGTCGGCGCCCGGAACGGTCTCAATCAGGCGCTTGATCAGGTCGGCGCTTTCCGCAGGGGCGGTGTAACCCACGGTGTCGGGAATGTTGATGGTGGTGGCGCCGGCCTTGATGGCGATTTCGATCACACGGCACAGGTAGTCCCACTCAGTCCGGGTCGCATCCATCGGCGACCACTGCACGTTGTCCACCAGGTTGCGGGCGTGGGTCACGGTCTCGTGGATCTTGTCGGCCATCTCGTCCATGGTGAGGTTCGGGATGGCGCGGTGCAGCGGCGAGGTGCCGATAAAGGTGTGAATGCGCGGCTGCGCGGCCTTGCGCACCGCTTCGGCGCAGCGATCGATATCTTTGAAGTTTGCACGCGCCAAGCCGCAGATCATCGCGTTCTTCGAGCGTTCTGCAATCTCGGACACGGCCGCAAAGTCGCCTTCGGAGGCAATCGGGAAGCCCGCCTCGATGATGTCCACACCCATCTCGTCCAGAAGCTCGGCAATCTCCAGCTTCTCGTCGTGGGTCATGGTGGCGCCGGGGCTCTGCTCGCCGTCGCGCAGGGTGGTATCGAAAATCAATACACGGGATTTGTCGCCGGAAATCGGGGATGCGTTTGTCATTTTGGTATCTCTTGTCTCTGTCCTAGGCCCTCAGGGGCATTCATAGCCTTCAATGGCGCGCGTGCGGCAATCCTCTGAGCGGTCGCGCCGGAAGGGCACGCTCAGAGGCGGGCTAGGATCAGTAGGGCGCGCAGAGCGGCACCGCGGGGGGCAGTGGCTGCAATTGTGATATCTGCGCAAATGGTCATGGCAGGGATTTATACAGAGGTGCTGCCGAATGGAAAGGGGGATTCTGCCCGCCGCGGTTGCCGCAGTTGCCGCAGTTGCCGTTGCGGCACGGCACCGCTGCGGCGGGCAGCATGCGGCGGTTCGCGGCAAGTGCAAGACAGTATTGAAAAGGGCATATAGTATAAGTTAGGGCCTGCCGCAGTTTCAATGCGGCAGTTTGTCCGCACTGCGCCTTTTTTAAAGGCAGGAACGGCAATGGGTCTTGCGCTGGCAGGTTTTCCGGCGTTGACAGCCCGGATCCGGCGCTCTCGTTGAGAAATGCGCCATCGATAGGAGGAAAAAGTGTCGAATAAAATTGTCCTTGGATACGACGACAGCGAGGCCGCCAAATCGGCGCTTGCTTTTGCCGTCAGCCTTGCCAAAGCACAAGGGGCAGAGCTGGTGATCGCGCATGTGCTGGAATGGTCGCCCTATTCTTTCCTCACCCCGGAGGAGATCGAGCAGCGCCACAAGCGCCGCGAAGATGAACTGAAGCGCGCAGAGGATGCTTTGCTGGCACCAGTGCGCAAAAGCCTGGAAGACAGCGGTGTCACCGTTTCCACCGAGCTGAAGTACGGCCATATCGCGGAAACCCTGATCGATGTGATCAAAGAGAGCGGCGCCAGCCACCTGATCATCGGCCGCACCGGCCATTCGGCGCTGTCGTCGCGGCTGTTCGGCTCCGTTGCGGGCAGCCTGGCACAGGCGGCACCGGTTCCGGTCACCATCGTTCCCTAAAGATAAACTCAGAGGACAGTCATGAGGAAATCAATCAAGGCGGCAGCCCTGTCTGCGCCGCTGCTGCTGGCGGCAACCGCGCCGGCGATGGCACAATCCGTCGATGAACGCGTCAATGAGCTGTTTGCCAGCTCCACCGGCTGGTTCGTCAACCTGATCTTCAGCCCGTTCCCCGGCACCAGCTTCCCCTGGATCGTGGCCTGGCTGGTGATCGCGGCTACCGTGTTCACCATCTACTTCGGCCTGATCCAGTTCCGCGCCTTTCCGCATTCCATTGCGCTGGTCAAAGGCGACTACGCCGACCCCAATGACGCGGGCGAAGTCAGCCACTTCCAGGCGCTTGCAACCGCGTTGTCGGGCACCGTCGGCCTCGGCAATATCGCCGGCGTTGCGGTGGCAGTCGGCATCGGTGGTCCCGGTGCAACCTTCTGGATGATCCTGGCCGGCCTGATGGGCATGGCCTCGAAATTCACCGAATGCACCCTGGGCGTCAAATACCGCAACGAGTTCGCAGACGGCCACGTCTCCGGCGGCCCGATGTATTATATGACCAAGGGCTTTGCCGAACGCGGCCTGCCGATGGGCAAGTTCCTGGCGGTCATGTTCTCGGTGTTCTGTATCCTTGGCGCCCTGGGTGGCGGCAACATGTTCCAGGCCAACCAGGCGCACGCGCAGATTTCCGGTGTCGTGGGCGCGTATCCGGGCTGGATTACCGGTGTGGTGTTCGCCGCGGTGGTGTTCGCCGTGATCGTGGGCGGCCTGAAATCCATCGCCCGCGTGACCGAAAAAGTGGTTCCTTTCATGGGTGTCATGTATGTCGCGGCCGCGATCGTGATCCTGGCAATGAACGCGGACCAGATCGGCTGGGCCTTCGGCCAGATCTTCGAAGGCGCCTTCACCGGCCTCGGCATCGCCGGCGGCATGGTCGGCGCGCTGATCCAGGGCTTCAAGCGGGCGGCCTTCTCGAACGAGGCCGGCGTCGGCTCGGCAGCCATCGCCCACTCCGCCGTGCGCACCAAGGAGCCGATCACCGAAGGCTTCGTGTCGCTGCTGGAACCCTTCATCGACACCGTGGTGATCTGCACCATGACCGCGCTGGTGATCATCATCACCGGTCAGCTGATCCAGGACCCGAACACCGGCCTGTACCTGCTGGACGAAGGCGCAAGCACCATTCAGACTATCGACGGCAACAAAGGCGTGGCGCTGACTTCGGCGGCCTTCTCCTCGGCCTTCGGCTGGTTCAAGTACGTGCTGGCGCTGGCAGTGATCCTGTTCGCCTTCTCCACCATGATCAGCTGGTCCTATTACGGCCTCAAGGCCTGGACCTTCCTGTTCGGCGAAGGCCAGACCACCGAACTGGTGTTCAAAGTGATCTTCTGCATCTTCGTGGTGATCGGCGCAGCCGCAAACCTCGGCCCGGTGATCGACTTCTCCGACGCGGCAATCTTTGCCATGGCGGTGGTCAACATCATCGCGCTCTACTTCCTGATGCCGATCGTCAAGAAAGAGCTGAACAGCTACATGTCGCGCCTGAAGTCGGGTGAGATCAAGAAGTTCAGCTGACAGGCCCATGCCTGATCAAAGCTGAGAAATTCAGGCCTTCCCGGGCATCCGGGGAGGTCTTTTCATTGGCCCGGCTCTAACTGCCGTCCTCCACGAACCGGCGCAGCCCGGCAATCTGGCCGGGCAGTTCCCCGGCTTGCGACTGGCAGAAGCCGATCAGCAGCCCCTGTGCCGCGCCATCCGGGTCATGCGGCGTCAGCGGCCGGACGCCATAGCCCGCCACGGCTGCGCGGCGGCAGATGTCCGCGTCCTTCCGGAGCCCCTTCAGGTGAAAGGCGATCTGCATGCCGGCATTGTGACGGTGGAAGGATCCCAACGCCTCCGGCCACTCCGCCAGTGCCTCCGCCGCCGCGGCATAACGCTCGGCATAAAGCCTCCGGGCGCGGCGGATGTGGCGGTCGTACTGGCCCGACGCCATGAACTCTGCCAGCGGCCGCTGCGCGGTGATGGCAGCGCCAGCGCTGGGGTGGATGAACTGCGTCCGGAACTGCGGCACCAGCGTCGGCGGCAGGATCGCATACCCCAGCCGAAGCGCATGAGAGAACGTCTTGGAAAAGGTTCCCACGTAGATGCAGCGCCCCTCCCGGTCGAGCGCGGCCATGGCAGGCACCGGCTGGCCGCCGTAGCGGAATTCGCTGTCGAAATCATCCTCGATGATCCAGCCGCCCCGTTCTCTTGCGGCCTGCAGGAACATCTGCCGCTGCGGCACCGGCAGGGTGCCGCCCAGCGGAAACTGATGCGACGGGGTCAGCAGCGTGACCTTGGCCATCTGCCGCGGCACCTCAGCGCCGCGTGCCCCCGCCTGCAGCCAGCGCACCTTCCAGCCGCGCGACAAGGCAAAGCGCCGGGTGGGAGTGAAACCGGGGGCTTCCAGCGCGATATCCTCGCCCTCCACCAGAAACTCCATCGCCAGCTCCAGCGCCTCCCGCGCGCCGCTGGTCACCAGCACCTGCTCCGCACTGCACTCGATGCCCCGCCAGCGCGCGGCATAGGCCGCGATTTCTTTGCGCAGCTCCGGGTCGCCAAAGCCGTCCTCTTGGTGGCTCAGGCTCAGCGGGTCCATCCTTGCCACACGTGAAACACAGCGCGCCCAGGGCCGGGCCGGGAACACCTCCAGGTCAGGCGCGCCCGGCACCAGCATTCCGGGCGCGGGCGGCGGCGCCGCCGCAATCGGCTTGGCCGGAACCTCCGGCGGCCGGATCGGGGTCACGTCGCAGACAAACACCCCGGCACCCCGCCGGGTTTCGGCAAAGCCCTCCGCCACCAGCTGGTCATAGGCCGTCACAACAGTAGAGCGCGCCACCCCCAGATCCTGCGCCAGCGCCCGCGAGGACGGCAGCCGGGTGCCGAGCCCCAAGCTCCCCTCGCTGATCCGGCTACGCAGTGTTTCGACGATCTGCAGATACAGCGGCTCAGCTTTGCTGTCAGAAATCATGCCGGAGAGGTCAATCATACTGGACTGCCCTTTTTGTCAAAAACTGGAAGTTAATCGCAATCCAGTTTGCGCGTAGCTGTCACGGGAAACAACAAGAAACATGAGGTCAGCCGATGCGCCAGCCCGAACCCGAAGACGAAACCGCCCTGAAATCCGGCCGCAGCCGCCTGCGCCGCGCTCATGAGCGCGGGCATTACGACCGTGAGAGCCTGTATCAGGTGCTCGACGCCATGCCGCTGGCCCATATCGGCTACCAGATCGACGGCGCCACCTCGGTGCTGCCCACCCTGCAATGGCGCGAGGGCGACCACGTCTACTGGCACGGTTCCGCTGCCAGCCGGGCGATCCGCGCGATGGAGCGGGCAGAGGTCTGTCTTACCGTCACCTGCATGGACGGCTACGTCCTGGCGCGTTCGGCCTTCCACCACTCCGTCAACTTCCGCTCCGCGATGCTGTTCGGTGTGGCAGAGAAGATCACAGATGAGGACGCCAAGGCGGCCAGCCTCAAGGCGATGGTGGATCATATCTTTCCCGGCCGCTGGGAGACCCTGCGTCCGATGAATGCGCAGGAGCTGAAGGCAACCGCGGTGCTGCGCATGCCGATTGAGGAGGGCGCCGCCAAGATCCGCTCCGGCCCGCCCAAGGATGACGAGGAGGACTACGCCCTGCCCATCTGGGCCGGCGTGGTGCCGATGGCAATGGAGCTGAAGCCGCCGCAGCCCGATCCGGCCAATCTGGAGGGCGTCGCGATGCCCGACCACCTGAGCCGCATCCGTATCGGCTGAAACGAAAAGGCGCGCCGCCCTGGCGCGCCTTCTGATCATTCCGGCTTACTCGGTCTGGCTGGTGTCCCCGGTTCCTTTGCTGACCAGCGCGCCGTTTTCCCAGGTGCCGTCCGCCTTCTGGCCGCTGGCGTATTTCATTGTGCCAGGCCCCTGCCGCTTGCCGTTGACAAAGCTGCCCTCGTAGACATCGCCATTGGCATAGGTCGCCACGCCCTGACCGTAGATCTTGCCTTCCTGCCATTCGCCCTCATAGGTGAAGCCGTCGGGCATCACGATCTTGCCCTGCCCGTGGCGCTGGCTGTTGGCGAACTGGCCGGTGTAAACAGAGCCGTCGGCATAGGTCACCGTGGCCTCGCCGTGGCGCTGCCCGTCCTTCCAGCCGCCCTCGTAGCGGTAGCCGTCGGCGTACGTCATCACCCCCTGGCCGTGGTTTTTGGCGTTCTTGAAACCGCCGGTATAGGTGATGCCGCTCGGGTAGGCGGCGGTGCCTTGGCCTTCGATCACCCCGGCCACCCAAGCGCCTTCATAGGTGGAGCCATCTGGGTATGTGATCTTGCCCTGGCCCTCGGCCAGATCATCGCGGAAATCACCCTCATAGACCGAACCGTCGGGGTAGACTGCCTTGCCCTTGCCCTCAATCTGGCCCTTCACCCACTCACCGGTATAGCTGTAGCCGTCCTTTTCGGTGAATGTGCCGGTGCCATGGCGCTGGTCATCGCGGAAATCGCCCGCGTAGACATCACCATTGCCATAGGTCTGCGTGCCGGTGCCATGGCGGCGGCCCTTCTGCAGCTCGCCTTCGTAGATGTCGCCGTTGGGTTGCGACAGCTTGCCGGTGCCGTGCATCTGGCTGGCCTGCCATTCGCCCTCATAGACCAGCCCGTCGGAGGTCTCCAGCTTGCCCTGGCCCTGCAGCTGGCCATCGGCAACGGCCCCCTCGTAAACGGTGCCTTCGGCATAGGTGATCCTGGCAAGGCCCTGCTGGTGGCCCTCGACCCAGTCGCCGTCATAGGTATAGCCGTCGGGGGAGGACATCACCCCCTGTCCGTGCCGCTTGCCATCGGCAAAACTGCCCTGGTAGCGCACGCCGCTGGCATAAACAGAGGTGCCGTCGCCGTGGATCTGCCCGTCCTGCCAGCCGCCCTCATAGGTGCTGCCATCGGCGCGGGTCAGCTTGCCCAGCCCGTGCGGCTTGCCTTGCGCAAACTCGCCTTCATAGACCGAACCGTCCGGGAACCGCGCTACCCCCTGGCCGCGCACTTCGCCTTCGACCCACTCGCCGGTGTATTGATAGCCGTTCGGCAGCGTGTAGGTGCCGGTGCCATGCTGCAGCCCGCCCTTGAAAGTGCCTTCATAGACACCGCCGATCTCGTCCTGGGTGGTGATGACCTCGCCTTCCTGCGCCAGCGCGGGTGCGGCCAGTGCCAGGATGGTGGAAAGCGCGAATGCGGTGCCGAAACGGGTCATTGAAAACCTCTGCCTGCCCAGGGATTACGGTGCTGCTGCCATTTTGGGTTGCTCGCCCGGAAACTAAGCTACCGCAACACTGGCCGCAATGTCTTTTCCCGGGCTTCAGCCCCTTGCCCTTCCCCTTGGCCGTCAATCTGGTAAATGGCTGAGGAAGGATACTTGCAAAGGGCCCAAGCAGCATGGCAGACCGTTTCCGCGTGACACTGGCGCAGCTGAACCCCACCGTCGGCGACCTGGCGGGCAACGCCGCCAAGGCCCGTGCCGCCTGGGAAGAGGGGCGCAAGGCCGGCGCCGACCTGGTGGCGCTGCCGGAAATGTTCATCACCGGCTACAACACTCAGGATCTGGTAATGAAGCCGGCCTTCCACACAGCAGCAATTGCCGAGGTGGAGAAACTGGCAGCCGACTGCGCAGACGGCCCGGCGCTGGCCATCGGCAGCCCCTGGGTTGAGGGCGCACAGCTATATAATGCCTACCTGATCCTGAAAGGCGGCAAGATCGCCTCCCGCAGCCTCAAGCACCACCTGCCGAACGAGACCGTGTTCGACGAGGTGCGGATCTTCAATGCCGGCCCGTTGGGCGGCCCTTACGCGGTCGGCAATACCCGCATCGGCTCCCCCATCTGCGAGGACGGCTGGCACGAGGATGTCTCCGAGACGCTTGCCGAGACCGGCGCCGAGTTCCTGCTGATCCCCAACGGTTCACCCTATTTCCGCGACAAGATGGAGGTGCGCTTCAACCACATGGTGGCACGCTCCGTCGAAACCCATCTGCCGGTGATCTACCTCAACATGGTGGGCGGCCAGGACGACCAGGTCTTCGATGGCGGCTCCTTTGTGCTGAACCCCGGCGGCGCCCTGGCATTGCAGATGCCGGTGTTCGATGAGGCCTATGCCCATCTCGATCTGGAACGCACCGATGACGGCTGGCGCGCGGCAGAGGGTGAAAAGGCGCATCTGCCCGACGCCTTGGAGCAGGACTACCGGGTGATGGTGGAATCCCTGCGCGACTACATGGGCAAGACCGGTTTCAAAAAGGTGCTGCTTGGGCTGTCGGGCGGCGTCGACTCGGCCATCGTGGCGGCCATTGCGGTGGATGCGCTGGGTGCAGAAAACGTCCGCTGCGTGATGCTGCCGTCCGAGTACACCAGCCGGGAATCGCTCGACGATGCCGAGGCCGTGGCCAAGGCGCTGGGCGTGCATTACGACTATGTCCCGATCTCCGAGGGCCGCTCCGCGATCACCAATACCCTTGCTCCGCTGTTTGCCAGCCGCGATGCCGATATCACCGAGGAAAACATCCAGTCCCGCTTGCGCGGCCTGCTGCTGATGGCGATGTCCAACAAGTTCGGGGAAATGCTGCTGACCACCGGCAACAAGTCCGAGGTCGCGGTCGGCTATGCCACCATCTACGGCGACATGAACGGCGGCTATAACCCGATCAAGGATCTCTACAAGACCCGCGTGTTCGAAACCTGCCGCTGGCGCAACGCCAATCACCGCCCCTGGATGAAGGGGCCGGAAGGTGAGGTGGTCCGTCCCAATGTGATCGACAAGCCGCCCAGTGCCGAGCTGCGCGAGGACCAGAAGGACAGCGACAGCCTGCCGGATTATCCGGTTCTGGATGCAATTCTGGACATTCTGATCGATCAGGATGGCTCAATCGCAGATTGCGTTGCAGCAGGATATGACCGCGATACGGCCAAGCGGGTGGAGCATCTGGTTTATATCAGCGAATACAAGCGCTTCCAGTCCGCACCCGGCGCCCGCCTGACCCGGCGCGCGTTCTGGCTGGACCGCCGCTACCCGATCGTGAACCGCTGGCGCGACCCGTCCTGAAGGCCGTATTAACCCTTTGAAGCCACAGGTTTTTATGCCCCTTCAGCAGCGCGACTCACGCCATTTCTGTGCCGGTAACGCTCTGATATGCGGCGGAAAAATCACATTGGCGGAATGCGGCGCAGCCGGTGTCGCATGCACGCTGGACCAGCGGTTTTGCACCGGGCATAGATGCCTCCATGCCCGGACCCAGACTGCCTCATTTCCAACCTGATCTGGCCTTGCCCAAGGCCGTCGACGCTGTGGTGATCGGCGGCGGAATTATTGGAGCCAGCACCGCGCTGGAACTGGCCGAACGCGGCCATTCCGTGCTGCTCTGCGAAAAGGGGCAGATCGCGGGGGAGCAAAGCTCGCGCAACTGGGGGTGGGTACGCATCGCTTGCCGCGACCCGCGGGAAATCCCGCTGATGGCAGAGTCGCTGCGCCTGTGGGAGGGGCTGGCGGAACGCACCGCGCATGAAACCGGATTCACCCGATCCGGTATCCTCTACACGGCCGAAACCGCCAAGCGGGAAGCCCAGCTGGAACGCTGGCTGCGTAATCTCGACGGCTGGGGACAGGGCGCCCGCATGGTCCGCGGCGAACAGCTGGCCCTGCTGATGCCGGGGCATCAGACGGCGGCTCGCGCAGCGCTGCACACGCCGCTGGACGGCCGGGCCGAACCGCAGCTGGCGACCCACGCAATCGCTTCCGCCGCCCGTGCGGCCGGGGCGAAAGTGATGACCGACTGCGCCGTGCGCAGCGTCGAGACCTCCGCGGGTCGCATCAGCGGCGTGATGACCGAACGCGGCCGGGTGGCCTGTTCCGCGGTTGTCACTGCCGGCGGCGCCTGGTCGCGGCTGTTCCTAGGCAATGCGGGCGTGAACGTGCCGCAGCTCATGGTGCTGAACTCGGTCCTGCGCACCTCACCGGTGCAAGGCGGGCCGGAAACCGCGGTGCGCAGCGGCAACCTCGGCCTGCGCAAGCGGGCAGACGGCGGCTACACGGTCTCAGACGCGATGGAGAATGTGGTGGACATTGTCCCCGACAGTTTCCGCCTTGGCTGGAAATACCTGGCCAGCCTGCGCCAGGAATGGCGGGCGCTGCAGTTCCGGATCTCCGGCCGCTGGGCAGAGGAGGCAGCGCAGCCCCGCCGCTGGGGCCAGCAGGACACCACGCCGTTCGAACAGTGCCGCGTTCTGGACCCGGCGCCCTCGCAAAAGGCGCTGAAAAGCGGCTGGGCCGCCGCGCAAAAGGCCTTCCCGGTGCTGCAGAACGCCGACGTGGTGCAAAGCTGGGCCGGGCTGATGGATGTGACCCCGGATGCGATCCCGGTCATCTCGCAGGTGGACAGCCTGCCGGGGCTGTTCATTGCCACCGGTTTTTCCGGCCACGGCTTCGGCATCGGCCCCGCCGCAGGACGTTTGACCGCCGATCTGGTCACCGGCAGCACCCCGGTCGTGGACCCGCGCGCCTTCCGCCTGTCCCGGTTCACCGACGGCAGCAAATACGGGCCGCAAACCGGCTATTGAGCGATCCGTCCGGCAGGCGGCCCGGGCTGTCAGAGCGCAGGCTGTGCACTATCATTACGGCAGGAGGGCTGGCGGATGAGCCGGAACAAGACAGCTCCAACGGGCGCAAGCGTCGAAGAGTTTCTGCAAGCGGTGGAGCCGGAGCGCAAATCTGTCGAGGCGCAGGAGCTGGACCGGCTGTTCCGCGAGGCGACCGGATTCCAGCCGCAGATGTGGGGCCCGTCCATCATCGGATACGGCCGCTACCGTTACCGCTATGCGACGGGCCGCGAAGGGGAATTTTTGGCCACCGGATTCGCCCCGCGCCGGGCGCGCCATTCAATTTACATCATGCCGGGCTATCAGGATTACAGCGCCATCCTGTCCCGCCTGGGCAAGCACAAGCTGGGCAAGAGCTGCCTCTATGTGAACAAGCTCGCCGATGTAGATCTGGAGGTTCTGGGGGAACTGGTCAAAGCGGGCCTCAAAGACCTGAACGCGATCTGGCCGGTGCGGCCGGAGTAATTGCCGGACTTTCATCTTTCCCGAAATACTCGCGCCGCAGGCCCGCGCCGAAGGTGCGTTAACACTGCCGAAACTGGACAATCCGGCGCCCATGTGACAAGGGGCAGGGCAACAGGAGACTCGTAATGACCACCACCCGTTTTGCCCCGTCGCCGACCGGCTATATCCACGTCGGCAACCTGCGCACCGCGCTGATGAACTACCTGATCGCCCGCAAGGCCGGCGGCACCTTCATCCTGCGCATCGACGACACCGACCCGGAGCGGTCCAAGGAAGAATACGTCGATGCCATCAAGCAGGATCTGGAGTGGCTTGGCCTGACCTGGGACAAGGTGGAGCGCCAGTCCGAACGGCTGGACCGCTACGTTGCCGCCGCCGACAAGCTGCGCGGGATCGGCCGGTTCTACGAGGCTTTCGAAACCCCGACCGAGCTGGACCTGAAGCGCAAGAAGCAGCTGAATATGGGCAAGCCGCCGGTCTATGACCGTGCCGCACTGAACCTGTCCGAGGACGAGAAAGCTGCGCTCCGCGCCGAGCGCGGCGACGGCGTCTGGCGCTTCAAGCTGGACCACCAGCGCATCGAGTGGACCGACGGCATCCTAGGCGATATCTCCATCGACGCGGCCTCGGTCTCCGACCCGGTGCTGATCCGCGGCGACGGCCAGTTCCTCTACACTCTGGCCTCGGTGGTGGATGACACCGAAATGGGCGTGACTCATGTGGTGCGCGGTTCCGATCACGTCACCAACACCGCCACCCAGATCCAGATAATCGAGGCGCTGGGCGGCTCTGTTCCTTCCTTTGCCCACCACTCGCTGCTGACCGGCCCGCAGGGCGAGGCGCTGTCCAAGCGCCTGGGCACTCTGGCGCTGCGCGACCTGCGCGAGGCGGGTGTGCAGCCGATGGCTCTCCTCAGCCTGATGGCGCGTCTGGGTTCCTCTGACCCGGTCGAGCTGCGCACGGAGCTGGCAGAGCTGATCGACGGTTTCGATATCAACCGCTTCGGCGCCGCGCCGACCAAGTTCGATGTCGAGGATCTCTACCCGCTGACCGCCCGCCACCTGCAGTCGCTGCCGCTGGAGGCTGTGCAAACCCACGTGGACGCGCTGGGCGTCCCGGCCGGGAAACAGGCCGCCTTCTGGGATATGGCCAAGGAAAACATCACCACGCTCAAGGACCTCGCCGGCTGGTGGGATCTGTGCCGCGACGGCGCCGAACCGCTGGTGGCGGATGAGGACAAGGACTTCATCGCCGAGGCGATGGCCCTGCTGCCCGAAGGCCCCTATGACAGCGAAAGCTGGGGCAAGTGGACCGCCGCGGTGAAAGAGGCGACGGGCCGCAAGGGCAAGGGCCTGTTCATGCCGCTGCGCAAGGCCGTGACCGGCATGGAGCGCGGCCCCGACATGTCCGCCCTGCTGGCGCTGATGGAAACCGTGCGCGCCCGCGGCTGACACCTGAAACATCCTGTTGCAAAAGGCGGTGCCTCCGGGTGCCGCCTTTTCCGTTTCCGGACGGTCTCTATCAACCCCAGTTGCCGTCCCGCACGTCCTGGCACATCTCCCTGGCGGCCTTGGCCATATCCGGGTTCGGATGTTCGCCAAGCGCATTCAGAGACTTTTCCATCCAGCGCATCACCGATGGCGAGTCGCTGCCGCAGCGGGCAATCGGCGGGAAGGCGCAATGCAGCAGATGCCGCGCTGTGACCGGCGGGACATTCACCTTCGGGTATTCGGCCCTGCGGGCGTCGCTGCTTTCGTCCTCCGGGGTGTTCTCCCACAGCAGCCGCTCCAGCCGCCCCATTACTTCCACTGCGGTGCCGGGATCATTGACGCCGGGCGACAGCGCCCGCTGCGCGGTCTCCGCCAGCAGGGTCAGGCCAAAGGAGGGGTCCTGATCGAAGCTGCGCACGTCGCCGATGTCGATCGCGGCAGAGGCCGCCTTGCAGAAATCCTCGTCCCCGTCTGTTGCCCAGGCCACCGGCTGGCCGCGCAGGATGTACTCCCCCGGCGCCCGCGTCAGGGTGATCCCGGTGCCGGCCTCATCCGCCAGCTCGTTCAGCCGCGCCAGCCCGGCATAGCGGACAAAGCCGCTCTTGGCGGCGGGGATATCCACGGCGTCCGCGGGTTTGGCGTCTTTGCGCGCGCACAGGCCCCCGAGGCAGGGTTTGTCCATCCGCGCCCGCAGGCTGGCGCGGCTGCGGTTCTCGATCAGCCGCAGGGTGTGGTCCATGCTTCCCAAGCCCGACAAATGATCGATCCAGCGCAGGATGGCGCCGACAATCAGAACCACCACGATGACGGTCAGGCCAAAAACGACAAAGGCGCCTTCCGGCGTGAAATAGCCCGCGCGGAACAGGATCACCGCGCTCAGCGAATAGATGAAGCCGCTGACGAATGTCGCCAGCACCCGGTGGGTGACGGTGTCCTCCAGCAGCAGCCGGTAGACCCGCGGTGTCGCCATCGAGGCGGCGGTGCGGTAGGCGCTGACCATGACGTTGAGCGAAAAGGTGGTGACCGCCAGCATGCCCGACGCCAGGATCGTCAGCACCGGCAGCACCGCCTCGCGCCCGAAATCCTCGCTCAGGTTGTCGGGCAGCCAGGGTTTTGCCAGAGGTGCAAGCAGCAGTGCCAGCACGGAAATCAGGGAAATCAGAACAACCCTGAACCAGAGCTGCCGCGCAATCCGGCCCAGGTGCAAGAATGCCTTTTCAATCATGCCTTCCAGACTATGCGGCGGGCGCCGGTGCTGTCGATCAGATCGTCAAAGATTTTGCGCTCGGCTGCGGTGATCGCCTGATGGCGCGGGTAACGCGGCGCCGCGCGGTCGTCCAGGATGGGCGACTCCCAGCCGTCGGTGGTCTCCACGAACCCCTCCAGACCCTCGGCGCCAAACACCTGCAAGTAGCCCTGTAAAACCACATCCAGATAGCTCAGCAGGATCGGGTGCCGTTCGCTGACGCCGTTCTGCTTGTCCGCCGCCACGGCATAGACGGAAATTTCAGGGCTGACCGCCAGCCCGTGCTGCACCCGGTCCGAGGTCGGCAGCCGCTCATAGGCGAATTCCCGTTCGTCCAGCGCCGCCCAGTCGGCGCCCGGCACCTCCGCAATCAGCCCGTCGATTTCGCTGTTTTCGCAGGGCACCGCCGACAGGAACGCCACCTCGCGCAAGGAGGTATGCACCCAGGCGCGCCGCCAGCCGCTGAGCCGGGCAGGTGCCGCACCGCCATAGGCATGGGTCGCAGTGTTCACCAGGCTGCCGTAGCCAAAGAAGTAAGGAGCCGTCATCTGTGCGCCCTTCTGCCGCATTTTCGCTTATTGATGTATGTCAAACCGCTTTTTCCGCTCTTGTGCAATAAGCGATGCACCATAGCTGCGGGAGCTGACCCATGCGCATTACCAAAAGGACCAACATTGCCGTGCGGCTGCTGATGTATTGCGCCGCGCATGAAGACCGCCTGGTGACCAAGGCCGAGATCGCAGAGTGCTGTAATATCTCGGAAAACCACCTGGCGCAGGTGATCAACCAGCTGAGCCAGCTGGGCTACCTCGCCACCCAGCGCGGCCGTAACGGCGGCATGAACCTGGGCAAGCCCGCGGCGGAGATTCGCATCGGCGATGTGTTCCGCGATGTCGAGGGCAACCTGCCGATGGTGGAATGCTTTGCCGACGCGGACAACACCTGCCCGCTGTCCGATGCCTGCCGGCTCAAGGTGGCGCTGGCGGATGCGGCACAGGCTTTCTATGCCTCGCTGGACGATATCTCGCTGGAATCCCTGGTCTGCGACAACCATGACCTGATGCGCCTCTTGCAGCCGGTCTCCTGCGGCGCCCGCTAAGCCAGGCCGCCGCAGGCCAGGTCATTCGCGCGCGCGCAGGATGCGGGCGGGCTTGGCGGCCAGCGGCCGCAGCGCAAATGCCAGCCCCGCCAGCAGCGTCGTCAGCACCCCGCCCGAGATCACCATCACCGCATTGGGCCAGATCACCGCATAGCTGGTCTCAAACACATAGGCGTTGATCGCCCAGGCCCCGGCAATGCCGGCCGCCAAGGCAACCATCCCTGCCGCCGCGCCCAACAGGGCAGAGCGCAGGGCAAAGCTTGCCAGGATCTGCTTGCGCGGTGCGCCCAGGGTTTTCAGCAGCGCCGCCTCATACCGCCGTGCAGGCTCCCCCGCGGCCGCGGTGCCAAGCAGTACCAGGAACCCGGTCAGCAGCGTTGCGGCGGCGCCATAGGCGGTGGCCGCCGCCAGCTGCCGCAGGATGTCCGACACCCGGTCGATGGCGTCACGCATGCGGATGGCGGTGATATTGGGCATCTCCCGCGCCAGATCGCGCAGGATCGCCGCCTCCGCCTTTTCCTCGGCATAGACGGTTGCGATGAAGCTGTGCGGCGCGCCGGCCAGCGCGGCCTCGTTCAGCACCATCACAAACCCCATGCCCGCGGTGGAGAAATCCACGTTGCGGAAGCTGGTGATGGTGCCGGTGATGTCGCGGCCCAGGATGTTCAGCGTCAGCGTGTCGCCCAGCTTGAGGCCCAGCTCCTCTGCCTCCTCGGCGGCAAAGCTGATCTGCGGCTCGCCTGAATAATCCTCCGGCCACCACTCGCCCGCTGTGACCTCTGTCGCCTCCGGCTGCGCGGCGGCATAGGTGATGCCGCGGTCGCCGCGCACCACCCAATGGTCGCCCGCAACCTCCGTCGCGGGCTGTCCGTTGATGCGGGTCAGCACACCGCGCAGCATCGGCGCGTTCTCCACCCGGGTGACGGAGGGATCGTTCTCCACCCGCTCCAGGAAGGCAGGCATCTGGCTGCGCTGGATGTCGACAAAGAAATAGCTCGGCGCCACATCCGGCAGGTTGCCCGCGATCGCCCGGCGCATGTTGCCGTCAATCTGGCCGATGGCGGCCAGCACCGTCAGGCCCAGCCCCAGCGCCAGCACCGCGGGCACGGCACCGTCACGCGCACTGCCAATGGAAGACAGCGCCCACCGCAGGGCAGGGCGCCCGTGCGAGGCGCCGGTGCCGCGGCGCGCCAAGAACCCGATCGCCAGCGCCGCAACCAGCAGCACCATCAGTGCCCCCATCAGCCCGCCCGCGGTCCACAGCGTCAGCTGCGCCGAGCCGCTGAACCAGGCTGCCAGCCCCACCAGCGCCGCCAGCGCCACCCCGGTCGCCAGCAGATAGCGCGGCGCGGGCAGCCTTGTGCGGCTGGCAAAGGCATCCCGGAACAGCGAGGCCGCGCGGATCCGCTCCGCCCGCGCCAGCGGCCACAGGGCAAAGATGAAGGCGGTCAGCACGCCATAGACAGCGGCCTCCGCCAATGCCGAGGGGAAGAGCGAGAACACGGCCGGGAACGGCAGCTGCGCTGCAATCAACGGCCCCAGCAGCAGCGGCAGCACGCCGCCTAGCACCAGCCCGATGCCGACCCCGACCAGCGTCAGCGCACCGATCTGCAGGAAGTAGGTCAGGAAAATCGTCTGCCGCTCCGCCCCCAGCGTGCGCAGGGTGGCAATCGTCGCGGTCTTGGTCGCCAGATAGGCGCGCACGGCGGCCGAGACGCCGACGCCGCCGACCGCCAGGCCGGACAGGCCCACCAGCACCAGGAAACCGCCCAGCCGCTCGACAAAGGAGGTGATCCCCGGCGCGCCGTTCCTGGCATCGCGCCAGCGCATGCCGGTGGTCTCAAACAGCCCCTCGGCCTCGGCCTGCAGAGCGTTCAGGTTGCTGCCCGCAGGCAGTTCCATCCGGTATTTGGTGTCAAACAGGGTGCCAGGCTCCAGCAGGCCGGACTCTCCCAGATCCGCCGTCCGCACCATGGTGCGCGGCCCCAGCTCAAACCCGGAGGCCGCGGCATCCGGTTCCAGCGCGATCATCGCCGTCAGGCGGAAATCCTGGGTGCCCAGCCGGAAAACATCCCCCGGCTGCAATCCCAACCGGTCCGCCAGAACCCTGTCCATCACCCCGCCGGGTAAGCCCTCAGCCCCTGCCAGCGCCGTCTCAAGCGGCATTTCCGGGCTCAGCTTCATCTCACCCTTCAGAGGGTACAGCCCGTCCACCGCCTTCACCTGGGTCAGCCCGCGCTCCTCGCCGACAGTGGCCATGGAGCGGAACTCGGCAATCTCGGAATGGCGCAGCGCGGTCCGGTCTAGCCAGGCGCGCTCGTCCTCATTGGCAAACCGGTAGGTGAAATTCAGTTCGGCATCGCCGCCCAGGATCGTCGCGCCCTCTTGCGACAGCCCGGCCTCGATAGAGGCCCGGATGGAGCCAATGGCGGCAATCACCCCGACCCCCAGGGCAAGACAGGCTAGAAAGATGCGGAACCCCTTCAGCCCGCCGCGCAGCTCCCGCAGGGCAAACCGCCAGGCGAGGCGGATAGAGGCGGCATTCATTCCGCGGCCTCGCGCGCCGCCGCGTCGTCCACGCGCCCGTCGCGCAGCCGCACCACCCGGTCGCAGCGCGCTGCCAGCTCCGGCGCGTGGGTGACCATCACCAGCGTCGCGCCATAGCGGTCGCGCAACCCGAACAAGAGGTCCATCACCGCTTCGCCATTGGCCTCATCCAGGTTGCCGGTCGGCTCATCCGCCAGCAGGATCGCAGGCCGCGGCGCAAGTGCCCGCGCAAGCGCCACCCGCTGCTGCTCGCCGCCCGACATCTGCGCCGGAAAATGGCCCGCCCGGTGGCCGAGACCCACCGCCTCCAGCTCAGCCTGGGCGCGGGGGAAGGCATCCTTGACGCCCGCCAGCTCCAAGGGCGTTGCCACGTTTTCAAGCGCCGTCATCGTCGGGATCAGGTGAAAGCTCTGAAACACCACGCCCATGTTATTGCGGCGGAACCGTGCCAGCGCGTCCTCGTCCATCGCGGTCAGGTCCTGGCCCAGTGCGGTCACGGTGCCTCCGGTCGCCTGCTCCAGCCCGCCCATCAGCATCAAGAGCGACGATTTGCCCGACCCGGACGGCCCCACCAGCCCCAATGTCTCCCCCTGCCGCACGTCCAGCGAGATGCCGTGCAAAATCTCCACCGGGCCGGTATTGCTATTCAGGGTCAAACTCGCATCTAAGAGATGCAGAACGGGGCTGTTTTGATCGGTCATCGGGCCTGCCTGTTGGATGCACCTAACGGATATGGAGTGTTTGCGGCGATGCGCAAGACATTGGCACTGCTGAGTTTGCTGCTTTTTACCACCCCCGCCTGGGCGGAACCGCTGCGGATCACCGCCCTGGGCGACAGCCTGGTGCAGGGGTACGGGCTGCCGCAGGGCCAGGGGCTGGTGCCGCAGCTGGAACGCTGGCTGAACGGGAACGGTGCCGATGTCACGCTGCAGAACGCGGGCGTCTCAGGCGACACCACCGCCGGCGGGGCAGAGCGCGCCGAATGGACCTTGTCGGACACTCCAGACGGGCTGATCGTGCTTCTGGGCGGCAATGACATGCTGCGCGGGCTGGCGCCTGAGGAGGCGCGCGCCAATCTCGAACGCATCCTGCAAACGGCACAGGCCAAGGGGATCGAGGTCCTGCTGATCGGCATGAAGGCCCCGCGCAACTATGGCCCGGATTACAAACAGGCCTTTGACGCGATCTATCCGGAACTGGCGGCTGAATACGGTGCAGTGCTGCACCCGGATGCCTTTGCCGGCATGGCGGCTGAGGCGGGCAACGACCCCGCAGCAGCGCAGGCGTTCATGCAGGACGACGGCATACACCCCAACGCCCGCGGCGTTGCGCTCAACGTGGCCGCGATCGGCCCGGCTGCGCTGCAGCTGGTGGCGGCCATAGACCGCTGAAAACAGCCCCGGCCGTCAGGGCTGTTTGAAAATTTCGGTACAGATCAGAGGGTCAGGAGACCAGCGCGATATCCACTGCGGATTCGCGGCCGTCGCGGCCTGCGCGCAGCTCGTAGGTCACTTTCTGATTGTCTGCCAGGCCGGTCAGCCCGGAACGCTCCACAGCGGAAATATGGACAAATACGTCCTTGCCGCCTTCTTCGGGTGCAATAAAGCCATAGCCTTTGGTGGTGTTGAACCATTTGACGGTGCCAGTGGCCATCGTCGTGTACTCCTAAGTCGTCTCAGTTCTCTGCCCGCTTATGCGGCAGTCCGGCAAGGTTTGCAGATGGTCATGACCGCGCCGGGTAGGGTACAGTGATGGCATTCGCGTAACATCGCCGTGACAGAATTGGGTACGAATCCCCCTCAGCGCAAGAAAAATGCGCGGTGACGCGGGGTTCTGGAGCAGATTCCGGCGGTTGTGCGCCTAAGGAACTGTCACTTGTGCGGCTATAGCACAGTCACCACCGTGCCCAGCGGCACCCGCTCGTACAGGTCCACCACATGCTCGTTCATCATCCGGATGCAGCCGTTTGACACCGAATGGCCGATGGTCTGCGGCTGGTTGGTGCCATGGATGCGGAAATAGGTGTCGATCCCGTTCTGGAACAGGTACAGCGCCCGCGCCCCCAGCGGGTTGTCCGGCCCGCCCGGCTGGATGTAGTCGTTGTCGATGAACTTGGCATAGGCCCGCGGATCGCGCTCGATCATCTCGTCGGTGGGGCGCCAGGTCGGCCAGACCTTCTTGCGTTCGATCACCGCCTTGCCGGTGAACTCCAGCCCCGCCTTGCCGACGCCGACGCCATAGCGGATCGCCTTGCGCTTGTCGGTCACGAAGTAGAGGTAGTAGGAGCGCGGCAGCACCAGGATCTGGCCGGGGGCAAAGCCCTTGCGGATCCGCACTTCCTGCGGCGTGGGGTCAAAGGGGGCAGGCTCTTTCTTGCGGGCCAGCGCCGGCAGCGGGAGCAGCGCCGCAGCGGCGGCTGCGGTGCCCGCGGTCAGAATTTTCCGGCGTGAAAACATGGCCAAACCTCCGAACGTCAATTGCAACTCCTCTTCATCTTCCGGCGGCGGCGGCAGGCGGTCAACGGGTTTCGGCGGATGCGATGCAAACTGTTGCACAGGATGCAAACTGTTGCACGGGCGGCCGCCGCGGCTATACCGGGGCAAACAGCCAAAGGAGCCGTCATGGGCGCCAAGACCCTCACCTGCCTGACCTGCGCCCAGCTCAACCGGGTGCCGGGGGAAAAACTGGGCAGCGGCCCGAAATGCGGCAGCTGCGGCGCGGCGCTGATGCCGTCCAAGCCGGTGGATGTGGACCCGGCCACGCTGCAGAAGGCGGTGCAGAATGACGATGTGCCGCTGGTGGCGGATTTCTGGGCGCCCTGGTGCGGCCCCTGCCGGATGATGGCGCCGGAATATGCCAAGGCCGCCAAGGCGCTGGCAGGCCGCGCGCGGCTGGTCAAGCTCAACACCCAGGACCACCAGTCCACCGGCGCCCGTTACCGCATCCGCGGCATTCCGGCGCTGATCGCCTTTGAGCGCGGCAAGGAGAAGAAACGCCAGGCCGGCGCGCTGCGGTCGGGGCAGATCATCAGCTGGCTGCGCGGCTGATCCCTCGGGGCTTCAGACACCGGGTCCCGCCCTGCGGCGCGCCGGTGTCAGAACAGGCCCGGCCCGGGGCCACAGCGGGCCTTGGGGCCTTTGCCCGCGCCCGCGCCATGCCCGCGGCTGCCGATACTGCCGCTCCGCCACAGCTGAATGGCAAGCATTCCCAGCATCAGGACCACGGCTGCCACAGGGTACAGGAGCACAACCAGCCACACCGGCCAGCCGCCGATCATGATGGCGGCAATGGCCAGCACAAGGCCGCCCAATGCGCCGAATAATGCGCTGATCCAGGCCATGCAGCCCTTTCCCCTCATGCCCCCTACCCCAAGAAAGTAGGGCGCAGCCTGCAGGCAGGCAACTGGGCAAGGGATACTTCTGCGCGATCTGTCCGGAGTTGGTTATATCAAGGGTGGTGCGTTCAGCCGCTGACCGGATGCGCTGCCGCCCGGTTCAGGCGGCTGCCAGCCGGCCGCCAGGGGGTATCCCGCCGCCGGGCCCCGACGCCCCGCTGCGCCAGTACCACAGGGCAGTGGCCAGCAGCGCCGCCGCAGAACCCGCCGCGGGATAGATCAGCAGGCAGGCCCACAGCGGCAGCCCGGCAACGGCATAGCCCGCCACCGCGGCGCACAGGCCCGCAACCATACCCAGAATGACACCTGCCCAGGCCATGACGCCTCCACAATTCCGCAGCCCGGGCCCAAGCGCCCGCTGCCTCCACGCCCATCATCCGGCGAACTGTGTTATCAAAACGTTAAGATCGCGGCGGCAGCGGCAAACCAGCGCAAATAATGGGCGCGCAGGCGTTATTTCGAGGTCAGCGCGACCCCGTCCTTGGCCTTGGGCATCTTGCCCTTGCCCTGTTCCAGCACATGCGCCAGTTCATGCGCCAGCAGCTTGGAATCCTTGGCAAAGGCCGGTTTCGCCACATAGATATGGTTGCCCACGGTAAAGGCGCGGGCCTTCAGTTCCTTGCAGACGTCCTTGGCGTTGCCGCCCATATGCACCCGCACTTTGCCCAGATTGCCGCCGAAATGCGCCTCCAGCCCTTTGCGCAGATCGCCGGGCAGCTTCTTCTCCGTGGTGCCTTCCGGCGCGGTCTTCAGCTTCTTGCGCTTGGCCTTCCGGCCTTTGGCCGCCTCGACCTCCGCCTTCACCTCTTCCGGTTTCAGAGCCATGGGGGATCCTTTCCAACGCTTTAACCAACACAAGGCGCCGGGCGCCTGTGGTGAGGGTAGCGCAGGTTGGCGGAAAGGCGAAATCGAGGACGGGGACAAAGCGCCGTCAGCAACAGAACAGTCAAACGGTTCAGAAGCAATTTTGCGCCGCCGGGCCCATTTCCCCGGGCCGCTTGAGGCCCGGGCTGCGCCTGCCTGCCCCCCGGCAGGCGCATTCGCGCCCGTCCAGGCAGCCGCCGCTCTATCTATCGCGTAGCGGCAGCGACATAGCTCGCACCTGAGCTTCCAATCTTATGAACGTTCAAAGGAGAGTTCTTATGGCGCCACAATGGGGTAGGGTAGTCGCTTGGACGAAAGGGGGAGTATTGAGCCGAGATAGCGCACTTGCCGGCGACAAGAGCTCGTACATCTAGCTTTTCGTTGTGTGCGCCAACATTTTGCGCTCAATTGCGTCTTGCAGAGTTTGAAAGGATCTAGTGGTGAGTGCTCAAAATAGTGCCCCTGTTTCTATGAAATTTCTTTATGTTGCTTTTGTATTGGTGGTGTTAATTTGGTTTTTGAATCTTGCAGTGCCAATCGGCTGGACTTCGGATGAGCGCGGCACATTCGGCGATATGTTCGGAGTCGCAAACTCGATCTTTTCTGGGTTGGCTTTGCTCGGTGTCGTTTATGCAATACTTCTGCAAAGGCATGAAGTGTCAATTGCCCGAGAAGAATTGGAAAGGACGAAAGTAATACTAGAAGATCAATCAAGGGCGCTTAACAAGCAAAATGACGATGCGCGAGTCAAGTCTTTCGAAGAGACTTTTTTTAAGATGTTGTCACTGCATAACGAAATGTTGACTCAGATCGACCTTACTGATGGAACAACTAACACAACTGGCCGAGACGTCATTGCTTCTCTCTGGTTGCGCCTCGGCAATAAATTTAAGTTTGATTATGAAAAATTCTATGAGGCGAATGGTAAGGAGTTGGGGCACTACTTTAGGATGCTATTCAACATAGTTAAATATATAGATGAGAAGGCTCCTGAGAATCCCAAGTTTTATTCGAACTTGGTTCGAGCGCAACTTTCTGACTTGGAAGCGGCCATGTTAATGGTGAATGGGCTCAGTCGGCACGGAGAGAAGTTTAAGCCTCTTATCGAGAAGTACCACCTATTAAAGCACGTGAAGCAAATGCAATTTGACCAGAGCGGCGTGAATGCGAAAGCCTATTCGGCTTTCGCATTTGATAAGAATGGATCATATCCAGAGTTTATGGAGATTAGCTGACTACAGCATTTCTCACCGCACAAACTTCTTGTGCTTCAACCGCTTGGGCTCCAGCGCGTCCGGACCCAAACGGCGCTTCTTGTCCTCCTCGTAGTCCTCGAAGTTGCCCTCGAACCACTCCACATGGGCGTCGCCCTCAAAGGCCAGGATATGGGTGCAGATCCGGTCGAGGAAGAAACGGTCGTGCGAGATCACCACGGCGCAGCCGGCGAAATCGACCAGCGCGTCTTCCAGCGCCCGCAGGGTTTCCACGTCCAGGTCGTTGGTCGGTTCGTCGAGCAGCAGCACGTTGCCGCCCTCTTTCAGCAGCCGCGCCATGTGCACGCGGTTGCGCTCACCGCCGGACAGCAGCGACAGTTTCTTCTGCTGGTCGCCGCCCTTGAAGTTGAAGGAGGAGCAATAGGCGCGGGAATTGACCTGCGCGTCGCCCAGCTCGATGATCTCGGCGCCGCCGGAGATCGCTTCCCACACGGTGTCGTTGTCATTGAGGTCATCGCGCGACTGGTCGACATAGGACAGTTTCACGGTGTCGCCGTATTCGACCGAGCCCACATCGGGCTGCTCCTGGCCGGTCAGCATCCGGAACAGGGTCGATTTGCCGGCGCCGTTGGGGCCGATCACGCCGACAATGCCGCCCGGCGGCAGCGAGAAGTCGAGGCCCTCGATCAGCTGCTTGTCGCCATAGTGCTTCGCCAGGCCGTTGACCTCGATCACCTTGGAGCCGAGGCGCGGGCCGCTGGGGATCACGATCTGGGCGCGGCCGACCTTCTCGCGCTCGGACTGGCTGGCCATTTCGTTATAGGCGGCAATACGCGCCTTGGACTTCGCCTGACGGGCTTTCTGGCCCTGGCGCATCCATTCCAGTTCGCGCTCCAGCGTCTTCTGCTTGGCCTTGTCCTCGCGGGCTTCCTGCTCCAGCCGCTTGGCCTTCTGCTCCAGCCAGGCGGAGTAGTTGCCCTCGTAGGGAATGCCGCGGCCGCGGTCGAGCTCCAGGATCCAGCCGGTGATGTCATCCAGGAAATAGCGGTCGTGGGTGACGCAGAGGATGGTGCCCTTGTAGTCGATCAGGTGCTGCTGCAGCCAGGCGATGGTCTCGGCGTCGAGGTGGTTCGTCGGTTCGTCGAGCAGCAGCATGTCGGGCGCTTCCAGCAAGAGCTTGCAGAGCGCCACGCGGCGGCGCTCACCGCCCGACAGGTTGGCGGGCATCGCGTCATCCGGCGGGCAGCGCAGCGCCTCCATCGACACGTCGACCTGGCTGTCCAGGTCCCACAGGTTTTCCGCATCGATGGCGTCCTGCAGCTCGGTCATCTCGGCCATCAGCTCATCGGTGTAGTTCTCCGCCATCTCCACCGCGATCTGGTTGAAGCGGTCGACCTTGTCCTTCTTGGCCTGCACGCCCAGCATGACGTTTTCGCGCACGGTGAGGCTCTCATCCAGCTGCGGCTCCTGCGGCAGGTAGCCGACCTTGGCGCCTTCCGCGGCCCAGGCCTCGCCGGTGAAATCCTTGTCGAGGCCGGCCATGATCTTCATCAGGGTGGACTTACCGGCGCCGTTGACGCCGACCACACCGATCTTCACGCCGGGCAGGAAGGAGAGGTGGATGTTTTCAAAGCATTTCTTGCCACCCGGGTAGGTCTTGGAGACCCCCTGCATGTGGTAGACGTACTGGTAGGAAGCCATGGGATCGCTCCGTTAAGGGGGAAATTTGCTGGCGGGAGTGATAGCGGATGGGCGGCGGCGGGGCAATGCGGGATGCAGGCCTGCGCAAGGGGGTGCCATGCGTGCACCCTCTGTACACCCCCCTGTGCACCGGTTGGTGCCGTTTGATTGTTTTCAGATCAGGCGCGGCGAGCCCCCAGGGACGTGACGCGCAGCGGCACGGCCCGCGCCTGACCTTCCCCCCGGTCAGGCGCCTTCGCGCCCTCCCAAGGTCAGGCCCGGGCCTTGTGTTGTGCAGTTTCTGCCCAGCATGTTGATCAAGCGCAACAAATGCCCCGCGCCCGCGCCTTAGACAGGGAGCCAAGGACAAGGCACCTAAAGGGCAGGACACCCCGTGACGCAGTGGCACAGATACAGGACAGGGCTGGCGCTGGCGGCGGCGCTCTGTTTTGCGCTGCTGGCGGGGATCCATGCGGCGCGGCCGGTTGCGGCGGATCCGGGGTTTGCGGCCTTCGGCTTTGCCGCCTCTGACATCTGCGGCTTTGGCGAGGGCGGCGAGACCGGAAATTGCCCGAACTGCACCCTGGCGGCGGGGGCGGTGCTGCCCCAGGCCAAGGCGCCCGGGCAGCCTTGCCTGTTCCGCCGCACCGCAACTGCCGGACGCGGCGGCTGGATCGCTGCGCCGGGCGTTGTTCCGATCTATTTGGCCCGGGCCCCGCCGGCCTTCACATGACAGCAAACCGCCGGGACCCCCGGCACACCTGACATGTGAACAAACGGACCAGACTTATGAAACTCATGAACATCGCTTCGGCTGCGCTGCTGGCGGCTGCGCTTGGAACCGCGGCCCAGGCCCATGCCACCCTGGAACAGCAGGAGGCCGCCACCGGCAGCTTCTACAAGGGCGTGATGCGGATCGGCCATGGCTGCAGCGGCGAGGCCACCCTGAAGCTGCGGATCGCCATCCCCGAGGGCGTGATCTCGGTGAAGCCGATGCCCAAGGCGGGCTGGACGCTGGAAACTGTCTCTGGCGATTACGCAAACAGCTACGACTACTACGGCAAGACGCTCACCTCCGGCGTCAAGGAGATCATCTGGACCGGCGAGTTGCAGGATGACTTCTACGATGAGTTCACCTTCCGCGCCAAGCTGGACGGGTCGCTGGAGCCGGAGACCATGCTGTTCTTCCCCACCATGCAGGAATGCGCCACCGGCGAAAACAGCTGGAGCGAAATCCCGGCCGAGGGCCAGGACCCGCATGATCTGGCGCATCCGGCGCCGGGGCTGCATCTGACCGCGCCCGCCGCGCATACCCACTGACGCGCAGGTTTGCGGAACGCCGGCAGGGGCCCGCGGCTCTGGCCCCCTGGCGTTCCGCGGTGCAGCTGCCCGTCCCATGGCGGCTGCACCATCTGCAGGATTCACAGGCGGCGGCAGCGGCCGCCAATTCCCGGCCCCCTCAGATCTTCCACTTCTTCTTGACGCTGTCCGGGATCGGATAGACCAGCTTGCGGTCGTCGAAGTGGTGGCATTTGATGCCTTCACTGTTCTTGCGCGGCTCGCGCACATATTGCAGGCAAGTCTTCAGCGCTTCGATGATCTTGGCGTCGGTCTTGGTGGAGATGTCGACCGCCCGGCCGGTCAGATGGCGTGAGATCTGGTCCCATTTCGCCTTCTTGAACATGCAGGCGACAAAGCCCTTCTTGTCGCCCGCCTGCACATAGCCGTCCAGCTCCAGCCGGAAATCCTCGTTGTTGCGCAGGTAGATGTAGATCTTGCCGTGCTCCAGGTGGCCGTTCCAGCCCTTGTACATGGCATTGGCCTGGCCTTTCTTGTCGCGCAAGCCGGACACCACATTGATGGTCTGCCCGTAATAGGAGGAGACATCAAACAGCACGTTGAGGATCGCTTTCTTCACCCCGCCGGTCTTGCCTTCCAGCCGCCCCGGCTTGCACAGCCCGCCGGTGTCGATGGTCTTGATGACATTCTCCGCCGCCTTCTTCTTGGCCTCCTTGGCGGCCTTCTCCGCCGCCTGCTTGGCGGCTTTCTGCGCGTCCTCGCCCTTCTTCTCGCCCCTGGTAAAATAACTGTCATAGAGCGAGGTGGCATATTCCTCGATGTCTTCCAGCAGCGCGGCCCAGCCGCTCTGGTCCAGCGACTTGGACTTGGCCTCCTTCATCACCGCGTCCTTGGCGGCCTTCACGGCCTGGGCCTTGGCCTCCTGCTTGGCCTTTTCGTCCTGCTTTTCCTTGGCCTTCTGCTCGGCCTTGGCCTTGGCCGGGCCCGCGTTCAGCTTCTTGATGGTGTTCTTGCCCGGATCGATGCGGAAATCGGCCTTGAAGCCGCAGATCTCCTGCTGGAACTGGCCGATCATCTTCTCCAGCACCGGGGATGGGGTGCCATCGATCTTGACCTTCTTGATGCCGGCATTGCCGGCAAAGGCATTCAACAATTGCTGTACGGTTTTGACGTCTTCGGGCAGGTTCTTGCCCTTGCGCCCGACGGAGGCGGAAAGCTTGGCAACCATGGTAAACTCGCAAACTGGAAACAGCGGGCTGCAAACAACGCCCGCGCAATAAAATTCTACACCCAAAGCAGCGTTTCAGGCAATCTGCGCAGGGTTGTGCGCGCCGGCTGCGGGCGGCAATTGATCTCTCCCGAAAACTATGCGCATCAAGGCGTTCATGGTTTGCAAGCTGCCGCATATCCGCCCCGGCCAGAGCGTCGGGCTGCTCGGGGGGTCCTTTGATCCGCCGCACCGCGGCCACGCGGCGATTTCCCATGCGGCACTGAAACGCTTCGGGCTGGATCACCTGTTCTGGCTGGTGTCGCCCGGCAACCCGCTGAAGGCCCGCCAGCCGGCACCGCTGGAGCGGCGGATCGCAGCGGCAGAGGAGCTGATCCGGCACCCGCGCATCCACATCACCGGCATCGAGGCTGCGCTGGGCACCCGCTACACCGCCCAGACCCTGCGCCACCTGCGCCGCCGCCATCCCGGCGTGCGCTTTGTCTGGCTGATGGGGGCCGACAACCTGACCCATTTCCACCGCTGGAAAGACTGGCAGCAGATCCTGGACACGGTGCCCGTCGGAGTGCTGGCGCGGCCCGGCGACCGGATCTCGTCCCGGTTTTCCCCGGCCGCGCGGGTTTACCGCCATGCCATGCTGAAAGGCAGCGAAAGCCATCTGCTGGCGCAGGCCGAAAGCCCGGCCTGGTGTTTCGTCAACCTGCCGATGGTGGATGTGAGCTCCACCGCGCTGCGCGCCCGCGGCACCTGGTCAGCGGCGCAGGAGGGCTGAGGCCAGCCCGGCGCTGAGCACCACCGCCAGCCCACCCCAGGTCCAGGCGTCCGGCAGCTGGCTGAACACCGCCCAGCCCAGGCCGACCGCGGCCACCAGCTGGAAATAGACCATCGGCGCCAGCTTCACCGCCTGCACCCGGCCATAGGCAAACAGCAGCAAGAGGTTGCCCGTCATCGAAAACGCCGCACTCCCCACCGTCAGCGCCGCGGTGGAGGGGGTGAATTCCGGCAGGCCGGCCAGGCCCAGCGGCAGCATCAGCAGGGCCGATAGCAGAAGCTGGGTCAGGCTCAGCTCCAGCGGCGTGCCGACATGCGCCAGCCAGCGCGAACTGGTCAGGAAGCCGCCGTAGAAACAGCCCGCCAGCACCGCCCACAACAGGTTCACGGAGCCGCCCAGGCCCGGCCGCACCACCATCAGAACGCCAACGAACCCCAGCGCCATCAGCAGGCTGCGCAGCGCCGTCGCCTGCTCGCGCAGCAGCAGCACCGACAGCACGTAGCTGACCACCGGCCCGATGAAGAAGGCGGCAAAGACATTGGCCAGCGGTTCGCTCTGCAGCGCCAGCTGGATCGAGAAGATGCCGCCGGTCAGCAGCCCGGCCCGCAGCCACAGCCGCCAGTCGCCCAAGAGGGTATAGGCCCGGCGCGGCACGAAGGGCAGGATCAGCGCGGTGCCGATGGCAAACCGCGACCAGGCGACAAAGGCGGGCGTCGCCAGCCCGGCGCCGGTCAGCAGTTTCCCGCACAGGTCGCCTGCGGGGATCATTGACATGGCCGCGAACATGAGGATGAGTGCCTGCAACATGGCTGCCAGCGGTAGCAGGACTTGCCAGTGTGAAAAAGCCCGGACCTTGCGGCGCAAAGCCGTGGATCAGGGATTGAAGTAGAGCCGCTCCTGACCCTAAAAATGAATAAGATGACTTCACGCCGGACATTCCTCCTTTCCGGGCTTGCCGCTTTGGCAGGCACCTCGGCGCTGGCCAACGCGCCGGCCGTCTCGCTGCGGCCCGTTGCCCGCAAGGTCAGCTCACTTGCGGCCGGTGCCGATGGCCTCAAGGCGCTGATTGAACGCGCCGGCCTCAGGGGTGATGCAGTCTGTGCGGTGGCGGATGTGAAGACAGGCAAGCTGCTGGAAGCCTCCGGCGGCTCTCAGGCCTTGCCGCCCGCCAGCGTAGCCAAGGCGCTGACCGCGCTTTATGCGCTGGATGTGCTGGGGGCGGACCACCGGTTCGAGACCCGCATCTTGGCCACCGGCGGCGTGTCCGGCGGTGTCGTCAACGGTGACCTGATCCTGGCCGGCGGCGGTGATCCGCTGTTGAACACCGACCATCTTGCGCTGCTGGCGAAAGCGCTGAAAAACGCCGGCGTGCGCGAGGTGCGCGGCAACTTCCTGATCTGGGACGGCGCGCTGCCGACGGTCAAGACCATCGACCCGGACCAGCCCGACCATGTCGGCTATTCCCCCGCGGTGTCCGGCATCGCGCTGAACTTCAACCGGGTGCATTTCGAATGGAAGCGCGCCGCCAGCGGCGGCTGGGCGATCACCATGGACGCCCGCACCGAGAAATACCGCCCCGAGGTGGCCACCGCCCGGATGGCGATCCAGTCCCGCGCGGTGCCGGTTTACACCTATGCGGAGAAGGGCGGGGTGGATCACTGGACCGTCGCCTCCAAGGCGCTGGGCAAGGGCGGCGCCCGCTGGCTGCCGGTGCGCAACCCGGCGGCCTATGCGGGTGACGTGTTCCGCACCCTGGCACGCGCTCACGGCATCAAGCTGCCCAAGCCCAAGAAAACCCGCGCGCTGCCCTCAGCCACTCTGCTGGCCCAGCACCACAGCCCGCCGCTGGATGTGCTGCTGAAGGCGATGCTGAAATACTCCAACAACCTGATGGCCGAGATGATCGGCATGTCCGCCACCGCCGCCCGCGCGGGCCGCCCGGCCTCGCTCAAGGCCTCGGCAGCGGAGATGAGCCGCTGGGCCGCGGGCAAATACGGCATGTCCGGCAGCCGGCTGGTGGATCACTCCGGCCTCGGCGGCGACTCGCGGATGACACCGGCGGATCTGACCGGCGCGCTGGTGGCCGCCTATAAGGCGGGCCAGCTGAAGCCGCTTTTGAAACCGTTCCAGATGCGCGACGCCAAGGGCCGCACCGTCAAGGGCCACCCGATCAAGGTCGCCGCCAAGACCGGCACCCTGAACTTCGTCTCCGGCCTTGGCGGGTTCATGACCGCGGCGGACGGCACCGTGCTGGCCTTTGCTATCTTCACCGCGGATGAGAAGACCCGCGGCCGCTTGACCCGGGCGCAGCGCGAACGGCCCCAGGGCGCCCGCAGCTGGAACCGCCGGGCCAAGCAGCTGCAGCAGCAGCTGATCGAACGCTGGGGCGCGGTTTACGGGAGTTAGGGCCTGACTGGTCTGGGGAAATTTCCGCTTTCTGGACGTTTTCGCAGGGCCGGTTTGCAGGCACAGCGGCATCGGGCAAGGGCCGCCGGCCCGCAGTGCAAAGGACCAGACCATGACCGACCGCATCAACGAACACGGCCAGCCGATCGGCGCCCGGCTGCCGGACTGGCAGGGCGCTCGCCTGCCCGGCCACGACGGTCTGACGGGCCGCTATTGCCGGGTGGAACCGCTGGACGCCGCCCGCCATACCGCGGAACTGTTTGCCGCCTTCAGCCAGGACCCCGGCGGCGCGATCTGGACCTATATCCCCTGGGGGCCTTTCGGCACCGAGGCGGAGCTGCGCAGCTGGATCCAGGGGGCCAGCGGTGTCGATGCGCAGCCTTATTTCGCCATCGTCAACGGTGCCAGCGGCCGGGCCGAAGGCGTGGCCAGCTATATGCGGATCAAGCCGGAGCACGGGGTGATCGAGGTCGGCGGCATCACCTATGCCCCGGCCCTGCAGCGCACGCCCGCCGCGACGGAGGCGATGTTCCTGATGATGGCGCGGGTGTTCAACGACCTGGGCTATCGCCGCTATGAATGGAAATGCGACGCCCTGAATGCGCCCTCCTGCCGCGCGGCAGAGCGGCTGGGCTTTACTTACGAGGGGCTGTTCCGCCAGGCCGTCGTCTACAAGGGCCGCAACCGCGACACCGCCTGGTATGCGGTGCTGGACAGCGAATGGCCGCGGCTGGAGGCGGCTTATGCCGAATGGCTCGACCCCGGCAATTTCGACGCGCAGGGACAGCAAAAACAGAGCCTAAAAAGTCTGATTGCAGCCCACAGGGGTTAATCCGCCACTGCCACCGTCTGTCCGGATTGCGGATCAAACAGCCCGCCGCCCAGATGCGCGTGGCCCCAGCCCATGATCTGCAGCAGCAGCGGCTCCAGGCTGCGGCCGTCATCCGTCAGCGCATAGCGGTAGCGCACCGGCCGGTCCTGATAGGCCTCCCGCGCCACCAGCCCCAGCGCCATCAGCCGCTTCAGCCGCTCCGACAGGAGGTTGGCGGCAATATGCTCCTCGCTTGCCTGCAGCTCCTGGAACGTATGCTTGCCGTGCCACATCAGGTCGCGCACCACCAGAAGCGTCCACTTGTCCCCCAGCACATCCAGCGTGCGGGCAATCGAGCAGCGCGAGCGGTACTTGGTCTGCGGCTGGGTCATGGCGCGGCTCCTGCGGGTTCTGGCACTCCCCCAGATTAAGCGGCTTTCAAAATGAAAGCCACTGGCGCATAGTGACTTTAATTTTGAAAGTGAGTCGCGCAGCAAGGGAGAACCGCCACATGAACGCCATCGGAAACACGCCGCTTGTGCGGCTGAAGCACCTGATCGCACCGGACATGGCCGAGGTCTGGGTGAAATGGGAAGGCGCCAATCCGACCGGCAGCATGAAGGACCGGATGGCGCTGTCGATGATCGAAGGCGCCGAGCGGCGCGGCGATCTGAAGCCCGGCGGCAAAGTGGTGGAATACACCGGCGGCAGCACCGGCAGCTCGCTGGCGATGGTCTGCGCCACCCGCGGCTACCGGGCGCATTTCGTCTCTTCCAACGCGTTCTCGGAGGAGAAGCTGCAGACCATGCGCGCCTATGGCGCCGAGGTGGAGATCATCCATGCCGAGGGCGGCATCCTGACCGCCAGCGTGATCGACCGCACCATCGCGCGGGCCAAGGAACTGGCGGCGGAGCCGGGCGTGTTCTGGACCGATCAGGTCAACAACATGGACAACAAGCGCGGCTATCACGGCATGGGCCGCGAAATCCTGGCGCAGCTGGACGGTCCGGTGGATGAATTCGTGATGGCGACCGGCGGCGGCGGCTGCATTTCCGGCAATGCCGAGGTGCTGAAGGAGGCCAACCCGGCAACCTGCATCACCGCCATTGAGCCCTACCACGTGCGCAACCTGTCGGGCGGCGACACCAGCGGCACCCACCAGCTGGAGGGGATCGGGCTGTCCTTCCTGCCGAAAATCCTGCGCCGCGACCTGATTGACGCGGTGGTGCCGGTCAAGGACGAGGATGCCTTTGCCGGTGCCCGCATGCTGGCGCAGCAGGAGGGCTTGCTGGGCGGCATCACCTCCGGCGCCAATATCTGGGCGGCGCTGCAGCGGGCGCGCGAACTGGGGCCGGGCAAGCGGGTGGTCACCGTGGTGATCGACACCGGCCTGCGCTACCTGAATTCCGCGCTGTACCGGTGACGTTGCCGGGGGCGCTCGGCATTCCGGCAGTCTCCTGACATACAACGGCCGGCGCGGAGTGCGCGCCGGCCGGGTCCCCGGAAAGCACTGCTCAGGTGCCGGAAGTTTCCAGCGCGCCGGCCTCGCGGCGCATCATTTCCCCAGCCAGACCGCTGAGGATCTCCATGCTGAAGCCGCCCAGCTGCCGGTGCCGTTCCTGCACCACAGCCCAGACGTCCTCGCGGCGGATGTTGTCCAGCAGCTCATGGCCGTTCCAGGTCAGCCCGCGCACATGCCAGTTGCCGTTGGACAGCCGGCTGAACCGCGCCAGCCCGGCGCTTTCCAGCAGGCTCAGGTGATAGGCCAGCTTGCGGGCTTCGGCATCGGGCAGGCAGTCCTCCGCGGGCAGCATCATCGCTTCGGCAGCGGACCGCGGCAGGGCGCAGAACGCCTCCCTGCCGCCCTCGATCTCGAGCAGCAGCCTGCGGATTTCACTGATGTCTCTTTGCCACGTGACCATGACCCGTTTCCCGATAGGCGTCGAACTAGCGCCAAATGGGAACGGGTCAAATTTGTTGCAAGCGTGCGTTGTGCAACCCTGCCATGCAATGCGGGCAAGGGCAGCTGCGTAAAGCGGCCGCCGTCAGACCATGTGCCGGGCCCGCGCGCCGCGCTCGATCGCGGCGGCATGCAGCCGGTCGATGTTCAGCTCGTAACGGACCTCCGCCAGGAATTCGAGCTCGGTCTCACCCAGCACCCCGTCGGCCGCCGCCACATCGCAGGACAGCGCATAGGCGGTTTCGAACAGCCGCTCCGGCAGGTCGCCGCGGATCAGCCCGAACAGCGCCTCCAGCCCGTCCTCCTGCTCGAACAGGTCGAACACGGTGCGGGAAATGCGGGCCACCCGGTCGATGTCGTAGTCGGCAAACACCGGCAGCATGTTGACCGCCGACTGGATCTTGACCAGCTCCGCGGTGCGGATGTTCTCGTCCGAGGCAGACACCGCCACCATCAGCGCCACCAGGCAGTCCTGCGGGGACATCGGGTGCGGGGTTTGCTCACTCATCGAGGCATCCTTTTCATGCTGCATGCTGCTGCAATCAGGATAGGTACAGGGCGGGGCAGGTTCAACTGCTGCCCGCGCCAAAGCCGCAAAAATCCGCCTCGGATTCAAGCTTGTGCGGAAAACCGGTACTGGATCTGCTCAAAGCTCGGTTCGGCAAAGCCATAGGCGAAGCGCAGCCCGTCCCGGCCCGCCACGGTGCCGTGCTCGGCGCCGCCGGGCACATAGATGGCCACGCCGGGGCGAATCTCATGCGGGATGCCGTCGATGGTCACCACGCCGGACCCCTCCAGCCCGAAATAGAACTCTGCCGGGTCATGGCGGTGCGACAGCAGGCGGCCGCCCGGGCCGAATTCGGCAATGCCCAGCACCATATCGCGCGGGGCGTCGTCGCTGCCGTTGATCAGCGTGCGCCAGCGCACCTCGCCATAGGCCGGATCGGTGCCGCCCGCCAGCGGCACCTGCGCGGCATCCACCGCCAGCGGCGCATGCGGCAGGTTGGAGGGCTGATGCAGCTGTTCCGCATCGCCCAGATCGGCAGCCAGGGTGGTCAGTTCTGCAGTCATCGCGGGTCTCCTCATCCTGCCGCCCAGTTAGAGGCCTTCCCGGGTTTCGCTCAATAGGGTAAAGCTGCACAGTAATATACGCTGAGGTTATGATAGATGGAGCGCCTTCCCAGCTTTTCCGGGCTCACCGCCTTTTATGCCGCGGCGCGCCACGGCACCCTGACCGCCGCCGCGCAGGAGCTGAATGTCTCGCAGCCCGCGGTATCGCGCCGGATCGCGGCATTGGAGGCGGACCTGGGCTGCGCCCTGTTCGACCGCAGCCGCAAGCCCGTGCGCATGACCCCGCAGGGCAAGGATCTTCTGCAGGCTTTGCACAGCGGCTTCGGGCAGATCGAAGCCTCGGTGGCCCGCCTGCGGCAGAGCGCGCAGGGTCGGGTGGTGACGGTCTCGGCCCCGGCCGGCTTTGTCGCCTTCTGGCTGATCCCGCGGCTGGGCGCGCTGGAGGACGCCTTTCCCGGGGTGACCATCCGTATCCTAAGCCAGGAGTATGGAGAGGCGATCCGCCCCGGCGATCTGCTGATCCGCTTCGGGCTGCCGGAAACAGGCGCCGGGCAGGAGCAGCGGCTGTTGGGGGACGAGGTCTTCCCGGTGGCCAGCCCGTTGTATCTGACGCGCCTGGGAATGGCCGCGGACCGCCATGACTTTGCCCGCATGACGCTGCTGACGATGGAGGCCGCCCGCAGCCAGTGGCATGACTGGCCCAGCTGGTTTCATGAGGCGGGCCTGGCAATGCCGTCCGGCGCCCGCGCGCTGGATTTCAATTCCTATGCGATGCTGGTCAACGCTGCGCTGGCCGGGCAGGGGGTGTGCCTGGCCTGGGGCGGGGTGCTCGACAGCTTTCTGGGCACCGGCGCGCTGGTGCGGCTGCAGGGGCCAAGCGCCAGCTCCGCGCGCGGCTACTTCGCCTCTGCCCGCGATGGCCTGGCGGCCGGGCGCGACGTGCGGGACATTCTGGCGTGGATCACCGAAAAGGCGGCCTAGCAAACGCCGCCCGGGCCGGTGATCATTGACTCATGCTGCACAGGCACAATAGAGGGAAGGGCCGGGTGCATGGGGCATCCGGGATGATCACGCGGCACCCCGATCGCTGACAAACTGCCGCCGATGGAGAACACAAATGTCTGATGTGCGCGAAGAAGCTCTGAAGAGCAAAGCCTGGCCGTTTGAAGAAGCCCGCCGGGTTCTCAAACGTTATGCCAAGGGCGCGCCGGAGAAGGGCTATGTGCTGTTCGAAACCGGCTATGGCCCGTCGGGCCTGCCGCACATCGGCACCTTCGGCGAGGTCGCCCGCACCACCATGATCAAGAAGGCGTTCGAGACCATTTCGGACATCCCGACCCGGCTGATCTGCTTCTCCGACGATCTGGACGGCATGCGCAAGGTGCCCGGCAACGTCCCAAACCAGGAGGCGCTGGCGGAACACCTGCAAAAGCCGCTGACCTCGGTGCCGGACCCGTTCGGCACGCATGAGAGCTTCGGCCACCACAACAACGCCATGCTGCGCCGGTTCCTGGACACCTTCGGGTTCTCTTACGAGTTCTACTCGGCCACCGAATTCTACCAGTCCGGCCAGTTCGACGAGATCCTGAAGCGCGCCGTCGACAAGTACGACGACATCATGGCGATCATGCTGAAAAGCTTGCGCGAAGAGCGCCGCCAGACCTATTCGATCTTCCTGCCGATCCACCCGGAAACCGGCCGCGTGCTTTATGTGCCGATGAAGAAAGTCTGCGCCGAGACCTATACCGTCACCTTCGACGACGAGGACGGCAAGGAATGGACCCTGCCGGTCACCGGCGGCAACGTGAAGCTGCAGTGGAAGCCCGATTTCGGCGCCCGCTGGGCCGCGCTGGAAGTCGATTTCGAAATGTACGGCAAGGACCACTCCACCAACACGCCGATCTATGACGGCATCTGCCGGGTGCTGGGCCAGCGTGCACCGGAGCATTTCACCTATGAGCTGTTCCTCGATGAAAACGGCCAGAAGATCTCCAAATCCTCCGGCAACGGCGTGTCGATCGACGAATGGCTGACCTATGCCTCGACCGAGTCGCTGGCGTACTTCATGTACCAGAAGCCCAAGACCGCCAAGCGGATGCATTTCGACGTGATCCCCAAGGCGGTGGATGAATACCACCAGCAGCTGCGCGCCTACCATGGCCAGGATCTGAAGGCGCAGCTCAACAACCCGGTCTGGCACATCCACGGCGGCGATGTTCCGCAGTCCGACATGGTGGTGCCGTTCTCGATGCTGCTGAACCTGGCCTCTGCCTCCAGCGCCGAGGACAAGGCGACCATGTGGGGCTTCATCAACAAATACGCCCCCAACGCCACGCCGGACACCCATCCGGGCATGGACCAGGCGGCGGGCTTTGCGGTTGCCTATTTCAATGACTTCGTGAAACCCGCGAAGGAATTCCGCCTGCCCACCGATCAGGAGCGCGCGGCGCTCAGCGATCTGGCAGACGCGCTGAAATCGGCAGACGCCGCACTTGCCGCCATCGCCAAGAAGAACGAGATCGCCGGCAATACCGACCCGCTGCCCGAGGCCAACTTCGCGGATGAGGAATTCCTGCAATCGGTGGTCTTTGCCATCGGCAAGATCCACGGGTTCGAGCCGCTGCGCGCCTGGTTCTCGGCGATCTATGAGGTGCTGCTGGGCGCGTCCCAGGGCCCGCGCTTCGGCGGCTTCATCGCGCTTTACGGCGTCGAGGACACCATCGCGCTGATCGAAAAAGCGCTGGCGGGCGAGCTGGCCTGAGCCTGCATTCAAGGACAATGAGACAGGGCGCGGGTTTCCGCGCCCTTTTCTGTTCAGCCTCTCGGCACGCAAGAAAATTACCAAATCGCAAAAAATGTTTTGACGCTGCGTCACTCTGGTCTAACTTAAGGGAACGGACCGGGAGGGACAGATGCGCAGTGTTCTGTTTGCGGGGGTTAGTGTTTTACTTCTGGCCTTCCCGGCATTAGCTCAGAAAGAGCCGGTCACATCCGTGATCGGCTCTCAGTTTGAGGCCTTCCTGAACAACGATACCGAGACCGCGTTCTCCTACGCCTCGCCGAATATCCGGCGCATCTTCGGCACGCCTGAACGGTTTGCCGGGATGGTGCGCCAGGGCTACCCGATGGTCTGGCGCTCGGCCGAGGTGCGCTATCTGGACCTGCGCGAGGTCGCAGGCAGCCTGTGGCAGCGGGTGATGATCACCGACCAAACAGGCGCCGTGCACCTGTTGGATTACCAAATGGTTAATCTGGAAAGCGGTTGGAAAATCAACGCGGTACACCTGCTGAAAGGGCAGGCTGACAGCGTCTGAACCCAGGGCAGCGTACGCACCGCTGGGCGGAATTTAACGCCGCTCCTGTACTTCCTTTTCCCCGAACGCGAGATGCGCAGCAGGAAAGGAAGCTTCCATGAACAAGGCAATCACCGAAGGTCTGCAGCTGATGCCCCCCGCCTTTGCGGACGGCCTCGATGTCTGGTCCAGCGGCGACGGCACCCCGGGCTCGGATACCTATGACGGCGCCGCCAATGCGGTCTTTGTGGCGGCGGACGCGGATTTCGGCGGCTGCCTGGAGATGCAGAAGACCGAGAACACCCAGAAGCTGCGCTTCATGGGCCAGACGCCGCTGCAACCGGGCTGCTATCTGCAGATCAGGATTCGCATCAAGGCCGTCAGCGGCGCGCTGCCCTCGGTCCGCATTGCCGGCTGGGCGGCAGCAGCGGGCGGCAGCCACATCAGCGGGGTCACCGAATTTGCGACGCAGGTGGCGCTTACCGCCTATGGTGAGGTGGTCGAGGTGACCGGCATCGTCGGCAGCGGCAGCCGCGGCGGCGTGGACATGCCCTGGGGCCGCGATGCGGCCTACGGTCATTTCGGCCTCGACCTCACCGGCGCCAACGGCGGCGTGGTGCGGATCGACGATATCGAGATCACCGATATCACCAGCGCCTTCCTGCGCGACATGCTGAGCGTGGTGGATGTCACCGATTACGGCGCGGTGGGCAACGGCAGCTTTGACTGCACGGCGGCGTTTGAGGCTGCCGATGCCGCCGCGGACGGGCGCCGCATCCTGGTGCCCGCGGGGGAGTTTTATCTGGCCAGTACTGTCTCGCTGAACCACGAGGCGGTGTTCGAAGGCACAGTCGAGATGCCGGACAGCGCCATGCTGCTGTTGACCAAGAACTACAACTTCCCCGCCTATGCCGCCGCCTTCGGGGATGAGGAGCTGGGCTTCAAGAAGGCATTTCAGGCTCTGATCAACAACTCCGACCATGAATCGCTCGACCTGATGGGCCGCAAGATCACCGTCAGCGGGCCCATCGACATGGCCGCGGCGGTGCCGAACAAATCCTCCTATGCGACCCGCCGGATCATCCGCAACGGCCAGCTGGAGGCCGCCAGCAGTTCTGCCTGGGACACCGATGCCGTGACCTCGCAGGCGACCTACAGCGCGTCGGATTCCAAGAAGCTGACCAATGTCGCCAATATCGCCAACATCGCCGTCGGATCGCTGGTCGAGGGCGCGGGTGTGGGCCGCGAGGTCTATGTCAGATCCAAGAACACCGGCGCCGGCGAACTCACCCTCAGCGCCGCGCTTTACGATGCCGAGGGCACCCAGACTTTCACCTTCCGCGACTTCAAGTACCTGGTGGATTTCAGCGGCTTCAGTTCGCTCAGCAAATTCGGGCTGCAGGATATCGAGTTCCAGTGCAACGGCCGCTGCAGCGCTGTAAGGCTGTCGCCGTCCGGATCGGTCAATACCTTCGACAGCTGCTTCATCTCCCGACCCAAGGACCGCGGCATCACCTCCATCGGCACCGGCTGCCAGGGCATCCTGGTCGACAACTGCCAGTTCCTGTCGGACGAGGACCCGCTGGACGTGCCGGACCGGGTCAGCATCGGGCTCAACGTCAACAACAACGACGCCAAGCTGCGCAGCAACCGCGCCACCCGCTTCCGCCATTTCGCGATCCTGGGCGGCAGCAACAACACGGTGACCGGCAACCATTTCTTCCAGGGCGACAGCGTCCCGAACGGGGTGCGCACCGCGGGGCTGGTGCTGACCTCCAACAACTGCACCTCCACCGTGTCCGACAACTATGTCGACAACTGCTTCATCGAATGGACCAATGAACGCGACGCGTCCCCGGACTACACCGGCGGCTTTTCCTTCAGCGCGCTGTCGATCAATGCCAATGTGTTCCTGTCCGGCGATGTCGCGCCCTGGTTCAGCTACATCGTGGTGAAACCCTACGGCAGCGGCCACTACCTGAACGGCGTCTCGGTTACCGGCAACAAGTTCCGCTCCACCAACGGCAGCATCGACCGGGCAGAGCGGGTCGACACCAGCTTTGCCGGCCTGGATTTCAGCCGCTCCAAGAACGTGGTGGTCACCGGCAACATGTACCACAACGTCACCGCCCAATCGGCCAACCCCTTGCGGGTGCGCCACGGCCAGTCCTCCGCCTCCTCCTCCTGGACCGTGGAGTCCGGCGACGAACTGCCGTTTCAGGGCTACGCGCGCTTTGCCGACAGCGTGGTGGCGCTGGGGCCGCTGCAGACCAGCGGCAACAGCACCCGCTATATCACGCCCTATGCCGATGTGCTGCAGGGCACGAACCAGGACGAAATCCGCCTGCGCTGGCAGGAGGCGGTCAAGGGCGAGGTGCAGGTGCTGATGCGGATGGACAGCTGATGTCAGCCGCCGGGCAGCAGATCAGCGGCGGCAAGGCGGAAGGCTTTGCCGAAGCCGCCGTTCAGATGCGCTGCCGTGACGCGAAAGCGGACAAAGCTGAAATCGGCAAACTGCAGGTACAGTTTGGCCTTGGGCTGATGGCGCAGATAGGCCTCCGCCAGCGCCTCATGCGCCGGATCGCTGCGCGGCACAAACGCCGCCTCTGCCAGCAGGCTGAGGCGCGGGTGGGTCAGTGCATCCCCCTTGCTGCCCGGCTCCCCCACCATCAGGGAACAGGCCGGATGCTGCCGCAGCGCCTGGGTGTGCTGCGCCAAGTCCGAGACCAGGCTGATCGGGCATCCCTGCGGATCCAGACCAAAGGCCACCCGCGTCACCAGCGGCTGGCCGCCCTCCAGCAGCACCCCAAGCGCGGCAAAGCGCGCCTCCTCCATCAGGCCGCGTGCCAGTGCGCGGGCTTCATCATCAGTGGGGCGGATCACATCTGCCATGTTGCGCTTTCTGTCCGTGGAAAGGGTTCAGAATTTCTGCCACAGCCCCAGTTTCAGGCCAAGGCTGCCCTCGCCCGCGCTGCGGTGTTCCAGCCCCAGGATCAGCTCGCGCCCGGCAGGCAGTGGATAGCGCAGCGCAGGCGTCAGCGTATAGGAAAAACGCCCGCCGTCCGGCTTTGCGGTCTCGATCTGCAGCATCGGCGCGGCTTTGCCGGGCCGGTTCAGCCCCAGAGTGGCGTCCAGTTTCCAGATCGCGTCCAGCCCGCTGTTGCGCAGCTCGTATGCCGCATCAATTGCCAGCCAGCCGCTGGCCGTGGCGGTGCCGAACCCGCGCCCGTAGGACAGGGTCGTTCTTTGCATCAAGGCCCACTGGCCGCGGTAATGATTGCCTCCGAAGCCGGCCTCAACCGCCAGCCTGTACCTGTCCCCCGCGCGCAGCGGCAGCCGTGCGAAGATCATCGCATGCCCGGAGATATCCGCGTTCTGATTCAGGTCCACCCCCAGCGTCAGTTTCGGCGAAATCCCGTAAGCGGCGTAATAGCCCAGCTCATGTGTGGCCAGCCCCTGGGTCTGGCGGTAGGTGGCGCTGGCCGCGGCAAACCCTTTTCCCGGCACCTCCAGCCAAGCGCCGCCATCCGCCGGCGGAGCCAGCAGCACAGCAAGACAGGCGGCATAGGCAGTTTTCATCCCTTGGCCTCATCGCGGGTGCATCAAGGGTCCGGATTTATAGTTAAGGTTGTGTTAACCCTCTTGCGCGCCACTTCGGGCTGTTCCGTAAAAAATGTCGTGCGCTAATCGCGTGAACGGGCGTAGGCTGGGGTCACGTCAACGGAGGAGCCAATGCCGAAAATTGCAAAAACCGCGGACATCCAGACCGTTATCACCACATTCGAGATGACGCCGGGGACATGCCAGGACCTGCTGGAGGCGCTTGAGGACGCCTATGCGGAGTTCATTTCCAAACAGCCGGGCTTCATCTCGGCCGGTCTGCATGTGAACGACGCCCAGACCCGGATTGCCAATTATTCGCAATGGCGCCGCCGCGAGGATTTCATGGCGATGCTGCGCAGCCCGGAGATGCGCGAGCGCAACCGCAAGATCAACGAGCTGTGCCGCAGCTTCGAGCCGGTGATGTATGACGTCGCCGAGGTGTTCGGGGCCTGAGGCCCGGCTGGCTGGGGGCAGAATCTCAAATGAACCGGTGCAGGGTCATCAGCCCGGAGCGGATGACGGCCTTGGCCGAGTCCGCCGCCGCGGCGATGCGCGCGCAGTGCGCCTTGACCGGCTTCTGGGAGCGCAGCAGGATCATCACCACTTGGGCGCAGGCGCGCGGGAAGGCCTCTGCCGCCGGGCTCCGCCCTTCCGGCTTGACCGCCCTGACCCTCCGGCCAGCGCCAGCGAAACTGCAAGGAGGGAACCGGCAATCCTCTGGCTGCTTTTCAAAGAAGATGCCAGCGTGCCGCCGGGCGGGTCCTTGACTGGAACCCTATGGGGCCTGCGGCGTTCCGGACAAGGCGTTGCCACAGCGGTCCGGATTGCACGCCGCGGATGATCCGGATCAAGCAACAGAGCGGAAAAATGGTGTAGACTGCCAGCGAAGGGAGAATTGCGATGTATCACAATATTCTGGTGCCGATCTCATTTGATCCGGAACGCGACGTGACCGGGCCGCTCAAGGTGGCGCGGCTGCTGTCGGCGCCGGGGGCCAAGGTGACACTTCTGCATGTGATCGAACAGGTGCCGGCCTATGCGATTTCCTACATCCCGGCGGATTTCATGGAGGACACCCGCAATGCGCTGCAGGCGGAGCTGGACGGGCTGGCCAAGACCCTGCCCGATGCTGAAGGGGTGCTGGTGGAGGGCCACTCCGGCCGCACCATCCTGGACTGGGCAGAGCAGAACCAGCCCGACCTGATCATCCTCGCCTCGCACCGCCCGGCGATGCAGGATCTGATCTGGGGGTCGACCTCAGGCCACGTGGTGCGCCACGCAGCCTGCGCCGTGCATGTGGTGCGCTGAGGGGCGGACCGCGGCCTAGGCCGGAACCGCCGTTTTCAGCAGGCTCCAGGCCAGCCGGATCATGCCCCCGGGCAGCAGCGCGGAGCGCAAGAGCACCTTGTTGGAATTCACCGCCTCGGCAATGCGGGCGTAATGCACCTGCTTGTTTGCGGGCGAGCGCAGCAGGATGGTCTCGGCCTGTTTCATTGCCGATTCCGCCTGCCGCTTGATCTGCGGCACCGCCGCCGGCTTCACCGCACGGTAAAGGTTCAGCCCCTTGCGCTTGGGGGGCTGGGCTGGGTCCAGATTCTGCTTGACGGACCGCGTCAGGGTTTCTTCGACCAGCACCAGCGCCTTGTAGGCCTCGGCATAGGCCTGGTTGCCGTCCAGTTTCTGCGCTGCCAGCTTGTAGGTGTGGCGGAAGCAGTCGAACCTGTAGACCTGAGGCAGCTCGCCGCAACGGTCGAAGCCGCGGGTCAGGGTGGTCACAACCGCCTTGGTGGCCCGGGAGCTGAGTCCGCTGCGCTGGCCGCCGCCGGAGTCCATCCCGTCCCGGCCGCCGCCACCGCCGCCGTCGCCGGCATAGGCGGATGCACAGGATAGGATCAGGGCCAGAAACCCGGCGAGGATGGTCTTGCTGCTCATGTAAGCCTCCGTGGTTTGCAGGCAGCTTACCATGGGTCAGCTGTCTGGAAACGGGCGGAAACCCGCAAATTGCGCGTTTTTGCACTGGCTTTGCCTTGCAGAGCGCGGGGGCGGTTCCCACGTCAACTGCAGAAGTTGTGCAAGGAGAAGCGAATGCAGTGCCCGATTGATGGAACCGAACTTGTCATGTCCGACCGCGCCGGCGTCGAGATCGACTATTGCCCGCGCTGCCGCGGGGTGTGGCTGGACCGGGGGGAATTGGACAAGATCATCGAACGGTCGGCACAGCCGGTGCAGCCGGCGCCGCAGCCGCAGCGCTATGACGACCGCGGCCGCGATCATGAGCCGCGCCACGAGAAGAAATACTACAAGAAGAAAAAGAAGAATTTCCTGGAAGATCTGTTCGACTTCTGACAGCCGGTGGCGCCGCCCCGGCGGCATTGGGGCGGCTGGCCGCAGGCATCAGTGCATGGTGCAGAAGGAGCCGTGTTTGGCGTCCTTCATCAGGGTGTCGAAATCGGAACCCTTCATCTCGACCAGCGTCTTGTGATCGCCGGCCTCGAACCAGACCTTGTCGAGACCGGTGAGGCTGTCGTCGATGATCGTGGGCACCATATAGGCCGCCCCGACGCAGGGCGCCGCGCCCGGGTCGCAGTCGTCAAAGACCTGGTCCAGCTCAATCTCCGGCGCCAGCCCGAGACGGCGGTCGACCATCGACTGCAGCTTGTGCAGATCGACCTTCTGGTCGGACGGGATCACCGCCAGGAAGGGGCCTTCCTCCATGTGAATCAGCACCGATTTGGCCAGGTGGCCGCCCGGCACATGCGCGGCTTCGGCGCATTCGGATGCTGTGGCGGTATAGGGGTGACGGACGGTGGCGAAGGGCAAGCCCTGTGCCTCCAGATGATGTTTCAGGCGTGAGGCAATCATCGAAGGTCCTCCTGTCTGGGGCGCGGGGCCCGGCGGCGCGTGGCTCAGGTCCTGGGCGCCGCGGGAGCATCCTGGCTCACTGATCTGGCGGCGGCATCAGATCTGGGCGCAGCAAGCGGCAAGCCGGGGCGCGCGCAGGTTTCTGGTGCCCTCCAGTCTGCGCCCGATGGGGTGAGTCGGGCAAGGGGGGGGCGGCATGGCCGGGCCGGAACCGGCGGAAATCTTTTGGGAACCCTTGACGCCCTTTGGCCGTTATCCCTGCGACGCACCGCTGTGGTGCCAGGTAGTCGAGAGGGAAATTACCATGAAGACCGGATCTGCCGTTGCCATCGGGGTGGCCGCCGTTATCGCCATTGCTGCCGCTTTCTACATGATCGACGTCGACCAGACCGAAGAGGCCCGCCTGCCGGATGTGGATGTGAGCGTCGAGGGCGGCAACTTGCCCAAATTCGATGCCGAGGTCGGGTCGGTCGAGCTGACCGAGGAATCCGCCACCGTGAAGGTGCCGGATGTCGACGTGGAGATGAAGGACGCCGAGATCACCGTGCCCGGCATTAAAGTGACCCCGCCGGAAGATGCTGGCACCGAGACCGCCGCCGACAACTGATTTAGACTGTGTGGTGACGAGTGGTCCCCCTCCGGAGTTTCCGGAGGGGTTTTGTGTGTCGGAGTGGGAGAGCGGTGGTGCGGCGCAGGCGTAAACGAAAAGGGGTTTCGCTGCGAAACCTTGTTTATTGATGGTTGGTTAATGGGTTTGCGGTGGTTTTACCGGGGCATGGTGCAACGTAGGGTGGGCAATTTGCCCACCATCCGAGAGCTGGTTAACGAGGTGTTAACCAGCCCTGGGATCAAATTGCCCATGCCAAATTACCGCCGGTTCAAACGCGAGGGCGGCTGCTATTTTTTCACCGTCAATCTGGCGCAGCGGGACAGCTCGCTGCTCGTCGGGGAGATTGCAGCCTTGAGGACGGCGTTTGCACAGACGTTGAAGCAGGCGCCATTCCGCTGCGATGCCATAGTGGTTCTGCCCGATCACCTGCATGCGGTCTGGACGCTGCCGGCAGGCGACAGCGGCTTCCCGGAGCGTTGGCGGCTGATTAAATCCAGGTTTTCACACGCTGTTGAAGGTAGGTTCGGGCGGTCAGCCAGCAAACAGGCCAAGCGGGAGAAAGGGATCTGGCAGCGGCGGTACTGGGAGCATTTGATTCGGGATGAGGAGGACTACCGGAGGCATGTTGCCTATTGCTGGGCCAATCCGGTGAAGCACGGGCTTGTTGAGCGCCCTGCGGATTGGGCGTTTTCGTCGATCCACCGCGATATCCGCGCCTGGCGGGTCGGGGCGGAATGGGCAGAGGGTAGCCCGGACGGGGCGTTTGGCGAGTAGGCTGGGTGATACCGCCCACCGTTTCATTTTTTGTAACCGGGGGATGGTGGGCAAATTGCCCACCCTACGAAAACTTCTTCTGCGATTTCCCCCGGTAGGCCCGCGTCCCGGCCTTGCCCGCGGTTGACCGCCCCCGCGATTTGACAGCCGCTTCCGACGCCGCCTCCACCGCCGATTGCCGCGCCAAGGGGTCGTCGGAGATGGCGAGGTCGACCGCCTCCAGCCGTTTGATCTCGTCGCGCAGGCGAGCGGCTTCTTCGAACTCCAGGTTCTCCGCCGCCTTGCGCATCTCGTCGCGCAGGCCGTTCAGATGCGCCTCCAGGTTGGCGCCGTGCATCGGTTTGCCGATCTGGGCGGTGACGCGGTTCATGTCCACATCGCCCTCGTAGAGGCCGGCCAGAACATCCTCGACGTTTTTCTTGACCGTCTCCGGCGTGATGCCGTGCTCGAGGTTGTAGGCGATCTGCTTTTCGCGGCGGCGGTTGGTTTCGCCGATGGCGCGCTCCATCGAGCCGGTGATCTTGTCGGCGTACATGATGACGCGGCCGTCGGCGTTACGGGCGGCGCGGCCGATGGTCTGGATCAGCGAGGTCTCGGAGCGCAGAAAGCCTTCCTTGTCGGCATCCAGAATGGCGACGAGGCCGCATTCGGGGATGTCGAGCCCCTCGCGCAGGAGGTTGATGCCGATCAGAACGTCGAAGGCGCCGAGGCGCAGGTCGCGCAGGATCTCGATCCGCTCCAGCGTGTCGATGTCGGAGTGCATGTAGCGGACCTTGATGCCCTGTTCGTGCAGGTATTCGGTGAGGTCCTCGGCCATGCGTTTGGTCAGGGTGGTGACCAGGGTGCGGAAGCCGTTGGCGGTGACTTTGCGGATTTCGTCGAGGAGGTCGTCCACCTGCATGCCGACGGGGCGGATTTCGACCTCCGGGTCCAGGAGGCCGGTGGGGCGGATCACCTGTTCGGTGAAGACGCCGCCGGACTGGTCCAGCTCCCAGCCCGCGGGGGTGGCGGAGACGAAGACCGACTGCGGGCGCATGGCGTCCCATTCCTCGAACTTGAGGGGGCGGTTGTCCATGCAGGAGGGCAGGCGGAAGCCGTGTTCCGCCAGGGTGAACTTGCGCCGGTGGTCGCCGCGGTACATGCCGCCGATCTGCGGCACGGAGACGTGGCTTTCGTCGGCAAAGACGATGGCGTTGTCGGGGATGAATTCGAACAGGGTCGGGGGCGGCTCGCCCGGGGCGCGGCCGGTCAGGTAGCGGGAGTAGTTCTCGATGCCGTTGCAGTGGCCGGTCGCCTCCAGCATTTCGAGGTCGAAGTTGGTGCGCTGCTCCAGCCGCTGCGCTTCCAGCAGCTTGCCGTCGCCCACCAGCTGGTCGAGGCGCTGCTTCAGCTCCGCCTTGATGGAGACCACGGCCTGGTTGAGGGTCGGCTTGGGCGTCACGTAGTGGGAGTTCGCATAGACGCGGATCTGGTCGAAGGTGCCGGTCTTTTCGCCGGTGAGCGGGTCGAATTCGGTGATCGCCTCCAGCTCCTCGCCGAAGAAGGAAAGCTTCCAGGCGCGGTCCTCCAGGTGGGCGGGGAAGATTTCCAGGGTGTCGCCGCGGACCCGGAAGGAGCCGCGCTGGAAGGCCTGGTCGTTGCGCTTGTACTGCTGGGCGACCAGATCGGCCATGATCTGGCGCTGGTCGTACATCTCGCCCGCCTTCAGGTCCTGGGTCATCGCCGAGTAGGTTTCGACCGAGCCGATGCCGTAGATGCAGGACACAGACGCGATGATGATCACGTCGTCGCGTTCGAGCAGCGCGCGGGTCGCCGAGTGGCGCATCCGGTCGATCTGCTCGTTGATCTGGCTTTCCTTCTCGATATACGTGTCGGAGCGCGGCACATAGGCCTCCGGCTGGTAGTAGTCGTAGAAGGAGACGAAGTATTCGACCGAGTTCTCCGGGAAGAAGCCCTTGAATTCGCCGTACAATTGCGCCGCCAGCGTTTTGTTGGGGGCAAGGATGATCGCCGGGCGCTGGGTCTCCTCGATCACCTTGGCCATGGTGAAGGTCTTGCCGGTGCCGGTGGCGCCCAGCAGCACCTGGTTGCGCTCGCCCTCCATCACGCCTTCGGAGAGTTCCTTTATCGCGGTGGGCTGGTCGCCCGCGGGATCGAAGGTGGTGTTCATGACGAACTGCTTGCCGCCCTCCAGCTTGGGCCGCTGCTGCGGCGCGCGCTGGGTCATCATCGGCATGGTTTTGTCGGAATGGGCGTAGGGCATCAGGCGACTCCGTTGGCGGCTGGGGCCGATTTTGGTCTGTTTTTGTTCCGGTGCAAGGGGGGGTGGCGGCCAATCCGGGATATGGTGTCAGATTTTGTCAGCAGGCGCGGGGCGCAGCAGCTTTCCCAGCAGCTCCGCCAGCCGCCGCGCCTCGCCCGGGCTGAAATGCGGGGTGACGGCCTGCTGCATGGCGTCCGAGTAAACCGCCCACATCTGCGCGCGGGTCTCGGCGCCTGCGGGGGTGAGCAGCAGGACCTGGCCGCGGCCATCGCCGCTGCACTCCTGCCGGATGAGGTATCCGGCCTTGGCCAGCCGGTCCGCCAGCCGTGAGACGCCGTATTGCGGCAGCAGCAGCTTCTCCTGCAGCTCAAAGGGGCGCAGGCCCGTATCGCCGGCGCATTCCAGCTCCCACAGCAGGTCGTACCAGTCGAGCCCGGGCAGGCCCGCCTGCTTCAGCGCGGCCTCCACCGAGGCGAGGATGGATTTGTGGGCGCGGGCGAGCGGCAGCCAGATGTCGAAAGGGTCGGGTGTCTGCATGCGGGATATTTAGATGCAGGTGCATTGACATGCAAGGCGGGGCTCTTATCTGATGTGGATGCAACTGCATCTAAATGAGGATCCCATGAGCGACCTGCATCTGATCAGCCACCACCTGTGCCCCTATGTGCAGCGGGCGGTGATTGTGCTGAGCGAGAAATCCATTCCGCACCGCCGCACCTATATCGATCTTGCGGACAAGCCAGACTGGTTCCGGGTGCTGTCGCCGACGGGCCGGGTGCCGGTGCTGGAGACCGGCGGGCGGGTGCTGTTCGAAAGCCAGGTGATTGCGGAATACCTGGATGAGACCACGCCCGGCAGCCTGCATCCCGCCGATCCGCTGGAGCGGGCGCGGCACCGGGCCTGGATCGAATACGGCTCCGGCACGCTGGCGGCCATGGGCAAACTGTATAATGCACCGGATGAGGCGGCGTTTGCCGCGGCGGCTGCAGCCCTGCGCGGGCGGCTGGAGCGGATCGCGCCGGAGGTGGCGGGGCGGTTCTTTGCCGGAGACAACTTTCACATGGTGGACGGGGTCTGGGGCACCATCTTCCGCTACTTCGATACCTTCGATGCGATCGGGGATTTTGCCCTGATGCCGGGCGCTGGGCCAATGGCCGCGTGGCGGGCGGCGGTTGCGGCCCGCCCGTCGGTGCGGCAGGCGCCGCCGGAGGGGTATCCGGCGCGGCTGATGGCGTTTCTGGCGGCGCGGCCATCGCATCTGGGGAGGCTGGCGCAGGCGGCCTGTGGCGGTGCTGCAAAACCCGGATAACCCTGCTCAAAATGCCACCTTGCCGCAGAACCGCATCCGGCGCATAAAAGCGCTGGATTGAGACTCAAGGAGAGACAGCCCATGCAAGCGCGGATTTACCGGCCGGCACGCAACGCCATGACCTCTGGCATGGCCAAGACGCGGAAATGGGTGCTGGAGTTTGCGCCTGCCTCGGCCCGGGAAGTGGACCCGCTGATGGGCTGGACCTCCTCCTCCGACACCCAGGCGCAGGTCAAGCTGCGGTTCGAGAGCAAGGAAGCGGCGGTGGAATATGCCGAGGACCACGGCATCGACGCGGTGGTCGTCGAGCCGAAGGAGCGCAAGGCCAACATCCGCCCCGGCGGCTATGGCGACAACTTCGCCACCAACCGCCGCAGCCCCTGGACCCACTGACTTTTGCCGCTATCGCCCGGGCTGCTGTCTTGCCGGCCCGGCGGGGAAACATGAAGGCGCCCGATGGGCGCCTTCATGTTTCCTGCGGCTGCGGCATTGCGCGCCGGGCGGCCTGGCCTGCCGCGGCGGCTGAGCTACATGGCCAGCGACACCTGCCGGGTAAGCTCTGCCAGCGCCCGGGCCAGCGCATCGGCGGCAGCGCCGGCGCCTTCGCCTGCAACCGGCGTGGTGATATCGAAGCGCTGCACAAACTCCCGCACCGTGCCCTCGGGCGAGGAGACCGCGAACTGGCCGGAGAGCTCAAACAGCCCGTCGGCGCGGGCATAGGCCTGATCCACCCGCACATCCAGCCGCGCGTTCGGGCCGGTGTTCAGCGGCCAGGGCTCCATCGCCGCGGCGGCGCCGGTGCGTTCGCTGAGGCCGCGGGCCAGGGCGGCGGTCATGCCGCGGGCCGGGTCATCCGCCCATTGCGCGCCGCCAAGCGCAAACAGCGCGCCGCCTTCGCCCTCGGCAACGATGTCGGCGGCGGCCGCGTAGGAAGGCAGCGAGACCAGCCGCACCTCGATCGAGCGGGAACGCAGGCTGGTCCCCGTCTCGCCAGGGGCAGAAGAAATCAGATAGCGGGGATCGTTGCCCCCGGCGCAGGCCGTCAGCAGGGCAAGGGGGAGCAGCAATTTCAGGGCTTGAATCATTTTATCTTCCAAACAGCAGGGAATTCGGGTCGCGTTCGATCTTGCGGGCCAGCTGGGAGACCGCGCGGGCGGCGGTCCTGATCTCGCGCAGCGCGTCCAGGGTTTCGGAGTTGAAGCTGGAGCGGGCGCCGTAGGAGGCGATCAGCGCCTCGGATTGTGCCACCAGCCGTTCCAGCCGGGCAGACAGCGCCGGCAGGCCCTCGGCGGCGGCGGCCACGGCATCGGCGGCGCCGCGGGCCGAGGCCATGGTGGCATTGGCGTTTTCGACCAGCCCGCCCTGGCGCATCTCCTCCAGCGTGGCGCGCATTTCTTCCAGCGCGCCGGTCAGCGCCGGGGGCAGCTCGCGGGCGCCCTCGGTGCCGATCAGCGCATCGGCGCTGTTCATCAGCTGGCTGGCGGAGCGGATCAGCTCTTCGGCTTCCAGCGAATTGGCCTTGGCCGCCAGGGCGCGGAAATCGGCGACCAGCGCGGGCAGGTCCTCGGATGCGGCGGCTAGGCTGGCGGCGGCCTGGCTGCCCTGGTCCAGCGCCGCGGCCAGCTTGGCTGCCGCTTTGCTTTGCTGCAGCTCCGTCAGCATGGCCCGCAGGTCGGTGACGGCCGCGTGCAATTCGCCGGGCAGCGCGCGGGTGCCGGGGTCGGTCACCAGGGCGCGGGCGTCTTCCAGCAGGGCAACCGCTGCTGCCGGGGTCTGAACGGTGCTGTCGGCGGAGGCCAGGTTTTCGATGCTTTCCAGCGTCGCGATGACCTGCGCCATCAGCTCTTCGACCGGCAGCGCGTTGATGCGTTCCAGCATGCCTTCGGCGGTGGCGGTGAAATCCGGCAGGTCCGAGGGCGCGCTGGGCAGCTGCGGGAACGGTTCGGCGTTGCGGGCAAACTGCGCGGGGGCCGCGTCTTCCAGCGTCACCAGCTCGACGATCAGCTCGGAGCTGAACAGGCTGGCGGAGGCCAGCCGGGCGCGCAGGCCGCCCTCGACCGCCTGCTCCAGGAAATCAAGGGCCTCGGCCTCGCCGGAGCCCGGCGGCAGGCCCATCAGCGCAGGCTCAAGCAGCAGTTTGGCGATCAGCCGCACCTCGGCCTCGTCGCTGCCGCTTTGGATGGCGGCGTTGAGGCTGCTGACCTCGCCCACCTTGACGCCGCGCAGCTGGACCGCGGCGCCGCTGGCCAGGCCCGCCACCGACTCGTCAAAGGCGACCGAGACGGCAACCCCGCCGGACAGGGTGCGGGCAAAGGCGGTGCGGCGGGCGGCGGCCTCGTCGGCGTGGATGTCGAAGACGGTGCCCGGCCCGACCGGCTGGCCGCCGTCGAACACGGAGCCGAATTCGATGCCGCCGGCCACCAGCGAGGCGATGCTGTCCACGTCCAGCGACAGGCCGCTGGGCCCGATCGAGACCGAGAAGCCGGAGCTGTCCCAGAACCGGGTGGCGGAGTTGATGCGGCGGTCGTGCGGGGCCTCGATGAAGGCGTCGACGACGATGCTGTCGCCGCTGACGGTCAGGCGCGGCTGTTCCAGGCGGCCGACCTCGATGCCGCGGAACAGCACCGGCGCGCCTTCGGAGATCATCCGGCCGTCATCGGTGCGCAGGGTGATGCGGCGCCCGCCGCGGCCCGGCTGCGCCAGCGGCGCCCGGTCGGCGCCCTCGAAGGCGGTCTGCGGGAGGCCGGGGTCCTGGTCCCAGCTGCCCTCGATGTAGACGCCGGACAGAACGGTGCTGAGGCCGGAGATGCCGCGCGCCGACACTTCCGGGCGGACCACCCAGAAGGCGGCGTCAGAATCCAGATAGGGGGCGATGTCCTTGTCGACGCGGGCCTGGACGGAGACCTTGCTGAGGTCGCTGGAAAAGCCGACCTTCTCGACCCGGCCGATCACCACGTCGCGGTAGCGCACGGTGGTTTCATTGGCGGCAATGCCGGAGGCGTTTTCGAAGCTGATGCTGATCAGCACGCCGCGGTCGGAATAGGCTTTCCACGCCACCCCCAGCGACACCAGCAGCGCCGCCAGCGGCACCAGCCAGACCAGCGACAGGTTGCGCCAGGTCGAGGGGCGCTGGCTGGAGATGTTCATGCGGGCAGGGTCAGGGGTGCTCATCCAAATTCTCGCTATCTGCGGTCCAGATCAGCCGCGGATCTAAACTCTGGGCTGCCAGCATGGTGAAGGCAACCGACATTGCAAAACTGACCGCCGCCAGGCCGGGGGCGACGGCGGCGGCGAAATCCAGCTGCACCAGGGCGGTCAGGATTGCCACCACAAAGACATCAATCATCGACCAGCGCCCGATGAATTCAACCACTTCATAAAGCATCAGCCGGCCGTGGCTACCAAGGGCTGCGGGCCTGCGGACCGAAACCGCCAGGTAGCCGATGGCGAGGAACTTGGCGACCGGGATCACGATGGAGGCCAGGAACACGATCAGCGCGACGCCATAGGAACCGTGGCTGAACAGTTCGGCAATGCCGCCGATCAGGGTGTTCTCGGAGGTGCGGCCGAAGGTGGTGGTGCGCAGCATCGGGTAAAGGTTGGCGGGCACATAGGCGATCATCCCGGCCGCCAGCCAGGCCCAGACCCGCTGCAGGCTGTCCGGGGCGGCGGCTTGCAGCGGGCTGCCGCAGCAGGCGCAGATCCGGGTGCCGCCTGGATTGGCGGTGCCGCAGGCGCGGCAGCCGGCCAGCCCGGCTGCGGCGGCGGTCAGGAAGCGCTGCGGGTTCTCAGGGTTTTCCATACGGTCAGCCTGCAAATCGCGTTGTCGGTCAGAATGGTCACCACCAGAAGGGCGGCAAAGGCCCAGAAGGCCGGGCCCAGCCCGACCTTGGCCAGGCCGGAGACTTTGACCAGGGCCACAGCCACGCCGATGATGAATATCTCGGCCATCGCCCAGGGTTTCAGCCGCTCTGCCCAGCGGTAGGCGGTGGCGGCCCGCGGCGCCGGACGCCAGCCCAGGGCCATCGGGGCCAAGGTGTAGACCAGCGCGCCGTAGCGCGCGGCGGGCAGCAGCACGATCAGCAGGCCGGTGGCCAGCGACAGCGGCGCCATCGGCCCTTGCGAAAAGGCCAGCACCGCATCCAGAACCGACGCCTGATGCGACAGCCCCTGGGCCTTCAGCTCAAGAAACGGAAAGACGGCCGCGGCGGCCAGCAGGATCAGCGCGGTCAGCGACAGCATCGCGATCCGGGTCATGGCGCCGGACTTGGGTGCCGCCAGCACCGTGCCGCAGCGGGCGCAGCGGGCGACCGAATGCGCCGGCACGTCCTGGTCGCGGTGCAGCACATCGCAGGTGGGGCAGGCAAGCAGCTGTCCAGAGTCCATTGCACTCGTCTCCCGTTGCCGCAGGCCAGCCGCTGCGCGCCTGCGGCAGCAGCTGGTGCTATCGCTGCTCACTTGAGGCCGTGCAGGGCCGGAATTCAATCGGTTTTTTTTAAAGGACAGCATGGCAAGCGCCCCGGCTTTGGGCGGAATGGCACAGGACGTGCCGGCAGCCGGGGGCGATGCTCGGGGGCTGGCAGGGCGACGGGCATACGCTGGTATTTGCGGCAAATGCAGAGTGCTGCCGGCACCGCCCGGATTGCGGATTTCGCCATTCTTTAAGCTTTTGGCGGAATTCTGGCCGCAGCACTGTATCTCGGCCCGGGGATTTTGATGTACCGAATTCTGGATTGCATAACGCAGCAGCACAATTACGGGCTTATGGCTGTCGCCGCCCTGGTCTGTGTTGCCGGGGTCGGCCTGAACGTGCGCCTGATCAACCGGCTGAACGGCGCAACGGGGCGGCAGCGGCTGGTGCAGCTGGGGCTCTCCGGCGTGATCACCGGGGCGACAGTCTGGGCGACGCATTTCATTGCGATGCTGGCTTATGAGCCGGGATTCGACCATGGCTACGAACCGCTGCTGACCGGACTGTCGCTGCTGGTGGCGGTGCTGGGGGTGCTGGCTGCCAATGCCGTGCTGGCCTTTGGCGCCGGACGGCATCCGGCCCTGCTGGCCGGGGGCGCGTTCGGCTTGACGGTGGCCGTGATGCACTACACCGGCATGCAGGCCTATCTGATCCCTGGGGAACTGCAGTGGCAGCCGGGCTACCAGGTGCTGTCGCTTGCGGTCGGAGTCGGGCTGGGCGCCTGGGGGTATGCTTTTGCCGCCAGACAGGGGCTGGGCAGGCGGAACCGGGCGCTGGCCACGGTGCTGCTGGCGGGCGCCGTCTGCGGCATGCATCTCACCGGCATGAGCGCCATCAATGTCCAGCTCAGCCCGCCGGTGGATGTGCCCGAAGAGGTGATCTCGGGGACGGTGCTGGGGATGCTGGTTTCCGGGGTCATGGGGCTGATCCTGCTGGTTGGTTTCGCTTCTGCCGTCATCGAGGCAAATGCCGAAAGCGAAGCGCGCCGGATGCTGGCGCACGCGGCGCTGCACGATCCGCTGACCGGGATGCCCAACCGGATGTGGCTGACGCAGTTCCTGGCTGATCTGGCAGAGCGCATGCGCAAGGATGAGACCGGGCGTGCGGCGGTGCTGACCATCGACCTGAACCTGTTCAAGGAGGTGAACGATCTGCATGGCCACGCGGTGGGCGACAAGGTGCTGCAGGCCGTAGCCCGGCGGCTGACCTGCCAGCAGGGGCCGGATGAGCACATCGCGCGCGTGGGCGGCGACGAGTTTGTTGCGGTCAAGCAGGGGTTCCGGCGGATCGAGCAGGTGCTGGCCTTTGCCGAACGCCTGCAGGCGTCGGTCACCGAGCCGATCGAGCTGGAGGGCATCTCGGTCCGGGTAGGGGCGGCTATCGGGGTGGCAGCCAGCCTGCAGGAGGGCCGCGACCCGCTGGAGCTGCTGCACAAGTCCGACCTGGCGATGTACCGGGCCAAGTCCGATCCGGCTGGCGCGATCTGCCAGTTCAGCGAGGAGATGAACCGTCAGAGCCGGGAGAAGCTGCAGCTGGTCCACGATCTGCGCCAGGCCTGCGCCGCGGGGCAGTTCGAGCTGGCCTATCAGCTGCAGAATGACATCACCACGCTGGAGCCGGTCGGCTTTGAGGTGCTGCTGCGCTGGGACCATCCCATCCGCGGCCGTGTGGGGCCAGGCGAGTTCATTCCGGTGGCCGAAGAGACCGGCCTGATCCGGGAGATCGGGCACTGGGTGCTGCGCGCGGCCTGCAAAGAGGCGTCCGGCTGGGAGCGGCCGCTCCAGGTGGCGGTCAATGTGGCGCCGCAGCAGCTGGTGCAGCCGTCCTTTGCCGAGGATGTGATGGACATCCTGCTGGAAACCGGCCTGCCGCCCGAGCGGCTGGAGCTGGAAATCACCGAATCCAGCATCATCGACGACCAGGCCCATAGCCTGAAAGTCATGCATCAGCTGAAGGACTACGGCGTCCGCATTGCGATGGACGATTTCGGCACCGGCTATTCCTCGCTGGCCACCCTGCAGACCTTTCCCTTTGACAAGATCAAGATCGACCAGAGCTTTGTGAGGGATGTGCACAGGAACGCGCAGAGCGCGGCAATCGTCTGTTCGACGCTGCTGCTGGGGTCGGCCCTGAACATTCCGGTGCTGGCCGAAGGAGTGGAAAAGCAGGATGAGCTGAACTTCCTGCAGGCGGAGAAATGCAGTGCCGTCCAGGGGTTCTATTTCGGGATGCCGATGAACCGGGAGGACATGCGGCGGATTGCCTGCGGGCAGAGCGCGGCGGACAGGAGACACTCGGCGTGATGCCGCACCTGGGCCGGCGCGCGGGCAGGCGCTGCGGCCGGAACCGCCGGAGGGGATGAAGCGCAGGCTGCAAGCTGCTAACCTGCCTGCCGGGCGGTTTGGGAGAGCACGGGCTTGACGGAAATTTCTTTTCTTTTTGACGGCGGCCGCGATGGCTGCCCGACGGTGTTGCTGGCGCATGGTGCGGGCGCCCCCAGGGACACGCCGTTCATGGCGGCCATTGCATCCGGTCTCGCCGGCCGGGGGCTGCGGGTGGCGCGGTTCGAATTTTCCTATATGGCCGCCCGCCGCAGCGGCGGGCCGAAGCGGCCGCCGCCAAAGGCTGAGAAACTGCAGGCGGAGTTTCTGGCCGCCGTCAGCTGCCTTGCCTGCGACGGGCCGCTGGTCATCGGCGGCAAATCCATGGGCGGCCGGGTGGCGAGCCTGATTGCTGACGAGCTGCTCGCCGGCGGGCGCATCTGCGGCCTGCTGTGCCTTGGCTACCCGTTTCACCCGGCTGGCAAGCCGGAGCGCCTGCGGACCGCGCATCTGGAGGGGCTGGAAACGCCCGCGCTGATCTGCCAGGGCAGCCGCGACCCTTTCGGCGCGCTGGAGGAGGTGCAGGGGTACGCGCTGTCTCCGGCGATCAGGCTGTGCTGGCTGGAAGACGGGGACCATGATCTGAAACCGCGCAAGACCGTGACCGGCTTCGGACAGGAGCACAATCTGGACGCGGCCTGCGCCGCGGCCGGCGATTGGGCCAAGGGGCTGGCATAGAGGCTGTTGGCAGGCCCGGGCGCGGGGCCGGGCGCCGGGCGGCTCAGTGTTCCGGTGCGGGTGGTTCGATGATCCGCCAGTAGCGGTCCATCATGGTGACGAGCTGCAGGAAGTCGCGCCCGGCGGTCTCCTTGGCGATATAGCCTGCGGCGTTCAGGCTGTAGGCGGCCGCGATGTCCTGCTGGTCGCTGGAAGTGGTCAGGAAAAACACCACCGACTTGTGCAGGCCGGGGTCGCTGCGCATCTCCCCGACCAGGGAGAAGCCGTTCATCCGCGGCATGTTGATATCGGCCAGCAGCACGTAGGGCGGCGTGATCCTGTCCCTGCCGCCGGTGCCGCGGAGAATGTCGAGCGCGTCGATGCCGTCAACGGCCCGGGTGATCTCATTTGCGATATTGGCTTTGCGGAAGGCGCGCCGCACCGCCTTGGCGTCGCCGTCGTCGTCATCGACGAGCAGGATCTTCAGCTCTGTCCGGGAGAAGGGGATGCCGGTGCCATGCGCCATGTCAGCTGCCTCCCTTGGCGGCGGGCTCATGCTTGGGCCAGGTGAAGCGGAAATCGCAGCCCTCCCCCGGGGCGGACTGGAGAGAGATCGTGCCGCCCGCCTGCTGCACGTGTTTCTGTACGATGGACAGGCCCATGCCGCTGCCCTCGACCTGGTCCCGCGACTGCAGCGTCTGGAACATCTTGAAGATCTTCTCGTGGTACTTGGGTTCGATGCCGGGACCGTCATCCGCCACCGAAAAGACCCAGTGGCCGCCCGCGTCCTGCAGCGTCACGTCCACCGAGCCGGCACCGGATTCACTGTGCTTGATGGCGTTGGAGATCAGGTTGGCGAAGATCTGTTTCAGTGGCATGTTCACCAGCTGGATGCTCTCGAACGCCGGGTCGATGCGGATCGTGAAGCCCGCGGGCTGATCAATCAGCATCAGCACCTCTTGCATCAGATCGTTGCCGGGTGTGAGCTGCTGATAGCGGTGGTCGGTCTTGCGCCCGATCCGGGAATATTCAAGCAGGTCGTCCAGCAGCTGGTCCATCCGCGACACCCGGGAGCGGAGCAGCTGCAGGTTTTCCCGGCTGTCTTCATCCAGGATTTCCGCCAGGTCCTCCTCCAGCCAGCTGGAGGCATTGTCGATCACCCGCAAGGGCGCCCGCAGATCGTGGGAGGCGACATAGGCAAAATCATCCAGGTCCCGGTTCGACCGGGAGAGGTCGTCGATGAATTTCTCCCGTTCCTCCTCAGCGCGCTTCTGTTCGGAGATATCGCGGACAATGCCGCTGAATAGAATGTGCTCGCCGATCCGGATCTCGCTGACGGAGACATTGAGCGGGAAGGTGCTGCCATCCTTGCGCCGCCCCTGCACGTCGCGGCTGTCGCCGATGAATTTCGGCTGCCAGGTCTTGAAGTAGGCGCGGATGTAGCCGTCGTGTTCCGACCGGTACGGAGCGGGCATCAGCATACTGACATTCTTGCCGGCCACCTCCTCTGCGCTGTAGCCGAAGATCTGCTGGCAGGCGCGGTTGAAGCTCTGAATTCTGCCCTCGGGATCTATGGTGACCATCCCTTCGACGCTGTTGTCGCGGATGGCCGTCAGCTCTGTCTGCTTGCGTTCCAGGGAGACCATGATCGTCTTCTGGCGGCAAACAACATAGGCAAAGGCCCAGAGCGCCAGGACCGTTAGCCCCCTGTTGGTGAGGACGATCCATTCATGGATGCCGGCCCGGTGAAACAGAAGATAGCCGAGAATTGTCAGCACGGATCCCGCCGCGGCATAGGCGTAGGCAGTGGCGGGCTTCCCCGCCCAGATGGCGCAGAGGACAACCCCGGTGTAGGTCAGCCCGGCCGCCACCCCCAGCGGGGTCAGGTAGTCGAACAAAAATCCGGCGGCGATCATCAGGGCGGCTGCGGCCTGGGCATGCTGGCCGGCCGGGAGCCGCCAGCGAGGCTGTTGATGGATGCCGGTTTGCCGGGCAAATGTCATAATGCGGGCGTTCCCTTGGTTCGGTGCAGGCGGTCAGAAATCCGGCTGCTGATTGGTGGCAATGCTTGCAGCCGGCTAGCGGCTTGTCCGGTCAGGGTACATTCTTCGTGCGCTGTTTCAAGAAAAATGCAACTTAAAGTTGTGTTTCGGATATTGGGCCGTTGCCGCCGGCCAAGGCGATTTGCAACGGCTTGCAGCCCGCCGCGCAATCCTGGGCAGAAAGCCTGAAGCCGGTTAGCAAACTGTAAACCGGTTCCGGTCAGGGCAGGTTTTACCCGATTTTTGATGCTGCCCTCACGGGGGCGGGTGCCGAAGCGCTGCTGCGGCGAGGATAGAACCGGTTCGGGCCGCTCCGCCGGCTTGGCAGGGGCGCCGAGGCAGGCCTGTTCCCGGTTAAGAGTTTTCTGTCTTTTTAGCGGCAGTCTCTCGCCAGCAATTTAGAATCACGAACGCGGAGAGTCAGAATGTTTTTCAGATCAAAGTCGGCCAAGCCTGCAGAACAGGCCAGCAATGCTGAAATGATTGCCGGAATGGTTGACCGCACCCAGGCCACGATCCAGTTCGAACCGGATGGCACCATTCTGACCGCCAACGCCAAATTCCTGGCCGCAATGGGCTATAGCCTGGAGGATATCGCCGGCAGGCACCATTCGATGTTCGTGGCGCCGGATCTAGCGGCCAGCGCGGAATACAAGGCGTTCTGGAAGGATCTGGCGAAGGGCAAGGTGTTCACCGATCAGTTCCCGCGGGTGACCAAGGCCGGGGAAACCATCTGGATCCAGGCCACCTATGCTCCTGTCACCGGGCCGGATGGCTCCGTCGTGCAGGTGGTGAAGGTGGCGACCGATGTGACCGTGCGCCGCCGCGGCCTGCAGGAGATCGCCCGCGGGCTGGAGGCGATGAGCCAGGGCGACCTGGGCGTCCGGGTCACCCTCTCGGAGCAGGCCGATATCGCGGCGCTGGGCGAAGCGTTCAACCGCTCTGCCGAACAGCTGCAAACGGCGATTGGCGCGGTCACCCAGGTGTCGGGTGCGGTGGGGCGCACCGCGGATGAGATTTCGCGTTCGGCCAGCGACCTGTCGCAGCGCACCGAAAGCCAGGCCGCCACGCTGGAGCAAACCGCGGCAGCCATCGAGGAGCTGACCTCAACCGTTCATTCCGCGGCGGAGGGTGCGGAAAAGGTGGAGGGCATCGTCAGCGAGGCCAAGACCGCGGCGGAGCGCAGCGGCCGGGTTGTCGGGGACGCGGTGGCGGCGATGTCGAAGATCGAGACGTCCTCCGAGGAGATCGCCAAGATCATCGGCATGATCGACGACATCGCCTTTCAGACCAACCTGCTGGCGCTGAATGCCGGGGTCGAGGCGGCGCGCGCCGGCGACGCGGGCCGCGGTTTTGCGGTTGTGGCCTCCGAGGTGCGGGCGCTGGCGCAGCGCTCTGCCGGGGCCGCCGGGGAGATCAAGCAGCTGATCAGCGAGAGCAAGCAGCAGGTGGCCAGCGGGGTCGATCTGGTGGGCCGCAGCGGCGCCGAGCTGCAGCAGATCATCGACAGCGTCGGCACCATCTCCAGCCACATCAGCGGCATTGCCGCCGGCGCCAAGGAGCAGGCGGCCTCGCTGAGCGAGATCAATCAGGGTGTTTCGCAGCTGGATCAGGTGACCCAGCAGAACGCGGCGATGGTGGAGGAGGCCTCCGCCGCCAGCCGGCGGCTGTCGTCCGATTCCGGCCAGCTGACCCGCGAGGTGTCCAAGTTCAGCGGTTGCGAAGGCGCGGCTCCGGCGGCTGCCCCGTCGGCGGAGGTGATCGCCTTTCAGCGCCCGGCGCCGGCGCAGGACGGGTTGTCCGCGGCGCAGGGCAGGGACGACTTCTGAGGCGGCTGCCGTCAGCCGGTCCGCGGGTGCCGCGGGGTTTGCCTGAATTGACGTGTTGACACTGTCCGCCTGCGCCGCAACGCTGGCCGCAAAATGACGGGGTGAACACATGGACAGCCAGGATGCGGCTGCATATCCGCTGGTCCGCCGCGCCGGGCTGAGCGGCATGCTGGTCAGCTTCGGCGGCAGCCTGAGCGAGGCCTCCAACCGGGCGGCGCTGGCGTTCCGCACCGCGGTGGAGGCGCGGGCGCTGGAGGGCGTGGCGGAGACCATGGCCTCGCTGGCCTCGGTGTTTGTCCGTTTTAACCCTTCCGTTCTGCCGCACGGGCGGATTGAGGCGGCGCTGCAGGAGCTGCTGGCGGCGCGGGACTGGCTGCAGGCGCCGCTGCCCGCCGGGCGCCGGTTCTGGCGGGTGCCCACCGTCTACGGCACCGATTTGGCGCCGCAGCTGGCGGAGGCCGCCGATGCCGCCGGGATGAGCGAGGCGCAGGCCATCGACAGCCTGGGCGCCGCACGGGTGCGGGTGCTGACCATCGGCTTTGCGCCCGGCCAGCCCTACCTCGGCTCGCTGGGGCCGGAGTGGAACCTGCCGCGGCAGACCGAACTGACCCCGATGGTGCCGCGCGGCGCGCTGGTGCAGGCGATCAGCCAGCTTGTGCTGTTTTCCAGCCCGGCGCCGACCGGCTGGCGCCATGTCGGCCAGACCGGGCTGAGGCTGTTCCAGGCGGACACAGACGAGCCCTTTGCCCTGAGGCCCGGAGATGAGATGCAGTTTGAACCGGTGTCCAGGCCGGACTTTTTGAAGCTCTGCGAAGACGATCCGCTGCGCGGCGGCGCCACTGCCTCGGAGATCCCGGCATGAGCGGCCTCAGGATTCTCCGCATCGGCCCGGCCGCATCGGTGCAGGATACGGGCCGTCCCGGGCTGCTGGGGCAGGGCGTGTCGCAGGGTGGAGCGGCTGACCCGCTGGCGCTGGCCGAAGGCGCGGCGCTGTTGCGGCAGGACCCGGACCTCGCAGCGCTGGAGATGGGCGGCATGGGCGGCGAGTTCGAGGCCATTGGCCCCGTGCGCATTGCGCTGACCGGGGCGCCGATGGCGGCGGCACTGGATGGCGAGGCGCTGGCCTGGAATGCCTCGCACCGGATGGAGGCTGGCCAGCGCCTGACCATCGGCGCTGCCCGCGCCGGCGTCTACGGCTATCTGCATCTGGGCGGCGGCATCGCCACGGAACCGCTGCTGGGCGCCCGCGCCGTGCATCTGATGGCCGGGCTGGGCCGGGTGGCGGAGGCCGGAGACCTGCTGCCCGCCGGGCCGGACCGGAACGGCGATACCGGGCTGGTGCTGGCGGCGGAGGAGCGGTTCAAGGGCGGCGAGCTGCGTATCGTAGAGAGCTTTCAGAGCTGCCTGTTCCCCGAACCCGTCCGGGCCCGCTTTGCCGCCACTGCCTTTTGCCGCGGCAGCCGTGCCAACCGGATGGGGGTGGAAATGGTCTCGGACGGAGAGGGGTTCGCCGCCGAAGGGCAGCTCAACATACTGTCCGAGGTGATCCTGCCCGGCGACGTGCAGATGACCGGCGACGGCAAGCCCTTTGTGCTGCTGCGCGAATGCCAGACCACCGGCGGCTACCCGCGGATCGGCACCGTGCTGCCCTGCGATCTGCCCAGGGTAGCGCAGGCGCAGGCGGGGGCGGCGCTGCGCTTCCGCTGGATCAGCCTGGAGGACGGGCTGGGGATCCAGGCGAAATTCGAAAAAGCACTGAAGGGACTGCCCGCTGCCTGCCGCCCGCTGGTGCGGGATCCGCAGGCGGTCCGGGACCTGTTGTCCTATCAATTGATCAGCGGGGCCGTCTCGGCGGAGGCGGACCCTTTTGCGACGGGAGAAAGCGCATGACCAAGACTGTCGACCTGAACGCCGATATGGGCGAAAGCTACGGCCCCTGGAACATGGGCGATGACGCCGCGCTTCTGGGCATCGTCTCCTCCGCCAATATCGCCTGCGGCTTTCACGCGGGTGACCCGGATGTGATGGCGCGGACCATGGCGCTGGCACGGGACAACGGCACCGGCATCGGCGCCCACCCCGGCTTTATGGACCTGCAGGGGTTCGGCCGCCGCAAGATGCAGGTGCCGCACGGCACCCTGGCCAATATGATCCGCTATCAGCTGGGCGCCGCCCGGGGCCTGGCCCAGGCCGCTGGCACCCGGGTGCGGCACCTGAAGCTGCACGGCGCGCTCTCCAATATGGCCTGCGTCGACCACGCGATGGCGCGCGCCTGCTACGAGGCGGCGCTGGATGTGGACCCGGAGATCATCATCATGGTGCTGGCCGCCACCGCCATGGAGGAGGTGGTGCGCGAGCTGGGCTGCAACTGGTGCGGCGAGATCTTTGCCGACCGCGCCTATAACGACGACGGCACCCTGGTCGACCGCTCCCTGCCGGGGGCGGTGATCCACGATCCGGACCTGGCCGGGCCGCGCATCCTGCAAATGGTGCAGGAAGGGGTGATCATCACCGAAAGCGGTAAACGCATTCCGGCGGCGATCGACACCATCTGCCTGCACGGTGATACAGCCGAGGCCGTGGAACTCGCCGCCTCCGTCCGCAGCAGCCTGACCGCAGGCGGGATCGCCATCCGGCAATTCCCCGGCCGCCGGGGCTGAGGCGCGGCAGGGGGCGCCCTTTGGGGAGCAGGATCTGAGGCAGATTTTTGGGCCGCACGCCGGGAAAATCCCGGGAATCGCGGCGCTTGCGCCGTCGGATTCGATTCCAGCCGACTCGATGGAAACCGACCGGCTTGTATATGCCAAGGGGCATACCCCCAACATATAGTGTGGTGCAATCGAAGGGCGGTTCCGCCTGTTCTCTCCAGGCCCGCTGAAAGCCCGTTTCCCGGCTGCGAGCGCAGCTTTTCAAGGGTGATAACCGATTGAAAAATATCAACTTATTGCCGAGGCAAGCAAAAAGTCATAGAAACTTCAAAAAAGGGGTTGCGACTCTCCGGCGCTAACCATAGAACACCCCTCACCGGCGGCGCTGAGGCGCTGACGGTCACCACCGAGGGTTAGCTGGAACGGCGGCGCAGCAAGAAATTGGAGCGCAGCCGGGATTGTTGTCTCTCAGAGGTGA
>NZ_JCATZN010000005.1:0-310114 GCF_059694505.1 Leisingera sp. ANG49
CCCCCCCCCCCCCCCCCCCCCCCCCCCCCCCCCCCCCCCCCCCCCCCCCCCCCCCCCCCCCCCGGGCCCAAGGCTTTGCGGGGCATCTTTGATGCTTTGCAAAGGCGCGGGAGCCCCTCCCCTCGACGCGCAAACGCAGCGGCACACTTGATCCCATGCTGCCCTCAGGGTCCAATCCTCAAAACGCGCCGCCGCAACGGGAGAAGACCATGCCAGCCGCCATCGAGACCGGCACCCTGCAGGTGAACAGCCAGGAGATCGCCTATACCCGGCGCGGCGAAGGGCCGCCGCTTCTCTTGCTGCACGGCTTTCCGCAGACCAAGGAAATGTGGGAGGACACCATCCCCGCCCTCGCCCGGCATTTCACCGTGGTGACGGCGGACCTGCGCGGCTATGGCGCCAGCTCCAAACCCGAGGGCGTGGACGCCATGAGCTTCCGCAATATGGCCGCCGACCAGCTGGCGCTGATGCGGTCACTGGGGTTTCCCCGTTTCCACCTAGCCGGCCACGACCGCGGCGGCCGCACCGCCCACCGGCTGGCGCTGGACGCGCCGGATGCGGTGGCCAGCCTCTCCGTGATGGACATCATCCCGACCCACCTGCTGCTGGATCAGCTGACCCGGCAGGTCGCCCGCGCCTACTACCACTGGTTCTTCCTGGCCCAGCCCGCCCCGCTGCCGGAACGCATGATCGGCGCCGATCCGCAGGCCTATTTCGAAAGCTGCCTGCTGGGCTGGGGCGGCACCTCAATGGCGGACTTCCCGCCCGCAGCCTTGTCCGCCTACCGCCGCGCCTGGGCGGATCCGGCCTGCGTCCATGCCATGTGCAACGACTACCGCGCCGCAATCGAGGCGGACTTTCACGACGACGCCCGCGACCTCAGCCGGCAGGTCCAATGCCCGGCGCTGGTTCTCTATGGCGCAGATGGCGCCATGGCGCGGGCCTATGACGTCGCCGCCACCTGGGCGCCGCGCCTGCATAACATGACCGCGCAAGCCGTGCCGGGCGGGCATTTCTTCATCGACAGCGCCCCGGCCGAAACCGCCGCCGCGCTGCTCGCATTCCTCACCCCGCTGCCGCCCGTCAGCTCGGCTTGACGTTCGTTTTACGCACCCGGTTAAGACTTGCTTATCGCTCTTGCGCTAACGTTACGGCAACGCGCAGCAATAGGCAGACGGAGGCAGAGATGTCACAAAGCAGGTTCAAACGCCCGCCGGGGTTCGAGGGCAACCAGACCGACCCGGAGGAAAGCTACCGCGCCGGTTATCAGCACGGTACAAGGGTGCTGCTGCGCTACCTGGAATCCAACCCCAAGCCCGACCTGGACCGGCTCAAGAAATGGGTGGACGCAGAGCTGACCGACTGGCGCCACGACACCGAGGCGGCACCGAACCCGCCGGTTCTCTGACCGCCCCGCTGCAGCCGCCATACCGCTTGCCTGACCCGTTTCCGGCAGTCAGGCTGGCGTCATGACCCAAGCGATTCTGACAGACGGCCCGCGGCTGGCCGCATTCCTTGCCCTGGAAACCAAGGTCTGGGAGGCGTTGATCGCTGGCGATCCCGAGGCCGACGGGCGGATGCTGACCGAGGACTTCCTGGGCGTCTACCCCAGCGGTTTCTCGGACAAGGCAGGCCATTGCGAACAGCTGCAGGACGGGCCGGTGATGGCGGACTACCGCCTCAGCGATGCGCAGCTGCGCGTCATTTCCGATGGCGCGGTCTTGCTCTCCTACCGCGCCGCCTACTGCCCGGCCGGCAGCCGGGAATGGAAGGAGATGCTGATCTCCTCGCTCTGGGAGAAGCGCGCAGACGGCTGGCTCAACTCCTTCAGCCAGGACACCCCAACCGCCTGACAGGCCGCAAGGAGCCAGGCCTCAGGGATCGTGCGAGGCATCCAGTTCGACCCCCTCCTTCACCCCGTGGTCCGTCTTGCTGTCATAGGCGTCCTGCTTCTTCTGCCACTCCTTCGTCTCGCCCTCCCAGAAACTCTTGAGATCCGCTTTCAGTACATTCTCCGACGCCAGGCTGGCTTCCAGCGCCGCCACGCAATCGGTGAAAATCTTGTGATGGTTGTTCTCATGGGCATAAAGCTTCTTCCACATGGTGTCCCAGCTGCCCTTCTGCCCCTTGTTGCCCTTGCTGTATTCCTTCCACTTGGGCATCGTGATGACCGGCTTGCTGGTCAGCTTGAACTCCTTCACGTGGCCGTCCAGCTGGAAGGTCGCCGAATAGCTGGCATTGGACCGGTAGCGCCCCCAGAAACTGCGTTTATTCAGCGCCTTGAACACCGCTGCGATGGTCTTGCCGCTGACCGAATAGGACACATCCTTGGGCTTCGGGACGGTCTTTTTGAACACCGCCGGATCCGGCGGCACGTCGTCCAGTTTGACCCCCACGGTATGGCCGCCGGTCGTCTTCGACGCATAGCCTTCAACCGCCGACAGCATCGCCGCCTTGGCCTCCTTGAACAGTGCTTTCAGTTCATCCTTCTGCAGCGGTTCTTCACGCGCCTGCATCTTGGCCGCAAACTTCGCCGCCGCTTCCAGCGCCAGATTGTGCAGCGCGGTCAGATACTTCTCCAGCGCCTTTATCATCCGGTCCCATTCGGCCTGCCGGTTCTTGGTGGTCTTGCCGTATTCCGCCCAGGACGGCTGCGTTGCCACCGGCTTGCAGGTCACGGTGATCTGGCTCACCGATTTGTCCTTGGCGAATTTGGGCACGAAGACCGGCGCCGGATCGTAGGTGCCCCAGGCATCCTTCCCGTCCAGAATGTCCCGCAACCCGTCAATGTCGGTGGCTGAAACCTTGTAAGGTTTTTTAGATGGCTTCGGCAGCTTGACCTTCACGTCGACACCCATCGCCTGCCCCCTTCTCTAAAATACACACAACAATACGCAGGCAGCCGCCAGCCGCCGCAGAGCGAGGGTATCACAGGCGGGCCTGGGCGATGAGGATTTCTGAGAATGCTAGGAGAAAGTGGCGCGGTTGACGGGGCTCGAACCCGCGACCCCCGGCGTGACAGGCCGGTACTCTAACCAACTGAGCTACAACCGCGCATGGGCCTTTCGGCTATGGTCCCCGTCCGGGGCGGTCCCTGAAGCGCCAGGGCGGCGGGCGAAAGTGGCGCGGTTGACGGGGCTCGAACCCGCGACCCCCGGCGTGACAGGCCGGTACTCTAACCAACTGAGCTACAACCGCATTTTCGCCTTGCGGCGGACCGTCTCCGATCCAGTTCCCCTCCGGGGCGGTCCCTCTTCAGCCCCGGGACGGGGCGCAGCAGTGGCGCGGTTGACGGGGCTCGAACCCGCGACCCCCGGCGTGACAGGCCGGTACTCTAACCAACTGAGCTACAACCGCCCGCTGCACATCCGGCATCGCTGCTGAATGTTGGGCTGTAATATTCTCCGCCCCCGGCACCGTCAAGCGGTGTTTTGCCTTTTTCCGGACTTTCCCGGAAAAAAATGACAAGCGCCGGATAACACACTGAAACAGAACCAAAAACGCGCCGTTCACGCTGCCGCGCGCCCGCTGCTTAGACTATCTTACCTGAGGGGGGATGGTGGGTCGTGAGAGGCTCGAACTCCCGACATCTTCGGTGTAAACGAAGCGCTCTACCAACTGAGCTAACGACCCGATGAGCGGGGATTTAGACAATGGCGCCGGACTGCGCAAGGGGGCGGGCAGAAGTTTTTTCACTTTCCGGCGCCACCTGTCCCGGACGATGCAGGGCAGCCGGGCAACACTTGGCCGCTGCCAAAGGGCGGCAGGTTCAAGCCATTTGCCAAGCTGCGCCGCGAAGGGATAGCAATCTGCGCAACCGGCCCGGAAACAGCAGAGGCCGGAAGCGCTTACACGACCGGAGCAGTATCTATGAAACGCCTTTTCAGCGCAGCCTGCGCAGCCGCAGCCCTGGCCGGCAGCCTGCAAGCTGCGGAAATCACCGGCGGCAGTTTTGAACTGTCCGCCTCAGCCTTTGCCGATGACACTGACTATGCCCGCACTGCCGTTGGCGGCGGCGTGGAACTGGGCTTCTCCCGCAGCTTCTCCACCCAGCTCGACTTGTTTTATGCCGATTTCAACCTGACGGACCTGGAAGGGGCAAATGCCACCCTGCACGGCATCACCCATGTCAGCAACACCACCTCGCTGGGCCTGTTCTACGGCATCGAGGAAACCGGCAGGGATGAATATGACTTCTATGGTATCGAAGCCGGGCATGAATTCGGGTTTGCCGACGCGGAGTTCTACCTGGGCGAAGGCGACGACGGCGCGATTTCCGGCACCATCGCCGGTGTTGCTTTCCGCAGGGAGGTCAACAGCCAGTTCACCGTCGGCGCAGGCCTCGACCACTTGGATCTGGGCAATATCGAGCTCACCAGGATCGCCGCCAGCGCGCAGTATGACGTTGGCAAAGGCGCCAGGTTCTACGGCGAACTTGGCTCATTGAATGCCGAAGCACAGAACCTGTCCGGCAACGAGGTCTTTGCCGGCATCGGCTTCAGGTGGGACTTTGGCGCCAACCGCGGCACCACCTTTGGCCGCCGCGGCCTGGTGAACAAACTGCCCGGCCTCTGACCCTGCCCGGGCCGCAGCCAGGCGGCCCGCGCTACTCCAGGACCGTCTCCACCCCGTTTTCCAGCACATAGACGCAGCCCTGCCCGTTCGGCAGCGCTGCCATCCGGTCGCGGCTCAGGCCGCAAACGATGCCGCGCATCACCTGCCCCAAGAGCCCATGCGCCACCACCACCGACGGGCCGGTCAGCGATTGCATGAAATCAAGGATGCGGGCATGGAAACTGCCGTACCCCTCGCCGCCCGGCGCTTCGCAGAACAGGTCCAGATTACGCGGGTTGGCCCCGTAGATGCCCGGATACCCTGCTGCCACCTCCTCCAGCGTCATGCCCTGAAACGCCCCGGCATAGGCCTCAGCCAGACGCGGGTCGGTCACGAAAGGCGCACCGCCCAGGGCAATATCCGCGGTCTGCTGCGCCCGGCCCAGGGGCGAGGCAAAGCAATCCGGGCCTTGCGCCATGACCGGCGCCATCAGCACGGCCTGGCGGCGGGCGTGCTCCACCCCCAGGGGCGTCAGCGGCGATTCCAGCTGTCCCTGGATGCGGCGCTCTGCATTCCATTCGGTCTGCCCGTGCCGCAGCAGCCAGATTTTCGGAAATTGCATAATGTGCCCCCCTGCCCGGTTCCTCAGGCAAAGTGGTAACGCCGCAGGACCGCGGGAGGAACCCCGGAAAAGCAAAAGGCGCTCGACCTTTTCAGGGAGCGCCTTCCGGAATTGATGGTGGGTGATAAGAGATTTGAACTCCTGACATCTTCGATGTGAACGAAGCGCTCTACCACTGAGCTAATCACCCGTGAGGCAGGCTTTTAACTGTCCGGTGCGGGCTCCGCAAGAGGGTCACTGGAAGATTTTTGCTCTTCGCCCGCATTTTCTCCGGCGGCGTTATTTGCTGCACCGGCGGCGGCCGGCGGCTGGCGCAGCTTGCAGACAAACACGGTGCCGTTGCTGCGTTCCTGGCTGCGGTTGATGCGCAGCTTGCCAAAGGGTTTCAGGTTCAGCTCGCGCCCCTCGGCCACCGCCTCGCCCAGCAGCGCCAGAACCGCCTCGACCACCGGTTTGGCGTCCTTCTTCTTGACGCCGGACCGTTCGACGGCCCGTTCGACCAGTTCCTTCTTGGCCAGTTCCGGTGCCGGCACCACCGGTGCGGCGGCCGCAACGACAACCGGTTCCTGGGCGGCAGGTGCCGCCGCCGCGACTGCTGCAGCCTTGCGGGGATGCGGCTTCGCCGCCGCCGACTTTGCGGCAGACGCCTTCGCGGCCCCTGCCGGCAGCGTGCCCGTCTTGCGTGCCGCCGGTTTGCGTGTGCCGGATGTGCGCCCGGATGTTCTGCTTTTGCTGGTTGCCCGTGCCATTCTCTGCCCCTTTTGCTGGTTTTTCTGCCCGCCCTGATCCTGCGCCTTCAGTCCTCCCGGGGACCGGAAACCGCGCGGACGGGCTTGTCCTGTGCAATCAGCCTAGCACAGGCTCCCGGCGCCCGTGAACCGTTCAGCAGGACGGCAGCGCGTCACGGCGAATCATCGTGCGCAGGGTAAAGCTGGAGCGGGTGTTGCGGATGCCCGGAACCCGCATCAGCCGGTCCTCCAGAAAACGGTCGAAATCCGGCAGGTCCTCCGCCACCACCCGCAGCAGGATATCGCGGGTGCCGGTCATCAGATAGCACTCCATCACCTGGTCGAACTTGCGCACCGCCTTTTCAAAGGCTTGCAGCGCGTCGGTGGATTGCCGCTCCAGTTCCACCGCCACAAAGATCGTCACCGGCAGCCCCAGCTTGGCCTGGTCCACCCGCGCCGAATAACCGCTGATCACCCCGCTTTCCTCCAGGTTGGCAACCCGGCGCGCGCAAGGGGTGGCCGAGAGACCGACCATCTCCGACAATTCGGAAATCTTCAGCCGCCCGTTGCGCTGAAGCGCGGCGACAATCTTGCGGTCAATCGAATCCATGGAGCTTTCCCCTAAGTCAGGCGGATTTCAGGGCAGTTTATCACCAAACTCCTCCGCCCCGGCAGGCCTTTTTGGTGAAAACCGGCGTTTGCGCGCTGGTATTATCGGATAAAGTTTTGGAGGAGCTATCCAGATGACAGTGACCGCCGTGGCCTCTGCCACCCATGAAGAGATCTACCGCGTCGAGGAGCCCTCTGCGGGTCTCCTCGGCTTCATTGCCGTGCATTCCACCCAGCTCGGCCCGGCGGCCGGCGGCCTGCGCATGCGCCCCTACGCCAGCGAAGACGAAGCCCTGACCGACGTCAAGCGCCTCAGCGAGGGCATGACCTACAAGAATGCGGCCGCAGGGCTGACCCTGGGCGGCGGCAAGGCGGTGATCATCGGGGATCCGGCCAAGGACAAATCGCCGGAGCTGCTGCGCGCCTTTGCCCGCGCCATCGAGAGCCTGGACGGCCGTTACATCACCGCCGAGGACATGGGCATGAGCCCCGCCGACATGGCCGTCCTGGCCGAGGAAACCCGGTTCGTGGCCGGCCTCGCCGACGGCGAGTTCGCCAGCGGCGACCCCTCGCCGATCACCGCCCGCGGCATCTTCAACGCAATCCGCACCGCCCGCGCCCACAAGCACGGCAGCCGCGATCTGGGCGGCGTCACCGTGTCGGTGCAGGGCCTGGGCCATGTCGGCTGGTATCTCTGCCAGTTCCTGCACGAGGCCGGCGCCAAGCTGGTGGTCACCGACATCGACGAAAGCCGCGTGGAGCAGGCGATTGCCGAATTCGGTGCCCAGGCGGTGCCGCTGGCGGATATCTACGGCGCCGAAGCTGACGTCTTTGCCCCCTGCGCCATCGGCGGCATCCTGAACGCCGGGACCATTCCGCAGCTGAAGGCGGATATCGTCGCGGGCGGCGCCAACAACCAGCTGGCCACCGCCGCGGACAGCGCCGCGCTGCATGCCCGCGGCATCCTCTACGCGCCCGATTTCGTCGCCAACGGCGGCGGCATCATCAACGTCGCGACCGAGATCCAGAAGATCAAGGACCGCGAAGGCTTTGTCGCCGACAAGCTGCAGGCGCTGGATGAAACCATGGCAGCGATCCTGAGCCAGGCCAAGGCGGCGGATGTCAGCCCGGCAGAAATGGCGATCGCCACCGTGCAGGCGAAGATGGCGGGCGCCAGCAAGGCTGCCTGACCCTTCCCGCCTGCAGGGCTGCGGGGGCCTCCCGCACCCGCACGGCGCCCGGCCTGCGGCCGGGCCCCATCCGGATTTTGGGCCCGGCGGCCTCCCTTCCCCCCCCCCGCGCCGCACCGCAGGTGCGGCGCCATGCCCAACCGCAGCGGCGGTGCTGAAAGCGCTGCCAGCAGCGGGCGGGAGAACCTGTGCCCGCACTCGCAGCCAAACAGGAACACACGCCCCGGAAAGAAGGGCGAGAACGGAAGAGAGAACTGAAAAGGGCGGCCCCCTCGGACCGCCCTTTCCCTTTGTCTTCCTTCCTGATCAGCGGATCAGTGCGCGGTGGCGCTTGCGCCCTCGCCGGAGCCTTTCAGCGCCGACTTGGCTGCTGCGGCTTCTTCCGCCGCCTCATCCCATTCGATGGGTTCGGGCTTGGACACCAGCGCGTGCTCCAGAACCTCGGAGACATGGCTGACGGGGATGATTTCCAGCCCCTCCTTCACGTTGTCCGGAATTTCCGGCAGGTCCTTTTCGTTCTCCTGCGGGATCAGCACCGTCTTGATGCCGCCGCGCAGGGCCGCCAGCAGCTTCTCCTTCAGCCCGCCGATCGCCAGCGCGTTGCCGCGCAGGGTGACCTCGCCGGTCATCGCAATGTCCTTGCGCACCGGGATCTGGGTCAGCACCGAAACGATGGAGGTGACCATCGCCAGGCCAGCCGAGGGGCCGTCCTTGGGCGTCGCGCCTTCCGGCACGTGCACGTGGATGTCCCAATGGTCGAACTTCGGCGGCTTGATGCCCAGTTTCGGCGAGACCGAGCGCACATAGCTGGACGCCGCCTCGATCGATTCCTTCATCACGTCGCCCAGCTTGCCGGTGGTCTTCATCCGGCCCTTGCCGGGCAGCCGCAGCGCCTCGATCGACAACAGCTCGCCGCCGACAGAGGTATAGGCCAGTCCGGTGACAACACCCACCTGGTCCTCCTTCTCGGCCAGGCCGAAGCGGAACTTGGGCACGCCCAGGAACTCGTCGAGGTTGTCCGGCGTGACGGTCACGCTGTCGGCCTCTTTCTTGACGATCTTGGTCAGCGACTTCCGTGCCACCTTGGCGATCTCGCGCTCCAGGTTCCGCACGCCCGCCTCGCGGGTGTAGGTGCGGATCATCTCGGTCACCGCCGCCTCGGTCAGCTCGAACTCCTTGGCCTTCAGGCCGTGGTTCTTCACCTGCTTGGAAATCAGGTGCTGCTTGGCGATCTCGCGCTTCTCGTCCTCGGTGTAGCCGGACAGCGGGATGATCTCCATCCGGTCCAGCAGCGGCCCGGGCATGTTGTAGCTGTTCGAGGTGGTCAGGAACATCACGTTCGACAGGTCGTATTCCACCTCCAGGTAGTGATCCATGAAGGTGTTGTTCTGTTCCGGATCCAGCACCTCCAGCATTGCCGAGGCCGGGTCGCCGCGGAAATCCTGGCCCATCTTGTCGATTTCATCGAGCAGGATCAGCGGGTTGGTGGTCTTCGCCTTTTTCAGCGCCTGGATGATTTTACCGGGCATCGAGCCGATGTAGGTGCGTCGGTGGCCGCGGATCTCGGACTCGTCGCGCACGCCGCCCAGCGAGATGCGGATGAACTCGCGGCCGGTCGCCTTGGCAACCGATTTGCCCAAGCTGGTCTTACCCACGCCCGGCGGGCCGACGAGGCAGAGGATCGGCCCCTTCAGCTTGGCCGAGCGCTGCTGCACCGCCAGATACTCGACGATCCGCTCCTTGACCTTCTCCAGGCCATAGTGATCCGCATCCAGGATCTCCTGCGCCTTGTTCAGGTCTTTCTTGACGCGGGACTTGTTGCCCCACGGGATCGACAGCATCCAGTCAAGGTAGTTGCGCACGACGGTGGCTTCCGCCGACATCGGCGACATGTTCTTGAGCTTCTTCAGCTCCGCATCCGCCTTTTCGCGCGCCTCTTTCGACAGCTTGGTGGCGGCGATCTTCTCTTCCAGCTCGGCGATTTCGCCTGCGCCTTCCTCGCCGTCGCCCAGCTCCTTCTGAATGGCCTTCATCTGCTCATTCAGGTAGTACTCGCGCTGGGTCTTCTCCATCTGGGATTTGACGCGGGTCTTGATCTTCTTCTCGACCTGCAGGACCGACATTTCACCCTGCATCAGGCCATAGACCTTCTCCAGCCGCTCGCTGACGGAGAGCGTCTCCAGCAGTTCCTGCTTGCGGTCCACCTCGATGCCCAGGTGGCCGGCAACCAGGTCGGCCAGCTTGGCCGGTTCGGCGGTTTCACCGACGGCAGACAGCGCCTCTTCGGGGATGTTCTTGCGCACTTTGGCATAGCGCTCGAACTCATCGCCGACGGTGCGCACCAGCGCCTCGGTGGTGGTGACGTCGCCCGGCATCTCGCCCAGCTCTTCGGCCTTCGCCTCGAAGAAGTTGTCGTTCTCCAGGAACTCGGTGATCTTCACCCGGCTCTGGCCCTCGACCAGCACCTTGACGGTGCCGTCGGGCAGTTTCAGCAGCTGCAGCACATTGGCCAGCACGCCGACGCTGTAGATGCTATCGGTTTCGGGATCGTCCTCGGAGGGGTCGATCTGGCTCGACAGCAGGATCTGCTTGTCGTCCGCCATCACCTCTTCCAGGGCGCGCACCGATTTTTCCCGGCCCACGAACAGCGGCACGATCATGTGGGGGAACACCACGATGTCGCGCAGCGGCAGGACTGGGTAGGAGGAATTGAGTGGCTCTTGCATACTCGGTCCTTTGGTTAGGCAAGACGGCCCGGCCCCGGTATTGGCAGCTTTGGCCCGTCTCCTCATTGGATGTCTTTACTTGGTGGGGCGGCTCTGGGTTTTCAACCGCGGCACCTCAAGGCTGGGGCTCACCTTGCCCGCTGCGCGCCGGGACCACAAGGGCGCAAATGCAGGAAGGGTGAGCAAATAATGAAGGCCGCGCCGGGGTGGTCCTGTGGATAACTCCGCCGCACCGATCAACGCCGCAGCAGCGTGATCAGGCCGCGCTCCAGCCGCCCGCCCGGCCCGGTTTCACGGTAGGTTCCGCTCATCCGGGACTGGTCAACCAGGAACAGGCGGATGTCCTGCCGCAGCGTCTCGCCGGTGCCGGAATCGCGCTCCGCCAGCAGGTTCAGCCGCAGCAGCTGATCCGCGCCGCAGGGCAGCGCCCCCAGTGCCAGCTCATCCAGAAAAACCTCCGTGCCGTCGGCCAGATCGCCGCGGCCGACGCTTTCGGCCCGAAGTCCCGTACCGGGCTTCACCGGCGCCCGGTCCTCGACCCCGATGGGCAGAAACCCCAAGGCGGCTGAATCCGCCACCAGCCGCCCGTTGCGGAATCCCAGCAGCAGCACTTCGCCGGTGCGCTGCGGCAACGGCACCATCTCGATGCGCCCGCCGGCGGTCTGCGCGATTTCCCCCGGCCCCTTCTGCACGACCCACTGCCCGCGCAAGGCCGCTGAGCCGCCCTTGATCAGTTCATCCAGGGAAATCCGGCAGCCATCCAGCGGCGGTGCCTTGAAAAAGCTTGAAGCCTCCGCCAGCGAGCCCGGCGCGGTCTGCGCCAGCGCCAGCGGAGCGGCGCCCAGCAGGACCGCAACTGCCAATGCACGTCTCCAGATCATCGCGGTCCTCCGGGTTTTGGCGCGAGGATAGCGGACCAGGTCTTCATAACAGGTGAACGGGCCGCATGGCCCGCCGCATTGGCATCGGCGGCCGGGCGTGTGCTGCCCGGCCGCCGCCCCCTGGTCAGAATGGAAGCGGGTTACTCGGCCGCCACCTGCTCCAGCGCCGGGTAATCGGTATAGCCCTCATCTCCGCCGCCATAGAAGGTTTCCGGATTGCCTTCGTTCAGCGGCGCGTCTGCTGCCAGCCGGTCCACCAGATCCGGGTTGGCGATGAAGGGCCGGCCGAAGGCCACGAGGTCCGCCTCGCCGGATGCCGTCCGCGCCAGCGCGGTTTCACGGTCATAGCCATTGTTGGCCATGTAGGTGCCTGTATAGAGCTTGCGCAGCGCCTCGAAGTCACCGTCACGGGCGCCGCCGGTCTCCCCTTCGACCATGTGCAGATAGGCCAGGCCATAGCTGTTCAGACGCTGGATGAGCCGCGTGTAAAGCCCCGCGGGATCGCTGTCCGAGACATCATTGAAAGTGGCAAAGGGCGACAGGCGCAGGCCAACACGGCCGGCTTCCCAAACCGTCAGCAGCCCGTCGAGAATTTCGAAAACGATCCGGGCGCGGTTTTCCGGCGATCCGCCATAGGCATCGGTACGGGTGTTCACCCCGTCCTTCAGGAACTGCTCCAGCAGATAGCCGTTGGCCGCATGCAGCTCGACACCGTCAAACCCCGCGTCCTTGGCGTATTTCGCGGCCTGAACATAGTCGGCGACCACCCGCTGAATGCCTTCTGCGCTCAGCGCCTGCGGCTTGGCGGTCGGCACAAAGCCTTCATGGGTGAAGGTCTGGGCCTCTGCCGCGGCATCGGTGGAGGACACCGCCGCAGTGCCCTCGGGCAGAAGCGAGTCATGCGTGATCCTCCCGACATGCCACAGCTGAATGACAATCTTGCCGCCCTTTGCATGGACCGCATCGGTGACCTTGCGCCAGGCCGCGGCCTGCGCCGCGGTGTGGATGCCCGGGGTCTGGATATAGCCCTTGCCCTCGGGGCTGATCTGGCTGCCTTCGGTGATGATCAGGCCGGCGCCCGCCCGCTGGGCATAGTATTCCGCATGCCGGTCCAGCACTTCGCCTGTCTGGTCGTCAGCCCGGTTGCGGGTCAGCGGCGCCATGACGATGCGGTTTTTCAGCTCGATTGCACCAGCAGTGCTGGCGGAAAACAATTCTTGGCTCACGGGGATATCCCTCCGGTCAAAGTTTCCAGCAACAGGAATGTTGCCCGAAAGGAGCTGTGCATCCCGCCGCCGCCTTTCAACCCTCCAGTCTCAGGAATGTTGACTGCGGGCGGATTTTTCCCCGGCCCGTGCAGCTGACGCCCCCGGAAACCGGCAAAAAATCCTGCGCAGTCAGGATGTTAAAAGGCCGCCCCAAAGGGCGGCCCATGCATCGTTCACAAAAAGATGTGCGCCAGCCGCTGGCCTGCAAAGGTCACAACCGCTCGATATCGCCCTGCGCGCGGGTGTCGTGGAAGTCCTTCTGCCAGGCCTCGAATGTCCCGGCGGCAATCGCATCCCGCATGCCCTGCATAATCTCCTGGAAATAGTGCAGGTTGTGCCAGGTCAGCAGCATCCCCGAGATCATCTCGTTCGAGCGGAACACATGGTGCAGATAAGCGCGGGAGTAGTTCGAGCACGCCGGGCAGCTGCAATGCTCATCCAGCGGCCGCGGGTCGTCCTGGTGGCGGGCGTTCTTGATGTTCACGACGCCGTAGCGGGTGAACGCCTGCCCGGTGCGGCCGGACCGCGACGGCAGCACGCAGTCCATCATGTCGATACCGCGGGCCACGGCGCCGACGATGTCGTCGGGCTTGCCCACCCCCATCAGATAGCGCGGCTTGTCCTCCGGCAGGAAACCGGGGGCGTAATCCAGGCAGTCGAACATCGCCTGCTGTCCCTCGCCCACTGCCAGGCCGCCCACCGCGTAGCCCTCGAACCCGATCTTCTTCAGCGCCTCGGCGCTTTCCTCGCGCAGGTCCTGCTCCAGCCCGCCCTGCATGATGCCGAACAGCGCATGGCCGGGCCGGTCGCCGAACGCCTCGCGGCTCCGCTCCGCCCAGCGCATCGACAGCCGCATCGACTCGGCAATCCGGTCGCGCTCCGCAGGCAGCGCCGGGCATTCGTCGAAACACATCACGATATCACTGCCCAGCAGCCGCTGGATCTCCATCGACCGTTCCGGCGTCAGCTCATGCTTGGAACCGTCGACGTGGCTCTTGAAGGTCACACCCTTCTCGGTGAGCTTCCTGAGCCCCGCCAGCGACATCACCTGGAAGCCGCCGCTGTCGGTCAGGATCGGGCGCTCCCAGTTCATGAACTTGTGCAGGCCGCCCAGCCGGTCGATCCGCTCCGCCGTCGGGCGCAGCATCAGGTGGTAGGTATTGCCCAGCAGGATGTCGGCCCCGGTGGCGCGCACGCTTTCCGGCATCATCGCCTTGACCGTTGCGGCCGTCCCAACCGGCATGAAGGCAGGGGTGCGGATGTCGCCGCGCGGCGTATGGATGACGCCGGTGCGCGCTTTCCCGTCCGTTGCTTTCATTTCGAAGTTGAAAAGGGTAGCCATATCGTATTCCTGCGCTTCTCTGCCGCAAATCCGCCGCGGCGATTCCCCCTAATGCCAAGGAGCCCCGCGTATGTCCACAGCCGACCCTGCACCGCAATTGAAACTCGGCTGGGAAGAATGGGTCAGCCTGCCGGACCTGGGGCTGCCTGCGCTGCGGGTCAAGGTCGACACCGGCGCCCGCACCTCGTCGCTGCACGCCACCGGGATCGAAACCTTCGGGCCGCAAAAGGCGCCCAAGGTGCGCTTCATGGTGCACCCGATTCCGGGTCAGTACGACCTGGAAATCCCCTGCTCCGCGGTGATCAAGGACCGCCGCGAGGTGACGTCGTCCAACGGCGAAAGCGAGATGCGCTACGTGATCGAAACGCCGATTGAGATCGGCGGCCAATCCTGGCCGGTGGAACTGACGCTGACTGACCGGCGCGGCATGGCCAAGCACATGCTGCTGGGCCGCCAAGCGCTGACCGAGAACGTGACCGTGGTGCCCGGCGAGCGTATGTGCCAGCCGGAGCTGGATTATTCCGTCTATGCCTCTGCCAACATCCGCAAGTCCGCCCCCAAACGCGCCCTGCGCATCGCCGTCCTCAGCCGTGAGGACAATTATTCCACCCGCCGCCTGGTGGAAGAAGGCGAAAGCCACGGCCACACGGTGGAGGTGATCAACACCACCCGCTGCTACATGGCGCTGAACGCGCTGGCGCCGGAAATCCATTATGACGGCAAGCGCCTGCCCCGCTACGACGCGGTGATCCCGCGCATCGGCGCCTCTGTCACCCAGTACGGCACCGCGCTGCTGCGCCAGTTCGAAACGCTGGGCACTTTCTGCGTCAACGGCTCCGAGGGCATCACCGCCAGCCGCGACAAGCTGCACGCGCATCAGATCCTGGCGCGCCACAAGATCGGCATGCCCGCCACCGCCTTTGCCGCCTCGCCCAAGGACACCGGCAGCCTGATCCAGATCGTCGGCGGCGCGCCCCTGATCGTGAAGCTGCTGGAAAGCACCCAGGGCAAGGGCGTGGTGCTGGCCGAAACCAAGAAAGCCGCGGAAAGCGTCATCACCGCCTTCCGCGGCCTCAAGGCAAACTTCCTGGTGCAGCAGTTCGTCAAGGAAGCCGCAGGCGAGGACATCCGCTGCTTCGTGGTCGGCTCCAAGGTGGTCGCCTCGATGAAACGTTCCGGCGCAGAGGGCGACTTCCGCTCCAACCTGCACCTTGGCGGCAGCGCCGAGGCGGTCCGCATCACCAAGGAGGAACGCGCCACCGCGGTGCGCGCCGCCAAGGCCTTCGGCCTCAATGTGGCGGGCGTCGATCTCTTGCGCTCGGAAACCGGCCCCAAGGTGCTGGAGGTGAACTCCTCCCCCGGGCTGGAAGGGATCGAGAAAACCTCGTCCAAGAACATTGCTGGCCTGATCTATGCCGAGATCGAGAACCGGGTGCGCCCGGCGCCGCTGCGTCGGCTGAAACCCACCAGCAGCTGACGGCACACAGCAGGCCCATCCGGGCTTGCCAGCCTGCTTTTCCGGGCGTCATATACACCCGTAACATCTTGAAACCGCCGCTGCCGGAACTCATTTGTATACCATTGCACACAACGGGGCCTATCATTGAACAAGGCCAAGACACCTGGCGCACAGCCCCCGTCCGGCGGGCCGCCGGATCCGGGCGTCCAGGCTGCGCCCGCCGCCGCTGCGGCCCCCGCTGAACAACCAAAGGAAATTTACATGACCGAAGACCTGATCCTCGACCTCCTGTCCGGCAATATCCTTTATTTGCTGGGGGCCGTGCTGCTGATCATCGTGATCCTGAAGGGGATCAAGATCGTGCCGCAGTCGGAGAAATACGTGGTCGAACGCTTTGGCCGCCTGCATTCGGTGCTGGGGCCGGGCATCAACTTCATCGTGCCTTTCCTCGACGTGGCCCGCCACAAGATCTCGATCCTGGAGCGCCAGCTGCCGAACGCCACCCAGGACGCCATCACCAAGGACAACGTGCTGGTGCAGATCGACACCTCGGTGTTCTACCGCATCCTTGAGCCGGAAAAGACCGTCTACCGGATCCGCGACGTCGATGGCGCCATTGCCACCACCGTGGCCGGCATCGTGCGCGCCGAGATCGGCAAGATGGACCTGGATGAGGTGCAGTCGAACCGGGCCCAGCTGATCACCCGCATCCAGGAAGCGGTTGAGACCGCGGTGGACGACTGGGGCATCGAGGTGACCCGCGCCGAAATCCTGGACGTGAACCTGGACCAGGCCACCCGCGACGCGATGCTGCAGCAGCTCAATGCCGAACGCGCCCGCCGGGCGGAGGTCACCAAGGCCGAGGGCCAGAAACGCGCGGTCGAGCTGCAGGCCGATGCAGAGCTTTATGCGGCTGAGCAGACCGCCAAGGCCCGCCGCATCCAGGCCGAGGCCGAGGCCTATGCGACCCAGGTGGTGGCCAAGGCAATTGCCGAAAACGGGCTTGAGGCGGCGCAGTACCAGGTGGCGCTGAAACAGGTGGAATCACTCAATGCGCTCGGCAACGGCGACGGCAAGCAGACCATCGTCGTTCCCGCCCACGCGCTGGAGGCCTTCGGCAATGCCTTCAACCTGCTGAAAGGAGGCAAGTGATGGACACCCCCTTCTGGGCTCTCTGGTGGGTTTGGGGCGCCGGCGCGCTGGCGCTGGCGATCCTCGAGGTGCTGGTGCCGGGCTTCGTGTTCCTCGGCTTTGCCATCGGCGCCGCGGTGGTGGCCCTGCTGCTGCTGGCCGGCGCCGGCATCAGCCTGCCGCCGCTGCTGCTGATCTTCGCGGCGCTGTCACTGGCGGCCTGGCTGGTCATGCGCAAGTTCTTCGCCCTGCCCAAAGGCCAGGTGAAGACCTTCAACCACGACATCAACGATTGATCCTGCCGCCTTCCATGCCGGGTATGCTTGCGCAGCAAACCCGGCATTCGCTGCCTCCGCTCCGGTGGAGGCCCTTGGGACCGCACCGGGCCGCCTGAAACGCTGAAATCCAGGACGGCTTGCACCAGCGCAGCAATCCCGTTTGAATGACCGGACCATTGGAAGGGAACTCGCAGGATGATTGCCTATGTCACGGTCGGAGCGGATGACATCGCGCGTGCAAAGGAATTTTACTCCGCCATCCTGCCCGCCCTCGGTTACGGACTGGAGGAAGGGCCTGAAGGGTTAAGCTACGCACTGTCGGCCGCACCCGGCCAGTCTCCCGTTTCACCTGACTTCTACGTCAAGCCAACCTTTGACGGACACGCGGCCTCGGCCGGCAATGGCTCTATGGTCGCCTTCGAGGCGCGCAATCAGAAACAGGTTCGCACCCTTCACGCCGCCGCGCTTGCCGCCGGCGGCTCCTGTGAGGGCCCGCCCGGATTTCGCGCCGCTTACGGGCCCCGGTTCTATGTTGGCTACCTTCGCGACCCGCAAGGCAACAAGATCGCGCTTTTCTCCAGCAATCCGAACGAGCCGGGGCGAGACGGAAAACGCGGGCTGCACAGATGGCCTGAAGGATGAAAGGAACGGCGGCTGAGGGCAATCCGGCCTGCAGACAACACTAGGCCCTGCGCCCCGCCTCAGAACCGGAACCCCACCCCCGCCAGCAAACTATGCGTCACCGCATCATGGCGGAAGAAACTGGCGGTGCCGCGGGTGCCCTCCTCGTACTCCACCCCCAGTCCGCGGTACATGACGTAGATCGAGGCCCGCTCCCAGCGGTCATAGATCACCCCGCCCATTGCCGACCAGCTCTCATCGGAATCGCCGCCCAGGCCGATGTCTGCCTCCAGCGCCAGGCTGATGTCATCCGACAGGCGGCGCTCCCAGCGGAAGCCCGCAACCGGGTCGGTCCAGTCGGCGCCGCGCCGCAGGGTGGCGCCGGTCAAGGCGGCGGTCACATCCACATCCCAGTGGCGCAGCCCCCCGAACACCTCGAACCGGTTGCGCCCCTGGCCGAACCGGTAGGCCACCACCGCCTCGCCCAGGTTCTGGTCATAGCGCACGGAAGCCGGTCCCGTATCGGCTGCCCCGTCGGCATCGGCATCCAGTATCGAATACCGCAGCCGGAACCCGAAATTGCTGCTGTGAAACCCCTCGAACTGCAGCATCCCCCCTGCACGCAGCTGGTCGAAGGCATCGCCGGCATCGATCTCGACATCGCCGCCGGCGAGGCCCAGTTCGGTGGTGCTGTCGATCGAGGGGGCAAGGACAAAGGGTGTCAGCTGCCACTGCCAGTTGTCCTGGGCGCCGGTCGGCGCGGCGGGTGTCAAAACCGCAGCGGCCGCCAGCAAAATGCGTGCGAAAGCGCGATGGACTGCAGTCAGCTCAGGCATGGCTCCTCCCCGGACCCGCCCAGACCTCTCCTCGGCCGGCAATTGGATACCGGTCCGCTGCAGCCTGGCAGCCTTCACAAAAACATTATGGGGAAACCACAACTTAGCGCGAATCCGGGCGCAAATCAAATATTGACATTGCAGAACAGGCATATCTTCGGCGCCTTAGCGCCCGCCGCCTCTGGACGCCGGGGCGCTTATTTCCTATATAAATCGTCGGATAATAGAACCGGGATCCTCATGACCAACCCTGCCGAACCGCTCGAAGGCGCCCCGCTGATCGCGCCCTCCTCCGTCAGCCACCCGCTGTACGAAGCTGTGACCGATGCCTGCCGCACCGTCTATGACCCGGAAATCCCGGTGAACATTTACGAGCTGGGCCTGGTCTACACCATCGACATCAATGACGAGAACGACGTGAAGATCATCATGACCCTGACCGCGCCGGGCTGCCCGGTGGCAGGCGAGATGCCGGGCTGGCTGGTCGATGCGGTGTCTCCGGTGCCGGGCGTCAAGAGCGTCGATGTCGAACTCACCTGGGAGCCGCCCTGGGGGATGGAAATGATGTCCGACGAGGCGCGCCTCGAACTGGGCTTCATGTAGGGTCCTAACCCTAAGCACCGCACCAGTTGTCATGGGAATTTGATGCGCCCGTCATACGGGCGCAATCCGGCTGTTACATTCGCGCGGTTATCTCGGCGCAAATTTTGACCAACCGGAGAATTTTCCAATGCGCCTTGCTCTGCCCGCGGCAGCTGCCCTGCTTGTGTCCACCGCCGCCTTTGCCGGCAATCCCCCGGCTGCGGCGGATGCGGGCCTCAGCTACGGCCCCCGCCCCGCTTATCTGATCTCCAAGCTGCCCGAGGGCGCGCTGAAGGAGAAGCTGCAGTCCTGCCTGGGCCAGACGCCGCAGCGCACGGATTTCTCCATCGGCCACCGCGGCGCGCCGCTGATGTTCCCGGAGCACACCGTCGAATCCAACATCGCCGCCGCCCAGATGGGCGCAGGCATCCTGGAATGCGACGTCACCTTCACCAAGGATCTGGAGCTGGTCTGCCGCCACGCCCAGAACGACCTGCACACCACCACCAACATCCTGACCTCACATCTGGCAGACACCTGCGTCACCCCGTTCACCCCGGCGGACGGAGAGACGCCCGCCAACGCCGAATGCCGCACCTCTGAAATCACCCTGGCTGAGTTCCGCACCCTGCAGCCCAAGATGGACAGCGCCAACAAGACGGCCCTGACCGCCGCGGCCTATCAGGGCGGCACCGCGGACTGGCGCTCCACCCTGTTTGCCAGCGACGCGATCAGCATGACCCACTCGGAATCGATCGAGCTGTTCAAATCCCTTGGCGCCAAATTCACACCGGAGCTGAAGTCCCCTGCAGTGGAGATGCCCTTCAACGGCTTCTCCCAAGCTGATTACGCGCAAAAGCTGATCGACGAATACAAGGCCGCCGGCATCCCCGCCTCGGACGTCTGGGCGCAAAGCTTCAACCTGGACGACGTGCTCTACTGGATTGAAAACGAACCGGAATTCGGCAAGCAGGCAGTGTTCCTCGATGCCAGCTACGACCTCGAAGGCTTCGACCACAATAACCCGGACACCTTCCCGCATGACTTTGCCGCGCTGCACGCCAAAGGCGTCAACTACATCGCGCCGCCGATGTGGATGCTGGTCACCTCTGAAAACGGCAGGATCGTCCCCTCCGCCTACGCCAAGGCCGCCAAGGCAGCCGGCCTCAAGCTGATTACCTGGACCCTGGAACGCTCCGGCCCGCTGGCTTCCGGCGGCGGCTGGTACTTCCAGTCGGTTGCGGACCTCACCACGGACGACAGCATGTATTACCAGCTCCTGGATGTGTTGGCCCAGGATGTGGGGGTTCAGGGCGTGTTCTCCGACTGGCCCGCCACCACCACCTATTACGCGAACTGCATGGGGCTCTGACCACCGTCCCCCCTATGACGGACCCCATCACCGGCCGCCTCCCTGCCCAGGAGGCGGCCTCTTTTAATTCTGCATATCGGTTATATCTTATGCTTCCCCGTCGCATCCGGGGTTGAGCCGCCCCCGCACCCATCCTAGATAACAGGGGAAGCGCAAGGAGACATACATGTTCGGCATTCCCGGCAAACAGGCGGTGACCATGACGCCCAAGGCTGCGGCCCAGATCGCCAGGCTGATGGAAAAGGACGGCCGCGCCGGCCTGCGCATCGGCGTCAAGAAGGGCGGCTGCGCGGGCATGGAATACACCATGGAATACGTCGACCAGGCCGACCCCAATGACGAGGTGGTGGAACAGGACGGCGCCCGCATCCTGATCGCGCCGATGGCGCAGATGTTCCTGTTCGGGACTGAGATCGACTATGAGGTGACGCTCCTGGAAAGCGGCTTCAAGTTCAACAACCCCAACGTCGCCGAGGCCTGCGGCTGCGGCGAGTCGATTTCCTTCAAGGAAGCGCCCGGCACCTAAGCGGGGGCTTCAGCGAAGATAACACCGGGCGGGGCTTTTCCCGCCCTTTTGCATTTCTGACCGGCGCGCAAGCGAATTGCGCCGCCCCGCCGCCGGTGCTACCAGTCACGCCCAAACAGGACATTCGGAGGCACTCCCCATGCGGCGGAAACTGGCAGCAGGCAATTGGAAGATGAACGGCACCGGCGAAAACCTCGCTGAACTGGCGGCCCTGGCTGAAAGCCACCGCGCCCCCGCCGCCGATATCCTGATCTGCCCGCCCGCCACCCTGCTGTCGCGCGCCGCGGACACCGCCCGGGGCAGCGCCGTCGCCATCGGCGGCCAGGACTGCCACGCAAACGCCTCCGGCGCCCACACCGGCGATCTGTCGGCCGCCATGCTCAAGGACGCAGGCGCCTCTGCCGTGATCCTCGGCCACTCCGAACGCCGCGCCGACCACGGCGAAACCGACGCCCAGGTCTGCGCCAAGGCCGAAGCCGCCATCGCAGAAGGCCTCACCGCCGTGATCTGCATCGGCGAAACCCTGGCGGAACGCGAAGCCGGCGACACCCTCAAGGTTGCAGGCACCCAGCTTGCCGGCTCCGTCCCGGCCTATGCCACGGGCGAAAATACCGTGATCGCCTATGAGCCGGTCTGGGCCATTGGCACCGGCAAGGTGCCGACACTGGAGCAGATCGCCGAGGTCCACGATTTCCTGCGCGCCGAGCTCACCAGCCGTTTCGGCGCTGAGACCGCGGACAGCATCCGCCTGCTCTACGGCGGCTCGGTCAAGCCGTCCAACGCCGCGGAAATCTTCGCCGTCTCCAACGTCGACGGCGCGCTTGTGGGTGGCGCCAGCCTCAAGGCCGCGGATTTCTCCCCGATCATCGCCGCGCTGGAAACCAGCTGACCGGCGCGCTGCGGCGCGGGATTCGGATTTGAGTATTTTCCGGAAAGATGAAGCCAATCAGTTTTCTTCTTTGCCTAAATACTCCGGGGTGAATTGGCCAAGGGCCAAGAGGGGCAGCGCCCCTCTGACAATCAAACCTGCGGGGCAGCGCCACTGCCCTGAAACGAAAAATGCCCCGGTTTCCCGGGGCGTTTTCTTTTCGCTCAAAGCTACTTCGTTATGATCTCCGGCCCCATCACCGCGTTTGGCAGCACGGTGGACAGCCAGGGCACATAGGTGATCAGGATCAGGAACACGAACAGCACCGCCAGGAACGGCAGCGCCGCGCGCACCACCCCCATCATCGGCATCCCCGCAACACCCGAGGTCACGAACAGGTTCAGGCCCACCGGCGGGGTGATCATGCCGATCTCCATGTTCACCACCATGATGATGCCCAGGTGGATCGGGTCTATGCCCAGCTCGATGGCAATCGGGAACACCAAGGGCGCCACGATGACCAGCAGGCCCGAGGGCTCCATGAACTGGCCGCCGATCAGCAGGATCACGTTGACGACAATCAGGAACATCACCGGCCCGAAACCCGCCGACAGCATCGCATTGGCGATATGCTGCGGCACCTGCTCATCGGTCAGCACATGCTTCAGGATCAGCGCGTTGGCGATCACGAACAGCAGCGTCACGGTCAGCTTGCCCGCCTCGAACAGCGTGTGCTTGGTATCGCTGTGGAAGAAGGCCGTGACCAGCGCATAAGGCTTCTTGATCAGCGGCGTCTTGGCCTCGCCCTCGCCGTTCGACAGCGGCCCCATGTCCTTGTAGACGAAGCTCGCGATCAGGAAGGCATAGACCGCCGCCACCGCCGCCGCTTCGGTCGGAGTGAAGATGCCGCCATAGATGCCGCCCAGGATGATCACGATCAGGAACAGCCCCCAGCCGGCTTCACGGCCAGAGGTGATGATCTCGCCCCAGCCCTTCCACTCGCCCTTGGGCAGGTTCTTGACCTTGGCCATCACATAAATGGTGACCATCAGGAACAGACCGGCCAGCAGGCCCGGAATGACACCCGCCAGGAACATCCGCCCGACAGAGACTTCCACAGCCGCCGCATAGACCACCATCACAATCGACGGCGGGATCAGAATGCCCAGGGTGCCTGCGTTACAGATCACACCGGCTGCGAACTCCTTGGTGTAGCCCACCTGCCGCATGCCTGCGATCACGATGGAACCAATCGCCACCACGGTTGCAGGCGACGACCCGGACAGCGCGGCAAACAGCATACAGGCAAAGACACCCGCAATCGCCAGACCGCCCGGCAAATGGCCGACACAGGCGATGGAGAAGCGGATGATCCGCCGCGCCACGCCGCCGGTCGTCATGAAACTGGAGGCCAGGATGAAGAACGGGATCGCCAGCAGGGTGAAATGCCCCTCGAAGGCTTCAAACAGCGTGCCTGCGACAGAGGCCAGCGAGCTGTCGGAGTAGATCAGCAGAAAGATGGTCGAGCTGAGGCCCAGCGACACCGCAATCGGCACCCCGATCAGCAACAGGCCGATCACCATCGCAAAGAGGATTACCACTTCCATCAGTCATGCTCCCCGCGCTGCGCCTGCACTTCTGCAATTTCGTCTTCGACCTCGTGGCTGGCGACCAGCCGGTCGGCCTCACCGCGGGCTATCTGGAACGCCGCCTGGATGAAGCGGAACACCAGGAGCAGCATCGACACCGGCAGCACCACATACGGCACCACCTTCGGCAGCTTCTCGTAAGCATCGCCGTAGTTGATCAGGTCCTCCAGGAACTTGAACACCGCCACCATCGGCACGTCCTGCACCTCATAAAAGCTCTGGCTGCGCGCCTTCATGTCGAACCCGGTCGGGAACCAGCGGCCCGAGGTGGGCGGCAGGTCGGCAAAGACCGCCCAGTAGTCATAGGCGCCCTTCAGCAAGAGCAGCGAAAACACGATGCAGCAGCCGGCGGCAAACAGGCCCACCGCCTTGCGCGCGCCGGGCGACAGCATGTTGACAATTGCATCGACGCCCAGATGCGCATGGGTCTTCACCGCGTAAGACGCGCCCAAGAGCACCAGCCAGGCAAACAGGAACACGGTCAGTTCCAGCGCCCATAGAATGTTGGAATTGAACACGAAGCGCGCGATCACATTGGCGAAGGTAATCGCCTTCATCAGCCCCAGAAGGAGCGCGATCAGGGTTTCTTCGAGTGAATTGATAAGCCCGCTCGGGCCGGTTCTGGACCCCGCCATGGCTGCCTCCCAAGTTTTGCGGAAAGGGGTGCAGGCGGCGGATCCCCGCGCCGCCCGCGGTCAGGAGGCCCCTCAAGCGGGCCTCCCGGGCAGGCCTGTCTTACAGGCCCGCGTTGATGGCTTGCGCCGCGTCGATCTTCTCCTGGCCGACGTCGCCTGCGAATTTCTCCCAGACCGGCTTCATCGCCTCGACCCAGGCCGCGCGCTGCTCAGGGGTCAGCTCGCGCACCACGCCGCCTGCGTCGATGATCGCCTGGCGTGCTTCGCCGTTCACCTTAGTCGACTCAGCGTTGCGGGTGGCAGTCACCTCGTTGAGGATGGTCAGGAACTGGTCGCGCACTGCCGGATCCAGGCTGTCCAGCCAGTCAACGGAGGTCACAACCAGGTAATCCAGCGCGCCGTGGTTGGTCTCGGTGATGCCGTCCTGCACCTCAAAGAACTTCTTGCCGTAGATGTTGGACCAGGTGTTCTCCTGCCCGTCCACAACGCCCTGCTGCAGCGCGCCGTAAACCTCGGAGAACGCCATTTTCTGCGGGCTGCCGCCAATCGCTTCCATCTGCGCCACCAGCACGTCAGAGGACTGCACGCGGAACTTCAGCCCGTTGGCATCTTCCGGCGCCACCAGCGGCTTGTTCGCCGACATCTGCTTCATGCCGTTGTGCCAGTAGGCCAGCCCCTGCAGGCCGCGGCGCTGCATCGAGTCCAGCATCTCCTGGCCGGTCTCGGAGGCCTGGAAGGCATCCACGGCCTCGATGCTCTTGAACATGAACGGCAGGTCGAACAGGCGGAACTGCTTGGTGAACTTCTCGAACTTCGAGAGGGACGGCGCGGCCAGCTGCACGTCGCCCTGCAGCATCGCTTCCAGCACCTTGTTGTCGTTGTACAGCGTGGAATTCGGATAGACCTCCAGGCACATGGTGCCATTCATCTCCTCGTTCACACGCTTTTCCAGCAGCGCGGCGGCAATCCCCTTGGGGTGCTTGTCGGTGTTGGTGACGTGGCTGAACTTCACCACGATCTCGCCGTCGTCGCAGGCCGCGCTTGCGGCGCCTGCGGTCACAGCCAGAGCCAGTGCGGCGGCAGTAGTGGTCAGGAATTTCATGGTCTTCTCCTCCCAGAAAAATCGTCTGTAAATCCGATGGTGCACTCAGCGCAGGGCTGAGGCCTGGCAAGAGCATCCCAAGTTGCGGAAAACCGCTCAACAATTGATTCGAGAATCACCATTCCGCGGAATTCTCCACGTCTTTGCATGGGCTTACGGGGCACATGAAAAGCGCTTCAGCGACACCTGCCGCAAGCTGTGCGAAATCCCGCACAGGGCTTTCCGGGCTTTGTGCGGAAAACCGCACAAATGTTAGCGCCTGACAGAATTACGGGAATCGTTTCGGGAGGCCCTCTCCCGTAGGGTGGGCAATCTGCCCACCAGCCAACGCCAAACTGTGACCGCGAACGGTGGGCGGAAACGCCCACCCTACAGAGACAAGCCCGGGGTGTTGCGCACCCGCCGTACGCACCGCTTGCCGCTCCTTAACCCGGGCTTGCGATACTCAATCCCGTCGCGACACCGGTGCGGACTGACAACCCGCAGCACCAGGAGACCACAGGGCCCCCGAGGCCACCTCTTCATTGGGTGCAGGGGCGTCCCGCAACGAAGGCTTCAGCGGACATGGGGGCTTGCGACCCCCGTCCTCCCTCCGTCCATGGCCCCACAGGGGCTATCCGGCGGCGCCGCCTCCTTAAGACCCCGGCCTCAGCGCCGGACAGAACGAACCGCAAGGCTCCCGGCCTCAGCGTCCTCAGCGGCGGTAATCCTCGGGCCGGATGCCATAGCGGGCCAATTTATCGTAGAACGTCTTGCGCGGCAGCTTCAGGGCTTCCGCGGCCGCAGCCGCACGCCCGTTGGCACGGCCCAGCGCCGCGATCAGCAGCGAGCGCTCCACCTGCGCCATCTGCTCTGCCAGCCCCAGCCCTGCCGCAGCAGCCGCCTCCTCCGGCATCCCCAGCACAAACCGCATCGCCGCCGACATCAATGACCGCGCATTGCCCGGCCAGTCCTGCGCCATCAGCGCTGCCAGATGCTCCTGGGAAATTTCCGGCGGCTCGATCCCCGCCTGCTCCGCCGCCTGCGCCACGTAATGGCGGAACAGCACCGGGATGTCGCCGGGACGTTCCGCCAGCGAGGGGATCCGCACCCGCATCACGTCCAGCCGGTAAAACAGATCGGCGCTGAACCGGCCTGACTGCGCCAGCTCCGCCAGATCGGCGCTGGAGCCCGCAATGATCCGCACCCCGCCGCCCTGCTCCAGCTGCGCCAGCAGCGCGTATTGAGCGGCTTCCGGCAGCGCCTGCACCTCATCCAGAAACAGCGAGCCGCCCGCCGCCTCCTGGCACAGCTCCGCCACCGCCTCTGCCGCCAGCCCGGCAGCGGGGCGTTTCACAAACGGGCCCTGCGCGGCAGGCGACATCAGATGGATGACTTCTGCCACCTTGGAAATACCGCTGCCGGGCGCGCCGGTGACCAGCACCTCTGCGCCTGTCGGCGCCACCGCCCGCACCCGCAGGCGCATTTCCTTGGCCTGCGGCGAGGTCCCGAACAGCAGCCGCGCCGCCGGGTCGCCGGTTTCCAGCTGATGCTTCAACCGCCGGTTCTCCAGCACCAGCGCCCGGGTTTTCAAGGCGCGCTCCAGCACCGGCAGGAAATCGGCGGGCGCGCAGGGTTTTTCCAGGAAATCAAACGCCCCCTGCGACATCGCCTTTACCGCCATCGGAATGTCGCCCTCGCCGGTCAGCAGCACCACCGGCAGTTCCTCGTCGGCGCCGCGGGCATAGTCCAGCAGATGAAACCCGTCCCGCCCCGGCATCCGGATATCAGAGACGATAATGCCCTCGAAGGCCGGGGTGATGTGATCCTTCGCCGCCACAAACGACCCGCAGGCCACCACATCGAGGTCGTTCAGCTCCAGCGTCTGCGCCAGCGCCTCCCGCACCGCCGCGTCGTCATCCACCAAGAGCACCTTGCGGGTCATGCGGCATCCCCCTTCTCGTCATCCTCGCGCCACGGCTCCAGCTCCACCGTGAACACCGCGCCGCCGCCGGTGTTGGCGCCGCGGATATTGCCGCCAAAGCTCTGCACCAGCCCGTAGGAGATCGACAGCCCCAGCCCCATCCCCTCGGAACTGCCCACCGCCTTGGTCGAATAGAAAGGATCGAACATCTTCTCCGGCTCCCTGATGCCGGGGCCGCTGTCCTGCACCCGCACCAGCAGCCGCGGGCCGGTATCGATGGAGATCGAGATCACCTTCTCCACCTGCCCCTGCATCGCATCCGCCGCGTTGTTGATCAGGTTCACGAAAACCTGCGTCAGCCGCACCTCGCCGCCCCAGGCATGGACCGGTCCGCCGCAGGCTGCCGCATTCCAGCGCAGGTCGATGCGGTCCGCTTTCAGCCGCGGCATCGTCAGCTCCACCGCGGCGTCGATCACCTGCACCAGATCGACCTGCCCCATCGGCTCGCTCTCATTGCGGGCAAAGGCGCGCAGGTTCTTGATGATCCGCGCCATCCTGGCCGCCATATCGGCGATCCGGCCCAGGTTCTCGCCGGTGCGCTCCGCCTTGCCGCGCTGCAGGAAGGCGGCGCCGTTCTCGGCATATTGCTGGATCGCCATCAAAGGCTGGTTCAGCTCATGGCTGATGCCCGCCGACATCTGGCCCAGCGCCGACAGTTTGCCCGCCTGCACCAGTTCCTGCTGCGCCCGCTTCAGGGCGGCCTCGGCCTCCTCCCGCTCGCGCACCTCGCGGCGCAGCCGGGTGTTGGCCGCCGACAGGTCGCGGGTGCGCTGCTCGACCCGGCTTTCCAGCACCGCGTTGGCCTCCGCCAGGGTGCGCCGCCGCTCCATCACGATGAACAGCATGGCGCCGAAGGCCAGGCACACCGCCGCCAGCGCCGCCGCCTGCAACAGCGCGATCCGCCGGGCCGGCGCCACATCCACCAGGATTTCCCCGGTCATGCCGATGACCGGCAGTCCGACCGTCAGATGCAGCGCCCGGGCGGGCAGATAGGGGCTGCCCTGCAGGGACCAGATCTCGTGCCTCGCATAATACTCCCGGCCGGTCACGCGCGGGCTCTGCCCGTCAGCGCCGCGCCGCCAGAACAGCAGCTCCGACCGGTTGGCGATGAACACCTCGCCGCCCTCGTCGGTAAAGAACACCGCCGGCAAGGAGCCGCGCCAGGTCTGCTCCACATCCTCCACGTCGGCGACCACCACCAGGGCGCCCCGCACCCCGCCATCCGGGGCAAAGGCCGGCGCGGCATAGAAATACGCACGTCTTTCCTCGGGCTGCAGCACCCCGTGGCCGGTGCCCAATGCGCCCTGCGTTGCCCGGACGAAATAGTCCTCCTGCGCCACGCTGGCGCCGGTCACCCCTTCGGCGGCCGCCAGCACCCGGCCGTCCGCGGCGGCAAAGAACACATCCAGCGCCGCAGTCTTGTCAGCAACCGCGCGCAGCAACGCCGCCGCGCCGTCCCGTGCTGCGGGCGTGGAAAGATCCGCCAGCACCGGGTGCTCTGCGGTCAGCACCGCCAGCTCCTGATAGACCTGCAGCTGGGTGCTGACGCGGTCCGACGCCAGCGCCAGATCCGCCGCGCTGCGCTCTGCCAGGCTGTCCAGCGCCTGGCGGTAGCCATAAGACCAGACCGCAAGCGCCAATGCCGCCACGGCCAAAAGGAACCCGGCAGGCAGGCTCCAGCGAAGGAAGTGCTGTGTTTTCATTGCGGCACGTTATCAAAGCGCCCCTTGCATTGACCAGATGCAACGGCAACAACCGGTATATGAAGACTTTATCCCAATCCCCCACCGATCCCGCCTTTGTGCAGGACCCCTATCCCTTCTATGCCGCCGCGCAGGCCGAAGGGCAGCTGCACCACTGGCAGGACTACGGCATGGTTGCTGCCTTCGGCCATGCCGCCGTGCATATGCTGCTGCGCGACCGCCGCTTCGGCCGCGAGGTGCCGGACGAGCTGCGCACGGACGGCCCCGCCCATCTCGCCCCCTTCCTGGCGGTGGAGGCGCATTCGATGCTCGATGCAGAGCCGCCCCGCCACACCCGCCTGCGCAAGCTGGTGCTGCGCGCCTTCACCTCGCGCGAGATCGCGGCGCTGGAGCCCGGCATCAAGGATCTGTGCCACCAGCTGATCGACGCCTTCCCGGACCAGCCCTTCGATCTGCTGGACGCTTATTGCACCCAGGTGCCGGTGATCACCATCTGCCGCCTGCTGGGGGTGCCGGAAGAGATGGGCGCCAATCTCGTGGGCTGGTCGCACAGGATGGTGGCGATGTACCAGGCCGCGCGCACCAAGGCGACCGAGCACGCCGCCGCAAACGCCTCGCAAGAGTTCACGGAGTTTCTGCGCGGCTACATCGAACAGCGCCGCAGCGATCCCCGCGACGACCTGATCACCCGGCTGATCGCGGCGGAGGAGGAAGGCGACAAGCTCTCCACCGATGAGCTGATCGGCACCTGCATCCTGCTTCTGAACGCCGGCCACGAGGCCACCGTGCATTCGCTGGGCAACGGTGTGAAGACGATGCTGCAGCAGGGCTGGCAGCCGGAGTGGCTGGCACCGGAGGGGATCGAGGGGCTGGTGGAGGAAATCCTGCGCTTTGATCCGCCTTTGCACATGTTCACCCGCTACGCCTATGAGGAGGCTGAGGTCTTCGGCCATACTTTCCAGCGCGGCGATCAGGTGGCCTTGCTGCTGGGCGCCGCCAACCGCGACCCCAAGGCGCTGGACGATCCGCACCATTTCGACCCGGCCCGGCCGCCGAAGGTGAACAAGAGCTTCGGCGGCGGCCTGCATTTCTGCGTTGGCGCGCCTCTGGCCCGGCTGGAGATGCAGATCGCCCTGCCGGTCCTGTTCGAGCGCTGCCCGGATTTGAAACTGGCGGCGGAGCCCGAATACTCAAACACCTACCACTTCCATGGCCTGACCCGGCTGATGGTCACCTGCAACTAGCCACCGGGGTGCCCCCCTTATTCTTTTTTCACCTTTGGCGAAATACTCCGGGGGTGAGGCGCCCCGGCGCCGAGGGGGCAGCGCCCCCTTATATGCCCGCGCCGGAAACCTGCTCCGGCAGAGCGGCCATGCAGGGGCCGTTCACCAGCCAGTCCCGGAACGCGGCCACTTTGGGATCGTGCCACTTCTGCCGCTGGCCGATCAGCGCATAAGCGCCGTCCGGAGTGCCGCAGGTCATATCCGGGAACGGCAGCACCAGATCGCCCCGCTCCAGTTCCTCACGGCACAGGACCAGATCCGCCATCACCACGCCCGCCCCCATCACCGCGGCGCGGGTTGCCATGTCGAGGTTCGGGAAAGCCTCCCCGCCGGCTGGGTCCACCCCGTCCGCCCCGAAGTGCTGCACCCATGTCGCCCAATCCTCGCGCCGCGGGCTTTCATGCAGCAGCCGCTGGCCCGCCAGCGCAGCCGGGCCCGCCGCCAGCGCCGGCAGCAGCGCGGGCGCACAGGCCGGGGACAGGATCATTTCGAACAGCGGCAGAACCTCGATATCCGGAGGCCGCCCGGGCCGGTTCTGCAGGGAAATGCCCAGGTCGTATTCGGCCCCGTCAAAACCCTTGCTGCCGTAGAAATCGGTGGTCAGCCGCAGCTTGATGCCCGGATGCGCAACGCGGAACTGCTCCAGCTGCGGCAGCAGCCAGCGCAGCGACAGCGTCGGCGGGCAGATCACCCGCAGTTCGGACGCATCCGCCGCGATCCGCTCCACCTCGTGCAGCATCTTCGCAAAAGCCTCTGTCAGCACCGGATAAAGCCGCTGCCCCGCTTCCGTCAGCACCACCCCGCGGGCATTGCGGTGGAACAGCAGCACGCCGATGTGCTCCTCCAGGATCTTCACCTGGCGGCTGATGGCGCCGCGGGTCACGAACAGCTCCTCCGCGGCGGCGATGAAGCCCTGGTGGCGGGCAGCGGCCTCAAAGGCACGTAAGGAATTCAGGGGCGGCAGGCGCATCATTTCACCATGGATCAGTTTTCCTGATCCATGGTGGAGTTTAACTGGTTTGCGCGCAAGCCCCCTCCGCCCCTATCTCTCAGAGGCCAGAACGGAGGAAATTTCATGACTGCATACTGTGAGAAAGCGGATGCCCGGCACCACGGCTCGCCAGCCCGCAGCGTGCTTGGCTGGATTGCAGGTCTGACAGGACTGAGAAAAGCTGAGCCTTATGGTGCGACATACCCGGAAGCGGTACAGGTGCCGTATAACGAGCTGCAGCGGCTGACGGAGACATCTCCGCATCTGCTGGCCGACATCGGCGTGATGCCGGAGGCGGCCTCTGGCGAGACATCCCCCTGGCGGCTGCAGGACGGGCGCCACCTGCTGCTGCGCCCGCCGCTGTGAGAGCCGGGGCGGCAAGCCGCCCGCCCTGCCCTCTAGCTGCCCAGCGGCAGCATGGTGGTCGACTTGATCTCTTCCATCGACAAAAGCGCGGTCACGTTGTGCACCTTCACCTCGGAAATCAGCGCCTGGTAGAACACGTCATAGGCGCGCGCGTTCTGCACCCGCACTTTCAGGATATAGTCGATGTCGCCCGCCAGCCGGTGCGCCTCCTGCACCTCGGGGCGTTCCTGCAGCGCCTTCAGGAACTTGGCCTGCCATTCCGCCTCATGCTCCGAGGTGCGGATGAGAACGAAGAAACAAGCCTCGAACCCCAGCGCCTCCGGGTCCAGCAGCACCGTCTGCTGGCCGATCACTCCCGCCTCCTTCAGCTTGCGGATTCGATTCCACACCGGGGTCTTGGAAGACCCCACCCGGCGGGCTATTTCATCCAGCGACTGGCTGGCGTCGCGCTGCAGTTCAGCCAGAATTTTCCGGTCCGTGCCGTCGATCCGCACCGTCATTCCTGTTTTCTCCTTTTGTGAGGACCAATCGGCCCGATGTCCCGCCGCGGCAAAACCAATGTTCTTATTTCCGCACCCATATAGCGCAATACCGGGAATATTTCCTATATCTAACCCCAAGTCAAACACACTCAGAGGGTACAGGAATGTCCGCACCATCGACACATGCTGCCAATGCCGCCACTCACGTCCGTGGCAGCATGGACTGTATGGTTGCGGGCCAGGTGTGTTTTGCGGGCTCCGGCCCCGGCGATGCAGAGCTCTTGACCCTGAAAGCCCTGCGCGCCCTGCAGACCGCCGATGTGATCCTGCACGACCGTCTGGTCAGCGCAGAGATCCTGGCGCTGGCAGGCCCGCAGGCAGTGCTGGAAGACGCCGGCAAAGAAGGCTTTGGCGCCCAGGTCAGCCAGGAGGACATCAATGCCCGCCTGGTGGAACTGGCCAAGCAAGGCAGGAAAGTGCTGCGCCTCAAGGGCGGCGACCCGGCGATCTTTGCCCGCCTGGATGAGGAGCTGACCGCCTGCGAGGAAGCCGGCATCGCCTACAGCATCATCCCCGGCATCACCGCCGCCTCCGCAGCCGCCGCCGCCATCGGCCAGAGCCTGACCCAGCGCGGCCGCAACACCGCGGTGCGGTTCCTGACCGGCCATGCGATGACCGGCTTTGCCGATCACGACTGGGCCGCACTGGCGCGCCCAAGCGAGGTTGCCGCGGTCTACATGGGCAAGAAATCCGCCCGCTTCGTGCAGGGCCGCCTGATCATGCACGGCGCCGACCGCGCAACGCCGGTGACCATCATCGAAAACGCCTCCCGCCCAGAACAGCGGGTGCTGGAAACAACGCTGGACCGCCTGCCTGCCGACCTGGATGCGGCTGGTTTCGACGGCCCTGCCCTCACATTCCTGGGCCTTGCCCCGCGCCAGGCGGCGGCAGCCCTGAACGATCTCAAAACGGAGCTTGCATAATGGCCCGCGCCTTTACGCCCAAAGTCATCACCGCCAACGACCTGCTCGAGGGCGACGTGATCTATTTCACCGCTGACAACACCTGGACCCGGAACCTGTCCGAGGCCGAGCTGATCACCGATGAGGCCGAAGCCCAGCTGCGCCTGATCGAGGCGGAGAAGCAGAACATCCGCATCGTCGGCGCCTATCTGGCCGACGCCAAGGCAGGCCCGAACGGCCCCGAGCCGACCCACTTCCGCGAGGAATTCCGCCGCACCGGCCCCTCGAACTACTTCCATGGCAAGCAGGAGGCGCAAGCCAATGTATAAGTACAACGAGTTTGACGAAGCCTTCCTGGCCGAACGCAACGCCCAGTTCCGCGCCCAGGTCGAGCGCCGCATCGACGGCTCCCTCACCGAGGATGAGTTCAAGCCGCTGCGCCTGATGAACGGCGTCTACCTGCAGCTGCACGCCTACATGCTGCGGGTCGCGATCCCCTATGGCACCCTGAACCCGAACCAGATGCGCACCCTGGCGCTGCTGGGTGAGAAGTGGGACAAGGGCTACGGCCATTTCACCACCCGCCAGAACATCCAGTACAACTGGCCCAAACTGCGCGACCTGCCGGATATGCTGGACGCGCTGGGTGAAGTCGGGCTGCACGCCATCCAGACCTCCGGCAACACCATCCGCAACACCACCGCCGACCATTTCGCCGGTGCCGCCGCGGATGAGCTGACCGATCCGCGCCCCTATGCCGAGCTGATCCGCCAGTGGTCCACCGACCACCCGGAATTCCAATTCCTGGGCCGCAAGTTCAAGATCGCCATCACCGGCAGCAGCGCCGACCGCGCCGTGATCAAGGCGCATGACGTGGGCCTGCAGGTCGTGGAGCAGGACGGCAAAATCGGCTTCAAGGTCATCGTCGGCGGCGGCCTGGGCCGCACCCCGATGATCGGCCAGGTGCTGCGTGAGTTCCTGCCGCAGGCGGATCTGCTGCCCTACCTGGAAGCGGTTCTGACCGTCTACAACGTGCTGGGCCGCCGCGACAACAAGTACAAGGCGCGCATCAAGATCACCGTTTCCGAGAACGGCATCGACACCTACCGCGCGATGACCGAGGAAGCCTTCATGGCGATCCGCGGCCAGTACGACGGCACCGACCAGCAACTGCTGGAAGAGATCAAGACGCATTTCCAGGCGCCGGAGTTCCGCTCCGCCCCGACCGATGCGTTCGATGCGGCCTATGCAAACGACCCGGTGTTCCGCGCCTGGGCCGACACCAACCTGCACGCGCACCGCGCCGAGGGCCACGCCATCGCCACCATCTCGATCAAGGCGCATGGCCAGACCCCGGGCGACGCGACCGCTGAGCAGATGCGGGTGATGGCCGACCTGGCCGAGCAGTACGGCTATGGCGAGCTGCGCATCAGCCACCAGCAGAACGTGATCCTGCCGCATGTCCACAAGAACGACCTGCCGGCGATCCACGCCACGCTGAAGGCGCACGGCCTGGCCACCGCCAACATCGGCCTGATCTCCGACATCATCGCCTGCCCGGGCATGGACTACTGCGCGCTGGCAACCGCCCGCTCGATCCCGGTCGCGCAGGAGATCGCTACCCGCTTCGACGAGCTGAAGATGGAGCACGACATCGGCCATCTGCAGATCAAGATCTCGGGCTGCATCAACGCCTGCGGCCATCACCACGTTGCCCATATCGGCATCCTGGGCCTGGACCGCGCCGGCGTCGAGAACTACCAGATCACCCTGGGCGGCGACGCCACCGAGACGGCTGCCATCGGCACCCGCACCGGCCCCGGCTTTGCCTATGACGAGATTGTTCCCGCCGTGGAGCGCATCGTCGAGGTCTACATGGCGCAGCGTGAAAGCGCCGAGGAAACCTTCCTCGAAACCTACCGCCGGATCGGCATGGAGCCGTTCAAGGCAGCACTGTATCCCGAGGCTCAGAAAAAGGTCGCTTGATCTGATGTTCCATTCAGCCGGAAACAAGCCCGCCGGGGAAGCCGAGCTTCTCCGGGACCGGGAGCTGGCCGCCAAGGCGGAGGCGCTCAACGCGCGCTTCCGCCACCATTCGGCCACCTCGGTGATGGAGGGCGCATTGCGGGACGCAGGGCACATCGCCCTGGTCTCCTCTTTCGGCGCGGAATCCGTGGTGCTCCTGCATATGGCCGCGATCATCGACCCGATGACGCCGGTTGTGTTCGTGGACACCGAACTGCTGTTCACCGAGACGCTGATTTATCAGCAGGAAGTGAGCGAGCGGCTGGGCCTGCGCAATGTGCGCATCATCCGCGCCGACGACATCGCCGAGAAGGACCCCTACGGGGCCTTGAAGTTCAGCGACAAGGACGCCTGCTGCACCCTGCGCAAGACCGTGCCGCTGCAAAAGGCGCTGGCGGACTATGACGGCTGGATCACCGGCCGCAAACGGTTCCAGTCGGGATCGCGCGCGGCGCTGGAGTTCTTCGAAGTCGAAGACGGCACCGGCCGGCTCAAGATCAACCCGCTGGCCCACTGGGCGCCCGAGGACGTGCGCGCCTATATGGATGAAAACCGCCTGCCCCGCCATCCGCTGGTGGCCAAGGGCTATCCCTCGATCGGCTGCGCGCCCTGCACCAGCCCGGTCAAGGAAGGCGAAGACCCGCGCGCCGGCCGGTGGCGCGGGGAAAACAAGGAAGAATGCGGCATCCACGTGGTGGACGGCCAATTCGTACGCACAGGAGCGTGAGTGAGATGACTGTTATCGTGACCGACACCGGCTTTGCCGCTGATGACTGGACCGGCGGCTTTGACGGCGCCAACGTGCTGGAGCTGGCCTCGGACGCCAATCTGAACGACGTGTCGCTGGACGGCGTGGAGCTGGTGCGGGTACAATTCCCCAGCTTTGCCGACGGCCGCGGCTTTACCCTGGCCCGCCAGCTGCGGCTGAAGGGCTTTGAGGGCCGCCTGCGCGCCTTCGGCCATGTGATTGCCGACCAGTACGCCATGGCCCGCCGCTCCGGCTTTGACGAGGTGGAGCTGAGCGACGACCTCGCCGCCCGCCAGCCCGAGGACCAGTGGCTGGCCCGCGCCAACTGGAAGGACCACAGCTATCAGGCCCGCCTGCGCGGCAGCACCGCTGCCCGCTGAGCCAGCCCCGAACCCGGGGAAATCCTTTGCCTGACCGGTTCCGTTGCGTCCTGCGCGGGGCCGGTTTCGCAAAACAGGGGGTTTTCCTGACCTGTATCAAAGACTAATCAGAGGTGCCGGCTACTCCTCCGGCAGTGGAACCGATGAATGAGATGACACCCGTGACCGACACCGCAACCGAACCGAAACCGGCCAAGGCCGTGCCGGCCCTGCCCGACGCCCAGACCGTGACCCAGGTGAAACACTGGACCGACCGGCTGTTCTCCTTCCGCTGCACCCGCCCGGCGTCGCTGCGGTTCCGCTCCGGCGAGTTCGTGATGATCGGCCTGATGGGCGACCCCGACCCCAAGACCGGCAAGCAGAAGCCGCTGCTGCGCGCCTATTCCATCGCCTCCCCGTCCTGGGACGAGGAAATGGAATTCTACTCGATCAAGGTGCAGGACGGCCCGCTGACCTCCAAGCTGCAGCACATTAAGGAAGGCGACGAGATCATCCTGCGCCCGAAGCCCGTCGGCACCCTGGTGCATGACGCGCTGCTGCCGGGCAAGCGGATCTGGTTCTTTGCCACCGGCACCGGCTTTGCGCCCTTCGCCTCGCTGCTGCGCGAGCCGCAGACCTATCAGGACTACGACGAGGTGATCATCACCCACACCTGCCGCGAAGCCGGTGAGCTGACCTATGGCCGCGAGCTGATCGAGAGCCTGAAGGACGACGAACTGCTGAACGAAGTGATCGGCGAAGGCTTCTGGAAGAAGATCAAGTACTACCCGACCACCACCCGCGAGGAGAGCCCCAAGATGGGCCGCATCACCGACCTGATGCGCTCCGGCGAGGCGTTCGAGGATCTGGGCGTGCCGCCGCTGAACCCGGAAAGCGACCGGGCGATGATCTGCGGCAACCTGGCCTTCAACCTGGAGCTCAAGGATCTGTTCGAGAACACCTACGGGCTGGAAGAAGGCGCCAACTCCAAGCCGGCGCACTTCGTGGTCGAAAAGGCGTTCCTGGACTGATCCGGCACCGGGCCGCCCCTGCGCGCGGCCCCATTTTTGACACCGTTTTGACGGGAGGCTGCCGCCTCCCGTTTATCATTTGTTGGGGATGAATCGGTATCCCGGTTGCTGAGATCCAGAATGGAGCAGCAGCAGATGCACAACGAACCGGTCCCCGGGCAGGCGCCCGTCTTTCAGTCCGTCAGAACCGAGGCAGGCAAGGCCCGCGTCCGCGCCGCGCTGACCGGGTTCCAGAACCGCCCGGACCAGGTGCAGCCGTCGACCCCGGAAAAGCTTGCCGCCATCAAGGCCGGTTTCGATCTGCGCGCCATGGCGCCGCAGGACATCGACCGGATGTTCGACGCGCTGGTGCAGGCAGGCCACCCGATGACCGCGCCGATGCTGCTCTTGAATTCGATGGGCGACCGCTTCCGCAGCCATCTGGCCGGGATCACCGGCAAGGAGTATGACGGCGGCAAGACTCTGGACCTGATCGCGGTGGCGCAGCTGCAGATCCAGCGCGCCCGCAAACAGGGCGGCGCCAGCGGCGGCTGGGAAAGCTTCCTGTCCTTCCTGGTGCCGCAGACGCCCGCCGCGCAGCCCGCCGCCCAGGCGCCGCTGGACCACATGGCGCGCCTCGCCCAGCAGGCCCAGGCGCGGCCGAACTGACGTGCTGCTGCCGGCCGGGGCGGACAACGGCAGGCATCATCAGACAAAAAAGGCGGCCGGGACATCCCGGCCGCCTTTTTGATGTTCAGCACCCTGGCAGGCAGTATCAGTCGCTGCCGGTTGCCGCTTCGTCGGCCGCGCCGGTTTCGCCGGACCCGGTGCCGGTGACGCCGTTCTGGTTCAGCAGCTCCTCGGCAGTGGTGGTGGCGCTGTCCAGCGCTTCGCTGGCGGCGTCCTGCGTGGCATCAGCCGCGCCGGCAGCGGCATCGGCCGCCGCGTCGGCAGTGCCTTCGGCCGCTTCGGTGGCGCCGTTGAGTGCATCACCCACGGTTTCCGTCACCGCCTCTGCGGCCTCGTTCACCGCGTCCTGAGCCGCTTCAACCGCACTGCCTGCGGCCTCGGCGCCGGACTCGACGGCCTCTTCCACCGCCTCAGCCGCGTCCTGGGCCGCCTCTTCAGCCGCAGCTGCCGGCTCTTCCGAGGTTACCGGCTCGGTGCTGCTCTGCTCTTCCTGCACCGCGGGCGCTTCGGCCGGGGCCGGTTCCTGCGCGTCCTGGCCGGACACGACCACATAGGCGGCCACTGCCGCGGCGCCCAGTGCCAGCACAATCAACAACTGTCTCATAGTTCTCTCCTCACTCCTGCCGGCCCGCCTGGGCCGGGGCCGCAGCTGATGCGGCATCTGCCGTGCCAGATGGCGTTGCGGGAGGCACAGCTCAAGGGGGAAGTTTAGCACATATGCGTCACGGGCGGTGCGGCGCCGCCGATCCGCGCCAAACTGGCGGAACGCCGCCGCAATCGCGGTTTTTCAGGCGGTTGCGGCGCGCCCCTCACCCGGCCCCCGGCCCGGTTTCGCACCTGTTTTCCGGGCCTTTTGCAACATGCGGCCTTGAAAAGCGGCTTTCCTGCCGCCATACCGCCCATAACGCTTGAATCACACGCGCGGGGGCAGTAGCGTTCCCGCACTTTTTGCAATGACAGAAGGATCGCAGTCATAGCCCGCAGACCTCATAACGCGCCGCCGCAACGCGACACCGGCCCGCGCGTCAACGAAAAAATCCGTGCCTCCGAAATCCGCCTGATCGGCGCCGATGGCGAAAACGTCGGGGTTGTTCACCCGGCCAAAGCCATGGACATGGCGGCAGAGGCCGGACTTGATCTGGTAGAAATCTCGCCCAACGCCAACCCGCCCGTGTGCAAGATCATGGACTTCGGCAAGTTCAAGTACGAACAGCAGAAGCGCGAGAGCGAAGCCCGCAAGAAGCAGAAGATCATCGAGGTCAAAGAGGTCAAGTTCCGTCCCAACACGGATACCCATGACTACGACGTGAAAATGCGCAATGTGGTCAAGTTCCTGGAAAACGGCGACAAGGTGAAGGTCACCCTGCGCTTCCGCGGCCGCGAGATGGCGCACCAGAACCTCGGGAGAGAGCTGCTGGAGCGGGTTGCCGAGGACATCAAGGAAATCGGCAAGGTCGAGAACATGCCGAAGATGGAAGGCCGCCAGATGATCATGATGATCGGCCCGCTGGCCAAGAAATAAGCCGCGCACAGCCGGTGCATGGTACAGCCCCGCAGGCCCCGCCGCCTGCGGGGCTTTTTTTGTTTGCTTCGGTTAGCGCTGCCTTAACGCCTGCCCGGTATACCTGTGCCATCCCTAGTGAAGGCAGACGCATGACCAGCTTGACCGACGTTCAGAACACCGCCTTCATGGCCATCGGCCCCAGCCGCATCGCCGCCCTGTCGCTGCTGGCGCTGGCGCAGGCGCCGGAGGATGCGGAGCACGAAGGCGCAGAGGATGTACTGGCCCTGTCGGTGCAGCGCATTTGCGCAGCGCACGATATGCTCAGCAGCGGGCTGCACGGGCTGCTGGCGGACTGCGGCTACGCCCTGCCCGCTGAACTGGCGGCCAGGCGCGACGCCTGCCTGGAGCTGCTGGAACCGCTGCATCAGGCCGTGACCGGCCCCGATGGCGCGGCGCTGGCGCAGGTGCGGGCGGTGCCGGATCTGGCCGCCCTCTGCCTCTACCGGCTGGAGCCCGCAGTGTCGGGGTTCCTCAAGGACATGGTGCAGTGCTTGCGCGAGGCGCAGCAGCTGCGCGAAGAGGGACGCGACGCGCAGATGCGGGCCACCATCGCCAACGCCGAAGGGGTCGGCAGGAACATCAAGTTCATTTCCTTCAACGCCTCGATCGAGGCGGCGCGGATCGGCGAGATGGGCAAGGGGTTTGCCGTCATCGCCACCGAGATCCGGGAACTGTCCGGCAAGACCCAGACCCTGCTGGAGGAAATGTCCGGATATCTGAAGCATTGATGCAATACAGGCACCGGAGACCGGTGCCTGCGCAATTGCTTGAACTCAGCTGATCAGCCCGCCGCGGCCACCGCCCGCTTGGCCATCACCGCCACCAGGTGGGCGCGGTATTCTTTCGACCCGTGCAGATCGCCGATCATGCCGGCGGCATCGACGCTGAGCCCGTCCAGCGCATCCGGCGCGAAACTGGCGTCCAGCGCCGCCTCGGCCTCGTGCCAGCGGAACACGCCCTCCTCCGAGGCGCCGGTCACGGCCACCCGCACCCCGGCGGCGTATTTCGCCGCAAAGACGCCGACCAGCGCAAAGCGCGAGGCCGGCTGCAGGAACTTCTGATAGTTGGCTTTTTCCGGCACCGGGAAACGCACCGCGGTGATGATCTCGCCCTCCTCCAGCGCCGTCTCGAACAGGCCGCGGAAGTACTCATCGGCGGTGATCTCGCGCCTGTTGGTGACGATGGTGGCGCCGCTGCCCAGCGCCGCCGCCGGATAACAGGCCGCCGGGTCGTTGTTGGCAAGCGAGCCGCCGATGGTGCCGCGGTTGCGGACCGCCGGGTCGCCGATATGGCTGGCCAGATCCGCCAGCGCCGGATAGCTGCCCGCCGCGGCCTCTGCCACCGCGGCATGGGTGACGGCGCCGCCGATGGTCAGCACGCCGTCATTGTCGCCTATTTCCTTCAGCTGCGGAATGGCGGTGAGGGAGACCAGTTTCGACGGCATCGCCAGCCGCTGCTTCAGGGTCGGGATCAGCGTCTGCCCGCCGCCCAGCGCCTGCGCGTCCTCCTCCGCCAGCGCGGCTACCGCCTCCGCCACGGTCGAGGGTTTCTCGAACTCGAATTCATACATTTCGTATCCTTTCCGAAAACCGGCGGACCGGCTTTCATCTTTCCGAAAACACTCCGGGGGTATGGGGGCAGCGCCCCCATGAACCCTTACCCGTTCATCGCCGCCCAGACCCGCGCGGGCGACAGCGGCATGTCGATATGGGTGACGTTCTTGCCGCCCGACTGCAGCGCGTCGATCACCGCGTTAACCACCGCCGGCGGCGAGCCGATGGCGCCGGCCTCGCCGCAGCCCTTCACCCCCAAGGGGTTGTGGGTGCAGGGAGTCTGGCAGGAATGATCCACCTGGTAGAACGGCACATCATCGGCCCTGGGCATGGCGTAATCCATGTAGGAGGCCGACAGCAGCTGGCCGTCTTCGTCATAGGCGGCGTTTTCCAGCAGCGCCTGGCCGATGCCCTGCCCCAGCCCGCCGTGGACCTGGCCGTCGACGATCATCGGGTTGATGATATTGCCGAAGTCATCCGCCGCCGAGAACCGCTCGATGCTGACCTTGCCGGTGTCGGGGTCCACCTCCACCTCGCAGGCATAGGCGCCGGCCGGATAGGTGAAGTTGGCAGGGTCGTAGAACGCGGTCTCCTCCAGCCCCGGCTCCAGCTCCTCCAGCGGGTAATTGTGGGGGACGTAAGCCGTCAGGCAGACATCGCCCCAGGCCACCGACTTGTCGGTGCCCGCGACGGTGAACTGGCCGTCCTTCAGCTCGATGTCGGCGTCGGAGGCCTCCATCAGATGGGCGGCGATCTTCTTGGCCTTGGCGATGATCTTCTCGGTCGCCCGCACCATGGCCGAGCCGCAGACCGCGATGGAGCGCGAGCCGTAGGTGCCCATCCCGAACGGCACCCGCCCGGTGTCGCCATGCACGATATCGACCATGCTCTCATCAATGCCGATCATGTCTGCGACGACCTGCGGGAAGGAGGTTTCATGCCCCTGCCCGTGGCTATGGGCGCCGACAAAGACGCTGATGGAGCCGGTGGCATTCACCCGCACCGTGGCGGCGTCATAAAGACCCGCCCGCGCGCCCAGCATGCCGACGATGTTGGAGGGCGCAATCCCGCAGGCCTCGATATAACAGTTGATGCCAAAGCCGCGCAGCTTGCCGTTCTTCTCGCTTTCCGCGCGGCGGGCGGCAAAGCCGGCCACATCGGCGACCTGCTCCAGCTTGTCCATGGTCGCCACGTAATCGCCGGTGTCATAGGTCAGCGCCACCGGGGTTTCATAGGGAAACTCGGTGATGAAGTTCTGGCGGCGCAGCGCAATCGGGTCGGCGCCCAGCTCGCGCGCGGCCTTGTCGATGACGCGTTCCAGCTGATAGGTCGCCTCCGGCCGGCCGGCGCCGCGGTAGGCATCGACCGGCACCGTGTTGGTGAACACGGTCTTGACGTTCACCTGCACCACAGGCGTCTTGTAGTTCCCCGCCATCAGGGTGCCGTGCAGGTAGCTGGGTACCGAGGTGGAGAAGGTCGACAGATAAGCGCCCATGTTGGCCATCGTATTGGTGCGCAGCGCGGTGAAATTGTTGTGGCTGTCCAGCGCCAGCTCGATCTTGGTCACATGGTCGCGACCATGGGCGTCGGAGATGAAGGCCTCCGCCCGGGTCGAGGTCCATTTCACCGCCCGGCCGCAGGCCTTGGCGGCAAAGGTGCAGAAGGCTTCCTCGGCATAGTGGAAGATCTTGGAGCCGAAGCCGCCGCCCACGTCCGGCGCGATCACCCGCACCTTGTGTTCCGGCAGGCCCAGCACGAAGGCGCACATCAAGAGGCGGATCACATGCGGGTTCTGGCTGGTGGTGTGCAGCGTGTATTCGTCGGTCGAGCGGCTGTAGTCACCGATCGCCACCCGCGGCTCCATCGGGTTGGCGACCAGCCGGTTGTTGACCAATTCCAGCGTTGTGACATGCGCGGCGCTGTCAAAGGCCGCCTGCACCGCGTCGTCGTCGGGATTGCCGAACACCCAGTCATAACAGAGGTTTGAGGTCAGATCCTCATGCACCTTGGTGGCATCTTCCGCCAGCGCAGCCGCCATGTCGACCACCGCGGGCTTGTCGCTGAGATCCAGCTCGATGGCTTCGGCTGCATCACGGGCCTGTTCCAGCGTGTCGGCGACCACAGCGGCGACAATCTCGCCCACATGGCGGATTGTGCCATCGGCGATGATCGGATGCCGCGGCTCCTGCTGCGGGTTGCCGTGGCGGTCGGTCACGCCCCAGCCGCAGGGGATGCCGCCGACCTCGGTGAAATCGGCGCCGGTGAAGATTTTCACCACGCCGGGCATCGCCTCGGCTGCGCTGGTGTCGATGGAGCCGATGGTTGCATGGGCCACATCCGCGCGCAGGAAATGCACATAGGCCTGGCCGTTCACGTTGATGTCGTCGGTATAGTTTCCGGCTCCTGTCAGGAACCGCACGTCCTCGCGCCGCTTGGGGCTGGCGCCGATGCCACCGCCGTTTGGATTATCCTTGGGCATGTCTGGTCTTCCTCCCTGGAGGGTGCTGCCTGTCCGGCGCACCTCTTGGTCAACTTCTCCTTGTTCAGCTCAGGCCGCAGTCCGGCCTGGGGTCGTCATTTCACTCCGCCGCGATGGAGGAGACATCCTGGCCCGAGGCCGCCATGATCGCCTTGACGATATTGTGGTAGCCGGTGCAGCGGCACAGGTTGCCCTCCAGGTAGTCGCGGATCTCCGCCTCGCTGGGCTTGGGGTTGTCCTTCAGGAGCGCCGCCGCCGACATCACCATGCCCGGCGTGCAGAAGCCGCATTGCAGCCCGTGGTGGTCCTGGAATGCCTGCTGGATCGTGTTCAAAGAGCCGTCGGCATTGGCCTGCCCTTCGATGGTGGCAACCTCGGCGCCTTCGGCTTCGAGCGCCAGCATGGTGCAGGCCTTCACCGCCTTGCCGTCCACATGCACGACGCAGGCGCCGCACTGGCTGGTGTCGCAGCCCACATGGGTGCCGGTCAGCCCCAGTTCTTCGCGAAGAAACGATGACAGCAGCGTGCGCCCTTCAACCTCGCCGCTGGCAGCCTTGCCATTCACGGTCATGGAGACCTTGGCCATAGTACCCTCCCTTTAGCTTGTTTTTGTCTGGCTGAGGGGAGTTAAGCACGGGCCGCGTGATCCGCGAAGCGTTTTAACGGGGGGGCAGAGGGTAAAATTCGCGTCAGCAGGGCTTACCCATGGTTGTGACCTTGCGTCACAAATCCCGCGCTGCAGCGCCGCATTCAACCTTCTGCATCGCGGCGCGGCATCGGCCGGGTGGGAATCTCCTTCAGCAGCCCGCCGACACCCATGGCCGCGATATCGGCGGAGGTGACGGGAATGCCGCAGATCACCCGCTCCAGAACCCAGTCGGCACCGTTGAGGGCCGGAGAGCGGGCGCAACCCGGCAGGCCGATCACCGGCTTGTCGTGGAAAGCGCCCAGGAACAGCAGGTTGCCGGGGTCCACCGGCATGCCGAAGCGGGTCACCGTGCCGCCTGCATTGCGCAGGCCCTGCGGGGCCACGTCGCGCGGGTCGGAGGTGGCGGAGCCGGTCAGCACCAGCACCAGCTGCCCCGGGGCGGCGGTGATAGCCTCGGCCAGCGCGTCCTCGCGGTGCGGCACCACCACGCGCGGCGACAGGCTGATGCCCATCCGGTGCAGCCGCCCCGCCATCGCGGCGCGGCCCTTGTCCGGGGGCGTCTCCTTGCTCACCCGGGTTTCGATCAGTGTGGCGGAGGAGACCACCGGCGGCAGCATCCGGATCGCATCCCCGGCGCCCGCGCTGGCACGGCGGACGGCGTCGGCGGGAACCCCGTAGGAGATGATCTTGATCGTTGCCAGCATGCCGTCCGCATCCGCCCGGTAGTAGTCCGGCACGGTGGCGACGGTGATCATCGGATCCACCGCGTTGACCGCCTCCAGCTTGTCCCGGTCCAGCCGCACCAGACCGGCGCCGGCGGCATAGAGGTTCACCCGGCCGGTCCCTGCCCCCGAGATACGGATGCCCTGTGCGGAAGGGTCCGGCACCAGCGCCTGGGCGAGCGCTTCGGCGGCGGCGTCTTCATGCATGTCGGCGGGATCGAGCCGGGCAACGGTCAGCGTTTCATGGCCCGCGGCAGAGAGGTCTGCGAGGTCCTCACCGGTCAGCACCGTGCCCTTGGCGACCTTGCGGCTGGCGCCTTGCAGGGAATGCGCGAGGATGGCGCCCTCGGCGTCGTTCAGGGGAACTGCACCGAACCTCATGACTGCTTGCCGCGCAGGACGGCGGTCATCTCGGACAGGATCGACACCGCGATTTCGGCCGGGCTGGCGGCGCCGATATCAAGGCCTATGGGGCCGTGGATGCGGTTGATCTGGTCTTCTGTGAAGCCGACCTCCTGCATCCGGGCAACGCGGGCGGCGTGGGTTTTCTTGGATCCCAGCGCGCCGATGTAAAACACGTCTGCCGCCAGCCCCGCCTGCAGCGCCGGGTCGTCCAGTTTCGGGTCGTGGGTCAAGAGCACCAGCGCGGTGCGGGTGTCGAGGCCGAGTTTTTCCACCGCCTCGTCCGGCCAGTCATCCTTCAGGGTCTCCCCCGGAAATCGCTCAGGCGAGGCGAAGGCTGCGCGCGGGTCGATGATCACCGGGTCATAGCCGGCAATCCGCGCCATCGGCACCAGCGCCTGGGTGATGTGGACAGCGCCGACACAGACCAGCCGCAGCGGCGGATTGTGAACGGCCACGAAGGTCTCGCCGTCCTCCTCCAGCCCAGAGCGGTCCATGCGCATACGGTCCTTGTATTCACCCCGCACCAGACGCCGGGCGCCGGTGGTGAGGTTCACCTCATAGGCCACGGGGGTGCGACTGGCGCGGGCTTGCACCAGATCCTCCAGCATATCCTCGGGCAGCGCAGCGCCGACCGGCTCCACCAGCACCTTGATGGTGCCGCCGCAGGCCAGGCCGACGGCAAAGGCGTCCTCGTCGCTGACGCCGAACTCCAGCAGCCGGTGCTGGCCGTCCTCCAGCGCCTCCAGCGCTTCGACCACAACTGCGCCTTCGACGCAGCCTCCGGAGACCGAGCCCTCGATCCTGCCGTCCCCGGAAACAACCAGCTGCGAACCGGTGCGGCGCGGGGCCGAGCCCCAGGTCTGCACCACGGTGGCCAACGCGGCGCCTGCGCCGGCCTTGTGCCAGTCCAGCGCAGTTTCCGGCGCGTGCTCAAATTGGGCGGTGTGCTGCATCTTGTGTCTCTCCCCGGGCCGCCTGGGCGGCGTTTGCCCTTAAACCTCGGCGCTGGCACGGGAAGTTTCAAGCCGGAAGCCGCCGCCAGGCACAGGAAAGCGCCCGCCATCCCCCTGGCGGGCGCTCCCCTGTTGCCTCTCGCGCGCGGCTTATTCCGCGGGTTGCGCGGCCGCTTTCCGCGGCACCAGCCGATCTGGCAGGGCAAAGGCCAAAGCGATGAATCCGAGGCCCAGTATGATGCCCAGCAGGTCGCCGGGCAGCGCGGTCAGCCCCTCGTATTTGGCGCCCGGCACCGCGCCCAGCGTCACCTTGCCGCCTGCAATGCTGTCCAGCACGCCGCTGGCCTTCCACGCCGGGTAAGTGACCATATAGGCAGCGGCGCCCAAGAGCCCGCCCGCGATGAAGAACAGCGCGTCCTTGCGGCCCGAGGCGGCAGCGACCACACCGGTGCCGGGGCAATAGCCCGCCAGCGCCCAGCCCGCGCCCAGCATCAGCCCGCCGATGAAGACGCCGGCATAGGCCGCCTTGACCGACATGTGCCCGGCATCGACCAGCCCCGCCATCTGACCGCCGAACATCAGCACCGAGCCGGTGCCGATTGCCAGCAGGATGGCCTTGGCCAGGTTCACATTGGTGAGGTTCAGCATCTTGCCGATATAGGTCGGGTTGGAGGCCCCGATCCGGTCCAGCACCGCACCGAAGGCGGCGCCGACCGCGATTGCCAGGATGATGGTTGTCATGGCTCAGGCCTCCTTCTTGAACAGCAGCAGCGAGACGGGGATCGCAGCGGCAAAAGCGGCGGCGGCGAAGATGTAGCCCGACAGTGCGGTCTGCATCATGCCGGACATCATGTGGCCGGAGGTGCAGCCGCCCGCCAGCCGCGCGCCATACAGCACGACGAAGCCGCCGAGGAAGGCCGCGGCATAGCGTTTCGCCGGGCTGTCCCCGAAATTGGCGCGCCACAGGGCGGGAAGGCTGCGCTCCGCGCCCCTGATGCCGCCGCGCAGCCTGGCGGAGATCAGCCCGCCCAGCGCCATCGCCAGCACGAAGACAAAGCTGTAGTTCAGCGGATTGGCGATGGATTTCGCGTATTTGCCATCCGATTTCGCCAGATAGGCGTTGGTGGAGGTGGTGCCCTCGGAGGTCTCCGTCACCAGCTGCGGGTTCACGGCGTCCGCGATGATGCCGTCGAGGATCACGAACTGGGTGGACACCCCGATGGGTTTGACCAGCAGCACCGCCAGGAAAAACACCAGCCCCAGCAGCAGCCCCCCGGCTTTCCAGTTGAGTGGCATGGGATCTCCTTTCGCACATTACATTCTATTTTTAGAATATAACAGGGCAATAAAGGGCGGATTGATTCAGATCAAGTCACATTCTGTTTTTTGAATTCAATTACGCCGGGTCACAGCAGCGCCATCAGCCGGGCCTTTTCGCCCGCATCGGAGGGGCTGGAGATCACCTGCGCCAGGTCCTGCAGCGAGGCGATGGAATGGCCGGCGCGGAAGCTGTCTGCATAGGGCAGCATGGCGCGGATGCCCTGCGCCTTGGGGGCGAAGCCGTCCCAGCGCAGCAGCGGGTTCAGCCAGATCAGGCGGCGCGACGACAGTTGCAGGCGCTGCATTTCGCGCGCGAGCCATTCCGGATCGCCGCGGTCCAGCCCGTCGGTGATCAAGAGCACCACCGCGCCCTGCCCCATCACCCGGCGCGACCAGTCGCGGTTGAAGGCATGCAGGCAGTCGCCGATGCGGGTGCCGCCCTCCCAGTCCTGCGCCTCGGCCCCCGCCGCGGCCAGCGCCGCGTCCACATCGCGCTGCGCCAGGTGGCGGGTGATGTTGGTGAGCCGGGTGCCGAAGGTGAAGCCATGCACCCTGACCCAGCCCTGCCCCTTGGCGTTGGCGGCGGCATGCAGGAAATGCAGAATGATGCGGCTGTACTGGCTCATCGAGCCGGAGATGTCGCAGAGCACCACCAAATTGGGCCAGCGGATGCGGCGCTTGGCGCGGGCGATGGTTTGCAGGTCGCCGCCCTGCCGGGCGGCCTTGCGCAGGGTGCGGCGCCAGTCTGCCCGGTGCCCGCGCGGCGCCGCCATCAGGCGGCGCGACTGGATCGGCGTCACCGGCAGGGTGAGTTGCGCCAGGATGCGCTTGGCGGCAGCAATCTCCGCCGTGCTCATCTGTTCGAAATCGAGGGTCTTCAGGCGTTCCTCTGCCGAGGTCGTGCGGGAGGCGTCGATGTCGATTCCGGTGCCCTCCGGCTCCTCCGCGGGGGCATCAGGCTGTTCCAGCATGCCGTCCAGCAAAGCCTCTGCCGCGCGTTTCTCGGCAGGTTTGGCGGGGTGTTCCTGCTGCACGCCGCGGATCGCCGGCAGCATCGCGGCCATCATGTGCTCCAGGTAGCGGGGATCGCGCCAGAACAGGCGGAAGACCTGGGCAAAGACGGTGCGCTGTTCCGGCTTGGTGACGAAACAGGCGTGCAGCGCCCAATAGAAATCCTGACGGCTGGTGAAGCCCGCAGCGGCCACTGCCTGCACCGCGTCAAGCACCCTGCCGGGGCCGATCGGCAGCCCGGCCTTGCGCAGGGCGCGCGCGAAATGGGTGATGTTGCGGACCAGCTTGGGGTTGTCCGGCAGGGGGAGCGGCGGGTAGTCAGGCATTACCGATCATGGGGGCGCTGCCCCCATACCCCCGGAGTATTTCCGCAAAGAAGAAGCATCAGGCCGCGTCCAGGCTTTCCCTGGCCTGGTCGAGAATGCGCTTGGCCTCGGAGCCGTGCAGGCGGGCGATGTCGTCCTGGTATTTCAGAACTGCGCCCAGGGTGTCGGCGATCACCTCGGGGCTGAGGGCGATGACGTCGAGCGCCAGCAGGCAGTTGGCCCAGTCGATGGTTTCCGCCACACCGGGTTTCTTGAACAGATCCTCGGTGCGCAGGGCCTGCACGAAGGCGACGATCTCGCGGCTGAGCTGCTGGCTGGCCTCCGGCGCGCGGGCGTTGAGAATGTCCACCTCGCGGTCGAAGTCGGGGTAGTCGACCCAGTGGTAGAGGCAGCGGCGCTTCAGCGCGTCGTGCACCTCCCGCGTGCGGTTGGAGGTGAGGATCACGATCGGCGGCTCCGGCGCGTGGATGGTGCCGAGTTCGGGGATCGTCACCTGGAAATCGCTGAGCGCCTCCAGCAGGAAGGCCTCAAACGGTTCGTCGGTGCGGTCCAGCTCGTCGATCAGCAGGACGGGGGCGCCGTGCTCGTCAGGGCGCATCGCCTGCAGCAGCGGGCGTTCGATCAGGTAGTCGGCAGAGAAAAGCTCGTTCTGCAGCGCGGCACGATCAGCGCTGCCGGCGGCCTCGGCGGTGCGGATTGCCACCATCTGGGCCGCGAAGTTCCATTCATAGACGGCGCTGGCGGCATCCAGGCCCTCGTAGCATTGCAGCCGGATCAGGCGGCGCCCCAGCCCTGCGGCCAGCGCCTTGGCGATCTCGGTCTTGCCGGTGCCGGCCTCGCCTTCCAGGAACAGCGGGCGGCCCAGTTTCAGCGACAGGAACACCACCGTGGCCAGCGCCCGGCCGCAGACGTAGCCCTGCTGCGACAGCAGCTCCTGCACCTGTTCGATGGATTGTGCCTGCATGCCCGACCTCCCGTTGCCCAGCCCAACAGGCCATGCGCAGGCGCGGCGGTCAAGCCGCGGGGGGCGCGACGCTGCGGCCCGGCTGCGGCGCGCGCGCCCTGATCTGGAGGGTTTGTATCGCCGCGGCCTTCGGGTAAGACTGGCGGCAAAGCAGTAAAAGGCCGAGGCATGAGCGACACACCCCAGATGCGGTTTCAACCGGCAGCGTTGCGCTGCGGGCGGGTGTGACGATGCGGGTGCTGGCCATCCTCTGCGTGCGCAATGAGGGCGCGTTCCTGCTGGAATGGCTGGCCCATTACCGGACCGCAGGCTTTACAGATTTCCTGGTGTTTTCAAATGATTGCCAGGACGGCACCGATGCGATGCTGGACCGTCTGGAGATGATGGATCAGCTGGCGCATGTGCGCAACGACGGGCCGTATGGCGGCGAAGGCATTCAGTTCACCGCGCTGAAGATGGCGGGCAAGCATCCGCTGATGAAATCTGCGGACTGGGTGCTGGTCGCGGATATCGACGAGTTCCCCTGCATCAAGACCGGCGATGGCACCGTGGCGGATCTGCTGGCGGCGCTGCCGCAGGCGGATGCCGTCACCCTGACCTGGCGGCTGTTCGGCAATGGCGGCGTGGTTGCGTTCGAGGACCGCCCGGTGACGGAGCAATTCACCCGCTGCGCGCCGGAAGTGATCCACTGGCCCTGGCGGGCGGTGATGTTCAAGACGCTCTACCGCAACGACGGCACCTATGGGAAATGCGGCGTGCACCGGCCCCGCAGCATCCGCGACAAGGCGCGGCTGGAGGCGTTCCGCTGGTTCGATTGCGAAGGGCGCGAGCTGGGCGGGGACTTCAAGACCAAGCGGCTGTTTTCCGATTACGGCCAGGCGAACACGCGGCTGGCGCAGCTGAACCACTACCCCTTGGGCGCGATGGAGAGCTATGTGCTGAAGGCCGACCGCGGCCGCGTGAACCGGCAGGCGGGGCTGGGCATGGATTACTGGGTGGAGCGCAACTATGCCGCCTGTGAGGACCATGCAATCGGCCGCTATGCCGCCCCGCGCGGCGCGCTGCAGGCGGAGCTGATGGCGGATGCGGAGCTGGCCCGGCTGCATACGGCTTCGGTGCAGTGGCGAAAGGCGCGGTTCAAGGAGCTGATGCTGGCGGAGGAGAACCGGGCGCTGTTCGCCCGGCTCAGGATGACGCCGCCTGCCCGCGCCCTGAGCGCGGAAGACGGCGCAGAGATGCGCCGGTATGCTATGCTGGGGCTGGCGGCAGAAGGCGGCAGGACGCAGGGCTGAGGGGGAACTGCGGCTGTTCAGGCGGGCAAAGGCCCGCCGATGGCCCGGGGCCAGACAGTAAACCGGCCTCAGTTTTTCCAATTTTAGCCTTATTTGTCACCTAACCGTAAATTAACAAAACCGCCGTTAGGCGTACCTGGGGCATCAAAGGTGGCTGTAATGCACGATGGACTCGAAAATCTGGATGAGGACCTCTCCGGTCTGAAACCGCCCCAGTGGAAGGCCCGGATGGCGGCGCTGGCGGAAGAGCACGGCATGTACCAGCCGCTGGGCGACAAGCATTTCGCCACCTTCATCGACCAGGGCAACACGCTGCTGGTGACCTTTGAGACCATGCAGGGCATCCACAACCTGTCGGACCAGGCGCAGCCCTTGGGGTTCGATCTGGTGAAGAACCTGGGCTGGTCGCATATGTGCGTGGTCTCCGACGGCGACACCTGGTTCCGCGAGGAGCGCATCTATGGCTTCTTCGACCAGCTGATCGACGACGGGTTCTTTGACGAATTCGACAATGTGCTGTTCTACGGCGCCGGCCCCTGCGGCTATGCGGCGGCGGCCTATTCGGTGGCCTCCCCCGGCGCCACCGTGGTGGCGGTGCAGCCGCAGGCGACACTGGATCCGCGGATGACCGAATGGGACGACCGTTTCACCGAGATGCGCCGGCTGTCGTTCACCGACCGCTACGGCTATGCCCCGGACATGCTGGATGCGGCGGGGCAGGCCTTTGTGATCTTTGACCCCTATGAGCGGCTGGACGCGATGCATGCGGCGCTGTTCGCGCGCAAGAACGTCACCCGGCTGCGGTCCGCCAACATGGGCGGCGCGGTGCAGACCCGGCTGATCGAGATGGAGATGCTCTATCACATCCTGTCGCTGGCGGGCAGCGGCAAGCTGTCGGCCGCGGCCTTCTACAAGCTGTTCCGGGCGCGGCGCAACAACTCCTTCTTTCTGCGCAACCTGCTGGGGCGGCTGGAGCGGGAGGACCGCGGGGTGCTGATGGCGCTTCTGTGCCGCAACGTGACGGAGCGGATGCGGGCGCCGCGGTTCCGCCGCCGGCTGGAAGAGATGAAAGCACGCGCCGAAAACGGCGAATTCACGATCCCGGAGAAACGCTGAACAGGCTGCGGCCGGGCGCATTCAGCCGCTTTGTTTCCCCGCCGCCATGTGCTAACGCACGCGCATGACCCAGACGCTGACCATCCCCCGCCCCGATGACTGGCACCTGCACCTGCGCGACGGCGCCATGCTGCAGGCCGTGCTGCCCGAAACCGCCCGCCATTTCGGCCGTGCCATCATCATGCCGAATCTGGTGCCGCCGGTGGTGACCGGGGACCAGGCCGCCGCCTACCGCGACCGCATCCTGGCGGCGCTGCCGGAAGGCATGGCGTTTGAGCCGCTGATGACGCTCTACCTGACCGAGGACACCGATCCGGAAGATGTCGCCGCGGCCCATGCCAGCGGCCTGGTCAAGGCGGTGAAGCTCTACCCAGCGGGCGCCACCACCAATTCCGCCTCCGGCGTGCGCGATTTCGACAAGGTGCGCCCGGTGCTGGAGAAGATGGCCGAAATCGGCCTGCCGCTGTGCACCCATGGCGAGGTGACCGACCACGACATCGACATCTTCGACCGCGAGGCGGTGTTCATCGACCGGGTTCTGGACCCGATCCGCAAGGCCACGCCGGGGCTGCGGGTGGTGATGGAGCATATCACCACCAAAAACGCCGCCGAGTACGTGGCGAGCCAGGACAAGGACCTGGGCGCGACGATCACCACGCACCACCTGATCATCAACCGCAACCACATCCTGGTCGGCGGCATCAAGCCGCATTACTACTGCCTGCCGGTGGCCAAGCGCGAAGAGCACCGCCTGGCGCTGCGCGCCGCTGCCACCTCCGGCGATGCGCGTTATTTCCTGGGCACCGACTCGGCGCCGCACACCGATCCGAACAAGGAAAGCGCTTGCGGCTGCGCGGGCTGTTTCACCGCCACCAACACCATGTCCCTGCTGGCGCATGTGTTCGAGGAGGAAGGCGCGCTGGACAAGCTGGCGGGCTTTGCCTCGGAAAACGGCCCGGCGTTCTACGGCCTGCCGGTGAGCGATCAGACGCTGACGCTGGTCAAGGGCGAAGCACCCGTGCAGTTCCCGGAGAAGATCGAAAGCGGCGACGGGCCTGTCACCGTGTTTGATCCGGGATTCCCGGTTTACTGGTCGGTCCAGGCGTGACCCTTGCCGAAATCCCCCGGGCCGCCTGCGGTCCGGTTCGCGCCCGTCCCGCCCCCCAGGGCGGTCGCGAAGATGCCCCCGCCCCCGGGGCGGGCGCGCACCTGCGCAGTCTTTCAGCTGCGCACGGGGAAAGACATTCAATTTCCGGAGCTGCCACATGATCCCCTCCTCCTACCCTTCCCGCGAAGAAATCGCCCGCCTGTCGGCTCGGATGCTGCTGGAAATCGGCGCGGTGAACTTCAATACGGATGAGCCCTACACGCTGGCGTCCGGCCTGCCCTCGCCCAGCTACATCGACTGCCGCAAGCTGATCTCCTTTCCGCGAATCCGCACCACGCTGATGGATTTCCTCACCGTGACCGTGATGCGCAACGCGGGTTTCGAGGGGTTTGACAATGTTGCGGGCGGGGAGACGGCCGGCATCCCCTTTGGCGCACTGGTGGCCGAACGGATGGCGCTGCCGATGACTTATGTGCGGAAAAAACCCAAGGGCTATGGCCGCAATGCCCGCATCGAAGGGGTGATGACCGAGGATCAGCGGGTGCTGCTGGTGGAGGACATGACCACCGACGGCGGCTCCAAACTGTCCTTTGTGGATGCGATCCGCGAAACCGGCGCCTCCTGCGGCCACACCGCGGTGATCTTTTATTACGACATCTTCCCCGAAACCACCAAACGCCTGGGCGACCACGGCGTTGAGCTGCACTATCTGTGCACCTGGTGGGATGTTCTGGCCGAAGCCAAGGCGCAGAAGAGCTTCAGCGACGAGACGCTGGCCGAGGTGGAAAAATTCCTGAAAGACCCGCGCGCCTGGCAGGAAGCGCATAAAGCCTGAGGCGGATCAAGGGCTTCGGGCGGCGGGCTAATTGCCCGCCATTCCAAGGCCGGAAGCCGGACAAGCGGACCTTCGCCTTACGCAAAGTAAAGCGTTACAGGGCGGGCTGTGGACAAGCCCGCCCCGAATCGTTTTCCGCTTTCACTGATACGCAGATCTGGGGGCCTTCCCAGACCGCACCACATCATGTAGCCTGCATAGGACAAGCTTGCTGGCCTTTTATGGTAAACAGCCCACAGCGCCCGTGCGGTTATCCACAAGGGATCCACAGAGATTCCCAGATAGGAAAAACGCCCTTTGCGCCCTATAAGCGGGCCGAGTGACGAGAGCAGTGATGAACGAGATTACCCCCTTCGACGGCGATATGCCGCCCCCCGCACCGATGCCTGACACCAGCCCGGCCGAGACCGCGATGCCGGACAATGAGCTGCCGCATTCGGTGGAGGCGGAACAGCAGCTGCTGGGTGCGATCCTGACCAACAACGAGGTCTACGACAAGATCGCGCTGATCATCGACTCGTCGCATTTCTACGACCCGGTCCACGCCCGCATCTACGAGGTGGCGGCGGCGCGGATCTCAAAGAACGCGCTGGCCTCGCCGGTGACGCTGAAGGCGTTCCTGGAGGACCACGAGGGGCTGAAGGAACTGGGCGGGCCGGCCTATCTGGCCAAGCTCGCAGGCGCGTCGATCTCCGCCTTTGCGGTGCGGGATTACGCGCAGATGATTTACGACCTGGCAATCCGGCGCGAGCTGATTGCCCTGGGTCAGTCGATTGCAGAAAAGGCACGCCGCGTTGACGTGGCATCAGAACCTAAAGAGCAGATCGTTGAGGCAGAGCAGTCGCTTTACCAGCTGGCAGAGCAGGGCCAGACGGAAAGCGGTTTCAAGTCATTCCTGAAGGCCGTCACAGAAGCGGTCAATGTGACCAACGAGGCGTATCAGCGGGGTGGCGGCATGGCCGGCATCTCGACGGGCCTGATGGACCTCGATAAGCAACTTGGCGGCCTGCATCCCTCGGACCTTCTTATCCTCGCAGGCCGCCCCTCTATGGGGAAGACGTCGCTGGCGACCAACATCGCCTTCAACGTCGCCAAGGCATACAAACGCGGGGTGAAACCCGACGGATCGGAAGGCGCGCTGGACGGCGGCGTGGTGGGGTTCTTCAGCCTCGAGATGAGCGCCGAACAGCTGGCCGGGCGTATTCTGGCGGAAGCCTCGGAAATCTCCTCGCACAAGATCCGCCAGGGCGACATGACCGAAAGCGAATTCCGCCGCTTTGTGCAGGCGGCAAAGGATCTGGAAAGCTGCCCGCTGTTCATTGACGACACGCCGGCCATTCCGATCTCGCAGCTGGCCGCACGGGCGCGCCGCTTGAAGCGGACGCATGGGCTGGACCTTCTGGTGATCGACTACCTGCAGCTCTGCCGCGGCATGTCGGACAACCGGGTCAACGAGATCGCCGAAATCTCGATGGGGATGAAGGCGATTGCCAAGGAATTGAACATCCCGGTGATCGCGCTGTCGCAGCTGTCGCGTCAGGTGGAAAACCGCGAAGACAAGCGCCCGCAGCTGTCGGACCTTCGGGAATCGGGCTCGATTGAACAGGACGCCGACGTGGTGATGTTCGTGTTCCGCGAGGAATACTACAAGGAGCGGGAAAAGCCCGGCGACCACGAGCTGGAGAAGATGGAAGAGTGGAAGCAGGCGATGGAGCGGCTGCACGCCAAGGCCGAGGTGATCGTCGGCAAGCAGCGTCACGGCCCCATCGGCACGGTGGAGCTGTCGTTCGAGGCGCAGTTCACCCGCTTCGGCAACCTCGCCAAGGCCTGGCAGCAGGGGCATGAGGACGGCGGCTATTAACCGCCGCCGGTTTCTGGCCGGTTCAATGGCCGGTGCCGCGGGCGCCGGCGCGCTGTCCATGGCGGGAGGTGCGGGCATGGCAGAGGACGGGTTCCGGGTACCGCCGGAAGAAGCGCCGCATCAGCTGACCTTCATGCAATGGCCGGTGACCCCTGAGGTCTATGGCACCGGGCGCTACCGCCGGCAGGTTCAGAACCAGATTGCGCGGATTGCCAATACGGTGGCCGAATTCGAGCCGGTGGTGATGCTGGCCGCACCGGAAGAACACGCCCGCGCCCGGCGCAAGCTGTCCGGCAATGTGGAACTGTGGGACATCCCGGCAGATGACCTCTGGTGCCGCGACTCCGGACCGTTGTTCGGGCGTGACGGGCGCGGCCGCCTGTCGGTGCGGCAGCTGAACTTCAACGGCTGGGGCCGCTACCATCTGCCCAATGACGAGCGCATCGCTGCGCGGGTGGCAGAGCGGCTGGGGCTGCCCCTGTTTGACAGCGGCATCATAGGCGAGGCCGGCGGCGCCGAGGCGGACGGCCACGGGCTGCTGATGGCCAACGAAAGCAGCTGGGTGAACAAGAACCGAAATCCCGGCCTCTCCCGTGGCAAAATCGAAGCCGCGTTGCTGGCCGCCTATGGCGCGGACCGGATGATCTGGGGCAAGGGCGTCAAGGGCCAGGACGTGACCGACGACCACATCGACGGGCTGGCACGGTTCACCGGCGGGGGCCGCGTGCTGATGATGCTGGCAGAGGCGCCTGTTCCGGATGATCCCTTTGATGCTTCGGCCCGGCAGTTGCAGCAGCGCCTGCAGGCAGAGGGCCTTCAGGTCGACACCCTGCCCTGGCCCGAGGCCGGGCGGATCAGGGACGTGAACAGCCAGTGCAGTTACGTGAACTATTACGTCTGCAACGGCGGGGTTATCGCGCCGCAAAGCGGCGACAAACGCACCGATGCGCTGGCGGGCGAGGCGCTGCGCCGCCACTACCCGGGGCGGGAGCTGGTGATGCTGGACACCGATCTGCTGGCGGAACTGGGCGGCGGCATCCATTGCGCCACCCAGCAGATGCCGGCCTGAGCCGTGCCTAGCGGTCGTTACCTAGCGATTGCGGCATGCAGCTGCCGGTTCGCCGCTTTCCTGCGGTTTTCCCCCTTGACGTGCAGCCTCCCCATGTCATGAACACGCCATGAGCACGGCAAAACTGACAATCAACCTGGATGCGCTGGTCACCAACTGGCGGAATCTGGATGCGCTGACCGGCTGCGAGACCGCAGCGGTGGTCAAGGCGAACGGGTACGGCCTGGATGCAGGCCGGGTGGGCAAGGCGCTGGCCAAGGCGGGCGCCCGCAACTTCTTTGTGGCGGCAGCCGAGGAAGGCGGCGCGCTGCGCCGTGCGCTGGGGCCGGGCTCCGGCATCTCGGTGTTTTCCGGCCATATGGAGGGTGACGCGAAGCTGCTGAAGGATTTCCAGCTGACGCCGATGCTGAATTCGCTGGACCAGATGCTGCGCCATTTCGAGACCCTGCCGGGCCACCCGTTCGGGGTGCAGCTGGACAGCGGCATGAACCGGCTGGGTATGGAGCATGGCGAATGGGCCGCGGTGGCAGAGATTGCCCTGGGCCAGAACCCGGTGCTGCTGATGTCGCATCTGGCCTGCGCCGATGAGCCGTCGCACCCGATGAACGCGCAGCAGCTGCAGGCCTTCCGCGAGATGACCGACGGGCTGGAGGTGCCGCGCTCGCTGGCCGCCACCGGCGGCATGCTGCTGGGCAAAGACTACCACTTCGACCTCTGCCGCCCCGGTGTCGGGCTTTATGGCGGGCTGCCGTTCACCGACGCGGTGCCGGTGGTACAGCTGGACCTGCCGGTTATCCAGGTGCGCGACCTGGAACCGGGCGAAAGCGCCGGCTACGGCAATGCCTGGGTTGCGCAGCGCCCCAGCCGCATCGCCACCGTTGCCGCCGGTTACGCAGACGGTTTGCACCGGGCGATGGGTAATGGCGGCATCCAGGTTTTCGCGGGCGGGACCGCCTGCCCCGTGGTGGGCCGCGTCTCGATGGACCTGATCACTGTGGATGTGACAGATCTGGCTGAGGTGCCGGATGCGCTGTCGATCCTCAATGAGCATCAGACCGTGGACATGCTAGCGGAGGCCGCAGGCACCATCGGATATGAGATCCTGACCTCCACCGGCCACCGCTACGCACGGACGTATTTGGGATGAATCCAATAACTCTCCTGGCCCGGCTGGGCCGCGCCGCTTTGGCGGGGATGTCGGCGGTCGGGCGCGCGGCGCTGTTTGCGCTGTCGGCCTTCAGCCACATGATCCGCCCGCCCTATTACCCGCGCGAGTTCTTTCAGGCGCTGCTGAACGTCGGCTGGCTGTCGCTGCCGGTGGTGGGCCTGACGGCGATTTTCACCGGCGGCGCGCTGGCCCTGCAGATCTACGCTGGCGGCGCCCGTTTCAACGCTGAGGCCGTGGTGCCGCAGATCGTCGCCATCGGCATGGTGCGGGAATTGGGGCCGGTGCTGGTCGGGCTGATGATCGCGGCGCGCGTGACCTCCTCGATTGCTGCCGAGATTGCCACCATGAAGGTGACCGAGCAGATCGACGCGCTGGTGACGCTGTCGACCCATCCGATGAAATACCTGGTGGCGCCGCGGGTGCTGGCAGCGCTGATCACGGTGCCGGTGCTGGTCGGCATCGGCGACATCATCGGCATCATGGGCGGCTACACGGTGGCGGTGCAGAACCTCGGCTTCAACGCCGCCGCCTACCTCAAGAACACGGTCGACTTCCTGGAGCCGCTCGACATCATCTCCTCGCTGGTCAAGGGCGCCGCCTTTGGCACCATCGCGGCGATGATGGGCTGCTATTACGGCATGCAGTCGGGCCGCGGCGCCCAGGGCGTGGGCCGCGCCACCAAAGGCTCGGTGGAATCCGCCGCGGTGCTGATCCTGGCCGCCAATTTTGTCCTCACAGGGGTGTTCTTCTCGCTATGATCCGCATGGAAAACGTCCGCAAGGCCTTTGGCGACAACCAGGTGCTGAACGGCATGAACCTGGAAATCGCCAAGGGCACCTCGATGGTGATCATCGGCGGCTCCGGCACCGGCAAATCGGTGGCGCTGAAAAGCATCCTGGGGCTGATCCAGCCCGACAGCGGTGAAATCTATGTCGATGGCAAGCCCGCCGGTTCCGGCGACCGCGACAAGTTCCTGGCGCGCTTCGGCATGCTGTTCCAGGGCGGCGCGCTGTTTGACTCGCTGCCAGTCTGGCAGAACGTGGCCTTCCGCCTGCTGCGCGGTGCGCTGAAGCGGCCCGCCGATGAGGCCCGCGAGATTGCCATTGAGAAACTGCGCCGGGTGGGGCTGCGCGCCAAGGTGGCCGACCTCTACCCCTCGGAGCTGTCGGGCGGCATGCAGAAACGCGTCGGCCTCGCCCGCGCGATTGCGGCGGAGCCGGAGATCATCTTCTTCGATGAGCCGACCACCGGCCTGGACCCGATCATGTCCGGCGTGATCAACGACCTGATCCGCGAAATCGTGGTGGAGATGGGCGCAACCGCGATGACCATCACCCACGACATGACCTCTGTCCGGGCGATCGCCGACAATGTGGCGATGCTGCACGGCGGGGTGATCCAGTGGACCGGCCCGGTGAGCGAGATGGACCAGTCCGGCGATCCCTACATGGAGCAGTTCATCCACGGCCGCGCGGAGGGGCCGATCGAGGCGGTGCGGTAAGTCCCGCTTCTTCTTTGCCAAAGTACTCCCGCCGGAGGCTTCCAACACGAGGCCAGAAGCCGTTCGCGGGCGGAAACGAAGCGCCCGCCGTTTTGCCGTAGGCAAACCTTTGGTTTGGCGGCGCGGACGGCCGCTGACCGGGCCACAAACGCCCCGGCTGGTGTTGGCCGCTGCCGTTTTCCCCCTTTCAAACAAGCGGGAAAACGCACAAGTCTTGGCGGACCCGCAGAAAACGAGCCGCCATGACCCTCCGCCTTCTCACCCTGTCGCTGCTGATCCTCTACCCCGTCGCCTGGTTCGCGCCGCTTATGCGGGCGGGGCTGCTGCCGATTTTCGGCCTTAGCGAAATCTCGGTGATCACCGGGCTGCAGAGCCTTTGGGGCAGCGACGCGGTGCTGGCGCTGATCGTCACCTTCTTTGCGATTTTCGCCCCCTACCTCAAGACCATCGGCACCGCGCTGGTGCAGTGGAACCTGCTGGACGCGCGGGTGCAGAAGGTGCTGCATGTGCTGGGCAAGCTGGCGATGGCCGACATCTTCCTGATCGCGCTCTACATCACCCTGGCCAAGGGCATTGGCCTCGCCACCATCGAAACCGCCTGGGGGCTCTATCTGTTCACCGCCTGTATCCTCGCCTCCATCGTGCTGGGCATGCTGACGGAACGCGCCGCCAAGGCGCCGCGGCAGACCGGGTAAGCCCTTGATCCGGCGGCAAACCGCTCCATTTGAATAAGCCGGAAAAGTAACACCATCGTCATGGGACCGGCACGCTGCGCCCTGTCCGGGCTGTCCCCCCTGCACTGCCGGCCCCGTGTCTGCACGCGTTTATGCTGGAGGGGGCCAATGGCCGGCATTCAATCCATCCTGTTCACCGCCCAGACCGTTCTGATGCGGTTGTCGTTCCTGATGATCGGCCTGGCTGCCGCGGCGGCGCTGACGGCCACCGCGCTGGCGGCGCTGGGTATCTGGCCCTGGCTGTCGCTGCAGGCCGGCCTTGGCGCAGAGATCCACCCGCAGGCCGGCATGTTTGCCCAGATCGCACTGACGGCGCTGGCGGTTATGCTGCTGTTCTTCCTGCCCGCAAACGGGCGGATCATGGCGCTGGAGAGCTCGCACCGGCGGTTCGCGCTGAACATGGAGGACGTCAAGCAGGCCTATCAGCTGGCCCATGCGGGCGACCGCGCCGGGGTGTTCACCCTGGCCTCCGAATTCGATGCGGTGAAGGAGCGGCTGGCCTTCCTGCGCGACCACCCGGACCTGGAGGGGCTGGAGCCGGATGTGCTGGAGACCGCCGCGCAGATGAGCCAGGTGAGCCGCGGGCTGGCGGAGACCTATTCCGAAGCCAGGGTGGCGCGCGCCCGCGCCTTCCTGAAGCAGCGGCAGGAGGAGCTGGAGACCTTCAAGGCGCGGCTGGAGGATGCCCAGATCATCATGCATGAGCTGCGCCAGTGGGCCCGCGACGTGGAGATCGAGGAAAGCATCGCCAAGTCGCATCTGGCCCGGCTGCGCGGCGAGTTGTTCGAACTGCTGCCGGAACTGTCGGCGCAATTGCAGGGGCAGCCCGGCGGCGAGGACCCCGAAGGCGGCAGCGTGGTGCCGATCCAGCCGCCGCGCCGCGCCGACTAACGTGCCGCCGGGCGCAGCGCGCAGCCCCTTGAACAAAAGGGAAACATCTGCCACTGATCAGGGCCATGGCAAAAACAACTTTCTCCTGCTCCGCCTGCGGAGCCAGCTTTTCCAAATGGTCGGGGCGCTGCGAAGGCTGCGGCGAGTGGAACACCATCACCGAGGATCAGGGGCTGTCCTCCGGCCCCGCCAAGAAATCGCTGGGCGTCAAGCGCGGCCGCACCATCCAGCTGACCGATCTGTCGGCGCGGGAAACCCCGCCGCCGCGCGCCTGCTGCGGCGTCGGGGAACTGGACCGGGTGCTGGGTGGCGGGCTGGTCGCCGCCTCGGCCATTCTGGTAGGCGGCGATCCCGGCATCGGCAAGTCCACCCTGCTCTTGCAGGCGGCGGCGCGCTTTGCCCAGTCGGGCGTCAAGACCGTCTATGTGAGCGGCGAGGAAGCCTCGGCCCAGGTGCGGATGCGGGCGCAGCGGTTGGGACTGGCGGATGCGCCGGTGCAGCTGGCGGCGGAGACCAACCTGCGCGACATCCTGACCACGCTGGAGGCGGAGAAGCCGCAGCTGGCCATTATCGATTCCATCCAGACCATGTGGGCAGATCATGTGGACAGTGCGCCGGGGTCGGTCAGCCAGGTGCGCGCCGCCGCGCATGAGCTGACCACATTCGCCAAGCGGCACGGGATTTCCATCATCATGGTCGGCCATGTCACCAAGGAGGGCCAGATCGCAGGCCCCCGCGTGGTCGAGCATATGGTCGACACGGTGCTCTATTTCGAGGGTGAGCGCGGCCACCAGTTCCGCATCCTGCGCGCGGTCAAGAACCGCTTTGGCCCGGCGGATGAGATCGGTGTGTTTGAAATGACCGGCAGCGGCCTCAGCGAGGTGATCAACCCCTCGGCCCTGTTCCTGTCCGAACGCGGCGAGCCCTCGCCGGGATCGGTGGTGTTTGCGGGCATCGAAGGCACCCGGCCCGTATTGGTCGAGATGCAGGCGCTGATTGCGCCCTCGCCGCATTCGCAGCCGCGCCGCGCAGTGGTGGGCTGGGACAGCTCGCGGCTGGCGATGATCCTGGCGGTGCTGGAGGCGCGCTGCGGCATCCCGTTTGCCGGCTTGGACGTCTATCTGAACGTCGCGGGCGGCATGAAGATTTCCGAACCCGCCGCCGACCTCGCGGTGGCGGCAGCGCTGCTGAGTGCGCGGGAAGATGTGGCTTTGCCCGCCGATACGGTGGTTTTCGGAGAAATTTCGCTATCCGGCGCCCTTCGCCCGGCGCCGCAGACCGAAAACAGGTTGAAAGAGGCGCAAAAACTTGGTTTCACGGCGGCGATTGCCCCTGGCGGCAGTAAAACCGTGTCCGTGAACGGCTTGAACTTGCGAAAGTCAGGCGATCTGGCAGGTTTTGTTGGCGATTTCTTCGGGGCCGGTTAAAGTCGCAAAAAATTTGAGATCGCAGGCAAACGGGCGAGGGACATGGAAGGTTTCACAATCATCGACGGGGTCGTGGCCCTGGTCATCGTGGTATCGGCGCTGCTTGCCTATTCGCGCGGGTTCGTGCGCGAGGCGATGGCGATTGCCGGCTGGATCGCCGCGGGTGTGCTGGCCTTCATCTTTGCGCCCCAGGCCGAGCCGCTGATGGCGGAAATTCCGGTGGTGGGCGACTTCATCGCCGACAGCTGCGAACTGTCGATCATCGCCGCCTTTGCCGCGGTGTTCGCGCTTGCGCTGATTGTGGTCTCCTTCTTCACGCCGTTGTTCTCCACCCTGGTGCAGCGCTCGGCGCTTGGCGGCTTGGATCAGGGCGCGGGTTTCTTCTTCGGGGTGTTGCGCGGCATTCTTCTGATCGCAATTGCCTTCTTCCTCTATGATGTGGTGATGACCGGGCAGAGCTTCACAATCGTTGACGAAAGCCGCTCTGCCGAGGTGTTCGAGCGCCTGACCGGCAAGATCGAAGAGCGCAATCCGGAGCAGGCCCTGGGCTGGGTGACGGAGCAATACGAGGCTCTGATCGGTGCCTGCGGCCAGTAATTCCTAAGGATTACCACCATCAGGCAGATATGCGGGCGCCCCATGGGCGCCCGTTTTGCTTTGAATTCAATGCGTTCACACAGTTATCCACAGGATGCGGGGTGCGGCGGTTAACTCCGAAAATTCACATTAACGCTTTGTTAACCAAAGAGAATCGGGATTCGAGGGGCATTTCGGGGCGTCTCAAAAATTGCGTCAAACCTTAACAAATCCTCAGCCCGCACCGTAAAAAGGTTAACAATCCCCCGGAAAAAGCAGGTTTTGTCCCCAAAAAATCGCGCCATCCCGAAATGCGACGCAAGCCTGCCCCAATTTGGTCCCAATTCGGGGGCCACATGGCTTCAACGGCAAGACGCCGGGACGAAGACGCTCAGAAGGGACATGAAAATGCAGCTGGATCACACCACAGATTTCGCCGAATACCTGCCGGTTGATGTGCTGCTGCTGACCAATCCCCTGCCGCAGTCCGTGAAGCCGGCGCCGAAACGCGCCCGCATCCGCAGCGGCGGTTTCCTGCCCGATACGCTGGTGGAGACCGAAGAGGGCTTCAAGCAGGCCCGCGACGTGAAACCCGGCGACATGGTGTTCACCTTTGACGGCGGCGCCCAGGAAGTGAAAGCGGTGAAGCACGCGGTGCCGCGCCTGACCACCCTGATGCATATCCCGGCCGGCGCGCTGGGGAACGACACCGAGCTGATGCTGCCCTCCGACCAGAAAGTGGCGCTGGAGATGGACACCGCGGAACGCCTGTTCGGCCTGCCGGTTGTCGTCGCCAAGCTGATCGCCCTGGCCGGCTACAAGGGCATCACCGCGGCAGCGCCGGAGCGCCTGGGCCGCATCCATTTCGAGTTCGAAGAAGAAGAGCTGGTCTGGGCCGAAAGCGGCATGCTGCTGCCCGCCGGCGATGCCGCCGAAGACTCCGCCTTTCACCAGCTGTCGCTGACCGAGACCCGCCAGGTGCTGGCCAGCGACGAAGGCCGCGCGCTGTCGCAGACCGGCATGGGTGAGGTTGACGCCCGCCTGCCCAGCCCGCTGGACAACCTGCTGGACCGTATCCTGGCAGCCTGATCCCAGCCCCCAAGACATTCCCTCCCCCCTCGGGCCCGCCTTCGTGCGGGCCTATTCTTTTGGCAACGGCCGCGGGCAGGCAGGGCCGTTTCCCCCGCCAGCCGCGGCAGAGCCGGAACAAGCGTTCCGCACGCAGGGGCATTTCCGGAAAAAGTTGCCCGGATAATCCATGTATGCCAGCATTCCGGAAGGCGCGGAGGCACCGCAGAGCAACCGGCGCCCGGTACATAGGGAGGATTTGACGATGAACTTGCGGCCCGACCCAACATTTCACGCGACACCCAAGCTTGCCATGGAGGCTCCGGCGGAAAAGCTGGCCTTCACCCTGATGCTGAGCCCCAATTTTTCGCAGCCCGACGGGCTGGCGGTGGTCGATGTCGACCCGCAGTCGGACACATACGGCGAGATCGTGCATCAGCTGATCATGCCCAACAAGGGCGATGAGTTTCATCACTTCGGCTGGAACGCCTGTTCCTCCTCCCTGTCGCCGCTGTCGGGCCATGCGTTCCTGGAACGGCGCTATCTGATCATCCCCGGCATCCGTTCCAGCCGGATCTATGTGGTGGACGTAAAGGAGCCGCTGAAGGCGAAGATTCACAAGATCATCGAGCCGGAGGAGGTTTTTGCCAAGACCGGCTACTCCCGCCCGCACACCATCCACTGCGGCCCGGAAGGCATCTATGTCTCCACCCTGGGCGGCGGCGGCGCGGACGGCACCGACGGGCCGCCGGGCATCTTCATCATGGACTGCGAGACCTTCGAGATCCTGGGCCGCTACGAGATGGACCGCGGCAAGCAGGACAAGCACTATGATTTCTGGTGGAACCTGCCGCGCGACTACATGGTCAGCTCCGAATGGGCGCTGCCGCCGCAGTTCGAGAACGGCATCGTGCCGGAGGACCTGCTGAGCAACAAATACGGCCATTCGATCCATTTCTGGAACCTGCGCCAGCGCAAGAACGTGCAAACCATCGACCTGGGCGAGAACCACCAGATGGCGCTGGAAATCCGGCCCGCGCATGATCCGTCGCGCGATTACGGCTTCTGCGGCGTGGTGGTGGACACCACCAACCTGCAAGGGTCGATCTTCACCTGGTGGCAGAAGGACGACGGCACCTTTGATGCCAAGAAGACCATCACCATCGACCCGCGGCCCGAGAAGCCGGAAAACCTTCCGCCGCTCTTGCAGGGGTTCGAGGCGGTGCCGCCGCTGGTCACCGACATCGACCTGAGCATGGATGACAAGTACCTCTACGTCGCGTGCTGGGGGATGGGCGAGATGCACCAGTATGATGTCTCCGACCCGATGAACCCCAAGCTGACCGGCAAGGTCGAGGTCGGCGGCATTGCGCGGAATGCCAAGCATCCGAACGGCAAGGATTTTGCCTATGGCCCGCAGATGGTGGAGATCAGCCGCGACGGCAAGCGGGTCTACTGGACCAATTCGCTTTATTCCACCTGGGACGACCAGTTCTACCCCGATGCCGAAGGCGGCCAGATGGTGATGGCCAACGCGGGTGAAAACGGCGGGCTGGAGCTGGACAAGGATTTCTATGTGGAGTTCCCCAAGGGCTACCGCAGCCACCAGATCCGGCTGGAGGGCGGAGACTGCTCCACTGACAGCTTCTGCTACCCATCCGTCTGACGCGTGGCAGAGATCAGCACGGCGGCGGCCCTGTGGGGGGCCGTGGCCCTTTCCGGTGTCTATCATGGCGTGAACCCCGGCATGGGCTGGCCGCTGGCGGTTTCCGCCGCGCTGATGGAGCGCTCGCAGGGCAGCCTGTGGCGGGCGCTGGCCGCGCTGGCCGTGGGGCATCTGCTGGCAATGGCGGCGGTGCTGTTCCCGTTCTCGGCGCTGATGGTGCTGGTGGCGTGGCAGCGCGAGATCCAGACCGGCGCCGCCTGCCTGGTGATCGCGCTGGGGCTTTACCTGCTGTGGAACCGCCGCCATCCGCGCATGCTGGCACGGGTTCCGCCGTCGCGGCTGGCGCTGTGGTCTTTCCTGGCGGCGATGGCGCATGGCGCCGGGCTGATGCTGGTGCCGATCTACCTCGGCATCTGCGCCACGGTTGAGACCGACGCGGGTCACGCCGCCGCCGGGACGCTGATGGCGGGCAATGCGGGCATCGCGGCGCTGGTCGCCCTGGCGCATACGCTGGCGATGACGCTGGCAGGCGGTGCCATGGCGTTTGGCATCTATCACTGGCTGGGGCTGAAGTTCCTGTCCAAGGGCTGGTTCAACCTCGATGCGGTCTGGGCGCTGAGCCTGGTCCTGGTTGGCGCGGTGTCGCTGCTGACGCTGCATTGACGGGGCGCCTTTAACCGCCCGCATGTTTCAAGACGCCCCTGCCTGCTGCGCAGCCCGGGGCAGATCAAAGCACGGGAAACCCCCGGCCTGGCCGGTTCCAGAACAGTCCAGGTCGCTGCCCGGCCGCCAGAGGCCGGGAATTCCGTCTACCCTCCCGAACCGCAAGGCGTGCACCACCGCAACGCCCCCGGGTCACAGGAAGCGCAATTTGGACAGCAGCAGCCGCGACGGCGATGACACCACCCTGACAGGGATCCTTCTGCTGGTCCTGGGACTGACGGTCTTCTCGCTTCAGGATGTCATCATGAAGGTGTTCAGCAGCCAGATGGCGGTGCAGGAGGTGATCTTTCTGCGCGGGCTGGTGACGCTGATCCCGGTCAGCCTGGGCCTGTACCTGAGCGGAGGGCGCGGCGCCTTTGCGACCCGCAGACTGTTCCTGTCCTGCCTGCGCGGCGCCGCCGGGTTCGTCTGCTTCTCGGCCTTTTCCATGGCGCTGGCGGTGCTGCCGCTGGCGGATGCCATGCCGCTTTACTACACCGCGCCGCTGTTCGTGGTGATGTTCTCGATCCCGCTTTTGGGTGAGCAGGTCGGCTGGCGCAGCTGGCTGGCGATCTGCGCCGGTTTCCTTGGCGTGGTGTTCGTGGCGCAGCCGGGCGCGGGCGGCATTGAGCCTGCAATGATCCTCGCCATCGTCTCGGCCTGCGCCTACAGCGCGCAGAGCCTGCTGGCGCGGCTGCTGGGGCCGACCGAAAGCGCCCTGCGGATGACCTTCTTTTCGATGCTGACCTTCGTGGCGCTGAGCGGTGCCATGGGGCTGATGTTCGGCAGCGGCTGGCTGGACCGGTTCGACCATCCCAGCGCCCAGTACATGTTCCGCGCCTGGAGCGTGCCGGACCTGCCGCAGACCGCGCTGATCGTGGCCGTGGGCCTGATCGCCGCCGCCGGCTTCTATTGCATCAGCCAGGCCTACCGGCTGGGGCCCGCCAACAGCATTGCGCCGTTCGAGTACAGCTCGCTCCCGGTGGCGGTTCTGTGGGGCTGGCTGTTCTGGGGCGACATCCCCGGCAGCACCACCATCACCGGCAGCGCGCTGATTGTCGGAAGCGGCCTGTTCATCCTGCACCGCGAGGTCGTCAAGCGCCGCGAAATCCGCCGCGCCGCTGCCATACGCCGCAGCGCAGAAGGGAATTGTGATCCTTTGATGACAGCGGAGGCGAAAGCCTCTATGTGAGGGCGCGAACAGGAAACGGATTCGGAGCCACACCGCCTTGCCGCTGCTGCAGACGCTGCCCGCCTGCCCTTGTGGACCTGACCTGACGCAGCCAGCGCCGGGACGCAGGACCGCAACCGGCCATCAGGCTCCGGACGCTTTGCCGGCAGGGAGCTTTGGCGCGGCCGGATTGGCGCAGGCACGGAAAAATGCGCTAGACTGCCGCCAGCACCGCTTCCATCAGCCATCGAACAGCAAAGCCTAATCGGGATTGGAGCCAGCCAATGTGCGGGATTTTGGGGATCGCAAGCCGGGACACGGAAGTCTTTGCGGAGATATATGACGGGCTTCTGATGCTGCAGCACCGCGGCCAGGACGCCTCGGGCATCGTGACCTACACCGGCGAGTTCTTCCGCGAGCGCAAGGCCAACGGCCTGGTCAAGGACGTGTTCGGCCCGTCGGATGCGGAAACCCTGACCGGCCGCGTCGGCATGGGCCATGTGCGCTACCCCACTGCGGGCTCGCTGAGCGCGGCAGAGGCGCAGCCGTTCTTCGTGAATGCGCCCTACGGCATCTACCTGGTCCACAACGGCAATATCACCAACACCGCCGAGCAGCGCGAAAAGGTGACCGGCAAATACAGCCGCCATCTGCGCACCACCTCCGATTCCGAAATCCTGCTGAACGTTCTGGCCGACAAGGTCGCCGATGCGATCAAGGTCAATGGCAACGCCGAGCCGATCCGCAACATCTTTGCCGGTGTGAAGATGACCATGGAGCGGGTGCAGGGCGCCTATTCGGTGCTGTGCATGATCGCCGGTGTCGGCATGCTGGCCTTCCGCGACCCGCATGGCATCCGGCCGCTGTCGCTGGGCAAGCGCCCCGCGCAGGGTGACGGCGACGACTATTGCATCGCGTCTGAGGACGTGGCGTTCGGCATCAACGGCTTTGAGAAGGTCCGCGACGTGAAGGCCGGCGAGGCGGTGCTGATCGATCTGGACGGCAACCTGCATACCTTCCAGGCGGTCGAGGGCAAGCTGACCCCCTGCATTTTTGAGTATGTCTACCTGGCGCGCCCAGACTCGATGATGGACGGCGTTTCGGTCTACAAGACCCAGCTGCGCATGGGCCAGGCGCTGGCCAAGCAAATTCAGGACTCGGGCCTGGAGATCGACAGCATCATCCCGGTGCCTGATTCGGCCCGCCCCGTGGCGCTGGAAGTCGCCAATGCCACCGGCATCCGCTACCGCGAGGGTCTGGTGAAGAACCGCTACGTCGGCCGCACCTTCATCATGCCCGGCCAGGCCGAGCGGCAGAAATCGGTGCGCCGCAAGCTGAACGCGATCCCGCTGGAGTTCAAGGACCGCAACGTGCTGCTGATCGACGATTCCATCGTGCGCGGCAACACCATCAAGAAGATCGTGCAAATGTGCCGCGAGGCCGGCGCCAAGAAGGTCTATATCGCCTCTGCCTCGCCGCCGGTCGTTTACCCGAACGTCTATGGTATCGACATGCCGACCAAGCATGAGCTGATCGCAAACGGCCTCAGCATCGAGGAAATCCGCGAGGAGCTGGGCGCCGACGCGCTGTTCTACCAGAAGCTCGAGGACCTGATCTGGGCGGCGCAGGAAGGCAACCCGGACATCCAGGGCTTTGACTGCTCCTGCTTTGACGGCAACTACATCACCGGCGTCACCGAAGAGTATCTGGACGCACTGGAAGGCAGCAGCCGCGTCAGTGCCAAGATCAAGGACATGCCCGCACCCGGCGCCTCCTGGAACGCCTCCAAGCTGGCCACCGGCTGAGGCCCGCCCCAACAGGGGTTTGAACTTTGGCCCGCATGCGGCTATGAGGGCCCGGAACTTTGCATGGGGAGGCGCTGGCCGAGACGGCCCGCGCCTTTTCCTATGCTCCTGACGAAAGGCCGCCCCTTGGACGCGCATCTTGCCCGCATGCTGACCTCCCCGCGCCAGTGCCGCTGCTGCGGCGCGACGTTCGCGCAATTGCTCAGCCTCAGCTGCGACCGGCCCGACATCTGCTCCGAGGACATGGAGGTGGAGGACAACTCTGCCGTTCTGGCCACCCGCGGCGACATCCTGACAGAGGATTTCTGCCGCCTCGGCGATCTGCGTTTTGTCCGGGCAGTGCTGGCAATTCCATTGAACGGCACCCGCGGCGAGGAGTTCATCCTGGGCACCTGGGCCAGCCTCAGCCGCGACGACTTCGACGCCTATCTTGACCTGTTCGAGATGCGCGAGACCGACAAGCTGGGCGACCGGCCGGCCTGGCTGGCCAATGCGATCCCGCCCGACCAGGCCGTGCCTGCGGGCTGCATGCTGGAGATGCGCCCCGGCGGCCAGTATCCGGAACTGAAGGTCACCGAGCAGAACCATCCGCTCTATCCGCTGCAAAAGGACGGGGCCGCGCTGGAGGAGCTGCTGGAGCTGCTCTATGCCTATGGCCACGACCTGCCGTCGCTGGTCTATGACGCCTGAGAACGGAGGCCTGAGGCCTGATCAGAGGCCCGGCGCAGACAGGCTGACGCGCGGTCATCAGCAGCCCTCCTCCCATCCTCCTGCGGCTTTCCGCCGAGGCCCGTTTTGACCTCTTGAAGCGCCCGCGGCGGCTCTCCAGATACCTTCCAAATCCACGAGGGACGGACAAGAATGGCGAACGAGCAGACCTCCGCCAAGGTGGCGGGACTGGCAACCCAGACCAACGCGGTGAACCGCAGCAACCTGAGCCTGCTGGGCGTCTACGGGCCTGAGGACAGCATGAGCGCGCTGATCCGCCTGCCCTCGGGCCGCACCCGTGAGGTCAAGCGCGGCACCAAGCTGTCGCAGGGCCAGGTTGTCGCCATCGACGCCCACGGCCTGGTGCTGAACCAGCGCGGCGAGACCAAGCGCCTGGCGATGCCTGGCAGCTGACCCGCCCTGCGCCGCCGCGGCGGCGCACATTATTGCTGAGAAAATCCGGCAAGAGTTTTCAGAAAACTCTTGTGTGCGCGCGCCCCCTGTCCGCCGCCCCTTGACCTGCCCGCGCGGGCGGCCCAAGAAGGCGGCCATGACAGACAAAATCGCTCTTATCACCGGTGCATCGCGCGGCCTGGGCAACGCCCTGGCCGAGGCGCTCGCGCCCACCCACCACATCGTTGCCGTCGCCCGCACCACCGGCGCGCTGGAAGAGCTGGACGACCGCATCAAGGCGGCAGGCGGTTCTGCCACCCTGGCGCCGATGGACATCACCGTGCCGGAGGCGATGGCGACGCTCTGCCGCGGCATCCATGACCGCTGGGGCAAGCTGGACCTGTGGCTGCACACCGCGATCCACGCGACCGCGCTGTGCCCGGCGCCGTCGGTTGCGCCGAAGGACTGGACCAAGGCCGTGGCGATCAATGCCACCGCGACCTCGGTGCTGATCCCCTATGTGGCCCCCCTTCTGGGCCAGTCGGGGCGGGCGGTGTTCTTTGACGACCCCAAGGCGGGCGAGAAGTTCTATGGCACCTACGGCGCCACCAAGGCGGCGCAGATGGCGCTGGCCCGCAGCTGGCAGGCCGAGACAGAGCGCACGGGCCCCAAGGTGAAGATCCTGCAGCCGAAGCCGATGGCCACCGCCTTGCGCGCCCGCTTCCACCCGGGCGAGGACCGCGATGCGCTGACCCCGATCCAGGACGAGGCCATGCGCCTGCTGCCGCAGATCCTGGCAGACTGACATCCGGCAACTGCCCGCGCCGCGCCTCCGCGCGGCGCCCGGCCCAGGGCTTTGGGCGGCATCTTTGATGCAGGCCACTGGCGCGGGAGCGCCCCCGCGCCCCTGCCTGTTGCCTCCCTGCCCCGTTTTGCCGCGGATGCCGCTTCCGTCCGCGAAAACCTTGCCCCCTTCAGGTACAGGTCCTATTCAATCGAAAACCCGGTTGAAGACGGCAGGCACCCCATGCGCATTCTGATCACCAATGACGACGGCATCAGCGCCGAAGGGCTCACCATCCTCGAATCCATCGCCCATGAGGTGGCAGGCCCCGATGGCGAGGTCTGGACCGTGGCGCCTGCGTTCGAGCAGTCCGGCGTCGCCCATTGCATCAGCTACACCCGCCCCACAATGCTCAGCCAGCTGGGCGAGCGCCGCTTTGCCGCCGAGGGCTCGCCCGCCGACTGCGTGCTGGCGGGCATTCATGTGGCAATGCACGGCGCAAAACCGGATCTGGTGCTGTCGGGGGTGAACCGCGGCAACAACTCGGCCGAGAACGCGCTTTATTCCGGCACCCTGGGCGGTGCGATGGAGGCGGCGCTGCAGGGCATCCCGGCAATGGCGCTGTCGCAGTATTATGGCCCCGCCAACCGCGAGACGGACAATCCGTTCGAAGCCTCCGCCGTGCATGGCGCCGCGCTGGTGAAGAAGATCCTGGCGGCCCAGCCGCAAGAGCAGCAGGATTACCGGCTGTTTTTCAACATCAATTTCCCGCCGGTACCGGCCGCGGATGTGAAGGGCACAAGGGTGGCCGCCCAGGGCTTCCGCCGCGGCAGCCATTTCTCCGCCGAGGAGCAGCTGTCGCCCACCGGGCGGCGCTACCTGTGGATCCGCGGCGGCAACCAGCATGTGGAGGCCACGCCCGGCTCTGACGCGGCGGTAAATCTGGACGGCTACATCTCTGTCACCCCGATGCGCGCCGACCTGACCGCACGGGATGCAATGGCGGCCCTGAAGGCGATCGAGGGCCCCGGCGCATGAGCGGACCCGACGCGCAAACCAAGATGCAGTTCGTCTACTCCGTCCGCTCGCGCGGGGTGACCGACCAGAAGGTGCTGGAGGCGATCGAGGAGATCGACCGCGGCTTGTTCGTGCGCGGCATCTTCGCGGAACGCGCCTATGAGGACGTGCCGCTGCCGATTGCCTGCGGCCAGACCATCTCGCAGCCCTCAGTGGTGGGGATGATGACCCAGGCGCTGCAGCTTTCGCCGCGCGACACGGTGCTGGAGGTCGGCACCGGCTCCGGCTATCAGGCGGCGATCCTGTCGAAACTGGCCCGCCGGGTCTATACCATCGACCGCCACGCCCGGCTGGTGCGCGAGGCGCGGGCGGTGTTCGAGCAGCTGCAGCTTGCCAATGTGACCTCGCTGGTGGGCGACGGCAGCCATGGCCTCAGCGAACAGGCGCCCTTTGACCGCATCATCGTGACCGCCGCCGCCGAGGACCCGCCCGGGCCGCTGCTGGCGCAGCTCAAGGTGGGCGGCATCATGGTGCTGCCGGTGGGCCAGTCGGACCATGTCCAGACCCTGATCCGGGTGCGCAAGACCGGGGACGGGCTGGAGTACGACGAATTGCGCCCGGTGCGCTTTGTTCCGCTGCTTGAGGGCCTGGGGAAAGACACGTAAACTGGCGGCGGAAATCAGCCGAGCCGCAAATGGCATCGGCTATAGTGATTGACGCGAGAGAATCCCCGCGAAAAAGGGGATGCGTGTTTTGAGGAGAGCGAAATGACCCGGATCCCCCCCGCCCGGACCGTGTTCCGCGGCCTGCCCCATACTGTGCTGCCCCGGGCCCGGCTGCTGGCCGTGCTGCCGCTGGCCGGGGTGCTGGCGGCCTGCCAGAGCCCGCTGGACTATGACCTGCGCGGCCAGATCGGCGCCTTCAATACCGCGAGCGCGGCGCAATCCGCCACCGCGAACCGCCCGGCCCCGGATGCCCGCGGGCTGATCTCCTACCCGTCCTACCAGGTGGCGGTTGCCCAGCGCGGCGACACAGTGGCTGATGTGGCCGCCCGCATCGGTCTGCCGGCCGACGAGGTCGCCCGTTTCAACGGCATGCAGACTGGCGACAAGATGCGCCAGGGCGAGGTTCTGGCGCTGCCGCGCCGCGCCCCTGCCAGCCTGCCCGGCAGCGCCGCCCCCGGCTCTGTCGATATCGCCACCCTGGCGGGACAGGCGATCGACACGGCGCCGCTGACCTCGCCCAACGCAGGCTCGGTGACCACAACCGAAATCCAGTCCGCGCCCCAGCCGCAGCCCGCCAAGGTGCAGGCCGGCCCGGAGCCGGTGCGCCACAAGGTGAAGCGCGGCGAGACCGCCTACACCATTTCGCGGCTCTATCAGGTGCCGGTGAAATCGCTGGCCGAATGGAACGGGCTGGGCAGCGATTTTGCAGTACGCGAGGGCCAGTATCTGCTGATCCCGCTGAAGGAACAGCCCGCTGCCGAAGTGACGCCTGCCGCCGCCGCTGCCCCTGTGGTGGTGGCTGAGCCGGGCGCCGGCTCCGAGACCCCGGTGCCGCCCAGCGCCAGCAAGCCGCTGCCGGAAGAGAAGGTCGAGCCCGCCGCGGTCAAACCCGCAGCGGAAACCCTGCCCAAGCCGGAACTGCCGGAACCGACCCGCTCCAGCAGCGCGGCGATGGCCTATCCGGTGCAGGGCAAGATCATCAAGACCTACTCCAAGGGCCGCAATGACGGCATTGACATCGCCGCCGCCGCCGGCGCGCCGGTCAATGCCGCCGAAGCGGGCACCGTGGCGGCGATCACCAAGGATTCCAACAATGTGCCGATCGTGGTGATCCGCCACAGCCAGAAGCTGCTGACGGTCTACCAAAACGTCGGGAACATCACCGTCAAGAAGGGCGACAGCGTGGTCCGCGGCCAGCGCATCGCCTCGCTGCGCGGCGGCGACGATGCCTATGTGCATTTCGAGGTGCGCGACGGGTTCGAGAGCATCGACCCGCTGACCTACCTGAACTGACGGCGGCAAGGCCCCGTTAACACACAATAGCCCGGCTGGTTGGCCGGGCTTTTCATTTTCCAGGCTCCAGCCCGGTCAGCGCAAGGCCACCCCGTGCCGCCCGGCCAGATCGGTGAAGAACTGCCACGCCACCCGGCCGGAGCGCGCGCCACGGGTCGCCTGCCATTCGACCGCCTCGGCGCGCAGGGTGTCCGCGTCCACCTCGACGCCATAGGCCGCGCAATAGCCCTCGATCATCATCAGGTACTCATCCTGATCGCAGGGGTGGAAGCCCAGCCACAACCCGAACCGGTCCGACAGGGACACCTTCTCCTCCACCGCTTCCGACGGGTTGATGGCGCTGGAGCGCTCGTTTTCGATCATGTCCCGCGGCATCAGGTGGCGGCGGTTGGAGGTGGCATAGAACACCACGTTCTCCGGCCGCCCCTCGATGCCGCCGTCCAGTACCGCCTTGAGGCTCTTGTAGTGCTGGTCGTCATGGCTGAACGACAGGTCGTCGCAGAACAGGATGAACCGGTGTTCCGAGCCGCGCAGGTGGTTCAGAAGCCGCGCCACCGACGGCAGATCCTCGCGCTGCAGCTCCACCAGCTTCAGCTGGGGGTGATCCTCTGCCAGCGCCCCGTGCACGGCTTTGACAAGGCTCGACTTGCCCATCCCCCGCGCGCCCCACAACAACGCGTTGTTGGCGGCGAACCCTTGCGCAAACCGGCGGGTGTTCTCCAGCAGCGTATCGCGGGAGCGGTTGATGCCGACCAAGAGGTTCAGATCGACCCGGTTCACGGCCTCTACCGGCTCCAGCCGCTCCGGCCCCACATGCCAGACAAAGGCGGCGGCCGCGTCGAAATCCGGGGTTTCCAGCGGTGCCGGAGACATCCGCTCCAGCGCCTCGGCAATGCGGGTCAATGCGATCTGGTCCATGGGGTGCCTCCGTCCTTCAGTTTCCGGATTTCAAAGCATGTTCAGGGGCGTACGGCAAGAGCGGGAGGGCACCACTATAGAAAGCATCTGAAATCCTAATTACCGTAAAAAGCGAAGCCCACTATGCGCCTCCCGAAAGGGAAAGACTATTTTACCTGTCAGGTACATTTTTCGCCACATTCCAGCCACTTATAACAATTAGATTAAAAATTTATTGAGCTTCCCAATGCAATGGAAAAGTTCAGCTCGGTCCGCACGACACCAACAGTTCGGGCCTTGAAATACGTTCGCAGCCAGCCACTGCTGGACAGGAGACTAAAGCAGGTTGGCAGCCGGCAGAAAAGCCGCCCAAACCATTGGGCCAATTACAAAGGGGTGACTAGGTATGGTTACATTTATTGCAACTTCAAAACATGGCCAATCCGAGCACTATACTGTCCTGGAAGATTTGTATGAGTACTTTTCAGATACAGGTCTTGTTAATGCGGGGCTGCTCCCCGGATCATTTGATACTGCCCAAACCGCAGATGCCGAGGGCTGGAACAATAAAAAGAACGTATCCGTAGTCGGTGCGGATCTAGCCGGAACTCTGCCCAGCATCTTCGGTCATTTGCGGGAAGAGGTCGTTACACTGAACAACTTCGTGCATGTGGACGCTGACTTTTCGGACTACGTTGCTAACAGTGAAGGCATTGCAACCAGCATTGAGCTCACCATCAAAAACACCAAGCGAGGCAACATCGTTCTTGGCGAGGGCGACGACAAGCTGAACATTTCCTCCGTATCGAACGGGGCGCACTGGTCCAACAAGTTCCGCATTGACGCCGGCAAAGGTGCGGACACGATCAACCTTAGCAATGGTGATGACGAGGTGGAGGGCTTTAAGTTCAAAAACCTGATCAATGATGGCTCAGCGACTACTTTTTACATTGATCTTGGCGACGACCAAGACGCCGACGTTGTCACAACAGAGTTGGAAAGCGACCTGTTCCTGACCAATTTCAACGGTGCTTACGATTGGCTGAGAGTTGATGTGGATGGCAAAGGCAGCGTGAAAACCGATGGAACAACCGCCACGATATATGATGACGACAAAGAGCTATTCAAAGTCACAGTCGACACTTCGATTTCTACAGACCACTTTGAGTTCATTTGAGGCCACCCGCAAAGGATCAGGTGCCGGAAAATACTCCGATCCCCTGTTGACCCTGCCCTATTTGCAAACTGCGGGCACCGCAGCTTGCGCGGTTTTTCCGATCCGGCAGACTGTTTTTCCTGCACGGTCCCGCCGGATAGGAAGACGCGCCGGGCCTGGTGCGACCTGTCTTCATCCTTCGCCTCCGCCGGGCTGCCCTAACCCGGGCCGCTCAATCCGCCGCGAAGCAGTAGAAATAGCCGTTGCCGCCGGTGGTGCGCAGGTCCTCGGCGCTGCAGCCGCGGGAATTATGCGCCGCGTTCCACGAGGTGTTGCCGCCGCCGTGGCGGTCATGGTGGCCGACCGTGGCAGAGCCCTCGCCGTTAGAGGTCCAGTTCGAACAGGTCTTGTCGCCCTCCTGCCAGGGGAAATAGGCGGTGCCGTCGGCCTGGGTGCCGGTCAGGATGTCATGCTCATTCGGATTATCGCCGCGGCCCTTGATGCGGTTGCCGTTCTCATCCACCGCGGTGCGGGCATAGATATTGGGCATGATATGCAGCTGGTCCAGGTCCACCGCGATCAGCTCGCCATTGGCGTTGTACCAGGGGCCTGTGCCGATCCTCGAGCGGGCGGAGATGCCGCGCTTGCCTTCTTCCTGGGTGCTCAGATAGGCGCGCCACGTCCGCCCGGTGGTGCCTGCCGCCTCTGCCAGGCTGGCGCAATGAGCGTCCGCCCCTTCCAAGCCGCCCAGATTGCCGCCGTCGCCAAGGCCAACGGACGTGACGAAGAACCCCATCGGCGGGTTTTCGGCCACGGAAGCAGACGCCAGTGCACAGGCCGCGGTGCAGGTCAGGACAGCGAGAAACTTGTTCATGGAAACCTCCCTATTTCCTGGACTGGCCGCAGGATGCCGCATGGGGCGGGGTAAAGATACGCTGGCGGGCGGGGTTTCACGAAAGATTGTTGGGGGCCGGCTGGGCGATGGTTCAGCTGTTCGTCCACGCTGGGGCAAAGGAATGTGCAGAAAACCGTGAAGGTCCGCTCAGCGGGACAAAACCGCCGCTCTCGCAGCCGGCGACAAGGACGGCGGGCAGCCACAAGCGGACACGAAACGAGCGCGTGCCTCCCAAGGTCAGGGGTCTTTTCGAACGGCCCGAGGGATAAACCAACACTTGTTATACAACACGGGCCGCTCTTCCCGCCCACACGGTTGAATTTAACGTCGATACTACACAAAACATCTTAAAAAATTGTGAGCTTTACGTGAGTGCCAGAATTTGAGCAGAGCGCCCCATTAAAAAATTACTAGCTGCGCGCAAGCCGGAAAAGCCTTCGGCTTACATCTACTGAATCCGAATCCCTGTTTCTGCTTCTGTTTCAGCCAACCAATGCCCTTACTGAATTTCTGCGCCACTCATCCGCTGAAAGGCTTTGCCGCATAAGATCGCCAGCAAATGGAATTTCAAACTGATCCATGGATCGCGGAACTCAAATTGTGAGAATGGGCACCCCGGGGAAAGGGTGCCCACTGAGTTCCTGATTATGAGAGATTATTGAAGGAACAAGACTCGACTATCCTTTTGCGGGCATTTGGTTAAGAAACCCCTTACGCTTCATTAAGCGCTCATAAAAGTTCCAATATAATTCTCAGGCCCGGACTGCACGGGTAAAAAAAGATATCGGTTGCGGCGCTGCTGACTGCTGAAAGGAGGCTTTAGACATCCGCCGTAACAGGCCGCGAGGTACCGGCGGTCCTCGTGCCTGCTGAACATGATCCCTTTGCAATCACATTACTTTTAGCGGCTTCACGCCGCCCTTGGGCCGGCCAGGAGGCGTCTTCGCCTTTGTTTGTTTGCGCCCGCCGCGGCCGCTTCCCGGCGGGTCTTCAAACTGGCGGCGCCGGTTCTGAGATACTTCTTTCCGCCGCGTTCCGCCGTCAGCCCAGCCAGCATCAGAGCGCCACCTCAATAAAGAACCGCAAATAACCACAATCACAACTCATTCTTTAAGACTTATTAACACGACGGGTTAAACCATAAGGTGCGGCGCGCCCAATTACGTCAAGGTCGCGATCTACGGCGTTGTTATCGAGTGCAGTATTACAGTGAAGGAGCACAAGCCAAACAGCTGCCCCAGGACGCATGGGCTCGGATCTGAAATTTATCTGCCTACTCTTTAACCCGGTGGTCCTCAGGCGGAAGCCTAAATACGAAATAGCAAGCGCAGCCTTTCAAGAAACCCGAGGCAGAGCGATCAGGTATCTTGAAATGAGAAACGCGCTTCTACGGCCTTAACGTCCCAAGCCTACAGCAATTGGCGAGTTTTGGCTTCGAAAGCAAATGCGCCCTACGCCAGGGCAATACCCGGAAAAGGGAATGTAATGTATGTTTTGATCGTAAAGAGTGATTTTCCAACTGAACGGCTGCTGGTGAAGTTTGCTTGCAGCGAAGGCATTGCAGTTGTTCAGGCGTCCACAGGACGATCGACCGCGTCCCAGGTTGCGTCACCGCCAGAGGAAAGCTCAACAGCGTATGATCGCGCCAGAAATCCCTATGCCCGGAAGAGGAAAGGCGACATTCTGCGCGACTACTTTTTCAATGACACCGACGCCGCGCAGGAGGATGCCATCGACGTGTATGCGCATGTTTTGCGCCAAAAGCTGGTTGAGGCCGCCTTCCGAAAAGCACGGTTCTAAATGACTTTCTCTGCACAAGGCAAATGATGCAGAACTGCAAAGTTTGCTGTGCGGCCACTCGTTCGGACAGCAAGTTCGTCCCGATTTGCGGTTATTCATTCTTCGGAACTGCTGCGCGATGCGCGAGAAGGTGAAAGGCGGAACCCGCGCCGCTGCGTTCGGCTCTGCGTTTGGCGGCAATGCTGCATTCCCTGCAGGATGGTGCAAAGCACACTTCCTGCGCATCGACATCGCAGAGACCAGGCGCAGCAGTTGGCGGTCTGGATCCAAGGCGGACCAGCTCTCTTGCCGCGGGCAGTAAAAAGGCGCGCCGTCCCTGGCGCGCCTTGCCGTTTCATACCGTCGCAGGCCTATTTGCCTTTGCCGTCCTCGGCAGTCACCGGATCATCCGGATGCGCCTCCATCTCCTCGTCGTCATAGTAGCCCTCCGCGCGCAGCTTCGCCTCGCGCTTGGCTTCCACCCGGCCGACCAGGAAGATCGAGATCTCGTAAAGCCCGTAGACCACGACGAACAGGATGATCTGGGTGATCACATCCGGCGGCGTCACCAGCGCGGCCAGCACCAGGATCGCCACCACCGCGTATTTGCGGACCGATCCCAGGCCTTCGGCGCTGACCAGCCCGGCCTTGCCCATCAGCGTCAGCAGAACCGGCAGCTGGAAGCAGAGGCCGAAGGCCACGATGAACTTAATCGTCAGGTTCAGATACTCCTGCGCGGAGCCCTGGAACACCACGCTGAGGCCCTGGTTCACTTCCTCGCTGCTCACCGCTTCGCCGCCGGAACCGAACTGCTGGAAGCCCAGGAAGAAATCATAGGCCAGCGGGGTCACGACGTAGAAGGCAAAGCTGGCGCCCAAGAGGAACATGAAGGGCGACGCGATCAGGAAGGGCAGGAACGCCCCCTTCTCGGATTTATACAGACCCGGCGCCACGAAGCGCCACATCTGGAAGCCGATATAGGGAAACGCCAGGATGAAGCCGCCCAGGAAAGAGATCTTGATCGCGACAAAGAAACCCTCCTGCGGGCTGATGAAGATCAGCGCGCAGTCCTGGCCGCCCTCGGCCAGCACCTGGCACAGCGGCGCGGTGAGGAAGTTGAACACCGGCGTCGCCACGGTGAAACAGATCACCATGCCGACGATGAACGCCGCAACCGAATGGATCAGCCGGTTGCGCAGTTCGGCCAGATGCTCGATCAGCGGCGCGGTTGAGTCGTCGATCTCATCCGTCTTGCTCATGACTTGGCCTCTTCTTCCTTCGCAGCCGCAGGCTTCAGCGCCGCCTCAGCCGCTTCCGCCTTGGCAAGCGCCTCCTCGGCCTCGCGCGCCTTGCGCTCGGCAGCGGCGCGCGCTGTCGACGCCTGGATCTTCTTGGCATCCTCGGCGCGCTCAGCCGCCAGTTTGCCGGTCTCGCTGCTGGGGTCGTATTTGGTCGGGTCGATCGACGACGCCATTTCCTGCGCCGCCTGCTTGACCCCGTCCATGGCGGTGCCGACGGGATTGGTTGCAGCCTTCAGCCCCTTGGCGACCTCATTGACCCCGGCCTCATCCGCCGCGTCATGCATCGCCCGGCTGAACTCGCGCGCCATCCCCTTGGCCTTGCCGACGAAGCGCCCGATGTTACGGAACAGCACCGGCAGGTCCTTGGGGCCGACGACGATCAGCGCGACAACGCCGATGACCAGCAGTTCGGTCCACCCAAGATCGAACATCCGCGCTTACGCCTTGTCTTTCTCGGCCTCGGGGGTCACGTCCTTGGCCGCCTCGGCAGCGTCCTGCTCCAGCTCCTTGCTGCCTTCGTTGATGCCCTTCTTGAACGAGGTGATGCCCTTGCCGACCTCGCCCATCAGCGAGGAAATCTTGCCGCGGCCGAACAGGACCAGAACCACGACGGCGATGAGCAGAAGGCCAGGCAGGCCGATGTTGTTGAGCATGAGAGTCTCTCCTTACGTGATCCGGCGCGGATTGGCGGCGCCGGTGGAATTATTCGCTACGGGTTTAGCGCGGGGGCGGCTTTGAGCGAAAGCAACTCCGCGCGCAGAATGCGCCTGCAGGTGGCGGAAACTGCGGTTTTTGCCGGCGTCCCGCATCCAACTGACAGGTTTATGTCAGTTGCAAGGCGGTAAATCCACTCCATCACACGAACAAAGGAGAAACGTGATGAGCAAACATGCCGCCGAGATCGTGACCTTCAAGCTGGCCGAAGGGGTGAGTCCCGCGGATTTCACGGCCCTGATGCAGCGCACCGAAGGTTTCGTGCGCGCCCAGGACGGCTTTGTCACCCGCCAGCTGAGCCAGGGCGAGGACGGCAAATGGACCGACTATGTGGTCTGGAAGGACATGGCGACGGCGCAGAAGGTGGCGCAGGAGTTCATGCAGCAGGATTTCGCGCCGGAAGTGATGGCGGCCATTGCGCCGGACAGCGCCAGCATGCGCCATGAAGAGGTGCAGTGGGGCATGGCGCCCTAAGCACCGCAGGCTGCGCCCTCAGGCCTGCAGGCCGGGCGCAGCCCTTGACCTCCCCCCTCCCCCGCGCGAAGGCTTAGCCCATGCGCCGCACCGACCGCCTTTTCGAAATCATCCAGATCCTGCGCGACGGGAAACTGCACCGCGCCCAGGACATTGCCGAACGGCTGGAGGTCTCCACCCGCACCATCTACCGCGACATGGACACGCTGGTGGCCTCCGGCGTGCCGGTGGAGGGGGAGCGCGGCGTCGGCTATATGGTGCGCGAGCAGATCAGCCTGCCGCCGCTGACCCTGACGCCGGAAGAGCTGGAGGCGCTGAACCTCGGCATGGCCATCGTGGCCGAGGCCGCCGACCCGGACCTGAAGGCCGCTGCCCTGTCGCTGGCGGCCAAGGTGGATGCGGTGCTGCCGGAGCAGACCATTGCCGAGGCCGATGCCTGGAAATTTGCGGTCTACCCTTTTTCGGATGCGGCGCGTGCCCTTGCCCACATGCCCGCGCTGCGGGCCGCCATCAAAGCCCGGCAGAAACTCCAGCTCAGCTACCGGCGCATCGATGGCACCCTGACAGAGCGGAAGATCCGCCCGTTGCACATGGAATACTGGGGCCGGGTCTGGACCCTGACCGCCTGGTGCGAAACCCGCGACGCCTTCCGGGTGTTCCGGGTCGACCTGATCGAGGATGCCGCTGCGTTGCCCGAACTGTTCGTCGATGAACCCGGCAAACGGCTGCAGGACTACGATCCTTACGGTAGCTGAACCGCCCTTCTTCTTTGCCAAAATACTCCGGGGGAGCCGCCACAGGCGGTGGGGGCAGCGCCCCCTAGCCCAGCTCAAATGAGGTGACCCCGTAAATCAGATCCGTCTCCAGCCGCGGCGCAGGCCCGCGGTACATCCGGGCGGTCTCAAACACCGGTTTCAGCCCCAGTGCGCGCGCCAGATCCACCGCCGCGGCATGGGGTTCCGGCACATCCAGAAAAACTTCCTGCCCGGGTGGCAACTCTTGCAGCAGCCGCCCCAGCAACGCCTTAGCCGCCGAAGGCGACACCGCCACCAGCGGCCCGATCTTACAACCGCTGCCGCAGGGGCGCAGGGTTCCGAAACCACTCAGCCTGCCATCCTGATGCGCAGCGAATGAGATATGCCCCTCTGCCCCCAGCCACTGCCGCCAGAAGCCACGGCGCGGCGCCGGGAAGACGCGGGCGTCCAAGACCTCCAGCTCCGCCGCGGGGGCAGTCAGCGCTGTCAGCTCATAGTCCCCAGAAGCCTCCGGCCCGCCGGACGGCACCCCGCCAAAGCGGATGTTGCGGTATGCCAGTTCAAATCCCGAGCGGCGGTAGTTCGCTTGCTGGTCCACCACCCCGTCGAGGCCGACAACCCGGCTCCCGGCATGCTCCAGCGCCTTTTGCCACAGCGCATAGCCGCAGCCCTGACCGCGAAACTCCGGCGCCACGATGTAGAAGCCGAGGAAGGAGAACGCCTCGCCGTAGTTCACCACCGAGATGCAGGCGATCATCTGCCCGTCCAGAAACCCGCCCCAGAAGCCCTGCGGGTCCACACTCGCAAAACAAGCGGCATCCTGCGGACCGGGATTCCAGCCTTCCCGCGCGGCCCAGTCCACCGCGGTCTGGATCTCCGCGCCTGCCAGCGGCCTGATCTGATAGCTGCCCTGCATCTGCACCTCCCGTTTCCATAGGCGCAGAATGCCCGCTAAAGGTCAGGCAGGAAAGACAAAACAGCGGTTGCGGCGCACCGTCAGCCACATCACCCGGCCCGGCTCCGGCAGGAACACGTTGGGCACCGTGGCCTTGAGGACAGAGCCATCGAAGCCCATCCGGAATTCCACCAGGCTCTCGCTGCCGAGGAAGCGCGCGCGCTCCACGGTCGCCCGGGCAGCAACGCCGTCGCTGGGGGTCGGCAGCGGCCCCTTGCCGCCGCGGTCGAAGTCGATGCGCAGGTGCTGCGGCCGGAACACGATCTCAACCGCGGTGCCGTCCGCCACGCCCGGTGCCAGGAACTCGCCAAAGGCAGTATTGGCCAGCGCGCCGTTCACCTCGGCCTTCAGCACGTTGACGTCGCTGAAAAACGCCACTGCGGCCTTGTCCACCGGGTGGGTATAGACGTTGTAGGGCGCGCCCTGCTGCACGATCCGGCCGCCGCGCATCAGCGCGATCTCGTCGGCCATCCGCATCGCCTCTTCCGGCTCATGCGTGACCAGCAGGACGGCGGTGTCTTCCTCTTTCAGGAGGCTAAGGGTCTCATCCCGGATGCCATCGCGCAGCCGGTTGTCGAGGCCGGAGAACGGCTCATCCATCAGCATAATGCGCGGCCGCGGCGCAATCGCCCGGGCCAGCGCCACCCGCTGCTGCTCGCCGCCCGACAGCTGGTGCGGATAGCCGTCGATGAACCGTTTCAGCGACACCCGGTTCAGCAGTTCCTCGACCCGGGCGCGTTTCTCGTCCTTGCTGCCTTTCAGGCCGAAGCCGACGTTGTCAGCCACGCTCAGGTGCGGGAACAGGGCGAAATCCTGGAACATCAGCCCGATCTCGCGCCGCTCCGGCGGCACCCGGAACACGGTGTCGCAGATCAGCTTGCCATCGACATAGATCTCGCCGCTGTCCTGCATTTCCACCCCGGCGATCATGCGCAGGGTGGTGGATTTGCCGCAGCCCGAAGGACCCAGCAGGCAAGTCACCTGCCCCGCCTGGATCTGCAGCGAAACATCGTCCACCACCGCGCGGCCTTCGAAAAAGCGCCGGATGTTGCGGATTTCCAGCCGCGGCGGGGCGATCGTGCGGCTGATGCCGGCAGGGGCAGTGTTCATGGGGCCTCGGGCTGTTTCCGATAAAAACGCTTGGGGTCTCGACGGGATAGCAACCCAGCGGCAGGGCCGCAAGCGGTCAGAAAAGCCTGTGACGGCCAGGGTGTCCCGCTGAGGGCAGCGTCCGGCCGAGGGCGGGAGAGCGAAGCGCCCGCGTCGTGCTGGAAGCACGCCTCCGGCGTGACGGGGCGGACGGACGCTGCCCGGCGGTGCCGCCGGGCGGTAGATTTCAATTTCGGACTTGCCGTTTTAACAGCACCCAGGCGCGGCACCGTCCTGCTCCAGCCCGTTGAAGGGCGAGTTGCCGCCGCAGCCGGCAAAGATGCCGTAATGGGTCTCAAACGAGCCGATGAACTCGAAATGCGGCGCCAGGCGGGTGTTCTGCAGCATCATCCAGGTGTTGCCGCAGACCGGGAACACCCTGCCCGCCTCGATCACGTGATGATCATCCAGCGCGAACACATGCGGCGCGTGGTCTATAGTGCCCTTGTAGATCACCGCCTGGCCGTAATCCTCACAGGCGGGCTCCAGCGCAGGCAATTTGAACAGCCTATAGGTGGCCGACAGGAACTTCAGGGGCTGCACCCGCTTCTCCAGCGCCGGATTTTCAATGGTCAGAAGCCGCGAGGTCACCATCCGCGGATCCTTGAACCCGGACTCCTTGGCAATGGTCAGGAAGTCGTTCCAGTAAAGCGCGCCGGACAGGCATTCACCGTACAGCACCTCATCCTCCGCCATCGCCTTGGGCACCCGCCGGTCGGCATAGACGTCGGAGAAATACATCTCCCCGCCCTCTTTCAGCAGATGATGCGCGCCGCGCAGCACCGCCCCCTTGTCGGTGGCCAGGTTGATCACGCAGTTGGAGACGATGATGTCAAAGGAGGCCGGCTCCAGGTCCAGCTCCTCCAGCGTCTCGATATAGCCGTGATGAAACTCCACGTTGGACTTGGCATAGCCGAACACCTCGGCATGGTAATCCTGATGGCGCCGCGCCACCTCCAGCTGCGCAGGCGTCATATCGACGCCCACCACCTTGCCGTGCTCCCCCACCAGCGCCGACAGCGCATAGACATCCCGGCCCGCACCGCATCCCAGGTCGAGGATGCGCGCCCCTTCCAGCGCCTCCGGAGCGATCAGCCCGCAGCCGTAATAACGGGTCAGCACCTCGTCATGGATCTTGGAAAGCACCGCCTTCACATGATCCGGCATGTCGTCCGGCGTGCAGCAGGCGTTGGTCTGGAGGTCATCGCTGCCCTGCAGCACTTCGCCGTAATAAGCCTGCACGTTTTCATGTTTCATAAGGGCGCCTTTCATGATGGTTCCGGACCATCGGGATAGCGGCAGCCAGGCACCCGGGCAATCGGGGCGGCGCGGTGTCTGACGCAACTGTGATGCAGCGTGGCCGCCTCCATGCCGGCCCGGCGTTCCGCCGGGCGTAGCGGATTTTGGCTCTAGCTCTCCGGCAGCAGCTCAAACGCCGCCTCGGCCCGCACCCTGCCGTTCACCATCAGCTCAATCCGGTGCGCCCCCGGCACCAGCTTGAACGTCGTGGCGTTGCCCTTCAGCTTGTGGCGCTTGTCCAATTTCAACAATTTGCCTGAAATTTTCGATTGTTTCAGTTTAAACACCTTGGCGGACACCTTGCCGCCAGGCCGCTGGAAATGCAGGATATAATCCACCAGAACCGGAGAGCCCGCCTGCCCCTCCAATTGCGCCGAGAATTCCAGCGCACCACCGATCCGAACATTCTGCGACTTCAGCACGATTTCGGCACCCAGCTCCAGTTCCGGGTCAAACCCCAGCATCTTCATCGCCCGCGGGTGGCCTGCCTTGACCAGTCCGCGCAGCGCATGGGACGTCATCCAGTCCAGTTCCTTGGCCGCCTGCGCCCCGGCTGCCTGCCAGTGCTCCAGCCGGTCCATCACCAGATCCGGGTCCTTCTTGGCAATGTCGTTCAGGTGGTTGGCCACCGAGCGGGTGACATAGCGGGTGGGGTCGGAATGCAAGCGGTCCAGCAAGGGCAGCGGCTGATCCAGTGCCAGCCCCACCGCCTCGCCCCAGGGCAGCCGCGGCCGCGTGCCTTCGCTCACCAGGCGGCGGACGTGATAGCTGGAGTGGGAGGCCCACTCCTGCATCCGCACCATGACTTCGGCAGGCCAGCGGTTCAGGAAGGGGCGGATCGCCCATTCCATCGAAAACCGCTGGGTGATCTCCGCCAGCAGGTCCAGCGACAGCTCCGGGTGCGCCTCGACGCCCCTGGCCGCCACATATTCACCCAAGGGGGCAAAGATGAAATCGCCGAAGTCATCGTCGGTCTTGGACGGATCCAGCGGCGGCGGCAGCGCCTTCAGCAGGATGGGCGCAGCCTCCGGCAGATCCTCCGGCAGGTGATCCGACAGCACATCCGCAATCAGCGTCATCCGCTGCTTCAGCTCCAGCGCCGGCAAGTCCGCCATCACCCGGGCTTCAAACCCTTCGGCATCAAACCCCGCGTCCGCGGCGGCGAACAGGCCCGCCAGATAGCGGACCTTATCCCGATTAAACAACTGGTCCTTCAGGGAAAACCCGCCATCCATGCGCCCTGCCCCGCTCACATCGTGGTGTTGGTGGCGCCGCCGTCCAGCAGAATGTTCTGCCCGACGATGAAGCCCGCATGCTGCGAGCACAGGAAGGCGCAGGCAGCGCCGAATTCAGCCCGTGTGCCATAACGGCCCGCGGGAATTGTGGCACAGCGCTGCTTCTTGGCCTCCTCGGGCGTGATCCCCTGCGCCTTGGCCGCGCCGCCGTCCAGCGCCACGGCGCGGTCGGTGGCATGGATGCCCGGCTGGAGGTTGTTGATGGTGACGCCCTGGCCCGCCACCTGCCGCGCAGTGCCCGCGACATAGCCCGTCAGGCCTGCCCGCGCCGAGTTCGACAGCCCCAGCACCGGGATCGGCGATTTGACGGAAACGGAGGTGATATTGACCACCCGGCCCCAGCCGCGGTCCATCATCCCCGGCAGGAGCGCCTTCATCAGCGCAATCGGCGCCAGCATGTTGGCGTCCAGCGCCTTGATGAAATCCTCGCGGTCCCAGTCTGTCCACAGGCCCGGTGGCGGGCCGCCTGCGTTGGTGACCAGAATATCAACGCCCTGGGCGGCATCCAGCACCTGTTTCTGGCCCTCCGGCGTTGTGACATCCGCCGCAACTGCCACCACATCGACGCCATACTGATCACGGATGGCCTGCGCCGAGGCTTCCAGCGCCTCAGCCCCGCGGGCGTTCATCACCAGATTGACGCCTGCCTCCGCCAGCGCCTCGGCGCAGCCCAGGCCCAGCCCTTTGCTGCTGGCGCAGACCAGCGCGCGCTTGCCCGAAATACCCAGATCCATTGTTGTCCTCCCTCGGGAATCTTCACCGTTTGCCGGAGCTTGCACCGCCTGCCTGGCAAAGGCCAGACCCGCCCGGTGCCTGACGCAATCGTGATGCTGCCGGAAAATCAGCCCCGTTCCACCGCCATTGTGCCACATTCCGCAGGCAAATCTGTTGGACAGCGCCCCGCGCGCCCACATATGGACCAAGAAAAACCCGCAGATGGGACAGACATTGACCGCCAGCCTCTCTTCCGTTCAGGCCTACCCGGCCGAGCGTTTCCGCGTGGAATACGGCGCCAATTCGGGCGACCCCCTTGGCGTGCTCGAGGATCTGGTGCTGGACGACATCTATCTGCTGGACAGCCCGGTCCCGCCGCAGCGCCTGGCCATCGCCGCCCATCACGACGGCAGTTTCACCTTTGCGGACGACAGCGCCATCGGCACACCCGGCGCGGTGCTGCATCTGGACGGCCTCGTCACCCTGATGCCCGACCGCGGCCCCAACACCGAGATCCTGGTGATGGTGGAGGCCGACGGCGAGGGCTATATCGCCGCCATCTACCTAGTGCCTCTGGCGCCCTTGCAGCCGCAGATGCCCTACACGCTGGTCAAGGCCGAGCGCGAGCAGGCCCGGCGCAAGCTGGCGCAATCGGCCTGCGTCTCCTTCACCCGCGGCACCCGCATCACCCTGTCCACCGGCGAGCAGCGCGCGATCGAGGACATGCGCGCCGGCGACCGGGTGCTGACCCGCGACGACGGCATCCAGGAGGTGCGCTGGGTCGGCCAGTCCACCCTGCGCGCGGTGGGCGACCTGGCCCCGATCCTGATCCGCAAAGGCGCCCTGAACAATTCAAACGACCTGATCGTCAGCCCCGGCCACCGGCTGATGGTCTACCAGCGCCGCGACGAGATCGGCGCAGGCGCGCCGGAACTGCTGGTGCGCGCCCGCGATCTGGTCAACGGCGGCAGCGTGGTGGTGCTGGACGGCGGCTTCACCGATTACTTCCAGATCCTGTTCGACCAGCACCACATCATCTACGCCGAGGGGATCGCGGCCGAGAGCACCTTCCTCGATCCGGTCACCCGGCAGGTGCTGCCCGAGGATTTTTGGACCGCCCGCCCCGGCACCCTGCCCGCAACGCACACGCGCGGCGCCCACGGGCTGGACGTGAGCCGGTCGCTGCTGGACCGGCCGGACGCTGTGCGGCTGCTGAAACGGGCCTCGCTGCGCTGAGCCGTGCCCGCGGGCAATTCCGTTTTCCTTTCAACCCATGCTGTTGCCAGCAGCAAGAGAGCAGCGCGACCAGGCACATCTTCCTCACCTTGGCGCTCATGCCATTGGCGTGGGCGGCGGCGGCGCAGAAGGCAGGCGCTGCAGGTTGCGGAGGGCCGGGTCTCTTTCGGCCATTGCCGCGCGCGGGCAGCGGCAGCAGCAATGCAGCACGAAATTCCCCGTTCAGCCCGGTCTCCTGCCGCGGTTCCGCCCAGCCGTCCGAGAAGAAATGCGGACCTCACCGCCGCCAGAGGCGGCTCTCGGCGCTCTTTTTCCTTGAAATGAGCCGCACCCCAAATGAGACTATTAATCTGTTGTTAATCCCGCAAAAGCAGAATGAACCAGGCGCGCAAAGGACCGTGACTTCATGCCGGAACATTACCCCAGATTGGACGGCTGGCGCCGCTTCATCCGGAACAGCCACCTATCCCTGATCCATGCCCTGGTCATTGGCCTGTCGCTGATGATGACCGTGGGCGCCTGGTACTATGCCAGCGTGCAGACCGAAACCCGCATCGAAAACGCCTTCAAGGCCGCCCGGGATCAGGCCGTCGGCCTGATTTCCGCGCGCATGGCCAAATACGAGGACGCGCTGTGGGCCGGCGTCTCCGCCGTCCAGTCCCACGGCGGCGACATGACCTATCAGCAATGGAAGGCCTTTGCGCACTCGCTGCGCGTGGACGCGCGTTATCCCGGGATCAACGGCATCGGCATCATTCATCATGTCGACCCCTCCCAGTTTGACAGCTATTTGCAGACCCGGCGCCAGGAGCGGCCCGGGTTTTCCGTCTACCCGGAGCACGGCAAAAGCATTTACCTGCCGATCTCCTTCATCGAGCCGGAGGACATCAATGCTGCGGCAGTCGGCCTGGATGTCGCGCATGAGGCCAACCGCCGGGAGGCCGCCCTGGCCAGCAGCGCAACCGGCGAAGCCCGGATCACCGGCCCGATCGTGCTGGTGCAGGACAAGGGTAGCACCGCAGGCTTCCTGTTTTATGCGCCCTTCTATTCAGGTGGTGGCGCCGGCAGCCGCAACGAACGGGAACATAGCTTTGACGGCATGGTCTATGCGCCATTCGTGGTCCGCAAACTGATGGCCGGGCTGCTGTCCAAGGACCTCAGGAACGTGCGGTTCAGCATCAGCGACGGCGGCGAGCAGATCTATGACGAGCATGATCCGGCAGATCCCCAGTTCGACCCCGACCCCAAGTTCGCCGAAACGGTCGAGCTTGAGATTTACGGCCGGACCTGGACCCTTGAGTTCCGCACCACCCTCGGGTTCCGGCAGGCGCATTCCTATACGCAGCCGGCGCTGATCCTGATCGCCGGGCTGGTGATCGAGGTGCTTGTGATTTCGCTACTGTTCCTCATGGCCCGCTCCAGCCAGCGCGCCAGAGATTATGCAGCACGGGTCACAGCCGACCTGAAAGAAGAGACCAGGAAACTGGAAAAGGCCAACGAAGAGCTGGAGAAGTTTGTCTATATCACCTCGCACGACCTGAAGACGCCGGTACGCGGCATCGGCGCGCTCACCGAGATGATCCAGGAAGACCTGGAGGACTACTTCAACTCGGCGGATGCAGACCCCGAAGTGGCTGCCAACCTGCAGCGGATCGCCGAACGGGTGTGCCGGATGAATGACCTGACACAGGGGGTGATGGAATACGCCCGCATCGGCAAGCTTGCGGCTGAGAACAAGCCGCTGTGCCTGGCTGACGCGGTGGCAACGCTCCGGTCCGATTTCGGCCTGTCCGAAAGCCAGCTGGAGCTGAGCGGCAACGTGACCCATATTGCCACGGACACGTTCAACTTTGCCCGTGTGCTGGAAAACCTGGTGGGCAATGCGGTCAAGTACCATCCCGATCCGGACCGCGCGGAAATAACCGTCAGCGTGGCGGATGCGGGCGGCCGCTATGACGTTTCGGTCCGGGACAACGGCGGCGGCATCGCGCCGGAACACCACAGCCGGATCTTCGAGGTCTTTCAGACCCTGCGGCGCGCGGGGGAGCCGGAAAGCACAGGCATTGGCCTCGCCATCGTCAAGAAAGCGGTGGAACAGCACGGATTTAAGGTGACCGTGCAGTCTGAGGTTGGACAAGGCGCCGATTTCAGGTTTAGCTGGCCTGGCCAGGGGCAGGCAGCCCCGGCAGCACATCAAGACAAAGCCGCCTGACGTGGAGAACGCTGAATGAATATCCTTCTGGTCGAGGACAATGACGTGGATGCGCTCATTCTGGAGCGTATCCTGAAAAAGCAGTCCCCATCGGCCAGGATCACGCGGGCCTGCGACGGCCAAGACGCGCTGGAGATCCTCACCACCGAACGCGCGCAGGACCTGCCGCGGCCTTTCTTCATCCTGCTGGACATCAACATGCCGCGCATGAACGGCCATGAATTCCTGGATGAGCTGCGGGCCAGGGAGGAGATTTCCGGCAACATCGTCTACATGTTCACCACCTCCGACAACCCCAGGGACATCGACCGCGCCTACCACCGCAACGTCAGCGGCTACATCGTGAAGCCAAGCTCCTCCTCAGGCACCAAACAGGTGCTGAGCGCGCTGCAGGAGATGTGGGAGATCTGCACCCCGCCCCTGTGCGCCAGCGCCTGACCGGGCGCCGCCCGGCGGCAGCGGCATCCGCCCGGGGTCAGCGGAACTGCACCTCGCTGATCGCGGTATCCCGGTACTTGGTGCCGTAATAGACGCCGCTCAGCGTGAGGGTGATCCAGGTGACCTGCCCCAGCGGCGGCAGGCGCAGCTCCTGCAGCCCGTCCCGGTCCTCCAGCACCGCCTCTCCGCGGAAGCCCGCCGAAGTCTGAACGATCAGCGACCGCACCCGGCCGTTTTTCAGGAAGATGTCCCGGTTTTTGCCATAGCCGTTTGCAACCAGCACACTGCTCACCTGCTGCGGCCCGGCGAAGGCAAAGCGCAGCACCTCCCCCTCGCCGTCATCCGCCCGCCCCTCGACCCAGGCGGTGCGGGCGCTGCCGTCCGACAGCATCGCGCCCGAGTAGGCATTGCGCCCCTGCGGCGCCAGGTGGGAGGACACGCACAGTTCCGCCGGAACCGCCCCGAACCGCCCCCGGTGGCAGGCATAGGTCGGCGTTGCGGGCAGCGGCAGATGCCGCTGCGGCTGCGGCGCCGGCGCCTCCAGCCCCGCCAGCGCCTCCAGCGCCAGGACGACATAGAAATCCTCCGGCCGGTCCCGGTGGGCGTCCACAAAGGCCTGCCAGGCCGCCCTGGTGCCGATCCGTTCCGCCAGCCGGTACCGTTGGCCGATATCATCCGCAGAGGGCGCGGCGCTGCCCGCCGGCTGCGCCGCGGCCGCCGGGCGGGCGTGGAAATAGAAATCGCCGGTGATTGAGCTGGTCTCCCACGGCACCTGCCGCTCCTGCGTCACCGCCAGCACCTCGCTGCGGGCCGCCTTGAACACCGCCTCGATGGTGCGCCCCGCCCCGGCGGAGATCGCCCCGGCCAGCGCCTTGGTATAGGGCGAGTTGGCGCCGCTGCCGTCCAGCGCCACGTCGCCCGGCGCGGTGGCATAGGCGATCAGCGTGCCGCGCGGCGCGTCCACCGGCGCCAGCCCCCGCGCCGCCGACCGGGCAGAGGCGGCAAAGGGACTGTTGCGGCAGGCATCCAGAATGACGATGTTGATGCTGGCGTTCGATGAATTCATCACGCGCAGGAAGCTGTTCACATTGACCGCTTCCAGGTCGATCTCATCCTCGCTCGTGATGGCGGCGCTGACCGGCACCAGGTAGTTCTCGCCGTCCACCTGCACCCCGTGCCCGGCATAATAGAACAGCCCGGCCTCCACCCCCTCGCCGCGCAGCCGACGCCCGAACCGCAAGAGCGCCTGTTTCATGCCGCCCAGGTCCGCATCCAGGAGCGTGGTCACCTCGAACCCCGCCCCCTCCAGCGCCGCCGCCATCACCCGCGCATCATTGCCGGGATTGGCCAGCGGCGCGGTATGGGCATAGTTCGAATTGCCCACCACCAGCGCAATCCGCTCCCCCGCCCGGGCCGGTGCAATGGCAAGCGTCAGGAGCGCCAGCACCACCCCCGCCGCCGCGGCCCGGATCAGCCAAATTCGATGCAGCATCCCGCCTCTTTCCCCGTGGTTTGCAATCAAGGGCTTGCGGGTATCTAGGCAAAGGCGGCGGGAAAAATCAATTGGGGGCGGCGGCTGGACGGAGCGGGACAAAGAGAGCTTTCGCCGCGCGCACCTGAATACCGGCATTGCGGCAATTTCCCGACCTTGGCATACCCTCCGAACTGTGCGGCGCTGCTTCACCGAAGCGGCCCTTCGTGCATGGCGCAGCATCCGAATGGACAAAAAGTTCAAAGCTTTCTAGCAGAGCGAGCCAAAAAAATGTTGTCCCGTGCGCAAGATCTGACGCTGCTCAACAGGCCGCCAAGGGTTGGGCTAACAGCGTTCAATCTCAATGTCTTGGGGGTACAGGCCAAAGCTTCACTAAACGTATGACGTCTCAGTGAGATAGCTACATTTTTTGCATAGTGTGATTTGCGGCTGCAACAGGCATGCTAAGAAGTAGCGTCACCTCCGAATCTGAAAAACGAGCAGCACATTAGGAGAAAAGCATGGATATTAGTGTGGAGTCCGCGTTTTTCCATTCCGAAATCGACAGAGTATCCTCCCTTGATGTATCATCCTTTTCGATAAAAGATGCCCTCAATCTGGCCCTGCAACGCTCCAGGATTCTCTCGGATCAGCCCAAGTATAACAAGCGAATCAAAGCCTGGACCAAGGGCGATGATGAACCGCTCTTGGAACTGATCGACAAACTAGGCAAAGAAACCATCATTCGCCGCGCGGCTGCGCTGATCTTCAAGGAATATCAAGAAATGCGCCCGGTATTTGAAGAGGCGCCTCCGCACGCCGTGACGGATATCGGATGTGGGTACGCCTTTTTTGATCTGTTTATTGCAGAGGATTTTGGGTGTGTCGTGAACCTGATCGATGTCGAGACCAGCGAGGACCGCCATTTCGGGTTCAAGAACAGCGGTGCCGCCTACTCCAACCTGAAAACCGCCGCAGAGATGTTGAGCAAGAATGGAGTGCTTGCCGAAAGGATCAGTACTTTCAACCCGCAGACTCAGGATCTAAGCGGTATCAAAGATCAGGATCTTGTGGTCAGTTTCATCTCTTGCGGTTTCCACTATCCCTGGACAACCTACGATACGTTCTTCAGAACTGCCGTTCCATCCGGAGGCCGTATCATTCTTGATATCCGCAAGCACCACGAGCATGTCCAGAACGAACTTTCGGAACTTGGAAAGATATCCGTCCTTCCCGAGGGTGCGAACGCAAAGTCTAGGCGCTTGCTGATCGAAAGAGCCTGAGATTGAACATGCTGAATTTAAGCTGCAACTCTCAATATGCGCATGAATCGTGACCTGACATTCCAAATCGGTTTCAACAAATGTGCCACGACCGCACTGTTCTGGCTCTTTGTGCACTCAGGGTACTCGGCGCTTCACAGCAGCGGCCGGCGATCTCGTCGTGCGGGTCATCCTGTTGTAAGCTTGGGGCACCCCCAACTCGCCATCCATCACAATATCTACGCCGGACTTCCCCCTGTCGCGGGCTTTGAAGACTTCAGGGCTTTTTTTGACATGGAGTACGATATCCCTAATTCGGATGCAAAAATCGAGAATTTTAAGTTCTTCGACCGTTTTGCTGCGGCCTATCCGAACGCAAAGTTTATCCTCAACATTCGTGACAAATCGAAATGGCTTCGCAGCCGAGCTAGGCACAATAGCGGAAACTATCTGAAACGATCGATGCAGCGCCTGAACCTCGATGAAGCCGAGGTCCTTAAGCGCTGGGGTGACGAGTTCGACCGCCATAACGAAAATGTCCAGACTTTCTTCATTGGTGAGGAAGACCGACTAGTCGTCTTCGAAATCGACAATGAGCCGATCGACAAAATCGTGGCTTTTTGTGCTCCCGATTTCGAGCTTGCCTCCGGGAAATGGGGCTTGTCGCGGGTCACGGACGAGGTTCTTGCTGCGAAGGAGGCTGCCGCGAAAGGCTAAGATTTCTCGTGCTGGCAGCGAACGGGTGTTTTTCCTCGGAATCCGCCCGGCGTTGAAGTTTGTTGCGCGTTCACATTGGCCCGTTTCGGGCTCGAAGCGGTCGAAAGCCATGTTCGGTGCAGAAGGTTTCTTTCCGAAGGGGACGCAAAGTCCACAAAGGGACCTTCTCTAAACGCAGCCCCTCTTTCACTCCCCCACCCTGCGCCGCTGCAGGTCCTGCTGCAATTCACGGGCGCGCAAGGCGATGCGCAGGATCGTGTTGTCCTTGTCATGGGCCTGAATATGCCCCGCCAGCAGCGCCAGCCAGTAGATCCGCAGCACCGAGTTGATGCGGCGGCTGTAGTTCGGGCCCAGTTTGCGGAACCACTTCACCATGTCCTCATCCAGCCGGATCGTCACCCTTGTCTTCGGCTTGTCGATCCGCTCCCAGCTCAGGATGCCGTCCCAGTCATCCGGCAGGCTCTTGTCCAGCCAGTCGCGGCGCAGGTTTTGCTGCAACTCATCAAGCTCCAGCTGCATTTCATTGTCAAAGTATCGCTTGCTGGGCATCGGTCTCTCCCGTGGCGGCGGCGGATTGCGACGCGGTGCGGCACTCCCGCGCTGATCCCCACCCTGCCCCGATCCGGTTAATTCCGCGCCAGCGGTGCGTACGGTGCTTGCGCAACACCCGTGGCGGGCCTCTGCCCCCGCCATCCGGCATCAGGGGGTGCACAAGGGGTGTACAGGGGGTGCACGCCTGGCACCCCCGCCTTTTCAGGCCTGTTTTCCCTGCCGCAGGATCCGGGCCAGCAGCTCATTCTTGCGGAAGGGTTTGGACAGGAAATCATTCATCCCGGCCGCCAGGCAGGCCTCGACATCGCTGGGCTGGGCATTGGCGGTCAGCGCGACGATGGGGCATTCCGGCAGCCCGGCCTCCCGTTCATGCGCGCGGATCCGTCGGGTGGCGTCCAGCCCGCCCAGAACCGGCATCGACAGATCCATCAGGATCAGGTCCGCGCCATCGGACTCGAACAGCTCCACCGCGATCTGGCCGGTTCCGGCAAACCGCAACTCGGCGCCGGTGGACTTCAGCATTTTCCGGACCAGCAGCTGGTTGGTCCGGTTGTCTTCGGCAACCAGGATGCGCATGCCCTTGAGCGCCTCCGGCGGCAGCTCCGGACCCGGCAGGCCGGGTGCTGTGCCCACCGCCTGCCGGCTGCCCTGGACCTCCGGCGTGTCCCCGCCGCCCGGGCCGGCCGCCCCCGGTTGCGGCAGGTTCAGGCCGACGGTGAACACCGATCCTTCGCCGGGAATCGAGGCGGCCGTGACCGTGCCCCCCATCCGCTCCGCCAGCGCCCGGGTGATTGCCAGGCCCAGGCCCGTGCCCTCGATCACGCGGGCCGTCTTGCGGTCAACCTGTTCAAAAGCCGAGAAAATCCAGTCCATCTGCGAGGGCTCGATCCCGATGCCGGAATCGGCAACCTGAATGCGCAGAGGCAGTTTCGCGGCCCCGGGGTCATAGGCGGCCCGGATGGTCACATGGCCGGCCTCCGTGAACTTGATCGCGTTGCCCAGCAGGTTCATCAGGATCTGGCGGATCTTGCTGGCGTCGCCCACAAATTCATGCGGCACGTCTTCGGGGTAGTCGGTGCGCAGGTCGATCCCCTTGTAGGCGGCCCTGGCCCACAGCAGGGTTGCCACGTCCTGAACCACGTCCCGCAACGAAAACGGCGCATCGTGCAGCAAGACCTTGTCAGCCTGTATCTTGGAGAAATCGAGCACGTCGTTGATGACCGTCAGCAAGGCGGTCGCGGAGCTGAAGATCGTGTCGGCAAACAGCTGCTGCTGCTCGTCCAGCTCCGTCTCTTTCAGCAGCTCGCACATCCCGATGATCCCGTTCATCGGCGTCCTGATTTCGTGGCTCATGTTGGCCAGGAACCGTTCCTTGGCCTGGCTGGCCTCCTCGGCCTTGTCCAGCGCCATCCGGGTGAGCTCCAGCGCCTCGTCGCGTTCCCGTTCCGAGGTGATGTCAGCGGAAGAGCCGACGAGATAGGCCAGGCGCCCGCCGGCGTCGAACACGGGCCGGAGCGTGGTGCTGAGATATTTCGCCTTGTGCTCGGTGGGCAGAACGATGTCATAGGTCGCTTCTTTGCCGCTGCTGATAACGCCCAGGTGGTGGTTCAAGGCGCGGCGGCCAATTGTTCCGCCATAGAGCTCAAGCGCCGTCTTGCCGGCATAATCGCTGTGCTCGAACTCTGTGGCTTCCCGCGCCTTGGCGTTCATGGCGACATAGCGCGGCTGCCCGTCCTCGCCCACCTTCAGAACGATCACGGCAAGCTCGACGGCGTCGAGGACGCCAAAATGATCTGAGAATTCATCTTGCTGCACGTATCGTTCCTGAAAACGGGAGAGCCCTTGAAATCCTGTAACACACAATTGCCGCGCAAGTGTTACAGGAAAAGCGTTAGCGAATTATAGGCAAAACTGCATTTGCCCTGCTGCATTGCCGTCCTGGCACCGGCCGTAGGCGGTCCGTTTTCCTTGCCTCTGACGCGGTTTGTGGCTACAGCCTCCGGCATGTTGGACACCGCTGCAAACCGCCCCGAACTGCCCGCCGAAATTGCGCGGCGCCGGACTTTTGCGATCATCTCGCACCCGGACGCCGGCAAGACCACGCTGACTGAAAAGTTCCTGCTTTACGGCGGTGCGATTCAGATGGCCGGACAGGTGCGCGCCAAGGGCGAGGCGCGGCGCACGCGGTCGGACTTCATGCAGATGGAGAAGGACCGCGGCATCTCCGTCTCGGCCTCCGCAATGTCCTTTGATTTCAGCGGCTTCCGCTTCAACCTAGTGGACACGCCGGGCCACTCGGACTTCTCCGAGGACACTTACCGCACGCTGACGGCGGTGGATGCGGCGGTGATGGTGATCGACGGCGCCAAAGGTGTGGAAAGCCAGACCCAGAAGCTGTTCGAGGTCTGCCGCCTGCGCGACCTGCCGATCCTGACCTTCTGTAACAAGATGGACCGCGAGAGCCGGGACACCTTCGAGATCATCGACGAGATCCAGGAGATGCTTGCGATCGACGTGACCCCGGCCAGCTGGCCCATCGGCGTCGGGCGCGATTTTATCGGCTGCTATGACATGCTGCGCGACCGGCTGGAACTGATGGACCGCGCCGACCGCAACAAGGTGGCGGAAAGCATCGAAATCAATGGCTTGGACGATCCCAAATTGGCCGAGCACGTGCCTGCGCATTTGCTGGACAAACTGCTGGAAGAGGTCGAGATGGCGCGCGAGCTGCTGCCTGCGCTGGACCCGCAGTCGGTTATCGAGGGCCACATGACCCCGATCTGGTTCGGCTCCGCCATCAATTCCTTCGGCGTCAAGGAGCTGATGGACGGCATCGGCAGCTACGGCCCCGAGCCGCAGCCGCAGTCCGCCGAACCGCGCCAGGTCTCGCCTGAGGAAAAGAAGGTCGCCGGTTTCGTGTTCAAGGTGCAGGCCAACATGGACCCCAAGCACCGCGACCGGGTGGCCTTTGTCCGCATGGCATCGGGCCACTTCAAGCGCGGCATGAAACTGACCCATGTGCGCACCAAGAAGCCGATGGCGGTGTCGAACCCGGTGCTGTTCCTGGCCTCCGACCGGGAACTGGCCGAAGAAGCCTGGGCCGGCGACATCATCGGCATCCCGAACCACGGCCAGCTGCGCATCGGCGACACGCTGACCGAGGGCGAGGCGATCCGCGTGACCGGCATCCCGTCCTTTGCCCCGGAACTCTTGCAGGGTGTGCGCGCGGGCGACCCGATGAAGGCCAAGCACCTGGAAAAGGCGCTGATGCAGTTTGCCGAGGAAGGCGCCGCCAAGGTGTTCAAACCCTCGATCGGCTCCGGCTTCATCGTCGGCGTGGTCGGCCAGCTGCAATTCGAAGTGCTCGCCAGCCGCATCGAGATGGAATACGGCCTGCCGGTGCGGTTCGAGGCAAGCCAGTTCACCTCGGCCCGCTGGGTCAGCGGCGACAAGGCGGCGGTGGACAAGTTCATCAACGCCAACAAGCAGCACATCGCCCATGACCACGACGGCGACATCGTCTATCTGACCCGCCTGCAATGGGACATCGACCGGGTGGTGCGCGATTACCCGGACTTGAATCTGACCGCGACCAAGGAAATGATGGTCTGATTGAAACGCCCGGGCCGCCCGGGCGTTTTTTCGTTGCGGGGCTTGCGCTTTTCCCTGCCTGCGGAAATGGTTGCGGCAAACAGCAGCGCAAGAGGCAGGCTATGGCGGACGGGAATGTCAAATGGGGCATCGTCAGCACCATCAAGGCGGACACCAGGGCCATACTGGATTTTGCCGCCTATCACCTCGACCTAGGCGCGCACCGGCTGCACATCTATCTGGATGAGCCGAATCCGGAAGCTTATGGACACCTGAAGCAGCATCCCAAGGTCAGGGTCACCATATGTGACGTCGGCCATTGGAAGCGGCTGAATAAGTACCGGCCGGTCAAGCATCAGGTCCGCCAGACGCTGAATGCAACCCACGCCTATGAGCGGATCCAGACGGACTGGGTTGCCCATATCGACGTTGATGAATTCCTGTGGCCGGCCTCGGATCTGGGGCAAATGCTGGCCGCCCTGCCGCAGGACATCGCCAGCGCCCGGGTCCGCCCGGTGGAGGCCCTGGCCGGGCGCGAGGACGAGTTCAAGGCGATGATCCCGAAGGGAGCGGATCGTGAGACGGAAGTGCGTGTGATTTACCCAGCTTTCGGCGGATTTCTGAAAGGCGGATTCCTGAGCCATACTGTCGGCAAGGTCATTGCCAGGACCGGCCTGCCGAACGCCGAGCTGCGTATCCACAACCTGTACCTAGACGGCGAGAAGACCACCGCAACCTGCGAACTGGACCGGGCCGACCTGTGCCACTGCCATGCTGCCAGCTGGGAGCAGTGGCAATCCGTCTACCGGTTCCGCCTCGAGCGCGGCTCCTACCGGCCGGGACTGGGCCGGGGCTTTGCCCGGATTCTGGGCGGGCTCAGCGCGCATGAACTTCTGTCACTGATCGAGGAAGAGCACGGCGCAGATGGCCTGCGCAGTTTCTTCGACGAAGTCAGCGCCAGGGACCCGGCGGTCTACCGCAAGCTGCAGGAGCGCGGGCTATTGCGGATTCGCCCGCTCGGCCTAGAGGAGAAACGGCAAAAACACTTCCCCGGTTTCGGCTGATTTGTTTCCATTTTGCCCACCCCGGTAACGAAAACCCTGCAAAATCCAGCATTAATTGACCTGCGCATGGGATTTTGCTATGCCCCGCCACGAGCCGGCAGCTGCCACACCGCATGACCTTTTGCGGAGCCGGCTGCAACACACACGCGCGGGCCAGGTCAGTGTCCGCAATCACGGATGCATATGACAAAATTCACCGATCTGAACCTTAATCCCAAGGTCCTCAAGGCTATTGAGGAAGCCGGGTACGAAACCCCCACCCCGATTCAGGCGGGGGCCATTCCGCCGGCGCTGGAAGGGCGCGATGTTCTGGGAATCGCCCAGACCGGCACCGGCAAGACCGCGTCGTTCACGCTGCCGATGATCACGCTTCTGGCCCGCGGCCGCGCCCGCGCCCGGATGCCGCGCAGCCTGGTGCTGTGCCCGACCCGCGAGCTGGCCGCCCAGGTGGCGGAAAACTTTGACACCTACGCCAAGCATGTAAAGCTCACCAAGGCGCTGCTGATCGGCGGCGTCTCCTTCAAGGAGCAGGATGCGCTGATCGACAAGGGCGTCGATGTGCTGATCGCCACCCCGGGCCGTCTGCTGGACCATTTCGAGCGCGGCAAGCTGCTGCTCACCGGCGTGCAGATCATGGTGGTGGACGAGGCCGACCGGATGCTCGACATGGGCTTCATCCCGGATATCGAACGCATCTTCTCGCTGACGCCGTTCACCCGCCAGACGCTGTTCTTCTCGGCCACCATGGCGCCGGAGATCGAGCGGATCACCAACACCTTCCTGTCCGGCCCTGCCCGTATCGAAGTGGCCCGCCAGGCCACCGCGTCGGAGACCATCGAACAGGCCGTGGTGCAGTTCAAGGCGTCGCGCCGCGACCGCGAGGGCAGCGAGAAGCGCAAGGTGCTGCGCGCCCTGATCGACGCCGAGGGCGACAAGCTGACCAACGGCATCATCTTCTGCAACCGCAAGACGGATGTGGATATCTGCGCGAAATCGCTCAAGAAATACGGCTATGACGCCGCTGCCATCCACGGCGATCTGGACCAGAGCCAGCGGACAAAGACGCTGGACGCCTTCCGCGAAGGGTCGCTGCGAATCCTGGTGGCCTCGGATGTGGCCGCCCGCGGGCTGGACGTGCCCAGCGTCAGCCATGTGTTCAACTTTGACGTTCCCGGCCACGCCGAGGACTACGTCCACCGCATCGGCCGCACCGGCCGTGCCGGGCGCGAAGGCAAGGCGATCACCATCTGCATTCCGCGCGACGACAAGGCGCTGGATGCGGTGGAAAAGCTGATCCAGAAGGAAATCCCGCGGCTGGACAACCCGGTCAAGCCGGAGCCCAAGAAGGAAAAGCCCGCCCGTGCCGCCAAGGCGGATGCGGACACCCGCGAGAGCCGCAAGGACGAAAGCCGCAAGGACGAGAGCCGCGAGCGCCGCAAGGACGAAAAGCCCGCGCAGAAGCAGGAGCGCGCCTCGGGCCGCGGCAAACACGGCAAGCGCGACGACAAGGTTGTGGTCGGCATGGGCGATCACCTGCCGAGCTTCATCGCGCTCAGCTTCGCAGAACGCCGCGCCAGCTGATCCGGCGCATCCGGCAGAGTTTGAGGCCGCCCCCTGGGGCGGCCTTTTTCGTGGCAGGCAATGCCGTTCACCATGCGCATGCATGCATGGCCACCTTTGCATCCGCAGCATAGCGGGTCTTCGATCTTGACCGGTGTCAGCCCGCGGCGACGGGCGTATAGCTTCTGCAACACGAAACGCGCCATTGATGATGGGCCACGCCATGAATACCAACGACACGAAAACCCTGACCATTTCCCAGTTCCAGGCCATCGAAGCCCGCGCCCATGAGCTGCGCGCCGAGGCCTTTGCCGCCATGATGCGCGGCCTGTTCCGCGCCTTGTTCAGCGCCCCGCGCAAGGTGGTCTCCTGCCCCAGCTGCGCCCGCCCGCTGCACGGCTGAGTCTTCTGCCGCTCCAACTGGAGCAGCAACTCAATTGAAAAACGCCGCGTGCCCAAAAGGGCCGCGGCGTTTCCTTTTTCGGCGCCAGGCCCAACGGGGCCTGCTGCATCGGTGATGCGGTTTGGGCCGGGCGGGAGCACCGCCCTGCCCAGCCGGCAGGATCAGCGCATGCGGCTGACCACCACCGTCACCTCCGGCTTCTTGCCGATCTCGGCTTGCGCGGTCTGGCGGGCGATGCGGCGCAGTTCCTGCTCCAGCCTGTCGTCATCGCGCAGGGTCTTGGCGCCAGCCCGCATCAGGAACTGGTTCAGGTCCTCCTCCAGAACCTCCACCAGAGCGGCATTGGAGGTCCCGGTTTCGGGCAGGCCCTTGAGGTCGCACCAGGGTTCGCCCAGCGGCTCGTCTTCCTCGTCGAGGATCACCGTCACCAGCACATGGCCATTCAGCGCCATGCGGATGCGGTCGCGCACGATGCCGTCCAGCGCGCCGTATTTGACGGTGCCATCCAGATAGGTGCGGCCGGTTTCGATCCACTCGGTCACCTTGGGCGCATCGCCGGTCAGGTCCATCATCATGCCGTTCACCACCACGGCGCTGGCGATGCCCTTTTCCTCGCCCAGGCGGGCGTGCTGGCGCAGGTGGCGGTGCTCGCCGTGCATCGGGATCAGCATCTTGGGCTTCAGCAGCTTGTGGACCGCCTCCAGATCCGGGCGGTTGGCGTGGCCGGAGACGTGGTAGAGGCCGGAGCTGTCGTCGACCACATCCACCCCCATTTCGGAAAACTGGTTGATGATGCGGATGACGCCCTTCTCATTGCCCGGAATGGTCTTGGAGGAGAACAGGAACAGGTCGCCCTCCTTCAGCTCCAGCCCGCGGTATTTGCCGCGCGCCAGCTGCGCGGTGGCAGCGCGGCGTTCGCCCTGGCTTCCGGTGGTGATCAGCATCAGGTTGTCGCGCGGCACGTTGGCAGCGTCTTCCGGGCTGATCACCTTGGGGAAGTCGACAAGCACGCCGGTTTCCACCGCCGCCTCGATCATCCGGCGCATGGCGCGGCCCAAGAGCACCACGGAGCGGCCCGCCTTCACCCCGGCCTCGGCCAGGGTTTTCACCCGCGCCACGTTGGAGGCGAATGTGGTAGCAGCGACCAGCCCCTTCGCCTCGGAAAACAGCTTGGTGATCTCCTCCGGAAGTTCGGATTCCGAGCGGCCCGGGTGCTGCGAGAACACATTGGTGGAATCGCAGACCAGTGCCTGAATGCCGTCTCCTGCGATTTCCGCCCACATCTCCGGATCAAAGGGTTCGCCGACCAGCGGGTTCGCGTCCAGTTTGAAGTCGCCGGTGTGCACCACCCGCCCTGCCGGGCTGTCGATCACCAGCCCGCCGCTTTCGGGGATCGAGTGGCTCATCGGGGCGACACCGATGGTGAAGGGGCCGAGCTTTGTCACTTCGGGCCAGGCCTGTACGGTGTGCACATTGGCCGGGTCGTGGCCCGCCTCCTCCATCTTGCGGCGCGCCAGGTTGGCAGTGAAGGCCCGGGCGTAGATGGGCACGTTCAGATGCGCATAAAGATGGGCGATGGCGCCGATGTGGTCCTCGTGCCCGTGGGTGATGAAAATGCCTTCCAGCTGGCTGGCGCGCTCCTTCAGCCAGGTGATGTCGGGCATGATCAGATCGACGCCCGGGGTGGTGTCCATATCCGGGAAAGTCACGCCCAGGTCGACCAGGACCAGGCGTTCCTTGCCCTGCGGCCCATAGCCGTAGACATAGGCGTTCATGCCAATTTCGCCTGCCCCGCCGAGGGGCAGGTAGATCAATCTATCACTGCTCATGCGTCAGTACCGTTTTCCTTGTTGTATTTATGAATGATCTGCAGCCCGTGCATGGTGAGATCATCCTCATATGCGTCAAACAGATCGGCAGATTGCTGGAACAATGGCGCCAGCCCGCCGGTTGAGATTACTTTCATCGGCACCGCGCGCTCGGCCTTGATGCGCTCGCAGATTTCGCGCACCAGACCGACATAGCCCCAGAACACGCCGGACTGCATGCAGGCGACGGTGTTGGTGCCGATCACGTTCTGCGGCTTGGAGATGTCCACATGGGGCAGCGCGGCGGCGGCCTGGTGCAGCGCCTCGAGGCTCAGATTCACGCCGGGCGCAATCACCCCGCCGACATAGGCGCCGTCCTCGGCCACCACGTCGAACGTGGTCGCAGTGCCGAAATCCACCACGATCAGGTTGCCGCCGTAGGTGTCAAAGCCGGAAACTGTGTTGACCAGCCGGTCGGGGCCGACGGCAGTGCCCTCGTCCACCCGCACCGCGACCGGCAGCAGGCATTCGGGTTTGCCCACCACCAGCGGCCGGGTGTTGAAGTAGCGGTCCGCCAGCACACGCAGGTTGAACACCACTCGCGGCACGGTGGAGGAGATGATCATGTCGGTGATATCCGCCTCGATCCCCTGCAGCCGCATCAGCGTGTTGAGCCAGACGTAATACTGGTCCGCGGTGCGCTGCCATTCGGTGGCGGTGCGCCACATGCCGATGAACTTCTCGCCGTCATAGATCGAGAAGACGGTGTTGGTATTGCCGCAATCAACTGCCAGAAGCATCGCTGCTCCTTCCTAGAAATAGATGTCCGCCGCGGGAATGCTGACGCGGCCCTTGGCGGTGTTTAGGACAAGGTTGCCGCCGGCGTCCACCGTTTCAAAGGTGCCCTCGGTTTCCGACGACGCGGTCTTGGCAGTGATCACCTCGCCCAGCTTGGCCGCGCGTGCCAGCCATTCGGTGCGGATCGGCTCAAAGCCATAGGTTGCGAACTGCTGTTCATAGCGGGCAAAAGCCTCGGCCACCGCCTCCAGGAAGTCCTCCGGCGTGACCTGCACGCCGGTCTCCGACAGCAGCGAAACCGGCCAGACCGCGCCCGGCTCCAGCCATTCCTTCATCGGGGTTTCCACAAGGTTGACGCCGATGCCGACAAACAGATGGTTGACCCCCTGCCCGTTGCCGGCGCTTTCCAAGAGGATGCCCGCCAGCTTGCCGCCCTTCAGCAGCACGTCGTTCGGCCATTTCAGCGACAGGCCTTCGCTTCGGCCCGTGACCGCGACGCAGGCGTCATAGACCGCCAGCGCCGCCACGAAGCTGCGCAGTGCGGCCTGGTCCGGGGTGCCCTCCGGGCGCATCACCAGGGTGGCGGCGAAGTTGCCCTTGGGATCCTTCCAGTCGCGGCCGCGGCGGCCGCGCCCCTGGGTCTGGCGCAGGGCCAGGATCCACTCGGGCCCCGCCAGCTCCCCCGCGATGCGGGCTGCCTCATTCAGGGTGCTGTCCACCTCGGCGAGCACCCGTTTTCCGTATCCTGCTGGCCAGCTCATCTGCGTCCCTCACAAAGTGCGAAAAGGCCCGGTCGCGTGACCGGGCCCTGTCAGCCTGCCTGAAAAGCAGATCAATTTACAAGGGTTGCTGCGGCGGCAGCCGCGGCGCCGTCGATTCCGAACTGGTAGACCACGCCCACCAGCATCATCGCGGCAGAGGCCATCAGCGCCACGCCCAGAACCGGGGAGCCCTTGGCTTCGACATCGTCTTCGCCAGTGCCGAAGTACATGTAGAAGACGATGCGGATGTAATAGAACGCACCGATGACGGAGGCCACGGCGGAAGCGATGACCAGCCCCATCAGGCCGGCGTCCACACCTGCCTGCCACACGCCCAGCTTGGCAAAGAAGCCCAGCATCGGCGGCACGCCCGCCAGCGAGAACATCAGGATCAGCACCGCCAGCGCCTTGCCCGGCTCGCGCGCGGCGAACTGGTTCAGGGCCAGGATGTCGGTGACCGGCTTGCCGTCCTTTTCCAGCATCAGGATGAAGGAGAAGGTGCCGATGTTCATGGTGACGTAGATCGCCAGGTAGACCAGCATCGCGGTGATGCCCTGTTCGGTGCCCGCGGCCAGGCCGATCATCGCATAGCCCATGTGGGCGATGGAGGAGAACGCCATCAGCCGTTTGATGTCACGCTGGCCGATTGCCGCGATGGCGCCCAGGAACATCGACAGCACCGACAGCACCACGATGATCTGCTGCCAATCGGAGATCGCACCGCCGAAGGCATCAAACAGGACGCGCGCGAACAGGCCCATTGCAGCCACTTTCGGCGCGGTGGCAAAGAAGGCGGTGACCGGGGTCGGCGAGCCTTCGTAGACGTCCGGGGTCCACATGTGGAACGGAACCGCCGAGACCTTGAACGCCATGCCGGAGATCATGAAGACCAGGCCGAACAGCATGCCGATGGACATGTGGCCCTGCTCCGCCACCTGGATGATGCCCGCGAACTGAGTGGTGCCGGCAAAGCCGTAGACCAGCGAGGCGCCATAGAGCAGCAGGCCCGACGACAGCGCGCCCAGCACGAAGTACTTGAGGCCCGCCTCGGTCGACTTGACGCTGTCGCGGCGCATGGCGGCCACGACGTAAAGCGACAGCGACTGCAGCTCCAGCCCCATGTAGAGGGACATCAGGTCGCCTGCGGAGACCATCATCATCATGCCGACCGCGGCCAGCGCCACCAGCACCGGGTACTCGAACCGCAGGATGCCGCGGCGCGCCATGTACTCCTGGCCGATCAGCAGCACGGCGGAGGCGCCCAGCAGCAGCGCCACCTTGGCAAAGCGCGAGAAGCCGTCGTCGACGAACATCCCGTCAAAGGCGGTCCTGGTGCCGTCCGGGCTGGAGGCGATCCAGAAGGCCAGCAGCGCCAGCAGCGCGGCGGTGGCCCAGACCATCGGCACCGCCAGCTTGTCCTTGCCGGTGTAAACGGCGCCGATCAGCGCCGCCATGGCGTAAAGCGCCAGAACGATCTCTGGCAGGATTACAGTAAGATCAGCTTGGATCATCTGCCTGATGCTCCCTTAGTGCGAAGCAATCTGGGTGGCTGCGGGCGCGGTGTCCGCAGCAGCCAGAGACTGGTTGAAGTTTGCAATCAGCGCCTCGGTCGAGGGCGCGATGATGTCGGTGACCAGCGACGGGTAGACCCCCAGCAGCAGGGTCATGGCGACCAGCGGCGCGAAGACGAAACGCTCGCGCAAGGACATGTCGCGGATGCCCATCAGGCTGCCCTTGATCAGGTCGCCGAACACCACGCGGCGGTAGAGCCACAGCGCATAAGCCGCCGAGAAGATCACGCCGGTTGCTGCCACAGCAGTCACCCAGGTGTTCTTCTGGAAGGCGCCCATCAGGGTCAGGAATTCACCGACAAAGCCCGAGGTGCCCGGCAGGCCAACGTTGCCCATGGTGAAGAACATGAAGACCAGCGCGTAGGCAGGCATCCGGATCACCAGGCCGCCATAGGCGTCGATGTCACGGGTGTGCATGCGGTCATAGATCACGCCGACGCAAAGGAAGAGCGCGGCGGAGATGAAGCCGTGCGACAGCATCTGGAAGATGGCGCCGTCAATGCCCTGCTGGTTGGCGGCAAAGATGCCCATGGTGACAAAGCCCATGTGTGCAACCGAGGAATAGGCGATCAGCTTTTTCATGTCCTCCTGCACCATCGCAACCAGCGAGGTGTAGACCACCGCAATCGCGGACATCCACAGGACCACATCGGTCATCACATCCGCACCCACCGGGAACATCGGCAGCGAGAAGCGCAGGAAGCCGTAGCCGCCCATTTTCAGCAGGATCGCCGCCAGCACCACGGAACCCGCGGTCGGCGCCTGCACGTGCGCATCCGGCAGCCAGGTGTGTACCGGCCACATTGGCATCTTCACCGCGAAAGAGGCAAAGAAGGCCAGGAACATCAGCGTCTGGGCGCCGCCCAGAACATGGATGCCCAGGACGTCAAAGGACGCCGCCGAGAAGCTGTGGGTCAGCAGGGTCTCGATGTCGGTGGTGCCGGCATCCACATACATGAAGACCATCGCCACCAGCATCAGCACCGAGCCGAAGAAGGTATAGAGGAAGAACTTGAAGGAAGCGTAGATCCGCTCCTTGCCGCCCCAGATGCCGATGATCAGGAACATCGGAATGAGGCCCGCCTCGAAGAACAGGTAGAACAGCACCAGGTCCAGCGCCATGAAGACGCCCAGCATCAGGGTCTCCAGCAGCAGGAAGGCGATCATGTATTCCTTGACCCGGTCGGTGACCGACCAGCTGGCCAGGATGGTCAGCGGCATGATGAAGGTGGTCAGCATCACGAACAGCACCGAGATACCGTCGACGCCCATCTTGTACTTCAGACCGAAGATCCAGGCCCGGTCCTCGACAAACTGGAAGCCGGTGTTGGCCGGGTCGAACTGGGAATAGATGCCCAGGCTCACCAGGAAGGTGATCGTGGTAGCAAAGAGCGCAACAAACTTGGCGTTGCGCTGCGCCGCCTTATCCTCGCCGCGCAGGAACAGGGCCAGGATGGCCGCCGCGAGCGCCGGGATGAAGGTGACAATAGAAAGGAGATTGTCCATCAGTGCGCTCCTCCGCCGATCGACATCCAGGTGACCAGGGCGGCAATGCCCAGCACCATCCAGAAGGCATAAGTGAAGATGTAACCGGACTGCGCCCGGCCCGCGAGGCGGGTGAAGAAGGGCACAACGCCCATGGCCAGGCCGTTCAGGAAGCCGTCGATGGTGCTGCCATCGCCGCGTTTCCAGAAGAAGCGCCCGATTGCCACGGCCGGCTTGACGAAGATCACGTCATAGATCTCGTCAAAGTACCACTTGTTCAGAAGGAACAGGTACAGCGGGCGCTGCTGCTTCGCCAGTCGTGCGGGCAGCGACGGGTTCCAGATGTAGAACCACAGCGCCAGCACCAGGCCGCCCAGCATTGCCATGAACGGGGACAGTTTCACCCATTTCGGCGCCGCATGGGCATCCTCCAGGATGTGGTTGTCCGGCGCGATGTACAGCGCGCCCTCGCCCGGCTTGCCGGCAAACACATAGTGGTGCTCGCCGCCATGTGCCGCGTCTTCGCCATGGGCGGCTTCTTCACCGTGCGCAGCGTCATCGCCATGTCCGGCCTCTTCGCCGTGGCCAGCCTCTTCGCCATGCGCCGCAGCGGACGCTTCCGCCACCGGGATGCCGTAGAACTTGCCGACCTGATCAGCGTGGCCGAAGAAGCTGCTGTACCAGATCATGCCTGCAGTGACGGAACCCACCGCCAGCACGCCCAGCGGCACCAGCATGGTCCAGGGGCTTTCATGCGCGTGGTCGTGGGTGTGCTTGTCGCCGCGCGCCTCGCCGTAGAAGGTCATGAAGATCAGGCGCCAGGAATAGAATGAGGTCATGAAGGCCGCGATCACCAGCGCCCAGAAACCGAACATCGAGCCGCCCGCATAGGCGCTTTCGATGATCGCGTCCTTGGAGACGAAACCGGCAAAGCCAACCCAGCCGCTGAGCGGGATACCGACGCCGGTGATGGCCAGGGTGCCGATCATCATCGCCCAGAAGGTATAGGGGATCTTCTTGCGCAGCGCGCCGTAGTTCCGCATGTCCTGCTCGTGGTGCATGGCGTGGATCACCGAACCGGCGCCAAGGAACAGCATCGCCTTGAAGAAGGCGTGGGTGAACAGGTGGAACATGGCTGCGGAATACATGCCGACGCCTGCCGCCACGAACATGTAGCCCAGCTGCGAGCAGGTCGAATAGGCGATCACGCGCTTGATGTCATTCTGCACCAGGCCCACGGTCGCCGCGAAGAAGGCAGTGGCAGCCCCCAGCACGGTGATGAAGGCAGCGGCTTCGGGCGCGAACTCGATCAGCGGCGACATGCGGCAGACCAGGAACACGCCCGCGGTCACCATGGTTGCCGCGTGGATCAGCGCCGACACCGGGGTCGGGCCTTCCATCGCGTCCGGCAGCCAGGTGTGCAGGATCAGCTGCGCCGATTTGCCCATCGCGCCGACGAACAGCAGGAAGGCCAGCAGGTTCGCCGCGTTCCACTCGGTCCACAGGAAGGACACCTGGGTTTCCGCCAGCGTCGGGGCGGCTGCAAAGATGTCCGCCAGGTTGATGCTGTCGGTCAGGAAGAACAGGCCGAAGATCCCCAGCGCAAAGCCGAAGTCGCCGACGCGGTTGACGATAAAGGCCTTGATCGCCGCCGCGTTGGCCGACGGCTTGCGGTAGTAGAAGCCGATCAGCAGGTAGGAGGCCACGCCCACGCCTTCCCAGCCGAAGAACATCTGCACCAGGTTGTCGGAGGTCACCAGCATCAGCATCGCGAAGGTGAAGAACGACAGGTAGGCAAAGAAGCGCGGCTTGTAGCTTTCGCCCTCTTTCCACTGCGGGTCGTGGTCCATGTAGCCGAAGGAATAGAGGTGCACGAGCGAGGACACCGTGGTGATCACGATCAGCATGATCGCGGTCAGACGGTCCAGCCGGATCGCCCAGGAGGTCGACAGCGAGCCGCTTTCGATCCAGCGGAAGATCTCGATGTTCTGGGTCACCCCGTCAAACGCCAGGAAAGTGATCCAGCTGAGCAGCGCCGACAGGAACAGCAGCGCCGTGGCGGTCACGGTGGCGGCTTTCTCGCCGATCATCTTGTGGCCGAAGCCGCAGATCACGGCCCCCACAAGCGGGGCAAAGAGGAGGATGGTTTCCATGGTTCTTTAGCCCTTCATCACGTTGACGTCTTCGACGGCGATGGTGCCGCGGTTGCGGAAGAAGCAGACCAGAATTGCCAGGCCGATGGCGGCCTCGGCGGCGGCCACGGTCAGCACGAACAGGGTAAAGACCTGCCCCACCAGATCGCCCAGGAAACTGGAGAATGCGACGAGGTTGATGTTCACCGCCAGGAGCATCAGTTCGATGCTCATCAAGAGGATGATCACGTTCTTGCGGTTCAGGAAGAGCCCGAAGATGCCGATGACGAACAGCGTCGCCGCGACGGTCAGATAATGTTCAAGTCCGATCATGTGCTCAAAGCCCCTGCCCCGGTTTCACGTCCTTGAGCTCCATCGCGGCGGCCGGGTCGCGCATCATCTGGGCAACCACGTCCTGGCGCTTGACGTCGGTGCGGTGGCGCAGGGTCAGCACGATCGCGCCGATCATCGCCACCAGCAGGATCAGGCCCGCCAGCTGGAACAGAAGGAAATATTGATCATAGATGATGAGGCCGAGCGCCTCGGTGTTGTGGCGGTCGGCAGGCACCGGATTGGCCAGCAGCTCAGGCGCCTTGTGGGCGGTTTCCCAGACGCCGAAAGCCATCACGAACTGCATCAGGATGACCAGGCCGATCAGCAGCGCCAGCGGCATGTATTTCGCCATCTCCGCCTTCAGCTCGGCAAAGTCGACGTCGATCATCATCACCACAAACAGGAACAGCACCGCGACCGCGCCCACGTAGACGATGACCAGCAGCATGGCGACGAACTCCGCCCCCAACAGCACAAACAGCCCGGCCGAAGAGAGGAAGGCCAGGATCAGCCACAGCACCGAATGCACCGGCTGACGGCTGATCACGGTGAACAGCCCGCCGGTGATGGCGCTGATGGCGAAGAGGTAGAAGGCAAAAACGCTCATGTCTCATCGTCCCTTTTGTCGTCCATGACCGCCTGCGCCAGATCCAGCGCCCGGTTCATGGCCGGAATGCCGGCAAACACCGACATCTGTCCGATCGTTTCCACGATCTCTTGTTTCTTGGCGCCGGCCGCGAGGGCGTGGCGCACGGTCTGGCGCACGGCACTGTCGGCCTGCGCGCCCTGCATTGTCAGCCCGGCCAGTGTCAGCAGCAGCCGGGTCTTGGCATCCAGCCCGTCCTTGTTGACGGTGTTGCCGAACATCATTTCCATGACCTCTTTGGGCATGGTGGGCCACAGCGCCTCGAACTCCTTGAAAGCCTCGGAAGGCGAGAAGTTCTCCAGCGCCGGGTTGAACGCCTTGGCCATCTGCTGGGCCTGGGCCATCATGGCCTCGAAAGGGTTCTTGGGATCAGTCATCGGTACGGCGCGTCGATTTCCAGGTTGCGGGCGATCTCGGCTTCCCAGCGCTCGCCGTTGGCCAGGAGTTTTTCCTTGTCGTAGAACAGCTCTTCGCGGGTCTCGGTGGCGAATTCGAAGTTCGGGCCTTCGACAATCGCATCCACCGGGCAGGCTTCCTGGCAGAAACCGCAGTAGATGCATTTTGTCATGTCGATGTCATAGCGCGTGGTGCGGCGGCTGCCGTCCTCGCGCGGTTCCGCGTCGATGGTGATCGCCTGCGCCGGGCAGATTGCTTCGCAAAGCTTGCAGGCAATGCAGCGCTCCTCGCCGTTCGGATAGCGGCGCAGCGCGTGCTCACCGCGGAAGCGGGGCGACAGCGGGCCCTTCTCGTGCGGGTAGTTCAGGGTGGCCTTGGGCGCGAAGAAATACTTCAACCCCAGTTTGAAGCCGACCCAGAAATCCTGCAGCAGGAAGTATTTGGCGGCGCGTGTGTAGTCGATGTTCGCCATCAGTTAGCCTCCCACGGTCCAGCGGGCGAAGATGCCCCAGAACCAGTCAAATTTTGCAGCAAAGGACACGAAGACCACCCAGGCCAGCGAGAACGGCAGGAACACTTTCCAGCCCAGGCGCATCAGCTGGTCATAGCGGTAGCGCGGGGTGATCGCCTTCACCATTGCGAAGAGGAAGAAGAAAAACGCCATCTTGCCGACCATCCACAGGACGCCGTCGGGCAGGCCCGGGATCGGGGACAGCCAGCCGCCGAAGAACAGCAGGGTTGTCAGCGCGCACATCAGGAAGATGGCGATGTATTCACCGGCCATGAACAAGAGGAACGGGGTGGCCGAGTATTCCACCTGGTAGCCCGCCACCAGCTCCGATTCCGCTTCCGGCAGGTCGAACGGCGGGCGGTTGGTTTCTGCCAGCGCCGAGATGAAGAACAGGAAGACCATCGGGAAATGCGGGATCCAGTACCAGTTCAGCAGGCCCAGGTCGCCATCCTGCGCGCGGACGATGTCGCCGAAGTTCATGCTGCCGGTGGAGATGATTACGCCGATAATGATCAGGCCGATGGAGACCTCGTAGGAGATCATCTGCGCGGCGGACCGCAGCGAGCCCAGGAACGGGTATTTCGAGTTCGACGCCCAGCCGCCCATGATCACGCCGTAGACTTCCAGCGAGGAGACCGCGAAGACATAGAGGATGGCAACATTGATGTCCGAAAGGACCCAGCCGTCGTTGAACGGGATCACCGCCCAGGCGATCATCGCCAGCACGAAGGAGGTCATCGGCGCCAGGATAAAGACGGTGCGGTCGGCGCCGGCCGGGATCACCACTTCCTTGACCACGTATTTCAGCGCGTCGGCCACCGATTGCAGCAGGCCGTAGACGCCCACCACGTTCGGGCCCCGGCGCATCTGGACCGCGGCCCAGATCTTGCGGTCCCCGTAAACGAGGAACAGGAGCGAGATCATCACAAAGGCAACAACTGCAAGCACTTGCGCCAGGATCAGAACAGCGATGCCGCCTGGAGTGTTAAAGAAATCAGCCATAGGTCCTCACACCGTGGGTATTCCGTTCGCCGCGCAATCCGCAACCACGACTTCGGCGTCGATGGTGCGCAGGCCGCGCGGCAGAGAGGGCGAAATCAGATAGACCGCGTCTGCGGCCCGGCTGCCCCCTGCCTGTTTCGTTGTCGTGCGCACATGGCGCGCAAACCCGTAGCCCCGGATCAGCGCATATTGCGCGGCGGCGCATTCCGCATAGTTGTCGAGGTCGCCGGGCACGGCCGCGCCGCGCATGGAGACATGAAATTGCACCAGATCGCCCTCAAGCAGGCTGGTTTCCACCCCTTCGTAAACCGGGGCGAGCCGCTCGCCTTCGCTGCCGGGCGCCATTGCGCAGGCGGCCAACAGGAAGGGCATTATGAGGGCGAAGCGGATCATTCGGCGGCCATTGCCTCGTTACCGCGGGCCTTCACACCTGCCGACAGTTCCGCCATCAGCTGGGATGCGCGGGCGATCGGGTTGGTCAGGTAGAAGTCCTTGATCGCGGGCAGGAAATCGGCATTGCCGAGCTTGTCCTGTTCCAGCGGTTCGCCGTCTTTCTCGGCCACTTCGTCGATCTGCGCCAGATGCGGCACTTCGGCGACCAGGGCCTGGCGCAGCTGGGCCAGCGAGTCATAGGGCAGCTGGGCGTCGGCCTCAGCGCTCAGCGCGCGCAGGATGGCCCAGTTTTCCTTGGCCTCACCCGGCGCAAATGCGGCGCGCATCGCCAGCTGCGGGCGGCCTTCGGTGTTCACGAACAGGCCGTTTTCCTCGGTATAGGCGGCGCCCGGCAGGATCACGTCGGCGCGGTGCGCGCCGCGGTCGCCGTGGCTGCCCTGATAGATCACGAAGGCGCCTGCATCGATTTCCACTTCATCGGCGCCGAGGTTGTAGATCACCTCTGCCCCGCTGATGGCCGCTTCCATGCCGCCTTCGGTCACCGCGCCGATGTCCATCGCCCCGACACGGGAGGCGGCAGTGTGCAGCACCATCAGCTTGGAGCCGGACAGCTCCGCCATCTTCTGGGCGGCGGCCATCACCGCCAGGCCATCGGCTTCGCGCAGGGCGCCCTGCCCCACAATGACTACAGTTTTCTTGTTGTCGCGTGTCTCTTCAGAGACACCGTTGGCGATCATGTCGCTAAGCGCGTCGCGGCCGGTACCGGCGTGATAATACTCATAGGTCAGATCCGCCACCGGGCCGATCAGCGCCACTTCGGCGCCGTTGGCCCAAGCCTTGCGGATGCGGGCATTCAGCACCGGCGCCTCGTCGCGCGGGTTGGTGCCGATCAGCAGGATCATTTCCGCGTCATCGAGGTCCTCGATGGCGGCGGTGCCGGCATAGCCTGCGCGGTTGCCGATCGGCAGGCGGGCATTATCGGTGCGGCATTCAACCTTGCCACCCAGCCCCTCGACCAGCTGCTTCAGTGCATAGGCTGCCTCGACCGGAGCCAGATCGCCAATCAAACCCGCAACCTTCTTGCCTTTCATGGCGGTCGCAGCGGCAGACAGCGCCTCCGCCCAGGTGGCGGGCTTCAGCTTGCCATGCACGCGCACATAGGGGCGGTCCAGGCGCTGGCGGCGCAGGCCGTCCCAGACAAAGCGGGTCTTGTCGCTGATCCATTCCTCGTTCACGCCGTCGTGGTTTCGCGGCAGGATGCGCATCACTTCGCGGCCCTTGGTATCAACCCGGATGTTCGACCCCAGCGCGTCCATCACGTCGATGGTTTCGGTCTTGGTCAGCTCCCACGGACGGGCGGTGAAGGCATAGGGCTTCGACGTCAGCGCGCCCACCGGGCACAGGTCGATGATGTTGCCCTGCAGGTTCGATTGCAGCGTCTGGTTCAGGTAGGAGGTGATCTCCGCATCCTCGCCGCGCCCGGTCTGGCCCATCTGGGTGATGCCGGCGACCTCGGTGGTGAAGCGCACGCAGCGGGTGCAGGAAATGCAGCGGGTCATGGTGGTGGCAACCAGCGGGCCAAGATCCAGATCGTCCACCGCGCGCTTGGCTTCCTTGAAACGGCTGCCCGACAGGCCATAGGCCATCGCCTGGTCCTGCAGGTCGCATTCGCCGCCCTGGTCGCAGATCGGGCAATCCAGCGGGTGGTTGATCAGCATGAATTCCATCACGCCTTCACGGGCTTTCTTGACCATCGGCGAGTTGGTTTTCACCTGCGGCGCCTGGCCTTCGGGGCCGGGGCGCAGGTCGCGCACCTGCATGGCGCAGGAGGCGGCGGGCTTCGGCGGGCCGCCGACGACCTCAACCAGGCACATGCGGCAGTTGCCCGCAATCGACAGCCGCTCGTGGTAGCAGAAGCGCGGGATCTCGACGCCGGCCTCCTCACAGGCCTGGATCAGGGTCATTGCCCCATCCACCTCGATCTCGGTTCCGTCAATGTTGATCTTGCGGAGGTCAGACATGGTCTATTTCGCCCTCAGTAACACGCCGATCGCGCTGTTTTTCTCAATCTCTGCGCGGCCATAGGCGCAGAATGTTTCGGGTTTGCCGTAGTCAACGCCGTTCTGCGCCAGGAGCAGCTCTCCCTTGGCGCGCATCCGGTCCTTTTCGGCATCAGATTCTATGTAGTCGCGGATTTCCGCATCCGAGTATCCCAGCGCGTTTGCCCGCGCTTTGAGCCGGCGCAACTCGCCCAGCCCTTTCAGGTAGCGGGGGGAAATTTCATCGCAGTAGTCCGAGACTTCCTTGGCCACGGCGACGGCAAACAGCGGGTCTTCGATTTCCTGGACGTCGCGCAGCGACGGTTTCGCCAGCGCGGAGGCAGGCAGGGCAACAGCAGCGGAGAGAACAACGGCAATCAGGGCACGCATGGCATGGGACTCCTTCAGTTTCGAAGCCTCCATGCGCAGGCGCGCGCTGCTGCTATGCAATAGCAGCCGGGCCGCAGGGCCCTGATATGCCGGAAATCCGCTCACGGGGTGCAGGTCCCCTGGAAGACGGCGCGGCCATCGGTGATGGTCAGCGGGGTTTCCTCGTCACGCGGGTCGTTGGCCCATTCGATGTCGGAAGAGCCGTAGGCGGTCACGCAGTATTTGGTGCCGCTGTGGGCTGCTGCTTCGCGCGCGCCCTTGATCGAGCGTTCGGCGCCCTTGATATCGATCTGGAACACCGCGGGGTTGGTTTTCTTGTCGACCGGCTTGGCCTTCGCCTTGAACGGCACCCCGTCATACAGCTCGCGGTTCTTGTTGGTGGTGGAGCTGCCGCAGGCAGAAACCAGCGCCAAAGCCGCCAGGCACGCCGCAGGCACGGCCATCCGGTATGTCTTCATCATGCTCAAAATACTGCCGCCAATGCCAAGATCGCCAGACCCGCCATGCAGGCCCAGCCAAGAACGTAGAAAACAGAGCGCGGCCCGCTGTACGGTTTGCCGATGCCCTGCAGGTGAATGAAAATCATGATGACCCGGGACACTACCGCCAGCGAGGCCAGCAGGTTCACCCAGAACGGCGCTGCGCCCGCCACGATTGCCACCAGTGTCACGGTCAAGAAGGCAGGCAGTGTTTCGCAGCCGTTCAGATAGACCCGATTGAGCCGGTAGGCCTTTTCCGCATAATCCTGCTGAGGCGTGGCACCCGGAGCGAGGCCCGCCTTCTGCTTGGCCAGTGCTGAGAACGGCGACAGCGCCAGGGTGATCAGGGTAAAGATCACCAGCGCAGCCAAAGCGTGGGAATATGCGGCAAAGGCGTCCATCAGTTATTCCGCCGCCATCGCGCCCATGCGCCCGGTCTTCTGGGCCCTGATGCGGTCTTCGATTTCCTCGCGGAAGTTCTTGATCAGGCCCTGGATCGGCCAGGCCGCCGCGTCGCCGAGGGCGCAGATGGTGTGGCCTTCGACCTGTTTGGTCACGTCCCACAGCATGTCGATCTCTTCCAGCTCAGCCTCGCCTTTCACCAGGCGGTCCATGACGCGCATCATCCAGCCGGTGCCTTCGCGGCAGGGGGTGCACTGGCCGCAGCTTTCGTGCTTGTAAAACTTGGACAGGCGCCAGATCGCCTTGATGATGTCGGTCTGCTTGTCCATCACGATCACCGCCGCGGTGCCGAGGCCGGAGCCCAGCTCGCCGCGCAGGTAATCAAAATCCATGATCGCGTCGCGCATGTTCTCGCCGCGCACGCAGGGCACGGAAGAACCGCCAGGGATCACCGCCAGCAGGTTGTCCCAGCCGCCGCGGATGCCGCCGCAATGCTTCTCGATCAGTTCCTCGAATCCAATCGACATCGCCTCTTCAACCACACAGGGATTGTTGACGTGGCCGGAGATCGCAAACAGCTTGGTGCCCGCGTTGTTCTGGCGGCCGAAACCGGCGAACCAGTCGGCGCCGCGGCGCAGGATGGTGGGCACCACAGCGATGGACTCCACGTTGTTCACCGTGGTCGGGCAGCCGTATAAGCCTGCGCCCGCCGGGAACGGCGGTTTCATCCGGGGCATGCCCTTCTTGCCTTCCAGGCTCTCGATCAGGGCAGTTTCCTCACCGCAGATATAGGCCCCTGCCCCGTGGTGCAGGAAGACGTCGAAGTCCCAGCCGGAGCCAGCGGCGTTCCGGCCCAGCAGGCCCTTGTCATAGCATTCATCAATTGCCGCCTGCAGCGCCTCGCGCTCGCGGATGTATTCGCCGCGCAGGTAGATGTAGCAGGTATGCGCATTCATCGCGAAGGAAGCGATCAGCGCGCCCTCGATCAGCGTGTGCGGATCGTGGCGCATGATTTCCCGGTCCTTGCATGTGCCGGGCTCGGATTCATCGGCGTTGATGACCAGATACGCCGGGCGGCCGTCGCTTTCCTTCGGCATGAAGGACCATTTCAGGCCGGTCGGGAAGCCCGCGCCGCCGCGGCCGCGAAGCCCTGAGTCCTTCATGGTCTGAATGATCCAGTCGCGGCCCTTTTCGATGATGCCCGCGGTGCCGTCCCAATGGCCGCGCGCCTTGGCGCCCGCCAGCGTGCGCTCGTGCATCCCGTAAAGGTTGGTAAAGATCCGGTCCTGATCCTTCAGCATGTGTGCCTACCTTTGGCTGTCCCGGCGCATGCGCCAGAGTTGAAATATGTTGACCAGGGCATAGATCATGCCCGCCAGCGCGGCGAAGTCGAACAGCAGCGCGTAGCGCCCCGGCAGCCCCAGCACGGGGCCGATGAACAGCGACACCACGACCCACAGCGAAATCGTCCCGGCAATCACCAACGCGATGTGCCGGCCCTTTGCTGCAATGGCCTGGTCCTGTTCCTTGCTCATCTGTTTCCCGTCACCTGAGCCGCGGCCCCATCAGGCCGCCGCCCGTCATTCGTCGTCTTCGTAGATGCCTTCGGCCTTGGCGCGTCTGGCAAATTCGGTCACGTCACCGACCTGCAGGCGCTTGGCCTGCTCAATCCAGCCGTCCCGAGTGATCCGGCCTTTGAACTTGAGCCGTGCATCGACCCAGGCGACCTCGGCCTCGGTCCATTCGGCGATCTGCTCGAAGTGGAAGATGCCCAGCCCGTTGAGCTTCTCTTCCAGCTTCGGTCCAACGCCCTTCAGCAGCTTCAGATCATCCGGCAGGCCGCCCAGGGCCTCTTTCAGAACCATCGGCTGGCTTTCTTCAGCCGCCGCCTCATCAGGCTTTGCCGCGGCCCCCTCCGGCGACGCCGGCTCAGCCGCGTCCGCTTTCTTCGGTGCGGCCTTGGCCGCTTCCTCCGCCTGTTTCACAGCAGGCTTGGGCGCTTCCGGCGCTTTCGGCGGCTGGCCCTCGGCGGCGCGGCCGGCAACAACGCCGTCCTTGCCGATCCACGGCGTCAGCAGCGGCACTTCATCACCCTGGATGCGCTTGACGCCGTCCTGGATGTCCACCGCCAGCTGAACAGACGCGTTGTACTGGGTCTTGCCGCTGTCGAAGTCGGTCAGCGAGGTGAGGCCGGATTTCGGCTCCGCCGCGTAACGGCCGTTCTGCGGGCCGGGCACCACGGCCTTGCCCGCGGCCAGATCGTCCAGCAGCCTGGTGAAGCTCTCGACGGTCAGGTCCTCGTAGTAGTCCTTGCCGATCTGTGCCATCGGGGCATTGGTGCAGGCGCCCAAGCACTCGACCTCTTCCCAGGTGAACTTTCCGTCCGCCGACAGGGTGTGCGGCTTCTCGGCAATCTTTTCCTTGCAGACCGCAACCAAGTCCTCTGCCCCGCAGATCATGCAGGAGGTGGTGCCGCAGATCTGAATATTGGCAACGGAACCGGTCGGTTGCAGCTGGAACATGAAGTAGAAGGAGGCAACCTCCAGCACCCGGATATAGGCCATGCCGAGCATGTCGGCGATGGCTTCGATCGCGGGTTTGGTGACCCAGCCTTCCTGCTCCTGCGCACGCCACAAAAGCGGAATGACCGCGGAGGCCTGGCGACCCTCAGGATATTTGGTGATCTGCGCCTCAGCCCAGGCCTGGTTGGCCGGGGTGAAGGCAAAGCTCGCGGGTTGTTCGGAATGCAGACGGCGAAGCATTAGCGGTCAATCTCTCCAAATACGACGTCCATGGTGCCGATGATGGCGGCGACGTCGGCCAGCTGGTGGCCCTTGGCAACGTGGTCCATCGCCTGCAGGTGCAGGAAGCCCGGCGCGCGGATCTTGGAGCGGTAGGGCTTATTGGACCCGTCCGCCACCAGATAGACGCCGAACTCGCCCTTGGGCGCCTCGACGGCGGCATAGACCTCGCCTGCCGGGACGTGGAAACCTTCGGTGTACAGCTTGAAATGGTGGATCAGGCTTTCCATCGAGGTCTTCATGTCGCCACGCTTGGGCGGGGTCAGCTTGCCGCGGGCCAGCACGTCGCCGGTGGCTTCGCGCAGCTTGGCAATCGCCTGGCGGATGATCGAGGTCGACTGGCGCATCTCTTCCATCCGGCAGAGGTAGCGGTCGTAGCAATCGCCGTTCTTGCCGACGGGGATCTGGAACTCGAACTCGTCATAGCATTCATAGGGCTGCGCGCGGCGCAGGTCCCATGCAAGGCCGGAGCCCCGCACCATGACTCCGGAGAAGCCGTATTCCTGGATGTCCTTCTCGGTAACCACACCAATGTCGCAGTTGCGCTGTTTGAAGATGCGGTTTTCGGTCAGGAGGCCATCGATATCGTCCAGCACCTTGGGGAATTCCATCGCCCAGAGGTCGATATCGTCGAGCAGTTCGTCCGGCAGGTCCTGATGCACGCCGCCGGGGCGGAAGTAGGCCGCGTGCAGGCGCGCGCCGCAGGCCCGCTCGTAGAAGATCATCAGCTTTTCGCGCTCTTCAAAGCCCCACAGCGGCGGGGTCAGCGCGCCGACGTCCATCGCCTGCGTGGTGACGTTCAGGAGGTGGTTCAGCACCCGGCCGATTTCCGAATAGAGCACCCGGATCAGCTGGCCGCGGCGCGGCACCTCGGTGCCGGTCAGCTTTTCGATGGCCAGGCACCAGGCATGTTCCTGGTTCATCGGCGCCACATAGTCGAGGCGATCGAAATACGGCAGGTTCTGCAGGTAGGTGCGGCTTTCCATCAGCTTTTCGGTACCGCGGTGAAGCAGGCCGATATGCGGGTCGCAGCGCTCGACGATCTCGCCGTCAAGCTCCAGCACCAGCCGCAAAACCCCATGCGCCGCAGGGTGCTGCGGGCCGAAGTTGATGTTGAAGTTGCGGATCTTCTGCTCGCCGCTCAGCGCGTCGACGCTGCCGTCGTCAAATTTGGAGCCGTCCATCATTTGCGACCTCCAGTAGACCGGTTGCCGTGGCCGTTGCGGACTGCAACAGCTTCAGAATTCTTAACGAGGGGCAGAGCCGCGCCCAGCATGGCCGCACAGGCCGCCAGCAAGACCCCCACTTCCGCCAGAGGTTCAAACCACATCAGTTCGCGCCCTCCTTCTCGTCGCCGGGCAAGATGTACTCGGCACCTTCCCACGGCGACATGAAATCGAACTGGCGGTATTCCTGCACCAGCTTCACCGGCTCGTAGACCACGCGCTTCTGCGCCTCGTCATAGCGGACCTCGGTATAGCCGGTGGTCGGGAAATCCTTGCGCAGCGGGTAGCCGCGGAAGCCGTAGTCGGTCAGGATCCGGCGCAGGTCCGGGTGGCCGGAGAACAGGATGCCGAACATGTCGTAGACTTCCCGCTCGAACCAGTTGGCCGAGGGGTGCACGTCCACGATCGACGGCACCATCTCATCCTCGCGCACGGCGGCACGCAGGCGGATGCGCTGATTCCGGTACATCGACAGGAAGTGGTAGACCACATCGAACCGCTTGGCGCGGTCGGGGTAGTCCACCGCGGTGATGTCCACCAGGGTCGAAAACTTGCAGTTGGCGTCCAGCTTCAGGAACTCCACCAGACCGGCGATGTTCGAGGGTGTGACGTCAATGTTCAGCTCATCAAAGGACACATCCCAGGCCACCACGCAGTCGGGGCGTTTGGCTTCGATCTGGGCGCCCAGTTCTTTCAGTGCTTCGCTCATGTTGTCTCCGCCCCTTCCTTAGCGCACCAGGGTGCCGGTGCGGCGGATCTTGCGCTGCAGCTGCATCAGGCCGTAAAGCAGCGCCTCAGCCGTCGGCGGGCAGCCGGGCACGTAGACGTCGACCGGCACAACCCGGTCGCAGCCGCGCACCACGGAATAGCTGTAGTGGTAATAGCCGCCGCCATTGGCGCAGGAGCCCATCGAGATCACGTAGCGCGGCTCGGGCATCTGGTCGTAGACCTTACGCAGAGCCGGTGCCATTTTGTTGGTCAGGGTGCCTGCGACGATCATCACATCCGACTGACGCGGGGAGGCGCGCGGCGCGATGCCGAAACGCTCGGCGTCATAGCGCGGCATCGAGGTGTGCATCATCTCCACCGCACAGCAGGCCAGACCGAAGGTCATCCAGTGCAGCGAGCCGGTGCGCGCCCAGTTGATGATGTCCTCGGCCGAGGTGAGCAGGAAACCCTTGTCCTGAAGCTCGGCATTGATGGCCCGGGTGACAACTTCCTTGTCCACGCCCGCCGTGTTGGGTCCGGTCATCACTGCCATTCCAGGGCCCCTTTCTTCCATTCATAGGCAAAGCCGATGGTCAGCACGCCAAGGAACACCATCATCGACCAGAAGCCGAGGTCGCTGATATCCTTGAAACCGACGGCCCAGGGAAACAGGAAGGCGATTTCCAGGTCGAAAATGATGAAGAGGATCGACACCAAGTAGAACCGGACATCGAATTTCATGCGGGCGTCGTCAAAGGCGTTGAAACCGCATTCATAGGCGCTGACCTTTTCCGGGTCCGGGTTGCGGACCGCCAGCACCACGGCTGCCAGGATAAGGACAATCCCCAGACCTGCCGCGACGGCCAGGAAGACCAGGATCGGCAGGTATTCCCTCAACATCTCTTCCAAGAGCAGCTCCTTTCCCCGGGCGGATTTCCGCGCGGCGTCAATTGGCGTGTTGATTTGGACTGTGCATACCCCCGCGCCCGGGGAGCGTCAACTAAAGCGACGTTAATCCACAAGGGTTTGGACAGAAAAAGCACGACCGCCCTGCAAGGCCAATTCCCAAGCATTTTCATAAGAAAAGCGGCCACAGGGGAAACTGCAGCCGCCGCAAAAACGTGAGTCATTTATGCCGGTTTTCAGCTTTGCCAGATGGGTTTGCGTTTTTCAAAGAACGCCGCGATGCCCTCGCCGGCCTCCGGCCCTTCCCAGCGCTCCACAAGCGCCTTGATTGTATGGTCGATCACGCTGTTATCCAGCCGCGGCCCCAGATCGCGGGCCAGTTTCTTGGCCGCCGCCACCGCACCGGGGGCGCAGTTGAGGTAAGGGGCGACCTCCGCCTCAACCGCCTCTGCCAGCTGATCCGCGGGCACGGCCTTGGCCAGCAATCCGAGTTCCACCGCTTCCGCTGCGCCGAACAGGCGGGCCGACATGAACACGCGGCGCGCCTTGGCTTCGCCCATGCGGGCGATCACATAGGGCCCGATGGTGGCGGGAATCAGTCCCAGCTTGGTCTCGGTCAGTCCCATCTTCAGGTGATCCGCCCCAATGGCCACGTCGCATACCGACGCCATTCCGACACCGCCGCCGAATGCGTTGCCCTGCACCGCGCCGATCACCGGCTTCGGCAGGGTGTTGAGCGCCATCAGCATTTCCGCCAGCACCCGCGCCTCGCGCGCCCGTGTTTCGGCATCGGCATCCATCTGCGCCCGCATCCAGCCCAGGTCGCCGCCTGCGCAGAAACTCTTGCCGGCACCGGTCAGGACCACCACGCGGACGGTCTCATCCTCAGCCAGCCGTTTCGCTGCCTGGGTCAGTTCCTGCAGCATCTGGCCTGACATGGCGTTGTGCTTCTCGGCCCGGTTCAGGGTCAGGGTGCAGACGCCGCGGGCGTCGGTGTCCAGGGTGATTGTCTCAAACATCTTGTGTCTCCGCTGAATTCTTACTGCAGGCTGCGCATTGAGCGGGCCAGCGCCGCGGCTTCTTCCAGCACCTCCGCATCCAGGCCGGTGTCATAGCCCAGTTCGGTCAGGCGCTTGTGCACCGCTTCCGTTGCCACATTGCCCGCCGCGCCCGGCGCATAGGGGCAGCCGCCCAAGCCGCCGACGGCCGCATCGAACACCCGCACGCCCTGCGCCAGTGAGGCCTCGATATTGTCGAGCGCCCGGCCCGCGGTGTCGTGATAATGGCCCGCCAGCTGTGCCGCGGGCACCCGCGCGGTGACAGCCTTGAGCATCGCAGTGATCGCCTCCGGGGTACCCTGCCCGATGGTGTCGCCCAGCGAGATCTCGTAACAGCCGAGCGAGAACAGCCGTTCGGCCACCTCTGCCACCTTCTCCGGCGGGGTGGCGCCATCGTAGGGGCAGTCGGTCACGCAGGAGACATAGCCCCGGACCGGCAGCCCGATCCCCTTGGCCGCCTCCAGGATCGGCAGGAAGCGGGAGATGCTTTCCTCGATGGTGGCGTTGATGTTGGCCTTGGAAAACCCTTCGGAGGCCGAGGCAAAGACCGCAATCTCATCGGCCTTGGCGGCCACCGCGTCCTCATAACCGCGCATGTTGGGTGTCAGCGCCGCATAGCGCACGCCGGGTGCGCGGGAGATGCCGGCCAGCACCTCCGCGCTGCCGGCCATCTGCGGCACCCATTTGGGCGACACGAAGCTTGCCACTTCGATGCGCTTGAACCCGGCGCGGCTCAGGCAATCGGTCAGCGCCACCTTTTCCGCCACTGGAATCTCGCGCTTTTCATTCTGCAGCCCGTCGCGCGGGCCGACCTCGAAGATTTCGGCAAATTCGCCCATGGAATGCCCTCCGGCTTCATCTTTCCAAAAATACACAACCCTCAGCGGGGGCGGCAGGTGCGCCGCCCCGACCCGGATCAGCCGTTTTCTTCTTCCAGCCGCACCAGCGCTGCACCAGCCTCTACCTGGTCGCCGTCAGAGGCCAGAACCTCGGCCACCACCCCGTCACGGGCGGCCAGCAGCGAATGCTCCATCTTCATCGCTTCCAGAATGGCGAGGCGATCGCCCTCCTTCACCGTCTGGCCCGCCTTGGCAAAGACCGCCTTGACCAGACCAGGCATAGGCGCCTCGATGACGTTGCTGTCGCCGCCTGCTGCCGCATCGCGGTCCAGCGGATCCAATGCGGTGAACTCCAGACCATAGGCATCATGCACGGTGATCAGCGTTCCCGACTGCGAAACCGCAGGCATCCGGCGCTCATCAATGCGCCACTGGCCCTGGCTGCGTTCGGCCACGACGGTTTCGCCCTCAATGGTCCAAAGCTGCCGGTCCGGCCCGTCCACCTGCACATCCGCCGTGAACTCCTCGCCCGCATGGGAAAGGGTGACGGCCCGATGCAAAGGCGCCCAGAGGGTGAAGCCGGTGTCCGGAGAAGCCTCCACCAGATCCAGCGCCACCATGCCGGCCGCCGCCTTGTGGCGCAGCTCCACCACCGGCGCCGCGGTCAGCGCGTCCAGATCGCGGGCAATCAGGCCGGTGTCCACCTCGCCGCCCGCAAAGCCCTCATGCGCCGCCAGTGCGCCAAGGAAGGCCAGGTTGGTGACGGTTCCGCCGACCTCGGTTTCCTCCAGCGCGCGCGCCAGCCGCGACAGCGCCACTTTGCGGGTGGAGCCATGCACGATCACCTTGGAGATCATCGGGTCGTACCAGGGGCTGATGGTGTCCCCTGCCCTGACGCCGCTGTCGGCGCGGGCTTCTGCCGGGAAAGACAGATGCGTCAGCGTGCCGGTTGCAGGCAGGAAGCCCTTGGGCACGTCCTCCGCGTAAAGCCGCGCCTCAAACGCGTGGCCGGTGATGGTGAGGTCTACCTGCTTGGCAGGCAGGCTCTCGCCCGAGGCAACGCGCAGCTGCCATTCCACCAGATCAACACCGGTGATCAGCTCCGTGACCGGATGCTCCACTTGCAGGCGGGTGTTCATTTCCATGAACCAGAACCCGTCCGTGCGCAGCCCGTCAGAGCCGTCGACGATGAATTCCACCGTGCCCGCGCCCTTGTAGCCGATGGCCTCAGCCGCGCGCACGCCGGCCTGTCCCATCGCCTCGCGCATTTCCGCAGTCATGCCCGGCGCAGGCGCCTCCTCGATCACTTTTTGATGGCGGCGCTGCAAGGAGCAGTCGCGCTCGAACAGATGCACGGCTGTTTCGCCGTCGCCAAAGACCTGCACCTCGATGTGCCGCGGCTGCAGGATGTATTTTTCGATTAGCACATCCGGGTTGCCAAAGGCGGTGGTTGCCTCGCCCTGGGCGCTTTTCAGGGCATCAGAGAAGTCGGCGGGCTTCTCGACCAGCCGCATCCCCTTGCCGCCGCCGCCGGCAACCGCCTTGATCAGCACCGGATAGCCGATCTTCTCCGCCTCGCCGGCCAGGAACTCCGGGTCCTGATTGGTGCCGTGATAGCCCGGCACCACCGGCACGCCGGCCTCTTCCATCAGCGCCTTGGCGGCGTCTTTGAGGCCCATCTTACGGATGGCATCCGCCGACGGCCCGATAAAGGTGAGGCCCGCAGCCTCCACCGCCTCGACGAATTTCGGGTTTTCCGACAGGAAGCCGTACCCCGGGTGGATCGCCTGGGCGCCGGTTTCCTTTGCGACGCGGATGATCTCATCGCCTTTCAGGTAGCTGTCCGCCGGTGCCGGTCCGCCAATGTGGACGGCCTCATCCGCCAGCGCCACATGTTTGGAGGCCGCATCGGCGTCGGAGTAAACAGCCACGGTCCGCACCCCCATGGCACGGGCGGTTTCCATCACGCGGCAGGCAATCTCTCCGCGGTTGGCAATCAGGATTTTGTCAAACATGGGAGATCCTCACATCCGGAAGACGCCGAAGCGCGTGTCTTCGATCGGGGCATTCAGGGCAGCGCTCAGCGACAGGGCCAGCACATCGCGGGATTTGCGCGGGTCGATGATGCCATCGTCCCAGAGGCGGGCCGAGGCATAAAGCGGGTGGCTCTGCTCCTCGAACATCTCGATGGTGGGGCGCTTGAACTCCGCCTCTTCCTCGCTGCTCCAGCTGCCGCCCTGGCGTTCGATGGCATCCCGTTTCACCGTCGCCAGCACACCCGCCGCCTGCTCGCCGCCCATCACCGAGATGCGGGAGTTCGGCCAGGTCCACAGGAAGCGCGGGGAATAGGCGCGGCCTGACATGCCGTAGTTGCCGGCACCAAAAGAGCCGCCGACCAGCATGGTGACTTTCGGCACATTGGTGGTGGCAACCGCGGTCACCATCTTGGCGCCGTGGCGGGCGATGCCCTCGTTTTCGTATTTGCGGCCCACCATGAAGCCGGTGATGTTCTGCAGGAACACCAGCGGGATCTTTCGCTGGCTGCACAGCTCGACGAAATGCGCGCCCTTCTGGGCCGCTTCGGAGAACAGCACGCCGTTGTTGGCGATGATGCCGATCGGGCAGCCCTTCAGGTGGGCAAAACCGGTGACCAGGGTCTCGCCGAAGCGCGGCTTAAACTCGTCAAAGCGGGAGCCGTCGACCAGCCGCGCGATCACCTCGCGGATGTCATAAGGCGTGCGCAGGTCGCCGGGCACCACGCCGAGGATCTCCTCGGGGTCATAGGCGGGTTCCTCGGGGCTGGCCCAGTTCACCGTCAGCGGCTTGGTGATGTTCAGCGACTGCACCGCGCGGCGGGCCAGCGCCAGCGCATGGGCGTCATCCTCGGCCAGGTAGTCGGCCACACCGGACAGGCGCGTGTGCACGTCGCCGCCGCCCAGGTCCTCGGCGCTGACGACCTCGCCCGTCGCGGCCTTCACCAGCGGCGGGCCTGCCAGGAAGATGGTGCCCTGCTCCTTCACGATGATGGTGACATCGGACATCGCCGGCACATAGGCGCCGCCTGCGGTGCAGGAGCCCATGACGACCGCGATCTGCGGGATGCCCTTGGCCGACATCCGGGCCTGGTTGTAGAAGATCCGCCCGAAATGGTCGCGGTCCGGGAAGACTTCATCCTGGTTCGGCAGGTTGGCGCCGCCCGAGTCGACCAGATAGATGCAGGGGAGACGGTTTTCCTCGGCAATCTCCTGCGCGCGCAGGTGCTTCTTCACCGTCATCGGGTAATAGGTGCCACCCTTCACGGTGGCGTCATTGCAGACCACCATGACCTCCTGCCCGTGCACCCGGCCGATGCCGGCAATCACGCCAGCCGAGGGTGCGGCGCCATCATACATCGCATGCGCTGCGGTGGCGCCGATCTCCAGGAACGGAGAGCCAGGGTCCAAGAGGTTCGCCACCCGGCGGCGCGGCAGCATCTTGCCGCGGCTTTCATGCCGGGCGCGGGACTTCTCCCCGCCGCCCATGCGCGCGGCCTCTGCCGCCTCGCTGATCTGCGCGAGGGCGTCCAGATGCGCCTCGCGGTTCTGCTTGAAGCCTTCCGAGGAAGGCATCGCCTTGGATGTGAGTTTCATGTCCACTCTCCCGTTATAGGGTTGAGATTTTTGAATCCGGTTGGGCCAGCGTACGCCGGGTATGCAACACCTTGGGTCATGAGGTTTCCCCCGCCGCCCGCGCCTTAAGCTGCTTGCGGATCACCTTGCCGGTCACGGTCATCGGCAGCGCGTTCAGGAACGCCACCTCGCGCGGGTAGGAGTAGTGGGCGAGGCGGTCTCTGACGTAGTCCTGCAGTTCCTTCTCAGAGGCTTCGGCGCCAGGTTTCAGAACCACATAGGCCTTGACGATTTCTGTGCGCAGCGCATCGGGCTTCCCGACCACGCCCACAGTTGCCACCGCGGGGTGGGTCAGCAGGCAATCTTCGATCTCCGCCGGGCCGATGCGGTAGCCGCCCGAGGTGATCACGTCATCCTCGCGGCCGACAAAGCGCAGGTAGTCGCCCTCCCAGATGCCGCGGTCGCCGGTCACCAGCCAGTCCCCGCGGAACTTGGCGGCGGATTCGTCAGGCCTGTTCCAGTATTCCAGCAGCATCGAGGCCGAGCCGCGGCGGATGGCGACATCGCCCTCGCCTTGCGTGGGGTTGCCTGCTTCGTCAACTACTGCCAGCTCATGCCCCGGCACCGCCTTGCCGATGCAGCCCGGGCGCGGCGCGAAATCCGCAGCGCAGGAGGAGGCCACCATGTTGCATTCGGTCTGGCCGTAGAATTCGTTGATGGTCACCCCCAGCTGACGCCGGCCCCAGGCGAGCATCTCCGCGCCCAGGGGCTCTCCGCCGCTGGCAACGGAACGCAGGCCGTCGAGCCCCTGCCCTGCTGCCTTCAGCATCCGCAGCGCGGTGGGCGGGAAGAAGATGTTGCGCACGCCGGCCCCGGCAATCAGTTCCGCGCAGGCCTCCGGCGTGAACTTGTCCAGCCGCGCGGCCACCACCGGCACACCCAGCGCCAGGCCCGGCATCAGCACGTCGAACAGCCCGCCGATCCAGGCCCAGTCGGCAGGGGTCCAGAGCACATCACCCGGCTGGCCCAAGTGGTCATGGCTGATGGCAACGCCCGGCAAGTGGCCGGTCAGCACCCGGTGGCCGTGCAGGGCGCCCTTGGGGCTGCCGGTGGTGCCGGAGGTATAAATCAGAACCGCAGGGGTTTCCGGGGCGGTATCGGCGAAAGGCACCGGGCCGCCGTCCATTCCAGCGCCCTCAACCATCACCGCCTCGGCCAGATCCCCCAGCAGGTCCGCACCCTCGGCATCGGTGAAGACAAACCGCACCCCGGCGTCGCCAGCGCGCGAGGCCAAAGCATCGCGTTTGAACAGCTTGAACAGCGGCACCGAGATGCCGCCCGCCTTCCAGATCGCCAGATGCGCGGCGGCGCACCAGGGCGACTGGCTGAGCAGCACCCCGACCCGGTCGCCGGGCTGGATGCGGGCCAGCAGGTAGCGCGCCAGCCCGTCTGTCATCGCCGCCAGTTCGCCATAGGAGATATCCCGGCGCGCGGGGCCGGTCATATCGATCAGCGCCAGCGCCTCCGCAGGCTGCGCCAGGCATTGCGCCGCCATGTTGAGATGCCCTGGCAGGTCCCAGCTGCCATCTGCGCGAAGTCCCGGAATGTTACGTTTGCCATGCATATTTAGACATTCCTGAAACGCATAGCAGCTATGCGGTATTTTGCTGTATTTTCAACAGGTAGCACCGGACTGCTTTGACTCAGATCAGAGTTTTCGGCCGCCTGCGGGTGCATCACTGCCGGGTAAACACAAGAAAAGGGACGCACCCCATGAAACGCATGGTTTCCGCGCTTGCGCTGACCTCCGCCCTGGCCGCAATGGCCGCCCCTGCCCTTGCCCAGGAGCAAGGTGACTGGACCGTTGGTGTCGGTATCGCCAACGTGAACCCGAAATCCGGCAACGGCACCCTGGCGGGCGCGCTTGCTGACATCGATGACGGCACCGCGCTGTCGCTGACCGTCGAATACTTCTTCCGCGACAACTGGGGTGTCGAGCTGCTGGCGGCCTCGCCGTTTGAGCATGACGTCGCGCTGAACGGTGCCTATGCGGCCTCGGCGAAACAGCTGCCGCCGACTCTGTCGGTCAACTACCACTTCCCGACCCAAGGCAAGATCAAGCCGTTCCTGGGCCTGGGCCTGAACTACACCACGTTCTTCGAGGAAAGCTCGCCGCTGGGTACCATCGAAATGGACGACAGCTTCGGCGTCGCGGTCAACGCCGGTGCAGACTTCCAGGTCTCGGACAACGGCGCGCTGCGGTTCAACGTGCGCTGGATGGACATCGACAGCGACGTCTCCCTGAACGGCGCCGAAATCGGAACCGCGGAGATCGATCCGGTTGTCGTGAACCTCGCTTACGTGCACCGCTTCTGATCCTTAGTGACCTGGTTCCGGTCTGGCGGCTGGACTCGTGCCGCCAGACCCGCTTCAAACCCCGCGCCTCCCCTAGGAAGCGCGGGGTTTCTGTTTGTTACATGGCGCCCATCAGCTCGCGGCCGATCAGCATCCGGCGGATTTCGCTGGTGCCGGCGCCGATCTCCATCAGCTTGGCATCGCGAAAGATGCGGCCGACCGGGTTGTCGGACAGGTAGCCCGCACCGCCAAAGGCCTGCACCGCCTGATGCGCCTGGGTCATGGCGACCTCGGAGGCGTAAAGGCAGCAGGCGGCTGCGTCCTGACGGGTCACGGTGCCCTTGTCGCAGGCCTTGGCGACCTCATAGACATATGCGCGAGCGGTGTTCATCGCGGTGTACATGTCCGCAATCTTGGCCTGCATCAGCTGGAAATTCCCGATCGGCTGGCCGAACTGCTTGCGCTCTTTCATGTAGGGCATCATCTCGTCCATGCAGGCGGCCATGATGCCGGTGCCGATGCCGGCCAGCACCACGCGCTCATAGTCCAGCCCGGACATCAGCACGCGCACGCCCTTGCCCTCTTCGCCCAGGATGTTCTCGAACGGGACCTCCACATCCTCGAACACCAGTTCAGCCGTGTTGGAGCCGCGCATGCCCAGCTTGTCGAAATGCTTGGAGGTGGAGAAACCCTTGAATTCCTTCTCGATCAGGAAGGCGGTGATACCCTTGGAGCCCGCTTCCGGATCGGTCTTGGCATAGACCACCAGGGTGTCTGCGTCGGGGCCGTTGGTAATCCAGTACTTGTTGCCGTTCAGACGGAAGTGGTCGTTGCGCTTTTCCGCGCGCAGAGACATCGACACCACGTCGGAACCGGCGCCCGCTTCGGACATTGCCAGGGCGCCGATATGCTCGCCTGAGATCAGCCGCGGCAGGTATTTCGCCTTCTGCTCTGCATTGCCGTTCAGCTTGATCTGGTTGACGCAGAGGTTGGAATGCGCGCCATAGGACAGCGACACCGAGGCGGATGCCCGCGCGATTTCCTCGACCGCCACGGTATGGGCCAGGTAGGACATGCCGGCACCGCCGAACTCCTCCGGCACGGTGATGCCCAAGAGGCCCAGCTCTCCCATCTCTTTCCACAGCTCTGCCGGGAACTCATTCTTCTGGTCGATCTCCTGCGCCATCGGCTTGACGCGGTCCTGCGCCCAGCGGTGAACCACGTCGCGCAGCGCGTTCACGTCCTCACCAAGATCGAAAGTCATGCTTGCGTTGAACATCCCGCAGATCCTCCAGGCCAGAGCCGATTATATGAACAGTTGTTCAATTCAATAGAGGAGCCCGCGATTCGGGTCAATGGCGGTGCATAGACCGCCAATGGCTCGGTGTAATTTTGGCAACCTGCAGTAAAGTGGCAGAACACCCGCGCCTCGAAGCCATACGAGCCGGCTAATCACAGGAGGAATGAGATTGTCATCTTCAACTCTCAAAGAACTTGAGAAAGCCAAACCTTCAGCAACCAACTATCTATTTGATGAAAAGCTGCTCAATTCGGGCACGACCCTCATGCTCAGTGAAGGTGAAATGGCGAGAAACTATGAACGGCAACGCTTCCAAACTGTGAACTTAGCGTTGCTGGTTACTGGCGGCGCGCTAACCCTGGCTCATTCGAATTCAGTCAGCGCGGACTTAAAAAATTCGCTTCCGTTTGCTCTGATCCTGTTAGGGATGGCCGGCTTTTTCATCTGCCACCGCCTCACCCAAGCGCATGGGTTTCACTATAAACTATATCTGAAGGGCCGTAACATTCTCATCAAAAGCCATCCGAAGTTAACCGAAAAGCTTGATGAAGTAAGAAGCCAGTACCACATCGATACTCGTGGCTGGCGCTTGATAAGTCATGACCTCATGTGGGAGCTCGTCGCCCTTCTTGCACCTTGGTCTGCAGCAGCTTATCTAACTCAGCCGATCTGGCTAACGCACCTGACCTCTTACTTTTGAACGTCGGCCCGCCCGCTACTTATCACCCTGAAAAACGGCAGAGACCTCGGCCCGGATGATGCGGGCGATCTGGGCGCAGTCCTCGAGGCTGAAGGTCAGCGGCACCCGCATGTCGATGATGCCCGCTAGGATCCGGTCGCTTTGCGGCAGCCGCGGGGTGTCCGCGTAGCGCCAGCTGTCATAGCGGGAGGTGAAGGCCACCGGCTCCGGCGTGCCGAACCATTTCAGCTCCACCCCTCGGGCCGCACAACGGCGGACCGCCTCCAGCACGGCCTCTTCGGACCAGTCCAGAAGCAGGAACTGGATCGAGGAACCGACATAGACCTCCTGCGCGGGGCGCTCCACCACCGTAAGGCCGGGCGTGCCGCGCAGCCCCTCCTCCACCGCGCGGTAGCGGCCGTTCCAGCGTTCCGCCTGGGTATCCAGGTCGCGCAGCTGCGGCCGCAGGATGGCGGCGCGCAGGTTGTCCATCCGGCCCGAGATGTTTGGGGTCTCGTATTTCACCCGCTCGAACACCTCCGGCCCCGGCGCCGCCAGATGACGGCCATAGAGCATGTAGGAGCCGGACATCATGATGGCGCGGGCGGCAATTTCTTCGTCATCGGTGATGAGCAGCCCGCCCTCGCCGGAATTCACATGTTTGTAGGTCTGGCAGGAGTAGCAGCCGACAGCCCCGTGGCGGCCCGACAGCACCCCGTTCCAGGAGGCGCCCATGGTGTGGGCGCAATCCTCGATCACGGTGACGCCGGCCGCATCGCAAATCTCCATCAGCCGGTCCATGTCGCACAGATGCCCGCGCATGTGCGACAGCATCAGCACCTTGGCCTGATCCGCCTTGGCCGCCAGATCCTCCAGGTCGATCGTCAGGCTTTCGGTCACTTCGACAAACACCGGCTCCGCCCCGACCGAGGCAATGGAACCCGGCACCGGCGCCAGGGTGAAGGCGTTGGTCAGCACCTTGTCGCCGGGCTTCACCCCGACAGCGCGCAGTGACGTCGCAAGCGCGTACCCACCTGATGCCACAGCCAGGCAGTATTTGGCACCCATCTGTGCCGCAAACTCCTGCTCCAGCAGCGCGGTTTCACCGTCTTCGCCCTCTGCCACGTTGTAGCGGTGCAGCCGCCCGTGCCGAAGCACCGCCAGCGCGGCCTCGATGGCGGCTTCGGGGATGGGTTCCTGCTGGGTGAATGACCCGGAAAATGTCTCGCTCATGCGGCGTTTGTGAGCCGCGGGCGGCCAGCGGTCAAGGGGGAAGCAGGACAGACGGTTTTCCCGAAACTGAGTTGCGGGATCACGCAATCAGCCGGTCTGCGACCTCCAGAAGGTCCTCGAACCGGTCGAGCAGCGCCTCCGGCTTCAACGCTGCCATGTCATCGCCGGAGGGGCCGAAGGTGACCAGCACCGACGGCACGCCCGCATTGGCCGAAGTGTTGCGGTCGGTATCGCTGTCTCCCACCAGCAGGGTACGGGCCGGGTCGCCACCTGCGCGGCGGGCGGCCTCGAACAGCGGCTCAGGATTGGGTTTGCGCACCGGCAAAGTGTCGGCGCCAACCAGCGAGGCAAAGGCATCCCGCACGCCGAGGCTGCGCATTAGCTGGTCCGCCAATCCTTCCGGCTTGTTGGTGCAGATGCCGACGCCGTAGCCTGCGGTTTTCAGAACCTCCACGGCCTCCATTGCGCCGGGATAAAGCACGGTGTGATGGTCGATGGCGTCGCGGTAGACGTCCAAAAACACCGGGTAGAATTCCTCCACCACTGCCGGATCGTACTGATCCACACGTTTCAACCCGTGCGTTAGCATCATCCGGGCGCCGCGCAGCGACACCGCGGCATCGCGCGGATGGCTCAGCACATCACCCAGCCCCATCCGGCGGAAACAGGCATTGGCTGCCGCCAGCAAGTCACCCGAAGTATCCGCCAGCGTGCCGTCCAGATCGAAGATAACCGTTCGCATGTCCTGCCCTTTCGGCACTTTTCCGCCGCCGCATGTTGCAGCCCGCAATCTTGTTTGATGGCGCCATCCCTTGCACCCCGCCCGTTAGCGGATAAAACGGGAGCGCTAAAAAGACAAAGAGAAAAGCGATTATGAGCATTGCCCTTGTCATCCTGGCGGCCGGAAAAGGCACGCGGATGAACTCCGACCTCCCCAAAGTGCTGCACCCGATTGCCCAGGCACCGATGCTGGAGCATGCGATGGCCGCGGGCCGCACGCTGGCGCCGGAGCGCACCATCATCGTGGCGGGCCACGGGGCAGATGAGGTTCGTGCGGCGGTTGCCGAAATCGACGAAGAAGCCGAAGTTGTCCTGCAGGAAGAACAGCTTGGCACCGCCCATGCGGTCGATCAGGCCCGTGCTGCGCTGGACGGGTTCGCGGGCGATGTGGTTGTGCTTTATGGCGACACACCGTTTGTCAGCGCCGAAACGCTGGAGCGCATGATCGACGCCCGCCAGCGCGCTGACCTGGTGGTGCTGGGGTTCGAGGCCGCCGACCCGGGCCGCTATGGCCGCCTGGTGATGGAGGGCGACAGCCTGGAGCGGATTGTCGAGTTCAAGGATGCCCGCGAGGCCGAACGCGCAATTTCGTTCTGCAACTCCGGCCTGATGGCAGGCAAGGCCAGCGCGATGTTCGATCTGATCGCCAAGGTGGGCAATGAAAACGCCTCCGGCGAATACTACCTGACCGATCTGGTGGAACTGGCCCGGCGCCAGGATCTGAAAGTGACCGCCGTGTCCTGCAATGAGGCGGAAACGCTGGGCGTCAATTCCCGCGCCGAACTGGCGCAGGCGGATGCGCTGTTTCAGACGCGCGCGCGGTCAGAGCTGATGGACCTGGGCGTCACCCTGATGGCGCCGGAAACCGTCTACCTCGCCTTTGACACACATATTGGCCGCGACACGGTGATTGAGCCCAACGTGGTCTTTGGCCCGGGCGTCACGGTGGAAAGCGGCGCGCTGATCCGCGCGTTCTCGCATCTGGAGGGCTGCCATGTCAGCCGCGGCGCCAAAGTGGGGCCTTACGCCCGCCTGCGCCCCGGCGCGGAGCTGGCGGAGAACACCCACATCGGCAATTTCGTCGAGATCAAGAACGCCGAAATTGCCGAGGGCGCCAAGGTCAACCACCTCAGCTACATCGGCGATGCCTCGGTCGGCGAGGCCACAAATATTGGCGCAGGCACGATTACCTGCAACTATGACGGTGTGATGAAGCACCGCACCGAGATCGGCGCCCGCGCCTTTATCGGATCCAACACCATGCTGGTGGCCCCGGTCCGGGTCGGCCACGAGGCGATGACCGCCACCGGTGCGGTGATCACCAAGAATGTCGAAGACGGCGATCTGGCCATAGCCCGCGCCGAGCAAAGCAACAAACCGGGCCGCGCGCACAAGCTGATGGACATGCTGCGCGCCAAGAAGGCCCGCCTGCAGAAGGGAGCCAAGTGATGTGCGGAATTGTCGGCGTACTGGGCAATCACGAGGCCGCCCCGATCCTGGTCGAAGCGCTGAAGCGGCTGGAATACCGCGGCTATGACAGCGCAGGCATTGCCACCGTGAACAACGGCGCCCTGCGCCGCCGCCGTGCAGTGGGCAAGCTGGTGAACCTGTCCGACCTATTGGTGCATGAGCCGCTGGCCGGCAAGGCTGGCATCGGCCACACCCGCTGGGCCACCCATGGCGCGCCCTCCGTCAGCAACGCCCACCCGCACCGCGCCGGCGCGGTGGCGGTGGTGCACAACGGCATCATCGAAAACTACAAGGAACTGCGCGCAGAGCTTCTGAACTGCGGCATGGAGTTCCGCACCGAGACCGACACCGAAACCGTCGCCCTGATGACGGAGCGGTATTTGAAGGAGGACCTCGCCCCTGTTGACGCGGCCTTCAAAACCCTCGACCAGCTGGAGGGCGCTTTTGCACTGGCCTTCCTGTTTGATGGCGAAGAGGATCTGATCGTCGCGGCCCGCAAGGGCTCTCCGCTGGCGATCGGCCATGGCGACGGCGAGATGTTCGTGGGCTCCGACGCCATCGCATTGGCGCCGCTCACCGACCGGATCACCTATCTGGAGGAAGGCGACCGCGCCGTTGTAACCCGCGCGGGCGCGGAGATCCGCAATGCGCATGGCGAGCTGGTGAACCGCGAAACCAAGACCATTCAGATCGACTCCTCCCAGGTCGACAAGGGCGGCCACAAGCATTTCATGGCCAAGGAAATCGCCGAGCAGCCGCATGTGATTGCCGAGGCGATCCGCCACTACCTGCCGGTCGAGGAAAACGCGGTGCGGCTGCCCGGCGAAGGCGTGGACTTCTCCAAAGTCGAGCGGCTGACCATGGTTGCCTGCGGCACCGCATTTTATGCCTGCCTGACCGCCAAATACTGGTTCGAACAGATCGCCCGCTTGCCGGTCGAGGTCGATATCGCCTCGGAATTCCGCTACCGCGAGCCGCCGATCCCGGGCAAGACGCTGGCGCTGTTTGTGTCGCAATCGGGTGAAACCGCCGACACCCTGGCGGCGCTGCGGTACTGCCAGGAAAAGGCGGACAAGATCCTGTCGGTGGTGAACGTCCCCGAAAGCTCCATCGCGCGGGAAAGCGATCTGGCGCTGCCGATCTTTGCCGGGCCGGAAATCGGCGTCGCCTCCACCAAGGCCTTCACCTGCCAACTGACGGTGCTGCTGGCACTGGCGCTGAAGGCGGCCTGCGACCGCGGCCACCTGAGCGCAGATGAAATGGCCGAATACGCTACCGCCATCCGCGGGCTGCCTAATGTGCTGTCCTCCGCGCTGGAGCAGAACGAGGCGATCCGGCTGGCGGCGCAGAAGGTCAGCGAAGCCCGCGACGTGCTGTTCCTGGGCCGCGGCCTGATGTTCCCTCTGGCGCTGGAAGGCGCCCTGAAACTCAAGGAAATCAGCTACATCCACGCCGAGGCTTACGCCTCCGGCGAGCTGAAGCACGGCCCCATCGCGCTGATCGACAAGAACATGCCTGTGGTGGTGCTGACGCCGCGGGACTCGCTGTTCGACAAATCCGTTTCCAACATGCAGGAAGTCCTGGCGCGCAAGGGCAAGGTGCTGATGATCTCCGACCAGGATGGCATTGATGAGGCCGGCGACGACGTCTGGTGCGCGATCCGGATGCCAAAGGTCAAGGAGGCGCTGTCACCGATCCTCTATGCAATCCCGGCGCAGCTTTTGGCCTATCACACGGCGGTTGCCAAAGGCACCGATGTGGACCAGCCGCGCAACCTGGCGAAATCAGTGACAGTGGAGTGAGCCATGGCCAAGCAGTTCCCGCAGATCGAAGACGCGCACCGCAAATTCATTGAAGAACAGCATGTGTTCTTCACCGGCTCGGCCGGGCCGGAAGGCCGCGTGAACATCTCGCCCAAGGGGATGGATTCGCTGCGGGTGCTGGGGCCGGACCGGATCGTCTGGATGAACCTGACCGGCAGCGGCAATGAAACCGCAGGCCACCTGATGGAGGTGAACCGGATGACCCTGATGTGGTGCTCCTTCACCACCCGCCCGATGATCCTGCGCACCTATGGCGGCGCCCGCGTGCTGCATGCCGGCGACGAAGGCTGGGACGATCTGGCCGCCCTGCTCCCCGCCCACCGCAGCGCCCGGCAGATCTTTGATGTTTCGGTCGATATGGTTCAGACCTCCTGCGGCTATGCGGTACCCTTCATGGAATACCAGTCCGACCGTGACACCATGCAGAAGTGGGTGGACGGGAAATCGGACGAGGATATCCGCGCCTATTGGGCGGAAAAGAACCAGTCCACCATCGACGGCAAGCCCACCGGCGTGCCGGTGTGACGCCCCGGTCCAAGGAACGACATGCTCGAAACCTATCTTGATGCGCTGAAAGCCCAGGCCGAACCCGGCCGGGCGGAGCAGATGGCGGCCTATCACAAGCAAGCCCGTGAAGTGCTGGGGGTTCCCAACCCGGCCACCAATGAGCTGACCAAATCCTGGCGCCAATCCCTCAGCGTGGCGGAGCGCGTGGATCTGGCCCGCGCCCTGTGGAACACCGACATCTTCGAGGCCCGCATCGCCGCGGCCAAGCTCCTGACCCAGGCACGGATCAAAGACGACGCGGCGGTCTGGGAGCTTTTGCAATCCTGGGTTCCGCAGTTTGACAGCTGGGCGATTGCCGATCACGCCTGCTCAGCCATTTCCAAGCGGCTGCTGGCTGACCCCTCCCGGCTGGACACGGTGGAGGGCTGGTCCCGGTCAGACCACATGTGGACCCGCCGCGCAGCCCTGGTGGCCACCCTGCCCTGGGCTAAGATGAACAATCTGAAACCCGCCGATCAGGAGGCCCGCGAGCGTATCCTGGGCTGGGCCGCGTCCTATGTGCCGGACCGCGACTGGTTCATGCAAAAGGCCGTCGCCTGGTGGCTGCGCGATCTCAGCAAGCACGACGCAGACCGCACCCGCGCGTTCCTGGCGGAACATGGCGGCGCCATGAAGGCGTTTGCCCGCAAGGAAGCAGCGAAATACCTGAAAGACGCCTGACCCCGCCACGGGCCCGCCCGGCACTGCCGGGCAGCGCCCGCACCGCCCAAGCTGGCGGGTGCTTTGGCCCCTTCAGCAGCTCACGCCTCAGCCCGCGGGCAGCACCTGCACCTCGGCCAGCTCGGTCAGCGGCAGGCCCAGCGCCCGCATGGCGCCGATCGACAGACGGCTGCCGCCGGAGGACTCACCCGGGACCGGTTTCAGCGTCACCACGACCTGGGTGTTGCGGCTGGAGCGGATCAGCGCCTGCTGTTCGGCAGCCACCAGCGGTGTTTCCATCCACATGCCCGGCAGCGACGGGTCGCCCAGCGAGGCCACCGTGGTCGCGGAACCGCGGAAGGACGGCGCTGAGGGCGACGTGGGCGCCAACGGCTCCGCCTCTGCCACGTCGACGCCGGGTGCGGGCTGCAGCACCGGGTCCTGCGGCTCCGCCACGGCAGGCCCGCTTGTGCCGTTCAGAATAGAAGAATTCAGCTGGATCCCGTTACAAGCGGCCAGCAGGGAAATCGAAGCAAGGGAAAGGACTGTCATACGCATGAGGCGACCCTAGCCAGCTGCGAAACTCTTTGCCAGACACAAATGCTGTCTGCCCCTTGCCGCGGGCGGTGCCCCGCTTTACCTAGGAGGCATGACGGCTCCGCTTATTGATCCCTTCGCCCGCGCAATCACTTACCTGCGTGTCTCGGTCACCGACCGCTGCGATTTCCGCTGCGTTTATTGCATGTCGGAAAACATGACCTTTCTGCCCAAGAAAGACCTGCTGACGCTGGAAGAGCTGGACCGGCTCTGTTCCACCTTCATCCGGCTGGGCGTCGAAAAACTCCGGATCACCGGCGGCGAACCGCTGGTGCGCCGCGGCATCATGACCTTTTTCCAGTCGATGAGCCGCCATCTGGACACCGGCGCCCTGAAAGAGCTGACGCTGACCACCAATGGCTCCCAGCTGGTAAAATACGCCGATGAGCTATATGCCGCCGGGGTGCGCCGGGTGAATATCTCGCTCGACACGCTGGACGAACAGAAGTTCGCTGATGTGACCCGCTGGGGCCGCCTGCCGCAGGTGATGAAGGGCATCGACGCGGCGCAGAAGGCGGGCCTCAAGGTCAAGATCAACGCGGTGGCGCTCAAGGGCTTCAACGAAGAAGAAATGCCCCGGATCACCGAATGGTGCGCCGGGCGCGGGCTCGACCTCACCTGGATCGAGGTGATGCCGATGGGCGAGGATATCGGTGCGATGGAGCGCATCGGCCAGTACTGGTCGCTGAAGGACGTGCGCAAGGAATACGAAAGCCACTACACCGTCACCGATCTGACGGAGCGCACCGGCGGCCCGGCCCGTTATGTGCGGCTGGAGGAAACCGGCCAGAAGATCGGCTTCATCACACCTTTGTCCCATAATTTCTGCGAAAGCTGCAACCGGGTGCGGGTCACCTGCACCGGCGAGATCTACACCTGCCTCGGCCAGGAGGGCAAAGCCGACCTGCGTGCGCCGCTGCGCGCCAACGAGGAAGGCACCGGCGTGCTGGAGGCCGCGATCCGCGCCGCCATTGGCGACAAGCCGCGCGGCCATGACTTCGACTATTCCCGGCAGGAGGCCGGCGGCCAGATGTCCCGCCACATGAGCCACACCGGCGGCTGATCATGGCCCAGACCGTCCCAGCGCGCAGGACGCTGCTTTATTCCCTTTACTGCGGTGTCAGCGCGCTGATTGCCCCCCTTGCCTGGCGCAAGGTGGCCGGCAAGCTGCGCGATTACGGCCTGCCGGAGGAACGGGTGCGCGAGCGCCTCGGCCATGCCTCCCTGCCCCGCCCTGCGGGGCGGCTGATCTGGTTCCACGCCGCCTCGGTCGGCGAAAGCCTGTCGGTGCTGACCCTGATTGCCCGCATGGGCGAACAAGATCCCGCGGCTGAGTTCCTGATCACCTCCGGCACGCCCACGTCCGCCGAACTGATCGCCAAACGGATGCCGCCGCGCTGCCGCCACCAGTTCCCGCCACTGGACACCGGTGCCGCGGTGGACCGCTTCCTGGCCCATTGGCAGCCCGATCTGGGGGTGTTCGTGGAAAGCGAATTGTGGCCGCAGATGCTGGTGCGCGCCCGCAAGACCGGCTGCCCGCTGGTGCTGCTGAACGCCCGGCTGTCAGACAAATCGGTGGCGGGCTGGACAAAGCGCCCGGACACCGCGCGCTACATTCTCGATCAATTCACCCTGCTGGTGACCCAGAACCAGAAAACCGCCGCCAACCTGCAGGCGATGGGAGCCGCCCCGGACCGCATCCGCCCCGGCAGCAACCTCAAGGCCGTTTCCGCGCCGCTGCCGGTCGATCAGGACTCCCTCGCCAAGGTGCGCAGCAGCATCGGCGCGCGCCTGGTCTGGGTTGCCTCCTCCACCCACGAGGGCGAAGAGGAAACCGTGCTGGACGCGCATCACGCGCTGCTGAAACAGCATCCGGACCTCTGCCTGCTGCTGGCCCCCCGCCATCCGGAACGCGGCGATGCGGTTGAAAAGCTGATCAAGGATGCGGGGCTCAGCTGCGCGCGGCGCAGCAAGGGCGTGCTGCCCGGCACCCAAACGCAGGTCTATCTGGCCGACACGCTGGGCGAGGTCGGCACCTGGTACGCGCTCTGCCCGCTGGTTTTCCTGGGCGGCTCGCTGCGCGAAATCGGCGGCCACAACCCGTTTGAGCCGATGCAGGCAGGCTCCGCGGTGATCACCGGCACCGGACACTACAATTTCGCCGAGACCTATGCCGAGCTGACCGCCCTCGGCGCCGCGGCGGAGGTGCGATCAGCTGCGGAGCTGGCAGAACAGGCTGCCAAGTGGCTGGAGCAGCCGGAAGCCTTTCAGGCCGCCCGCGCTGCTGCCGGTCAGTTCATCTCCCGCCAGTCGGATCAATTGGACAAGACGGTGGACGCCCTGCTGGCGCTTCTGCCTGATAGGAGACCGTGATGGCACAGGTTGACGCCAACGAAATCGAAGTCATCGCGCCGAATTTCAAACGCCGCCTGTCCGGCGTCACGTCCACCATCGTGCGGCTGGTGCCGCTGCAGCGCCAGCATATTGCCATCGCCACCGCAGGCAGCGGCCTGCCCGGGGAAATGCCGCATCTGTCGGCTGCACAGCTCATCCTCATGCCCCGCAACGGCCCCGCAGGCGCCCGCGTCTGGCACGCCCGGCGCAATGTGGAAATGCTGGGTGGGCTGGCGCTCAAGTACCTCCTGGGCAAGCGGCTGAAGCTGTTGTTCACTTCCGCCTCGCAGCGGCATCACTCGGACTATACCAAGTGGCTGATCTCGCAGATGGACCGGGTGATCGCCACCTCGGCCAAGGGTGCGGCCTATCTGGAGAAACCCGTGCAGGTGGTGCATCACGGGATCAATACCGAGGAGTTCGCCCCGCCCGCCGACAAACAGGCGCTGCGGCGCGAGCTGGGCCTGCCCCAGGAGGCCATCCTGATCGGCTGCTACGGCCGCATCCGGGCCCAGAAAGGCACCGACGTCTTTGTCGACGCCATGCTGGAGGTGCTGAAGGCGCACCCCAAGGCGGTTGGCATCGTGATGGGCCGGGCCACTGAAAAACATGTGGCGTTTGAAAAGGGCCTGCGCGCCAAGGCCGAGACCGCAGGCCTCGCCGAGCGACTGCTGTTTCCGCCGGAGGTCCCGGTCTGGGAGGTGTCCCGCTGGTATCAGGCGCTCGATCTCTATGTGGCGCCGCAGCGCTGGGAGGGCTTTGGCCTGACCCCGCTCGAAGCCATGTCCTGCGGCGTACCCGCCGTGGCCACCCGCGTCGGCGCCTTTGAAGAGCTGATCGCGCCGGGCGAAACCGGCCTGCTGATCGACCCGGGCGAGACCGGGCAGATGGTGCAGGCCATCCATGAGGTTCTGTCCACCGAAGGCCGGCTGGCGGAGTGGTCAGAGGCCGCCCGTAAACACGCCATGACCAATTTCGCGCTGGAAAAAGAAGCCGAAACGCTGGTCACCATCTACCGCGAGCTGCTGGAGCACTGACCCCCGCGCCACAGCGCCACCCGATCCCTTTTCATCTGGCTGAAAATATCCTCGGGGGTGAATTGAGCCTCAGGCTCAAGAGGGGGCAGACAGCCCCCTCCCCTGTGTCAATCAAGCTGCCGGCATCCGCTGCTCGACGATCTCCGCCCACCAGCTGCAGCCTGCGGGAATAGCGTCGTCGTTAAAGTTGTACTCCGGGTGATGCACCATCGCGGTGTCGCCGTTGCCCATCAGGATATAGGCGCCCGGGCGCTCCTCCAGCATGAAGGCGAAATCCTCGCCGCCCATCACCAGCGGCGCGTCCGCGCAGGAGCCGGACACGCTGGCCGCCACCTTGGCAGCGAACTCGGTCTGCTCCTCGTGGTTCACCATCACCGGATAGCCGCGGTGGTAGGTGACATCGGCAGTGCCGCCGAAGGTTGCGGCGATGCCGGTGCAGACCTCGTTGATCCGCTTCTCGGCCAGGTCGCGCATCTCCTTGGACATGGTGCGCACGGTGCCTTTGATCTGCACTTTCTGCGGGATCACGTTGAACGCCTTGGAAGACGTCTCGAAGGAGGTCACGGAGACCACAATCTGATGCACCGGGTCGGCGTTGCGCGAGGCGATGGTCTGTAGCGCCAGCACCGCCTGTGCGGCCAGAACGGTGGTGTCGATGGTCTCATGCGGCTTGGCAGCGTGGCCGCCGCGGCCCTCGAAGGTGATGTCGAACTGGTCGGTGGCGGCAAAGAAGGAGCCCGGACGGATCGCAAAGGAGCCCAGCGGCTGGCCCGGCCAGTTGTGCAGGCCGTAGACCTCCTGCACGCCCCAGCGGTCCATCAGGCCGTCGTCGCACATCACCTTGGCGCCGCCGCCGCCCTCTTCGGCGGGCTGGAAGATCACCACCACGGTGCCGTCGAAATTGCGGGTCTCCGACAGGTACTTGGCCGCGCCCAGCAGCATCGCGGTGTGGCCGTCATGGCCGCAGGCATGCATCGCGCCGGGGGTCTTGGAGGCATACTCCAGCCCGGTCTGCTCATGGATCGGCAGCGCGTCCATGTCTGCACGCAGGCCAATAACCTTGCCGGAGGTGTCCGCCTTGCCCTTGATCACGCCCACGACGCCGGTGCGGCCGATGCCGGTCACCACCTCGTCGCAGCCGAACTCCTGCAGCTTCTCTGCCACCAGCGCGCTGGTGCGGTGGGTTTCGAACAGGATTTCCGGGTTTTCGTGGATGTCACGGCGCAAGGCGGTGATTTCATCCTGCAGTTCGGCAAAGCGGTTCTTGACCGGCATTTCTCACTCCTTTGGTTGTCTTTCCCCGCAGCCTCAGGCCGCGGGCATTCTTCGTTCCACCAGCTCGGCAAACCAGCTGCATCCCAGCGGGATCGCCTCGTCGTCAAAGACATAGGCCGGGTGGTGGCACATCTGGGTGTCGCCGTTGCCGAGGAAGATATAGGCGCCGGGGCGCTGCTCCAGCATGTAGGAGAAATCCTCGGACGGCATGATCGGCGGGGTCTCGGCATCGACCTTGGCAGAGACCGCCTGCGCCGCCTCCACCGCATGGGCAGTTCCGTTTTCATCATTGATTGTAACGGGATAGCCCGGAACCCATTCGACCTCCGCCGTAGCGCCGAAGGCTGCGGCGGTGCTTTCGGCGACCCGGCGCACCCAGTCCTCGGCCTGGGCACGGTATTCCGGGTCCAGCGTGCGCACGGTGCCCTGCAGCTTGGCGGTGTGGGCGATCACGTTCGACGCCGTGCTGTCGGTCTCGAAGGTGCCGACGGTCAGCACCACCCGTTTCACCGGATCCACATTGCGCGACACGATCGAGTGCAGCGAGACCACGATCTGCGACGCCGCCAGCGTCGTATCAATCGCCTCATGCGGGGCAGCGGCGTGGCCGCCCTTGCCGGTGACGGTGATGTTGAATTCGTCGGACGAGGCCATCAGCGGACCGGGGCGGATGGCAAATTCGCCCACCGGCAGGCCAGGCATGTTGTGCAGGCCGTAAACCTCCTGGATGCCCCAGCGGTCCATCAGCCCGTCGTCGCACATCGCCTTGCCCCCGGCGCCGCCTTCCTCGGCCGGCTGGAAGATCAGAACGGCCTTACCGTCGAAATTGCGTGTTTCTGCAAGGTACTTAGCCGCCCCCAGCAGGATCGAGGTGTGGCCGTCGTGGCCGCAGGCGTGCATCACGCCGGGTGTCTTGGAGGCATAATCCACACCGGAGGCTTCGGGGATCGGCAGCGCGTCCATGTCGGCGCGCAGGCCGATGGCGCGGCCGAACGTGTTGGTCTTGCCCTCGATCACCGCCACCACGCCGGTCTGGCCGACGCCGGTGGTGATATCGGTGATGCCGAACTCCCTCAGCCGCTCCACCACAAAGGCGGCGGTCTGGTGCACCTCGTACATCAGTTCGGGGTTCTCGTGCAGGTGATGGCGCCAGGCTGTGATCTCCTGGTGCATCTCGGCAAAGCGGTTCTTGGCCGGCATATTCCCCTCCCCTTTCCGTTTCAGGTTCCGTTGCGGCAAACTGTCCGCGAAAAAACTTAGCTTCGCAAGTATCCGGGGCCGTCGGGACGTGGCGGAACCCGTCAGAGCGGGGGTGTCATGCGTGCACCCCCTGTGCACCACCCGTACACCCCTTGGCACCAATCTGAGCACGAAACGCGCGGTTTCAAGGCAGAGGGAAGTATCCCCCCAGCTTCTCCACCAGCTTGCGCATGAAGTCGTGACCCGCGTCGAACTGGGCGACCGTGATGTACTCGTTGGGCTGATGCGCCTGCGCGATGTCGCCGGGGCCGCAAATCACCGCGGAGTATCCCGCTTGCTGGAACTGGCCCGCTTCGGTGCCGTAGCTGACCACATGGGAGCCATTGTCGCCGGTCACCCGGCGCACCAGCGCCTCGGCCTCGCCATTCTGTTCCGGCACAAGTCCCGGCACGTCGAAGTGCTTGGACACATCAATGCGGGCGTCCGGGTGGATCGCCTGCATGTCTGCCTCCACCTCGCGCACCTTATGCAGATAGGCAGCCTCCCAGTCACCGGGGCTCTCTCCCGGCACCACCCGGAAGTCCATCATGAACCGGCAGTCCTTAGCGGTGATGTTATGAGCGGTGCCGCCCTCGATCATGCCGACATGACAGGTGGTCCAGGGCGGGGTGAACATCGCCTGCACCTCGCCGGGCTCCTTGGCCATGTTCGCGGCGTTCTGCTGGTTGGCCCAGCCGATCAGTTTCGCGCCCTGCATGATGGCGCTGACGCCGGTGTGCATGAGCGAGGAATGCACCTCGAACCCGACCAAATGCGTGGCAAAGCCAGTGCCGCCCTTGTGGCCGGTGACAGCCTGCATCATCGAAGGTTCCCCGACGATCACCGCGGAGCCCTTGGGCAGCACCTGCTGCATCGCCTCGATCATCGGCGGCGCGCCGGTGCAGCCGATCTCCTCGTCAAAACTCAGCGCCAATTGCAGCGGGCGAATGACGCCTTGGCTGTGCGCCTCGACCAGCGCCCAGATGGCGAGGGCGTCAAAGCCTTTCATGTCGCAGGTGCCGCGGCCGAAATATTTGCCGTCCTTCTCCACCACCGTGAAGGGATCGGTGTCCCATGGCTGGCCGTCCACCGGCACCACATCTGTATGGCCCGACAGCACCACGGCGCCCTCTTCCCAAGGCCCGACATGGGCAAAGACGGCGGCCTTGTGGGTCTGCGCCGGGTCCACCCAGCGGTGGCTTTCGATGCCGTGGGAGGACAAGTATTCCTGCACCCAATCCACCAGCGGCAGGTTGGTGTCCCGGCTCACCGTCGGGAAAGAGATCAGCTTTGCCATGATCTCCAGCGGGGTTAGTTTTGCGGCCATGCCTCAGTACCCGCTGTCGGTGGTCAGCACGAAATGGCCGGGTTCCAGCTCCATGTACTCCGACGGTGCCGGCTCATAGCCGACTTCGTGGATCGGTGACGGAATCGGCTTGAAGTTCAGTTCCTTCTCCGACTTGCGCTGGCGCGGGTCGGCGATCGGCACCGCCTTCATCAGCGCCTGGGTATAGGCGTGCAGCGGGTTCTCAAACACGCGATCGCGCGGTCCGATTTCGACAATCCGGCCCAGGTACATGACGCCGACCTGATGGCTGACGCGCTCCACCACCGCCATGTCGTGGCTGATGAACAGGAAGGAGAGACCCAGTTCCGCCTGCAGCTCCATCATCAGGTTCAGAACCTGTGCCTGCACCGACACGTCGAGCGCCGAGACGGCCTCGTCCGCGACGATCAGCTTGGGGTTCAGGGCCAGCGCGCGGGCGATGGCGATGCGCTGGCGCTGGCCGCCGGACATCTCGTGCGGGTAGCGGCGCATGAAGCTGCGCGGAAGGTGGACGCGGTCAAACAGGCTGGCAACCCGGTCGTGCAGCTCGGAGCCGGAGGCCAGGCCGTAGTTCCGGAGCGGTTCCGCCACCTGGTCGATCAGCTGCATCTGCGGGTTCAGGGAGGCAAAGGGATCCTGGAAGATCATCTGCATGTCCTGGCGGGCCTTGTGCATCTGGGACGGGCTGAACTGCAGCACATCACTGCCTTCGAAGTTCACCTTGCCCGACAGCGGCTCCACCAGCCGCAGGATCGAGCGGCCCGCAGAGGATTTTCCGCAGCCGGATTCGCCGACCAGCGACAGGGTCTGGCCCTTGAACACCTTAAAGGACACGTCCTCCACCGCGTGCACGTTGGAGATGGTGCGGCGCAACAGGCCGCCCTTGACCGGGAAACGGGTGGTCAGGTTCTGCACGTCCAAGAGCACCTCTTCGGTGCCCTTGATCGGCTCGATCTTCTGGTCCTCGACCCCCATCAACTTCATCGGTTCGGGGTAGTGTTTGCCGCGCATCTCGCCCAGCTTCGGTACCGCGGCCAGCAGCGCCTTGGTGTAGTCGTGCTTGGGGTTTTCGAAGATCTCCTCGACGGTGCCTTCTTCAACCTTGTTGCCGCGGAACATGACGACGACGCGGTCGGCCATCTGGGCCACCACCGCCATGTCGTGGGTGATGAACATCACCGCGGTGCCGGTCTCGCGCTTGAGCCGGTCCATCAGCGCGAGGATCTCCGCCTGGATGGTCACGTCGAGCGCTGTTGTGGGCTCATCCGCGATCAAGAGCCGCGGCTCGCAGGCCATTGCCATGGCGATCACAACCCGCTGGCGCATGCCGCCCGAGAGCTCGTGCGGGTATTGCTTCAGGCGGCGTTCCGGTTCCGGGATGCGGACCTGGCGCAGAAGCTCCAGCGCCCGTTCCTCGGCCTGGGACTTGGACATGTTCTTGTGAATGCGCAGGCCTTCGGTCAGCTGGCGGCCGACGGTGAACACCGGATTGAGCGCGGTCATCGGCTCCTGGAAGATCATGCCGATCTCGTTGCCGCGAATCTGCTTCATCATCTCCTGCTCGGAGTCGGCTAGATTCGTCTCGCCGCCCTCGCGCCGGTTGAATAGCAGCTCGCCACCGGCGATCTCGCCGCCGCCGAACTCCACCAGCCGCATCAGCGACAGCGAGGACACCGACTTGCCGGAGCCGGATTCGCCAACGATACAAACGGTTTCGCCGGGGCTGACGTCAAAAGACACATCCTCGACGCCGACAACCGGGCCGTCCTTGGTCTGAAACTCCACCCGCAGATTTTTTATGGACGCAATGGCGTTGTCCAGCATGACGGCTCCCTGTCTTTCTTGCCTGGCCCGCCGGAATAGGCGGTCTCAGGTTCTGGAGTAAACTCTACTTTCTTCAAAAATGCTCATGCAAATAATGCATGAGCCCTTCGAAATTGGAATTTGCAATTTCCCGGCAAAAACGTTTCGATACACCTGTGGTTGCCTGCAGGCTGTCACGCGCCGGTGCGCCCGGCAAGGTATTAAGGGTTTATAGTTTCAGCGTTTTCGCAGTGCTTGCAGGCCCAGAGCGACACTTCCGCAGAAATGCGGCAACCCTCCGGACCGAAACCGGCCCGGCCAACAAAAAGACACGAAACGTGTCCGACAAGGAGAGTGTGATGAAACTGAAATCCCTATTGATGGGTGCTGTTGCCACGGCCTCGCTGGCGCCTGCGGCCTTTGCCGAGCGCGGGTCCGACGGCCAGGTCAACATCATTTACTGGCAGGCGCCGTCGATCCTGAACCCGTTCCTGTCGAGCGGCACCAAGGACGTGCAGTCGGCCTCGCTGGTGATCGAGCCGCTGGCGCGCTACGATCCCGAAGGCAACATGATCCCCTATCTGGCGTCGGAAATCCCGACCGTCGAGAACGGCGGCGTCAGCGAGGACCTGACCTCGATCACCTGGAAGGTCGCGCCGGGCATCAAATGGTCCGACGGCACCGACTTCACCGCCCATGACGTGAAGTTCACCGCCGACTACTGCATGCATCCCGAAGGCGGCTGCGCCCAGCTGACCAAGTTCCAGGGCGTCACCAATGTCGAGGTGGTGGACGATCTGACCGTCAAGGTCACCTTCGACAAGCCGACCCCGTTCCCCTATGGCCCGTTTGTCGGCGGCGAAAGCCCGATCCTGCAGAAGGCCCAGTTCGAGAACTGCATGGGCGCCAAAGCGCCGGAGTGCACCGAGGCCAACTTTGGCCCGATCGGCACTGGCCCGTTTGTGGTGGATGAGTTCAAGCCGAACGACGTGATCACCATGTCGGCCAACCAGAACTACCGCGACCCGGCCAAGCCGGCCTTTGCCAAGGTGCTGTTCAAGGGCGGCGGGGATGCAACCGCGGCGGGCCGCGCCGTGATGGAAACCGGCGAGTTCGACTATGCCTGGAACCTGCAGCTGGCGCCGGAAGTGATCGCGCAGATGGAAGCAGGCGGCAAGGGCAAGCCGGTTGCGGGCTTCGGCTCGCTGGTGGAACGCATCATGCTGAACCAGACCGACCCGTCGCCGGAGCTGCCGGAAGGCGAGCGCGCCACCGCCAAGCACCCGCACCCGTTCCTGAAGGACCCGGCGGTCTACAAGGCGATGTCGATGGCCATCGACCGTCCGCTGCTGGTGGAAATCGGTTATGGCAAGGCCGGCGCTGTCAGCTGCAACTGGGTGCCCGCGCCTGCGGCATTCGCCTCCGACACCTTTGACTGCTCCACCCAGGACATCGAAGGCGCCAAGGCAATGCTGGAAGAGGCCGGCTACAAGGACACCAATGGCGACGGCGTGCGGGAGACCCCGGACGGCAAGCCGATGAAGATCCTGTACCAGACCTCGACCAACGCCGTCCGCCAGGACTTCCAGGCGCTGATCAAGGAGTGGTGGAGCCAGATCGGCATCGAGACCGAGCTGCGCAACATCAACGCCTCCGTCTTCTTCGGCGGCGACCCGGGCTCGCCCGACACCTTCCAGCGCTTCTATGCTGACGTCGAGATGTACGCCAACAACTTCGACGGCACCGACCCGCAGTCCTACTTGGGCAACGGCCTGTGCGACAAGGCTCCGCGTCCGGAAACCCAGTGGCAGGGGGAGAACATCTCGCGCTTCTGCAACGAGGAGTTCGACCAGCTGCACGCCGAGCTGGCCAAGACCGCCGGCCTGGAAGCGCGCGCCGAGATCGGCCGCCGCCTGAACGACATCATGGTTGAAAACGGCGGCATGATCCCGCTGGTGCACCGCGGCCGCCTGTCGGCGCATTCCAACACCCTGGGCGGTGTCGACCTGAACGTCTGGGACAGCGAGCTGTGGAACGCAGCTGACTGGTACCGCATCAAGTAAGCTCGGGCTTGCTTCCCGGGGGCCCCGGCACATGCCGGGGCCTCTTGCCATCTGCCAGAGCTGCCGTGCAGCGCTGCGCAAGGCTGGACGCGGGGCCCCTCCCCGCCTGTTCCGAATTCAATACAAGTTGCAAAGGCGCTTAGCAGATGCTGACCTTTACAATCCGGCGGCTGATCCTGGCAGTTCCGACACTGCTGTTCATCAGCCTCGTGATCTTCCTGCTCCTGGAGCTCGCCCCCGGCGACCCGATGGCGCAGGTTCCCCTGACCGTCCCCGCTGAAGTCAAAGAAAAGATGCGCCTGGCCCTGGGCCTGGGCGAACCGATGCACATCCGGTTCTGGAAATGGCTGGTGCAGTTCTTCTGGATCGAGCCGCAGGTTCTGATCGACAATATCTTCGGCACCAGCCTCGCTGAAGGGCAGCTGCGGGTGATCTCCTGGCAGACCCGCTCGCCGGTGATGGACATCGTGGTGCAGCGCATCCCGCAGACCCTGTGGGTGGTCGGCACCGCCTATGTGGTCGCCATCCTGATCGCGCTGCCGATCGGCATCTACTCCGCCTACCGCCAGTACAGCTGGTTCGACCAGATGGGCACCTTCGTGTCGATGGTCGGCTTCTCGGTGCCGCCGTTCTTCTCCGGCGTGCTGGTGATCGTGATCTTCTCGGTGCAGCTGGGCTGGTTCCCGTCGATCTATGACACCACCCATGTGGTCGACAGCTGGGACGCCTTTGTCTACCAGCTGAAGCAGATGATCATGCCAGTGATGGTGCTGGCGCTGCAGATCACCGCGCAGCTCTCCCGCTTCATGCGCGCCTCGATGCTGGACAACCTCAACCAGGATTATGTCCGCACCGCCCGCGCCAAGGGCCTCAGCGAATATGTGGTGGTGATGGTCCACGTGCTCAGGAACTCGATGATCCCTGTGGTCACCGTGATCGCGCTGGGGATCCCGTCGATCTTCGGCGGCGCCATCATCACCGAACAGGTGTTCAAGGTGAACGGCATCGGCCAGCTGCTGATCGGCGCCATCCAGGCCAACGACCTGCCGATGGTGCAGACGCTCACCTTCATCTTTGCGGTGCTGATCGTGCTGTTCAACCTGATCGCCGACGTGCTGTACGGCATTCTTGACCCGAGGATCCGCTATGACTGACAAGGAACGCTTTGTGCCGGATGAAGGCATGGCACCGGCTTCGACCGCGGTTCCGGGCGCCGGGCAGCTGGAAGAGCTGCACAACCCGCCGCGCAGCCAGTGGCTGGACGTGTGGGACCAGTTCAAGTCCCACCGCGGCGCGCTGATGGGCGGGGCGCTGTTCCTGCTGATCATCCTGGCGGTCTATGCCGGCCCGCTGGTGTGGGACCTCGAAGCCACCAAGATCGACATCCGCGCCCGCAACCAGGGCCCCAGCTTTGCGCATCCCTTCGGCACCGACCAGCTGGGCCGCGACATGCTGGCCCGGATGATGGCGGGCGGCGCCACCTCGGTCTCCGTTGGGCTGACGGCGATGCTGCTGGCGCTGGTCCTAGGCTCCTTCATCGGGGTGATGGCCGGCTTCTTCAAGAAGCTGGACGGGCCGCTGATGCGCCTGACCGACCTGTTCCTGGCGCTGCCGCTGTTGCCGCTGCTCTTGGTGATGATGCTGTTGTTCCGCGAGCCGCTGAACGCGGCCTTCGGGCCGGAACAGGGGATCTTCATCCTGATCGTGTTCTCGATCGGGGTGACCAGCTGGATGCCCACCGCCCGGATCGTGCGCGGCGACGTGCTGGCGCTGAAGGAGCGCGAGTTCGTGATGGCGGCACGCTCCATCGGCACCACCAACCAGAAGCTGATCACCCGGCATATCCTGCCCAACGTGCTGTCGCCGATCATGGTCTCGGCCACGCTGGGGATTGCCACCGCGATCATCACCGAGTCGTCGCTCTCTTTCCTCGGCCTCGGCTTCCCGCCGGATTTCCCGACCTGGGGGCGGCTGCTGTTCGATGCCACCGATTACCTGCAGCAGTATCCTGAGCGGGTGTTCTGGCCCGGCATGGCGATCTCGCTGACGGTGCTGAGCGTGAACTACCTGGGCGACGGCCTGCGCGACGCGCTGGACCCGCGGATCCGGGGCCGCTGAGCAGACCACCGCAATAACGAAAGAGGGCCGCCCCATCGGGCGGCCCTTTCCTTTTGCGCTGCCGCGGCAGGCCTCAGTGCAGCTTCTTCCGGATCCGCTGGATACCCAGCCACACCAGCCCGATGACCGGCAGGGTGACCGCGGCGATCAGCACCTTCTTGGTCATCCCGTAGCGTTCGGCCAGCGGGAACAGAAAGTCGGAAACCAGTGAAATCGCGTAGTAGCTGACGGCCACCACCGACAGGCCCTCGACCGTGTGCTGCAGGCGCAGCGCGATATCGGCGCGCCGGTCCATGCTCGCGAGCAGCGCCTGGTTCTGGGCAGAGCGCTCCACATCGACCCGCGTCCGCAAGAGCTCCCCTGCCCTTCGCGCCCGGCTGGCGAGCGTATCCAGCCGCTTCTCGGTGGAGTTCACCGTCCGCATCGCAGGCTCGAACCGGCGCAGCATGAATTCGGCAAAGGTCTGGAACCCCTCGTGGCGTTCCTCCCGCAGCAAGCTGATGCGCTGGCTGACCAGCGCGTCATAGGCGCCAGTGGCCCCGAAGCGGAAGGCGGATTGCGCCGCCATTGCCTCCAGCTCAGCCGAGACCGCCAGCAGCTGGGTCAGAATCTCCTCTGCTGGTTTGGTGCCGCTTGTCATTTCCGCCATCATCTCGCTGAGGCGGCTGTCCAGTTTCCCGATCACCGGCGACAGCCCGCGGGCGCGGGAGAAGCCCAGCATCGACATCGCCCGGTAGGTCTCGATCTCGCAGAGCCGCTGCACAATCCTGCCCACCCGCTGGCTGCCGGTATCGGCATTGGGGAAGATCGCAAAGCGCACATGGCCCGCCGGGTCGATGCGGAAATCGCCGGCCACCACGGCGCTGTCGTCCAGCACCTGCGAGGCGGTCAGGCTTTCCGGCACGAACCAGTCGTGCATGGTGGCCTTCAGTACCGCAGGCGCGGCCCGCGGCACCACCCGGATCAGCGCCGAGGTGATCCGCTGGCCCGGCGCCTCCGCCAGCCAGTCGGCGGGGAATACGTCAAAATCCGCCGGATCGAAGGCGCGCGCGCTGACCCCGTCGTTGTAGACGGTGTAGCTGACGAACTCGGTGTGCTGCTCCCACTTCAGCATGTGGCGGCCGATCTGGGCGGTGTGATGGGTCGCCCCCGGTTTGGGGTGCGGCGCGCCGTGGCGGTCCAGCAGCTGAATCAGATGCTGCATGTCCTGCATGCGGTCGCGGTGCACCGCCTCCTGCGGCTGCTTCACCGCCAGATAGGCCACCGTGCAGGGGGAGGTCATGGTCGGGAACGGGCGGGCGTGCAGCTCATTGGTCAGCTGATAGCGCAGCGGGTGATCCTGGATCGGCGGCATTCTTGGTCTCCGGGGCAATGCCGGCGACCATACTGCAGCCGGAAAAACATGTACAGAAATGTTTTATTTCAAAGCGTTAGCGGAATGCAACGGTATACAATGCGACTGAAAAGCCTGGGCGTGCTGAGGCGCCCCAAAGAGAAAAGGCGCCCCGGATGGAGCGCCTTTTCCATGATTTGAAGCCCCGCTTACTGGACCAGGCCCAGCAGGGTATCGAGGCTCTGTTTTGCGTCGCCGTAGAACATGCGGGTGTTTTCCTTGAAGAACAGCGGGTTCTCGATGCCGGAGTAGCCCGTGCCCTGGCCGCGCTTGGAGACGAAGACCTGTTTCGCCTTCCAGCATTCCAGCACCGGCATGCCGGCGATCGGCGAGTTGGGGTCCTCCTGCGCCGCCGGGTTGACGATGTCGTTGGAGCCGATCACGATCGCCACATCCGTTTCCGGGAAGTCCCCGTTGATCTCGTCCATTTCCATGACGATGTCATAAGGAACTTTCGCTTCGGCCAAGAGCACGTTCATGTGGCCCGGCAGGCGGCCGGCCACCGGGTGGATGGCGAAGCGCACGTCCTTGCCTTTCGCCCGCAGGCGGCGGGTCAGTTCGGCGACGTTCTGCTGCGCCTGCGCCACCGCCATGCCGTAGCCGGGGATGATGATGACGCTGTCGGCCTCGTCCAGGGCGGTGGCGACGCCGTCGGCGTCGATCGCGATCTGCTCGCCCTCGACCTCCATCGCGGGGCCCGCGGTGCCGCCGAAGCCGCCCAGGATCACGCTGATGAAGCTGCGGTTCATCGCCTTGCACATGATGTAGCTGAGGATCGCACCGGAGGAGCCGACCAGCGCGCCGACCACGATCAGGAGGTCATTGCCCAAGGAGAAGCCGATCGCCGCCGCGGCCCAGCCCGAGTAGCTGTTCAGCATCGAGACCACCACCGGCATGTCGGCGCCGCCGATGCCCATGATCAGGTGGTAGCCGATGAACAGCGCCGCCAGGGTCATCAGCAGCAAGGGCAGGAAGCCGCCGGAGTTGAAGTACCAGATCAGGCAGAGGAAGGAGAGCCCGGCGGCGCTGGCGTTCAGCATATGGCCGCCCGGCAGCTTGGTGGCGGCTGAGGTGACCTTGCCCGCCAGCTTGCCGAAGGCAATCACTGAGCCGGTGAAGGTGATCGCACCGATGAAGATGCCGAGGAACAGCTCGACCCGCAGGAAGGAGATCTCCGCCGGGGTCTTCTTGGCGATCAGCTTGGCAAAGGTGCCGAGCTCACCGGTGCTGCCCGCGGCCACGGCAGCCGCCACATTGCCGATCTCGAAATGGGCGATGAAGCCGACGAAGACCGCCGCCAGGCCGACCAGCGAGTGCATCGCGGCGACCAGCTGCGGCATCTCGGTCATCTGCACCCGCTTGGCGACATAGGTGCCGATGATGCCGCCGCCCGCGATCAGCAGGATCGACAGCAGCCACAGGCCCGAGCCGGGGCCGATCAGGGTGGCAAACACCGCCAGCCCCATGCCGGCGATGCCGTACCAGACCGCGCGCTTGGCGCTTTCCTGGTTGGAAAGCCCGCCAAGCGACAGGATGAAAAGAACAGCCGCAACGACATAGGCGGCGGTGGTGAAACCGTAATCCATGTGCCCGGCCTCCTTAAGATTTCTGGAACATGGCGAGCATGCGCCGGGTGACGAGGAAGCCGCCGAAGATGTTGATCCCGGCCATGAAGACGCTGAGCGCCGCCAAGAGGATCACCAGGAAGCTGCCCGAGCCGATCTGCATCAAGGCGCCCAGGATGATGATCGAGGAGATCGCGTTGGTGACCGCCATCAGCGGCGTGTGCAGGCTGTGCGCAACGCCCCAGATCACCTGGAAGCCGACAAAGCAGGCCAGCGCAAAGACGATGAAATGCTGCATGAAGCTGACCGGCGCGAACAGCCCGACCAGCAGCAAGAGCGCACCGCCCCCCGCCAGCAGGGTGACCTGGCTTTTGGTCTGCGCCTTGAAGGCCTCGATTTCCTGGGCGCGTTTTTCCTCCGGCGTCAGCTCCGGCACGGTTTCCTTGGGCTTGGCCGCAATTGCCTGCACCTTGGGCGGCGGCGGCGGGAAGGTGATCTCGCCCTCAAACGTCACGGTGGCGCCGCGGATCACGTCGTCCTCCATGTCGTGGTTGACCAAACCGTCTTTCTCCGGCGTCAGGTCAGCCATCATGTGGCGGATGTTGGTGGCGTAAAGGCTCGAGGACTGCGCCGCCATCCGGCTGGGGAAATCGGTGTAGCCGATGATGGTGACGCCGTTCTCGGTGACGACTTTCTCGTCCTTGACGGTGCCCTCGACGTTGCCGCCGCGCTCGGCGGCCAGGTCGACGATCACCGAGCCCGGCTTCATCGCCGCCACCATGTCGGCGAGCCACAGCTTGGGCGCCTCGCGGTTGGGGATCAGCGCGGTGGTGATGACGATATCCATCTCCGGCGCCAGCTCGCGGAACTTGGCCAGCTGCGCCTCGCGGAACTCGGGCGAGGAGACTGCCGCATAGCCGCCGGTGGCGGCGCCGTCCTGCTGCTCCTCCTCGAAGTCGAGATAGACGAACTCGGCACCCATCGATTCCACCTGCTCGGCCACTTCGGGACGCACGTCGAAGGCATAGGTGACGGCGCCCAGCGAGGTCGAGGTGCCGATGGCGGCCAGACCCGCCACCCCGGCGCCGACCACCAGCACCTTTGCCGGGGGCACCTTGCCCGCGGCGGTGATCTGGCCGGTGAAGAAGCGGCCGAAGTTGTTGCCCGCCTCGATAACCGCGCGGTAGCCCGCGATATTGGCCATGGACGACAGCGCGTCCATCTTCTGGGCGCGGGAGATCCGCGGCACCATTTCCATGGCGATGACATTGGCCTTCTTCGACTTGGCCAGCGCCATGCCGTCTTCATTCCCTGCCGGGTTGAAGAAGGAAATGAGCGTCTTGCCCTTGGTCAGCCGCTTCAGCTCGGTGGCATCCGGCTGGCGCACCTTGGCGACGATGTCGCAGGCCTTCCACAGCGCCGCCGGGGTCTTGATGATCTCCACCCCCGCGGCCTCATAAGCCGCATCGGAAAACCCCGCCGCAGCCCCGGCCCCGGCCTCGATCGCGCAGTCATAGCCCAGCTTCCGCAGCTGCGCCGCAGACTCCGGCGTCATCGCAACCCGGTTCTCGCCGGGAAAAGTTTCTTTTGGTGTACCTATTTTCACCTTCTTGGTCCCCCTCGTCTTGCCCGTGCCAGCAACGCCTGGGTACGGATCACAATGATTTTCTCTACATCGCGCAAGATTATTGCGCAAGGATTTTGCCGCAATGCCGCGAAGTCATGCCGCAATGCCGCATTGACGTCACATCCAGCGGCGCACCTTCTGCTCGTAGCGCGCCCAGTCGGCGCGGAACGTCCGGCGCATCCTGTCCTCCTCCGGAATGACAAAGCGTTTTTCCAGCACCCAGAGGAACACCGGGATCAGCGGCAGAGACAGCACCGCATCGAACCACAGGATGAGGCCTGCCAGGATCAGCACGTCGCCCAGGTAGATCGGGTTGCGGGTGCGGCTGAAGATCCCCGATTGCACCAGGCGGCTGGGCGACTGGTGCGGAATCACGGTGGTTTTCTGGCGCCGCATTTCAGTGATTGCCAGCAGCGCCAGCAGGATGCCGCTGCCCACCAGAATGCCCGCCAGGAATTGCGCCCAGGCCCCGCCGAAGGATAGCCCGAAGGCAAAATGCGCCGACTGCAGCCAGGCCGCCGCAGCAAATCCGGCAAGCCACAGGGGCGGCACGTCCAGCCACCGCATCACGCCCTGCCCTCTTGCAGTATTCTGTCTGAAACAACACGCATCGCGGGCAACCTTCCCTTATCCGGCCTGCTCGTCCAGCCCGCTTTGGCCGGGATTGAAAGAAAAGGACAATTTGCCCCACATGCCACGAAAACGGCGAATCCGTTCCCGCATGCGGCATGATCCTGCATAGTTTCTTCCGGAAGCCTATGTATTTCTTTGTGTACTGAGCGGCTGGCGGCCCGCTGTTGCACCGGGCTGAGCCGCCGGGACATGCACTCCCGCCCCTTGGCGGCAGCGTGACGGCACGGCGGGGTTGCCAGCTGCCGCCGCCCGATTAGGCTGATCCGCAAAACAGGGAGGCTGGATTTCATGGCATTGCAAGGCAAACACGCGCTGGTCACCGGCGGCGGCACCGGGATCGGACTGGCGATTGCCCGGGCTCTGGCTGCCGAGGGCGCGCAGGTCACCATTGCAGGGCGCAGGCAGGAAGTGCTGGAGGAGGTTGCAGCGGATGGGCTGCATCCGCTGGTTATGGATGTGCGCGACGAAGAGGATGTGGCGGCCAAGGCGGACGCAGCAGTGGCGGCCCGCGGCCCCATCCAGATCTGCGTGGCCAATGCCGGCGTTGCCGAGGGCGCAGCGCTGCACAAGACCTCGATGGAGTTCTGGCGCAACATGATGGCGACCAACCTGGACGGGGCCTTCCTGACCATCCGGGAGTGTTTCAAGTCGATGCGGGAGACCGATTGGGGGCGGGTGATCACCGTGTCCTCCATCGCGGGCCTGCGCGGGCTGAAGGGCGGCGCCTGCTACACGGCCAGCAAACACGGGCTGGTTGGCCTGACCCGCGCGCTGAGCGAGGATTACCTGGGCACGCCGTTCACCTTCAACGCGCTGTGCCCCGGTTATGTCGACACCCCGATTGTCGAGCGCAACATCACCTCGATCGCCCAGCGCGCAGGCCTGAGCGCGGTGGAGGCGCTGGACGTGATGGTCAACGCCAACCGGCACAAGCGGCTGATCGAGCCGGAGGAAGTTGCAGCCGCCGCACTGTGGCTGTGCGGGCCGGGCTCCGGGTCAGTGAATGGCCAGTGCATCGAAATCTCCGGCGGGCAGATGTGATGGACCGGGAGGGTTTCAATGCGTTCTGCGCCACCTTTCCGGCGGCGGAACACGTTGTGCAATGGGGCAATTCTGACGTCTGGAAGGCGGGCGGCAAGCTGTTCGCGGTCTGCGGCTGGGCCGATGGCAAAGACGCATTCACCTTCAAGGCCGGAGACATCGCCTATGAAGTGCTGCAGGAGCGCCCTGGGGTCCGCCCGGCGCCCTATTTGGCGTCGCGGGGCATGAAATGGCTGCAGCAGTTTGACGACAACGGCCTGACGGATGCGGAGCTGAAAGAACAGATCACCCTGTCCTACCAGATGGTCACGGCGAAGCTGTCAAAGAAGAAGCGCGCCGAGTTCGGGATACCGGATCCGCAGGTGGCAGGCGGCTAGGCACTAGACAGAACGGCCAGGATGCGGTAGCAAACCGGAAAAGCTTCAAGCTTAAAATACCCATCAGACGCGAGGCCCTCCATGACCGATTTTGCCGCAACCAAGGCGATGTTCGACCTGCCCGAAGGGGTGATCTACCTGGATGGCAACTCGCTGGGCCCCCTGCCCCGTGCCGCCAGGGACCGGGTCGGTTCTATGATGCAGGACGAATGGGGCCAGATGCTGATCACCGGCTGGAACAAGGCCGGCTGGATGGACAAGCCCAAGGCGCTGGGTGACCGGATCGGGCGGCTGATCGGGGCGGAGCCCGGCCACGTGGTGATGGGTGACACGCTGTCGATCAAGGTCTACCAGGCGGTCGCCTCGGCGCTGGAGCTGAACCCGGGCCGCAAGGTGGTGCTGTCGGACAACGGCAACTTCCCCACCGACCTGTATATGGCAGACGGGCTGCTGAAGTCGCTGGGGCCGGACTATGAGCTGCGGGTCGTCGACCCGGAGGCGGTCGAGGACGCCATCACCGACGAGATCGCAGTGCTGATGATCACCGAGGTGGATTATCGCACCGGCCGCAAGCACGATATGAAGGCGCTGACCGAAAAGGCCCACGCCCATGGCGTGCTGACGGTCTGGGACCTGGCCCACTCGGCCGGTGCCATTCCGGTGGATCTGGCCGGGTGCAACGCGGATTTCGCGGTGGGCTGCACCTACAAATACCTGAACGGCGGGCCCGGCGCGCCGGCCTTCATCTATGTCTCCCCCCGCCACGCAGAGACCGCCCGCCCCGCCCTATCGGGCTGGCTGGGGCACGAGGCGCCCTTTGCCTTTGACCTGGATTACCGGCCGGGCCAGGGCATCGACCGGATGCGCGTCGGCACCCCGCCGATCCTGCAGCTGACCGCGCTGGAGGCGGCAATGGATATCTGGGACATGGCGGAGATGGAGGCCGTGCGTGCAAAGTCCATCGCGCTGTGCAATCTGTTCATCGCTGAGGTGGAAGCAAATTGCCCGCAGCTGGAGCTGGCCTCGCCCCGCGACCCGGCGTTCCGCGGCAGCCAGGTGTCGTTCAAGTTCGACGAAGGCTATGCCGCGATGCAGGCGCTGATTGCCCGCGGCGTGATCGGCGACTTCCGGGCGCCGGATATCATGCGGTTCGGCTTCACCCCACTGTATATTGACGAGGGTGACGTGCACGCCGCGGTCGAGATCATCACCGATGTGATGACCAATGCCCTGTGGGACCGGCCGGAATACATGGTCCGCCACGCGGTCACCTGATGCGCCTCAGCCGCTCATACCATCTGCCGCTCTGCCGCCCGGCGGGCTGGGTTGCGCTGTGGCGCCGCCTGGCCCAATGCGGCACCCTGAACCGGAGGACGGCTTCCTTTCCCTGACTTATGCTACACTTAGGAAAAGGAACGATCCGATGACCCAACCCTACGATCCCGCCGACGACGGCGCCCAGATGTCCTTTGACGGGCGCATGTCCTATGGCGATTACCTGTCGCTCGACATGCTGCTGAACGCGCAGAAGACATGGACCAACACCCATGACGAGATGCTGTTCATCATCCAGCACCAGACCTCTGAGCTGTGGATGCGGCTGGCCATTCATGAGCTGAGCGCCGCCCGCGAGCGGCTGCTGGGCGGCCAGGCGCGGCAGGCGTTCAAGATGCTGGCGCGGGTGGCGCGCATATTCGAGCAGCTGAACTCCGCCTGGGACGTGCTGCGCACCATGACGCCGTCGGATTACACCGCCTTCCGCGATGAGCTGGGCCAAAGCTCAGGCTTTCAGTCGCATCAGTACCGGCAGATCGAATTCATGCTGGGGAACCGCAACAAGGCAATGCTGCGCCCGCATGCCCACCGCCCTGACATTCTGGCGCTGCTGGAGGCGGAACTGAAGCAGCCCTCGCTTTATGATGTTGCGCTGAAGGCGCTGGCGCAGAGCTTTGCGCTGCCGGAGGAGGTGCTGAACCGCGATGTGTCGGAGGCCTATCAGCCGCATGAGGCGGTACAGGCCGCCTGGACCGAGGTCTACCGCGACACAGAGGCCCATTGGGAGCTGTATGAGCTGGCAGAAAAGCTGGTGGATTTCGAGGACTACTTCCGCCGCTGGCGCTTCAATCACGTGACCACGGTGGAGCGCGTCATCGGCTTCAAGCGCGGCACCGGCGGCACCGGCGGCGTCAGCTATCTGAAACGGATGCTGGAGGTGGAGCTGTTCCCCGAGCTCTGGCACCTGCGCACCGAACTGTGATGCGCACGCGGGCCGGTGCCTACGGCCCGCCCTCAGCGCGGCGTCAGCCCGGCCCCGGCCAGGGTTGCCAGCTGGCGCACCCCGGCTTGATACTCGGCATAGTCGCCGGCCGTTTGCTTGATCCCTTTCAGGGAGGCGCAGAGGGTGCGGGCGACTTCTGCGGCATCGCCGCTCAGAACCGCCCGGCCTGCCAGGGCCTCCTCCTGCAGCCAATCGGCATAGATCCCGCTCAGGGCGGCTTCGCCCTCCGCAATCACCTCGCCCGCGACGCTCTTGGTGATCTCGAACAGCTCCATCCCGTGCGGCGAGGACATCATCATCTGCACGCCCTCCCCGGCCTGGCCCTGGAACGCCGCCAGCAGCCGCTCCGGCAGCGGTCCCGGCTCCGCCAGCGCCGCCCGCACCCCGGCAGCCGCGGTGCCGTAATAGGCGGCCACCAACGCCCGGAAAATCGCTTCCTTGTTCTTGAAATGCAGATACAGCGCAGGCCGCGACATACCCGCGCCCTTGGCGATGTCATCCATCGAGGTCTTGCGGAATCCATAGGTGGAGAACGCCGCCCAGGCGGCCTCCAGGATTGCCTGCTGTTTCGGATCAATGCCTGCCATGTTCATGTTTTCGCTTCTGACATTGTTTGTAAAAAATGTCAATTGACACCCTGACAAAACTCGTTATTTTTGTCAGCAGCACAGCAAGGGAGCCCCGCCATGCCAACAGACCTGCGCATCAATGGAAAAACCCATCAGGTGGACCTGCCTGATGATGTTCCCCTCCTCTGGGTTCTGCGGGATGAGGTTGGCCTCACCGGCACCAAGTTCGGCTGCGGCGTTGCCGCCTGCGGCGCCTGCACCGTGCATATCGACGGCGAGGCGGTGCGCTCCTGCCAGGTGGCGCTGTCGGATGTCTGGGGAGAGGTGACGACGATCGAGGGCCTTGGCACGCCTGAGGCGATGACTGTCCTCCAGCAGGCCTGGGTCGAGCACCAGGTGGCCCAGTGCGGCTACTGCCAGTCCGGCCAGATCATGCAGGCGGCCAGCCTCTTGGCAGAGAACCCGGCCCCCTCGGACGCGGAGATTGACGAGGCGATGCAGGGCAACCTGTGCCGTTGCGGCACCTACCCGCGCATCCGTGCCGCCATCCATTCCGCCGCCAAGAAGATCCAGGAGGCGTAAGTCATGGCCAGCTTCAAGAAAATCGCCCGCCGCTCCTTCCTGATCGGCTCTGCCGCTATTGTCGGCGGCGTTGCCTTTGGCGCCTATTACGTCAGCCGCCCGGCCCCGAACCCGCTGAAACCGGCAGAAGGCGAAGCGGCGTTCAACCCCTTTGTGATGATCTCAAGCGAAAAGATCACCCTGATCGCCCCGCGCGCCGAAATGGGCCAGGGCGTGCACACCACCTGGGCCGCGCTGATCGCCGAGGAACTGGACGTGACGCTGGATCAGGTGGAGGTCATCCACGGCCCGGCCGCCACGGCCTATTACAACTCCGCCCTGCTGGGGGAGGTGATCCCCTCCAAGGGATACGACAAGTCCCGCTTTGTGCATTCGCTGGGCGAGGCGCTTGGCCATGCGGGCAAGGTGATGGACATGCAGGTGACCGGCGGCTCCTCCTCGATGAAGGACGGGTATGAGCGGATGCGGGCGGCGGGCGCCTCTGCCCGGGAAACGCTGAAGCTGGCCGCGGCCAACAGGTTGGGTATTTCCGCCAGCCAGCTGTCCACCAAGGACGGCAAGGTGATTGCGCCCGGCAACATCGAGATTGCCTATACCGATCTGGTGGCCGAAGCGGCCGGGCTGGAACCAGTCGAGGCCCAGCTGCGCCACCGCAGCGAGTGGAAACTGCTGGGCAAGGCGCAGCCGCGTGTGGATATGCCCGGCAAGGCCACCGGCACAGCAGAGTTCGGTATCGACGTGCGCCTGCCGGGGATGAAATTCGCAGCCCTCAAGGCCAACCCGCACCTTGGCGGCGCCATGAACGGCTTTGACGCAAGCGATGCGCTGCAGATGCCGGGCGTTGAACAAGTGGTGGACCTGGGCAATGCCTTTGCCGTGGTTGCAAACAACACATGGCTCGCCATTCAGGCCGCCGAGGCAGTAGTGGCAGACTGGGCCCCCGCGCCCATTCCGGCGACGCAGGGCGAAATCCAGGATGCCATCCGCGCCGCCTTTGAAGCCGAGCCGAACTCCACCCTGCGCGATGATGGCGATGTCTCGGCACTTCCCCAGGGCGCGCAGGAAGTCTCCGCCGAATACGAGGTGCCTTTCCTGGCCCACGCGACGATGGAGCCGCTGAACGCCACTGCCCTGTTCGATGGCGGCAAACTGCAGCTCTGGAGCGGCAACCAGGGGCCGCTTCTCACCCGCAACCACTGCGCCGATGCTTTGGGGATTGATGCGGAGCAGGTCGAGGTGAACACTCCGCTGATGGGCGGCGGCTTCGGGCGGCGCGGCGAGATGGACTTCTCGGTTTACGCCGCCAGGCTGGCGCGGCAGATGCCGGGCACCCCGGTGCAGCTCACCTGGAGCCGGGAAGAGGACATGACCCATGACTTCTACCGCCCCGGCGCCATGGCCCGGATGCGGGGCGCGGTGAAGGACGGCAGCTCGGTGCTGCTGGACGGCCAGATCGCCAGCCAGGCGCTGACCCCGCAGCTGATGAACCGCTGGTTCGGCATGTCCCCTGCCGGTCCGGACACAACGCTGGTCGACGGCGCCTTCAACCAGCCCTACGGCATCCCCAACTTCCGCATCCGCGGCCATGCGGCGGAGCTGCAGGTCCCGGTTGGCGCCTGGCGGTCGGTCGGGGCCTCCTTCAACGGCTTCTTCATGGAAAGCTTCCTGGACGAGATGGCCCATGCGGCCGGCGCCGACCCGCTGGAATTCCGGCTGGACCTCACCCGCCAGGAATGGACGCCAGCAGCCGCGGTGCTGGAAGCGGTCAAGGAGATGTCCGGCTGGACCGGCAAGACGCCTGACGGCGTGGGCCGGGGCGTTGCCATGACCTACAGCTTCGGCACCCCGGTTGCCCAGGTGATCGAGGTGGCAGAGGAAGACGGGCTGATCCGTCTCAAGAAAGCCTGGATCGCCGCCGACCTGGGGGTTGCGCTCGACCCGCAGAACCTGGAAGCACAGATGTTCGGCGGCATGGCTTATGGGCTGTCAGCGGCGATGTTCGGCGAGATCACCTTTGCCGAAGGTGCCGCCGAGCAAGGCAACTTCCCCGATTACGACGCCATCCGCATGCACACCATGCCGCAGGTGGAGGTGCGCATTCTGGAAGAGCAGACCCACATCAGCGGCGCGGGCGAACCCGGCACCCCGCCGGCCGCCCCGGCCCTGGCGAACGCGCTGTTCGACCTCACCGGCAAGCGCGCCCGGCGGCTGCCGCTGATGCATGACTTCGATCTGCTCATCTGACCCGTTTCCACTCACCAAGCAGCAGTTGCGGCCCGCCTTTGCGCGGGCCGCAACCGTTCCGGGCGCCTTGTCCGGCCAAAAGATAGCTGATTGCCTAAGTTTTTCTTGACCAAGGCCGCGCACAGGCAATACTTAGGCACATGGCTAAGCATGACCCTGACCTCGACCTCCTGTTCACTGCGCTTGGCGACCCGACCCGGCGCGCAATCCTGTCGCGGCTGGCGCGCGGCCCCGCCAGCGTGAGCGAACTTGCCGCCCCGCATAATATGGCGCTGCCTTCCTTTCTGGGCCACTTGAAGAAGCTTGAGGACGCCGGCCTGATAGAAACTGCCAAATCCGGGCGCGTCCGGACCTGCTCACTTCTGCCGGACGCATTGCGCCCCGCCCGAAACTGGCTGGATGAGCAGAAGGCTGTCTGGGAACAGCGGCTGCAGCAACTGGACGACTATGTAATGCAACTCATGAAGGAACGCGAACATGGACCTGGATCCGAAGACTGACCTCAGCTTCACCCGCAGCCTGGCGGCGCCGGTGCCGCTCCTGTGGGAATGCTGGACCACGCCCAAGCACATCATGCAGTTTTTCACCCCCAAGCCGCACAAGGTGACTGCCTGCGACATAGACCTGCGGGTTGGCGGCCGGTTCAACACGACCTTTGAGGTCGAAGGCAACGAGATGCAGAACACCGGTGTCTTCTTGGAGATCATCGACCAGAGAAAACTTGTCTTTACAGACACCTACAGCGAAGGATGGAAGCCCGCGCCGGACCCGTTCATGACCGCGATGGTGCTGTTTGAGGATGACGGCAAAGGCGGCACAACCTATACCGCAATTGCCCGCCACAGGTCCGCGGAGGCGCGGGAAACACATGAGAAGATGGGCTTCTACGATGGTTGGGGCACAGTTGCGGAGCAGCTCGAAGCCTACGCCAGAACACTTATCCGGTAACGCCGCCAGGGCCTGGTCTCTGCCGAACGGCGGCTGCGGTCTTCAGGCTGACTTTTGCAAACCGGCCTGCGGACCGCCTTGTGCCCAGGTCCGGACGGCCGTGCCAAAGGCTTCGAACAGCGGCCGAGACACCGGGTCTGCGGCTGCTTCCCATTCCGGGTGCCATTGCACCGACAGAGTGAAGCCCGGCGCATCCTTGATGTAGACCGCCTCCGGCGTGCCATCGGGCGCGTGGCCGTCGATCACCACCCGGGCGCCGGGGCGCTTGATGCCCTGGCCGTGCAGCGTGTTGGTCATCACTTCCTCGGCGCCGAAAAGACGGTGGAACACGCCGCCGGAGTTGAATTTGACCGTATGGCGCAGCGCGAATTTCTCCTCCAGCGTGCCATCCGGCGGCATCCGGTGGTTCATCCGGCCCGGCAGGTCGCGGATTTCCGGATGCAGGGTGCCGCCCATTGCCACATTCACCTCCTGAAAACCGCGGCAGATGCCCAGGAACGGCTGGCCGCGCTCCACGCAGGCGCGGATCAGCGGCAGGGTGATGGCGTCGCGGGCCCGGTCAAAGGCGCCATGCGCCTCGGTCTCGGCCTCGCCGTATTCGTTGGGGTGCACATTGGGCCGCCCGCCGGTCAGCAGGAAGCCGTCGAAGGTGTTCAGCAGTTCCTCAACGGTGACAAAGCGCGGATCTGACGGGATCATCAGCGGCATGCAACCTGCGACCTCGGCAATGGCCTCAGAATTCATCGTGCCGCCCGCGTGCACGGGATACTGATCGTTCAGCAGATAGGAATTGCCGATGATGCCTACTTTGGGTCGCGCCATGATCCGCCTGTATGTCCATTTCCTAAAGAAAACCTAGCTCTGCCATTGCCAGGGTTCAACAGCGCCAGCGGCGCAACAGATTGTTCACATGTGCACAGGCCCGGCTCAGCCGCCCTCCCGGCCTGCTGTATTGCTGCCGGACACGACGGCGATCACCTTGCATCTTTGGCCGTCTGCAGCCCGGTAGCTGTGTTCGAATCCCGCATCGAAGTAGACCGAGTCCCCCTTCTGCAGCACTTCCGTCCTCCCATGAATGGCCAGTTGCAGGCTGCCCTCAATGACATAAAGCATCTCGGCACCCTCGTGGCTGTGCGGCTTGCTCTGCACCGCTGTTGCCGAAAACTCCGCCAGATATGCCTGAAACCGGCTTTTCGCGACCGGGAAGTCCAGGCTTTCAAACAGATAGGACACCGGCCCGTCCGTCTTATCTCCCAGTTTCAGCCGGTCGCGGGCCCGCACCACTTCGAACACCGGCTCTTCCTCGCCGGGCCCGAAGAAATGATCCAGCCCGACGCCGAACACCAGGGCAATCCGGAGCAGTGTCGCCAAGGTCGGGAACACCTGCCCGCGCTCAATCCGCGACAGCATGGCTGCCGACAGGCCGGTATGTTCCCCCAGCTGCGCCAGCCCCATGTCCTTGGCCAGGCGCAACGCCCGCACCTTGGGGCCGATTCGATAGGCCTCCAGCCCGTCCTGCAGGGTGTCTGACAGCGCTGTCCGGTTCACGGTTTCACCTCCAGAGCAAACTTGCGCTCTTGATTTTAACGTCATGCAAAAATCATGCGCATCACACAAATGTGCACTGTATGCAAAATTCTTGCATGAAATGCTGCGTTCACCAAGGGGCATTCTGCTCCTGCCAGTGACAAGAGGATTTACCAAGATGTTTAACCGCCCTTCCCTGACAGCCCTCGCGATCGCCATCGGCCTGGCCCTGCCGGCAACCGCTCCTGCCGCTTCCAAGGACATCGTCGATACTGCGGTTGAGGCCGGCAGTTTTGAAACCCTGGCCGCCGCGCTGACCGCCGCGGACCTGGTGGGCACGCTCAAGGGTGACGGGCCGTTCACGGTGTTCGCCCCCACCGACGAAGCCTTCGCCGCCCTGCCCGAAGGCACGGTCGAAAACCTGCTTAAGCCGGAAAACCGCGAGCAGCTGACCCAAATTCTCACCTACCACGTGGTGCCGGGCAAGGTGATGTCGTCGGATCTCAGCGACGGGATGAAGGCAGAAACCGTGATGGGCAAGGAGATCACGGTTTCCATGAGCGGCGGCGTCAAGGTCAATGATGCCACGGTCACCACTGCGGATATCGAAACCGCAAACGGCGTCATCCATGTGATCGACACCGTCATCCTGCCCTAAGAGCGGAGCCTCCCTCCAGCCCTGGGATCAGGGCAGAACTTCCGCTCAAAGAGCAGCCCCTCCCGCCCCCACGGGAGGGGCTTCTTTTCAGATTTCGCCTTGCAGGCCAGCGGCCTCGATGCCGGAAAGGGCTGCAATTGCATCATTGTCGGAGGTATCGCCAGTCACGCCGACCGCGCCGATCACCGCGCCGTCCGTGCCACGTACCAGCACACCGCCCGGCACCGGGACCACCTGGCCGCCGTAAACGCCATTCACCGCTGCCATGAAATAGGCCTGCGCCTCTGCCCGCGCCATCTGGGCGCTGCCCGCCATTCCCAGCATCACCGAGCCGTAGGCCTTGCCATGCGCAATCGGGAAACGGCCCGGCGCGGCACCGTCCTCGCGCTCGAACGCCTGCACATGGCCGCCGGCATCCAGCACCACCACCGACAGCGGCTTCAGGTTCAGTTCGCGACCTTTCTCCAAGGCCACCCGGATAATGGTGCGCGCCTGTTCCAGTGAAATATCAGCCATGGGTCCTGCCCTTTCCGTTCGCGTGACGTTACGGAACAGAAAAGGAGGCCAAAAGGCCCCCTTTGACTACCCCTTTCTGCGGGGAAACTGTTTCATCCGGTCAGTTTGCCGCGGTCAGCCTGCGGCTTCCCGGGCCTTCAGCTCCAGGCGGCGGGCGTGCAGCACCGGCTCGGTATAGCCCGACGGCTGCACCCGGCCCTTGAACACCAGATCGCAGGCCGCCTTGAAGGCAATGGTGTCGTAGCCCGGCGCCATCGGGCGGTAAGTATTGTCGCCGCGGTTCTGCTCATCCACCACCTTTGCCATCTTGCGCAAGCTGCCCATCACCTCCTCCTCGGAAACAACGCCATGGTGCAGCCAATTGGCGATGTGCTGGGCGGAAATCCGGCAGGTTGCGCGGTCCTCCATCAGCCCGACGTCATTGATGTCCGGCACCTTGGAGCATCCCACCCCCTGGTCAACCCAGCGCACCACATAGCCCAGGATGCCCTGCGCGTTGTTCTCCACTTCGCGGGCAATCTGGCGCGGGGTCCACTTACGGTAGGTCGCCAGCGGGATTTCCAGGATGCCGTCCACATGGGCGCGGCGGCCGACCTCTTTCAGCTTGGCCTGCACCGCCAGCACATCCACCTTGTGGTAATGCAGCGCGTGCAGGGTTGCGGCGGTCGGGCTCGGCACCCAGGCGCAATTGGCGCCCGATTTCGGGTGCTCGATCTTCTGCTCCAGCATCGCCGCCATCATGTCGGGCATCGCCCACATGCCCTTGCCGATCTGCGCCCTGCCGGACAGGCCGCATTCCAGGCCGATGTCCACGTTTAGGTTCTCATAGGCGCCGATCCAGGCCTTGCGCTTGATGAAGTCCTTGCGGGAGAACGGCCCCGCCTCCATCGAGGTGTGGATCTCGTCGCCGGTGCGGTCGAGGAAGCCGGTGTTGATGAAGGCCACCCGGTGCTTGGCGGCGCGGATGCATTCCTTGAGGTTCACCGAGGTGCGGCGTTCCTCGTCCATGATGCCGATCTTCACGGTGTGGCGCGGCAGGCCCAGAATGTCCTCGACCTTATCGAAGATCCGGTCGGTAAAGGCGACTTCCTCCGGCCCGTGCATCTTGGGCTTCACCACATAGACCGAGCCGTGGGCGGAGTTGCCGCCCTCGCGCTTCAGATCGTGTTTGGCGATCATCACGGTGATCAGCGCATCCAGCAGACCCTCGTAAGCCTCATTGGCGTCCTGATCCAGCACCGCCGGGTTGGTCATTAGATGGCCGACGTTACGCACCCACAGCAGGGCGCGGCCCTTCACCGACATGGCAGAGCCGTCCGGCGCGGTGTAGCCGAAATCGGGGTTCAGGCGGCGGGTGATGGTCTTGCCGCCTTTCTCCAGCTCGGCTTCCAGATCGCCCTTCATCAAGCCCAGCCAGTTGGAATAGGCCTGTACCTTGTCTTCGGCATCGACGCAGGCGACCGAGTCCTCGCAATCCATGATCGCCGACATCGCGCTTTCCAGCCGCACATCGGCCAGGCCCGCCTGGTCGCGGGCGCCGATCGCATGGGCGCGGTCGAACACAAGCTCCACATGCAGCCCGTTGTTGCGCAGCAGCACGGATTCCGGCGCCTTGGGGTTGCCACGGTAGCCTGCGAATTTCTCCGGCTGCGCCAGCGGCAGGTCATCGACCAGCAACTGACCGTCCTGCACATGGTAGCGCCGCACGTCGGCGTGGCTGGCCCCGTCAATCGGAAACGCCTCGTCCAGGAACACCCGCGCCCGCGCCACAACCCGCGCACCGCGGCCCTTGTCATAGCCGCCCTTGGGCGCAGGGGGGGCCATCGCGTCAGTGCCATAGAACCCGTCATAGAGGCTGCCCCAGCGCGCATTCGCCGCGTTCAGCGCGTAGCGCGCGTTGGTGATCGGCACCACCAGCTGCGGGCCGGGCACCGATGCGATCTCGGGGTCCACATTCTGAGTTTCGATCACGAAATCGCCGCCTTCCGGCAGCAGATAACCAATATCGCTCAGGAACGCTTTATAGGCCTCGTGGTCGTGCGGCTTGTCGCGGTTGGCGATGTGCCAGGCGTCGATCTTGGCCTGGATCTCTTCCCGCTTGGCCAGCAGCGCGCGGTTTTCCGGGCCAAAGCCGTTCACCAGCTCCGCCAGGCCCTTCCAGAATGCCTCGGCCTCGATTCCGGTGCCCGGCAGCGCCTGCTTCTCGATGAACTCCGCCAGCTCCGGCGCAACCTGAATTCCCTGTTTTTCGACGCGGCTCATGACTTGCTCCTTCCGGCGGTACACCACTGTATGCTGACATCTAACTAGGGCAGAAGTTTCCGGTCAGCAACAAAACACCCCATCGATGAAACCGAACTCAATTTCTTGATTTTCAAGAAAGTGCTGCGGATTTTTCTGAACCCGCAATTCTGCCGCCAATCCGCTTGCAGTCGCGCCCGCATCCTCTACACCTGAACTAAGCAGTGCAGAGGAGAACGAGAATGGCCAAGGACACGCCCCAGACCTTCTACCTGAAAGACTACACCCCCTTCGGGTTCGACGTCGAAAGTGTTCAACTGACCTTCCGCCTGACGCCGGAAACCACCCGCGTCCTGAGCAAGATCCGCTTTGCCCCGAAACCGGACGCGGCAGACAAGACCTTTTTCCTGCACGGCGAGGAACTGCAGCTGATCTCGGCCAAAATCGACGGCCAGGTGGTGACGCCGGAACTGGTGGACGGCGGCCTAAAATGCGAGGTGCCCAGCGCCCCCTTCACCTGGGAGGCCGAGGTGGAGATCAATCCGGCCGGCAATACCGCGCTGGAGGGGCTTTACATGTCAAACCGCATGTATTGCACCCAATGCGAGGCCGAGGGCTTCCGCAAGATCACCTATTACCCTGACCGTCCTGACGTGATGTCCACCTTCACCGTGCGGATCGAGGGCGACGAGCCTGTGATGCTGTCCAACGGCAACCCCATGGGTGCGGGCGAAGGCTGGGCCGAATGGCACGATCCCTGGCCAAAACCGGCCTATCTGTTTGCGCTGGTGGCCGGCGATCTGGTGAACCATCCCGGCAGCTTCACCACAATTTCCGGCAAGGAGGTGGAGCTGAACATCTGGGTCCGCCCCGGCGACGAGGGCAAATGCGCCTTCGGCATGGAAGCGCTGAAGAAGTCGATGAAATGGGACGAGGATGTCTACGGGCTGGAGTACGACCTGGAGCTGTTCAACATTGTCGCCGTCGACGACTTCAACATGGGCGCGATGGAGAACAAAGGGCTCAATATCTTTAACTCCTCCTGCGTTCTGGCATCGCCCGAGACCTCCACAGATGCCAATTTCGAACGTATCGAGGCGATCATCGCGCATGAGTATTTCCACAACTGGACCGGCAACCGCATCACCTGCCGCGACTGGTTCCAGCTGTGCCTCAAGGAAGGCCTGACCGTCTTCCGCGATGCCCAGTTCACCGCCGACATGCGGTCCGAGCCGGTGAAGCGCATTGACGATGTGATCACCCTGCGCGCCCGCCAGTTCCCGGAGGACAACGGCCCCCTCGCCCATCCGCCGCGCCCGGAGCAGTTCCAGGAGATCAACAACTTCTACACCGCCACCGTCTATGAAAAAGGCGCCGAGGTCATCGGCATGCTGAAGCGGCTGGTTGGCGATGAGAACTACTACAAGGCGCTGAAGCTCTATTTTGAGCGCCACGACGGCCAGGCCTGCACTATCGAGGACTGGCTGAAGGTGTTCGAGGATGCCACCGGGCGCGACCTCAGCCAGTTCAAGCTGTGGTACAGCCAGGCCGGCACCCCGCGGGTCAAGGTTACTGAAGACTATGCCGGCGGCACCTATACCCTGACATTCGAGCAATCGACGCCTCCGACGCCCGGCCAGCCCGACAAGGCGCCGCGGGTGATCCCGATGGCGGTGGGCCTGTTGTCGCCCAACGGCGACGAAGTCCGCGCGACTGAAGTGCTGGAACTGACAGAAGCCAAGCAGAGCTTCACCTTCGACGGCCTCGCCTCCAAGCCGGTTCCTTCTATCCTGCGTGAATTCTCCGCCCCGGTGATCCTGGAGCGCGAGACCTCCAACGCCGAACGCGCCTTTTTGCTGGCGCACGACACCGACCCGTTCAACCGCTGGGAGGCCGGCAACGCGCTGGCCAAGGAAACCCGCGTGGCCATGGTGCTGGACGGGGCTGCGCCTGATGCCGCCTATCTGGACGCGCTGGAAAAACTGGTGCGCGACGATGATCAGGACCCGGCGTTCCGGGCGCTGGTGCTGTCGCCGCCCAGCCAGTCGGACATCGCCCAGACCCTGCATGAGCGCGGCTATACCCCTGATCCGCAGAAGATCTACGACGCGGCTGAGACCTTCACCCAGACCCTGGCGCAGCAGCTGGAAACCAGCCTGCCCCGGCTTTACGCCGCGACCACGGTCGAAGGCCTCTACTCCCCGGATGCCGAGAGTGCCGGCAAGCGAGCCCTCAGCGGCCGCATCCTGTCGCTGCTGACCCGGATCGACGGCGGCGACCAGGCCGCGCGCCAGTACGCTGCCGCGGACAACATGACCCAGCAGTATGCCGCCCTCGCCGCGCTGTTGAAGGCTGAGAAGGGCGAGGTCCAAAGCCGGGCCTTCTTTGACCAATGGCAGGACGACCGGCTGGTGATGGACAAATGGTTTGCCCTGCAGATCGCCTGCGCCGCGCCGGAGAAGACCGCCACCACCGCAAAGGCCCTCACTCAGCACGCGCTGTTTGACATGAAGAATCCCAACCGCTTCCGCGCCGTCTTTGGCGCGCTGGCGGGCAACCATGCGGGCTTCCACCATGCCAGCGGCGAGGGCTACCAGCTGCTGGCGGACAACCTGATTGCGCTGGACAAGCTGAACCCGCAGACCACCGCCCGCATGTGCGCGGCTTTCCAAACCTGGAAGCGCTATGACGCGGGCCGCCAGTCGCTGATCCGCGCCCAGCTCAGCCGGATTGCAGGCACCGAAGGCCTCAGCCGCGACACCAATGAAATGGTCACCCGGATCCTGGATGCCTGAGGCCCCCGGCACACCAGCCCCGGCGGAGGACTACAGCTTCTCCCGCCGGGGCCGCTCTGCCACCGCCATCATGGCGGCAGGCGGCTGGCTGGCGGCGCTTCTGGTGCTGTGGCAGCTGCTGGATGCGGCCCTGTGGCTGGTGGTCATCCTGGCCCTGCCCGTTCTGCCCGCCATCGCCGACCTGATCCGTAACCCGTTGTCCGGGCTGAAGATTTCCCGGCACCGCATCGAATGGTTCACCGGCAAGCTGACCGGACAGGCCCAGCTGGACGAGATAGACCGGGTGCGGTTCGACACCCGCTGGGACTTTTCTGTGCGCGCCACGCTGATCCTGAAGAGCGGCAAACGAATCCGCCTGCCGCAAGAGGCCACCCCGCCGCATGCCGAGGCTGATGCGGAATTTCAGTCGCGCGGCATCCGCACGGAACGCCACCACTTCACTGCGTTCTGAGCCCGCCCGTCAAAACCCCGCCAATTCCAATTCGGATTTTAAACAGCCTTGCGCGATTAACCGCCTGCAGGCGTTAACTTCCTCAGTGCCGCCATCTTTGCGCCCCATTGCCTGACGAAACTGTGAACAACGATAAGCTGCCACGTATCAGGAAGCACAAATGCTTACACAGTCTCGACAGGCACGGGATCTTCTGTCCCGGATTTCAGGCCTGGTTTCCAGCCGGTCCCGGCCCGCTGCGCGCCAGTCTCCAGCCCCCTCCCCGGCCCCTGCCGAACAGCTTCTGGCCCGGAGTTTGGAAGACAGCCTGTCCATCCCGGTCCGCAGCGAACACGGCGACCCGGAATGCATCGAGGCGCAGGACCGCGGCCAGTTCCTGGCCCGGCAGGAACGCTGGGAGGACCTGTCCCGGCAGATCCGCGAGGCTGACGAAACCCGGGCCGCTGCCCGCTGCGGGATGCCGCTGGCCGATCTCATCGCCTATGGCGCCCGCGCCGATGTGGTGACAGCCACCGAACACGCCCTGTCCGAGAACGAAAACGCAGGCAGCCGCGCCCTGATCCGCGGCCTGATGGCATTTGAGGCGCTGCGCGCAGAGAACCGCCACGATCCTTATCTGACGGCTCTGGTCGCGCTGGCCCATATCGACATCGGCTGGGCCTGGCGCGGCACGGACGGACAGGACACGCTGCAGCCGAACCTGCGCCGCTGCGCCGCCCATTTCGACCGCGCCGCTGCCCTGCTGGACCCGATTACAGAAGTCAGCCGGAACAGCCCGTTCCTGCTGGCCGCGAAATGCGCGCTCTTTGCCGGGCGCAGCGGCGGAACCATGCAGGTGGCGGACGCCTACAGCGCGTTGATTGATCTGGCGCCCGCGAACCACCGCCACATGCGCGCGCTCGGCACCCATATGCTGCCGCGCAGCTCCGGTTCCTATGCCGCGCTGGAGCTGGAGGCCCGCCGCACCGCCGCGCGCACCGAAGCCGCTTGGGGCGCGGGCGGCTATACCTGGGTCTACTTCGACGCCATCACCATCGACGATCAGGCCTGCGCCCGCGTCGACACCCGCTTCTTCCTGGACGGGCTCCGCGACATTGTGCAGGCCAACCCGTCGCAGGAGATGATCAACCTGCTGGCCGCCTATTGCACCGTTGCCCTGCCCAAGGGGGTGAGCCAGGACCCGCAGGCCGGCGCACCACGGCTGAAGATCGCCGAGGCCGCAAACTGGCTGATCCGCGACCACCTGACAGAACTGCACCCGCTGGTCTGGGCCCATGCAGAGGAAGGCTTCGACAACAGCGCCCGCATCCGGTCTGTCAGCCGCTTTGCCGCCCGCGGCCACGCCGGGGCGCTGACGGCCATCGCCACCCAGTTCCGGGAGGAGATCGAAGGCGGGCAGAAGGTGGCCTTTACCGAACAAGGGCTGGAATTCAGCCCCGCGTAACCACGCTGCGAACATGAAAAACGGGGCTAAGGCCCCGTTTCCTCATTTCTTCTTGAAAGCGTCCATCAGGGCCGCGCCCAGCGCGCCGGTGCCCTGATCCCTGGGCTGACCGCCCTTGGGTCCAGCAGACATTTTGCCCTTGCCCCCCTGAGGACTGCCCGGCTTGCCGCCGCGGCGCGGGCCTGCGCCCCTGGAGGGCCCGCGCGCATTGCGGTCCTCCTTGGCAGAGGCGCCGCCGTCCTTCTTCATGGTCAGCCCGATCCGCTTGCGCGGAACATCGACCTCAGTCACCGTCACCTTCACCACCTGGCCGGTCTTCACCACCTCATGCGGATCCTTCACAAACCGGTCGGCCAGCTGGCTCACATGCACCAGCCCGTCCTGATGCACGCCGATATCCACAAAGGCGCCAAAGGCCGCAACGTTGGTCACCGTGCCTTCCAGCACCATACCGGGCTTCAGGTCGGTGATTTCTTCCACCCCGTCCTTGAAGGAGGCGGTCACGAAGGACGGGCGCGGGTCGCGGCCCGGTTTCTCCAGTTCCTCAAAAATATCTCGCACGGTGGGCAGGCCAACATCTCCGCCCACAAACTCCTCGGCGCGCAGGCCTTTCAGCGCCGCGCCGTCGCCCATGATCTGGCGGATATCCCGCCCGCAGGCAGCAACAATCTTGCGCGCCACATCATAGCTTTCGGGGTGAACCGAGGACGCATCCAGCGGCTCCTTGCCGTCGCGGATGCGCAGGAAGCCCGCGCATTGCTCAAACGCCTTGGGCCCAAGCCGGGCGACCTTCAGCAGCTCCTTGCGCGAGGCGAACGCGCCGTTCATGTCGCGGTGCGCCACAATCGCCTCCGCCAGCCCGGGGCCAAGGCCGGAGACATGAGCAAGGAGCGGTGCTGAGGCCATGTTGAGGTCCACGCCCACCGCGTTCACCACGTCCTCGATCACCGCCTCCAGCGATTTCGACAGTTTGTGCTGGTCCACGTCATGCTGGTACTGGCCGACACCGATGCTCTTGGGTTCGATCTTCACCAATTCCGCCAGCGGGTCCTGCAGGCGGCGGGCAATCGACACCGCCCCGCGCAAGCTCACATCCAGATCCGGGAACTCCCGCGCTGCCAGCTCGGAGGCGGAATAGACCGAGGCGCCTGCCTCCGACACCACCACCTTGGTCGGCGCCTTGATCTTGGCGGGCAAGTGTTTCAGCACTTCGGCCACCATCCGCTCGGTCTCGCGGCTGGCGGTGCCGTTGCCGATGGCGATCAGCTCCACCCCGTGTTCGGCGATCAGCTTGACAATCGACACCTGCGCCCCGCGCAGATCGTTCTTCGGCTGGAACGGGTACAAGGTTTCGGTGGCCACCAGTTTCCCGGTTGCATCAACCACCGCCGCCTTGACGCCGGTGCGGATGCCCGGGTCCAGCCCGAGGGTCGGCCGCGCACCGGCCGGAGCTGCAAACAGCAGGTCCTTGAGGTTGCGGGCAAAAACCTGGATGGCGTCCTCCTGCGCGCGGCCGCGCAGATCACCCATCAGTTCCAGCATCATCGACAGCGACAGCTTCACCCGCCAGGTCCAGCCCGCCACCTTGCGCAGCCACTTGTCGCCAGGGCCCTGGCTGCCCGCGCCCAGTTCCGCCGCGACCATGGCCTCGGCCCGGGCCACGCCCTCTTCCGGCTCCGGCCCCACGTCCAGCGTAAGCACGCCCTCGTTGGAGCCGCGCAGCATCGCCAGCGCCCGGTGCGAGGGCACATCTGCCCAGCGCTCGGAATGCGCAAAGTAATCGGAGAACTTGGCGCCCTCCTGCTCCTTGCCCTCGACGACCTTGGCGGTCAAAACCGCCTCCCGCTGCAGGAACTCCCGCAGGCGGCCCAGCAGGGCGGCGTTTTCCGTCAGCCGCTCGGTCAGGATATCGCGCGCGCCGTTCAGCGCGTCCTTCACCGTTGCGACCGCCTCGGTGACATAGCCTTCCGCCAGCTTTTCAGGGTCGGCGCTGCGGTCCGCGAGGATAGCGTCCGCCAGCGGCTCCAGCCCGTTTTCGCGGGCGATCATTGCCTTGGTGCGCCGCTTGGGCTTGTAGGGCAGATAGATATCCTCCAGCTGCGCCTTGGTCTCCGCCTTGGCGATCGAGGCCGCCAGGTCATCGGTCAGCTTGTCCTGCCCCTTGATCGACTCGAGGATGGCCGCCCGGCGCTTCTCCAGCTCGCGCAGATACTCCAGCCGCTCTGCCAGGGTGCGCAGCTGGGTGTCGTCCAGCCCGCCGGTCGCCTCTTTCCGGTAGCGGGCGACAAAGGGCACGGTGGCGCCTTCGTCCAGCAGCGCAACGGCGGCGCTCACCTGCTTGGCAGCGGCGCCGATTTCCGTGGCAATGGTCTGGCTGATGCGGGCGGATGTGTCCAAGGCGGCCTCCTGAAATTCTGCTCGGGCTGCCAGTTCTAGCTGCCTGCCCGCGCCGCGCCAAGGGCTCAATGCGTGTCCGGCGGCCGCCCGCCAGCGGTGTCAGGGCGCGTCCGGCAGATCCGGGGTATGCGCCTCCCCCCAAGCGCGGATCGCATTCATGACCGGGGCCAGCGCCTCGCCGCTTTTGGTCAGGCGGTATTCCCACCGCGGCGGGTTCTGCGAATAGGCCTGCCGCTCCAGCACACCGTTTTCCTCCAGCCTGCGCAGCCGTCCTGACAGGGTGTTCGGGGAGATCTTCAAAACGTCCTGCAAGTTCTGGAACCGGCGCGGCCCTTCCAGAAAAAACTCGCGCAGGATCAGAAGGACCCATTGGTCCCCCATGACATTCGACGCCCGCAGAACCGGGCAATTTTCTCGTGGCTGCTGGCTCATAGGGTTAATTTAGGCATCCAGCTTGCAAATGTGAAGTTACTACTTATTTGATAGTTACTATCACAACGGGACTAACACGCAGCCAGTCCAGTAGGAGTAAGGAAAATGTTCGAATCTCTCGCCACCGTTTACGTTCAGACCTTCGCGGTCATCCTGCCAGCCTTTGCAATCGGCCTTGTCAGCATCGGCGCTTTCAAGTCGGGTCTGCCGCTGAGGCAAGCGGCGGCAGGTGTCGCCGTCACCGCCGCCGTGCTCGGGCTGTGGTATCCGCTGGTCACAATCCTGGCCAAAGCCGGTATTCTCATGCCGCCCCTGGAGATCACCGATCCGCCTTACGCGCTGATGCCGCTTTTCGGCGGGGCCGTGCTTCTCTGGGCCATGGGCCGCCTGACGGTCACGGGCCGGGCCATCCTGGACGGCCTCAGCCACGCGCATCTGATCAGCATTCAAAGCCACCGGCTGATGGGCGGCGTGTTTCTGATCGGCTGGCTGATGGGGGACCTGCCCTGGCAATTCGCGCTGCCTGCAGGCATTGGCGACATTCTGGCGGGCATCGCGGCGATCCAGGCGATGCGCGCCCTGAACCGCGGCGATGCAAACGCCGAGTCCCTGGTCCGCCGTGCCAGCTACATCGGCCTGCTGGATTTCGCCGTGGCGGTCAGCCTTGGCATCGCAACTTCAGCAGGCGCCCTGCAGCTGATGTCCTTTGACAATCCCAATATCATCAATGCCTATCCGCTGGCCCTGTTCCCGGAATACTTCGTGCCGGTGTTCATTGCCTTCCAGCTGTTTTCCCTCGGCGCCCTGCGCCGCAGCAGCCGGCAGCTGGCCACAGCCTAAAGGCACCTCGCGGCAGCTCATGAGAGCTGCCGCCTTCCGGCTTCCGCTTCCGCACCGGGACACAACCGCCCGATTTCTGCCCGATGGCCGCTTTTTCCCGTCCTCGCGGCTCTTGCTCCCCCTGCCGCACTGGCCTAGAACGCTTGCCAACAAGGACATTCGGATACGGCGGAAAACCATGCTCGACCTGACATATGAACTCCCCAAGCCCAAGGTGATCGCGGGCGCCAAGCATGACTGGGAACTGGTCATCGGCATGGAGGTGCATGCCCAGGTCAGCTCCAATGCCAAGCTGTTCTCCGGCGCCTCCACCAAGTTCGGCGCCGAGCCGAACTCCAACGTGGCCTTCGTGGACGCAGCGATGCCCGGCATGCTGCCGGTGGTAAACGAGTTCTGCGTCGAGCAGGCCGTGCGCACCGGCCTGGGCCTGAAGGCGGACATCAACCTGTGGTCGGCCTTCGACCGCAAGAACTATTTCTATCCCGATCTGCCGCAGGGCTACCAGATTTCCCAGCTCTATCATCCGATTGTGGGCGAAGGCGAAGTGCTGGTTGAACTGGGCGACGGCACCGCGCGCAACGTGCGTGTGGAGCGCATCCACATGGAACAGGACGCGGGCAAGTCGATCCACGACATGGACCCGCACATGTCCTTTGTCGACCTGAACCGCACCGGCGTCTGCCTGATGGAGATCGTCTCCCGCCCCGACATCCGGGGACCGGAGGAAGCCGCCGCCTATATCGCCAAGCTGCGCCAGATCATGCAGTACCTGGGCACCTGCGACGGCAACATGCAGAACGGCAACCTGCGTGCCGACGTCAACGTCTCGGTCTGCCTGCCGGGCCAGTACGAGAAGTACCAGGAAACCCAGGACTTCAGCCACCTCGGCACCCGCTGCGAGATCAAGAACATGAACTCCATGCGCTTCATCCAGCAAGCGATTGAGGTCGAGGCGCGCCGCCAGATCGCCATCCTCGAGGCCGGCGGCGAGATCGTGCAGGAAACCCGCCTCTATGATCCTGACAAGGGCGAGACCCGCTCCATGCGCTCCAAGGAAGAGGCGCATGACTACCGCTATTTCCCTGATCCCGATCTGCTGCCGCTGGAAATCGAACAGGCGTGGGTCGATGATATCGCCGCCAACCTGCCGGAACTGCCGGACGAGAAAAAGTCGCGCTTCATCAACGACTTCGGCCTTTCCGACTATGACGCATCGGTGCTGACCGCGGATGTGGAATCGGCGGCCTTCTTTGAGGAAACTGCCAAGGGCCGCAGCGGCAAGCTGGCTGCCAACTGGGTGATCAACGAGCTGTTCGGGCGCCTGAAGAAAGAAGACCACGCGATTACCGAATCTCCGGTCTCCCCGGCCCAGCTGGGCGGCATCATCGACCTGATCGCCTCGGACGCGATCTCCGGCAAGATCGCCAAGGACCTGTTCGAGATCGTCTACACCGAAGGCGGCGACCCGGCGCAGATCGTCGAGGAGCGCGGCATGAAGCAGGTGACCGACACCGGCGCCATCGAGACCGCCCTGGATGAGATCATCGCCGCCAACCCGGCGCAGGTGGAGAAGGCCAAGGTGAACCCGAAGCTGGCGGGCTGGTTTGTCGGCCAGGTGATGAAGGCTACCGGCGGCAAGGCCAATCCCAAGGCGGTGAATGAGCTGGTCGCCAAGAAACTGGGCGGCTGATCTGCCGCACATCCGTTACCGAAAGGGCGCCCCTCGGGGCGCCCTTTTTCGTGCAGGAAACGGGGGGTGACATGCGTGCACCCCCTGTACACCCCCTGTGCACCGGGCGGTGCCTTTTCCCGCCGCTGCAGCGGAATTCCCCGCCTTGACCTTCGCCGAGCCAGCGGCTTTGCTCCTGCCAAAATCCCGGAGGTTTCATGCAGCCCAATTTCGATCAGGAACTCGAGGACCGTCTGGTCCGCTATGCTGCCATCGACAGCCAGAGCGACGAGACCTCAGCGACGACGCCCAGCACCGCAATCCAGTTCGATATGCTGAACCTGCTGGTGGCGGAGCTGCAGGAGATCGGCGCCGAGGACGTGACCCTCACCGATTACGGCGTGGTGCTGGCGACCGTTCCCGCCACCGCACCCGGGCCGGCCATCGGCCTGCTGGCTCACATCGATACCGCGCCGCAATTCAACGCCGCCGGCGTCAAGCCGCGGGTGATCAAGGGATATGACGGCGGTGATATCACCTATCCGGACAACCCGGACCTGGTGCTGTCGCCGCAGAAATCGCCCTATCTGGCCTCCAAGCAGGGTGATGACCTGATCACCGCCTCCGGCCTGACCCTGCTGGGCGCTGACGACAAGGCGGGCGTTGCCATCGTCATGACCCTGGCCCGGCACCTGCTGGCAAACCCGGAGATCAGACACCCGAAGGTCCGCCTCGCCTTCACCCCGGACGAGGAAATCGGCCGCGGCGTCGGCGCAGAGCTGCCCAAGGACCTGGGCGTCGACTTCGCCTATACGCTGGACGGCGGCGAGGCGGGCGAGATCGTCTATGAGAGCTTCTCTGCCGACCGCGCGGTGGTGACGGTTAAGGGTGTGTCGATCCACCCCGGCTGGGCCAAGGAGAAAATGGTCAACGCCGCCCATCTGGCGGCGAAGATCGTGCAGACCCTGCCGCAGGCCAAGATGACGCCGGAAACAACCGAGGGGCGCGAGGGGTTCCTCCATATCACCGACATGAACGGCGGCTCCTCGGAGATGGAGATCAAGCTGATCCTGCGCGACTTTGAACTCGACGGTCTGGCCGCCAAGGGCGATTTGCTGCGGAAAGTCTGCGAGGCAGTGCAGGTCTCGGAACCGCGGGCGGAGATCGCCTGCGAAATCTTCCCGCAATACCGCAACATGCGCTACTGGCTGGAAAACGACATGACCCCGGTGGAGCTGGCGCTTGCGGCCTGCAAGGCGCATGGGATCGAGCCCATCTCCGCCCCGATCCGCGGCGGCACCGACGGCTCGCGGCTGACCGAGTTCGGGGTGCCGACACCCAATATCTTCACCGGCATGCAGAACGTGCACGGGCCGCTGGAGTGGATTTCGGTGCAGGACATGGCCAAAGCCACGGAGGTCTGCCTGACTTTGGTGCAGAAAGCGGCGGAAAAAGGCTGAACCGGAAGGCGGCCCCGGAAAACGGCCGCCTGCCGCACACGGGCTTGTTGCCGCGTCTTGACCGTTCCCCCTATTCCGCTAAACCTGCGGCCTGAGACAGGAGACGTTCATGCACGCATTTGAATACAAGGTTGTTCCCGCCCCGGCCAAGGGCACCAAGGCCAAAGGGGTGAAGACACCGGAGGCGCGCTTTGCCAATTCGATCGAGATCCTGCTGAACGAGATGGCCGCCGAAGGCTGGGAGTTCCAGCGCGCCGAGCTGCTGCCGAGCGAAGAGCGCTCCGGCATGATGGGCTCTGCCACCAACTGGCGCAACGTGATGGTGTTCCGCCGTGCGCTTGCGGCGGAGGAAAAGCCCGCCAAGGCGCCGGAAACAGGCCGCAAGGAGCCCGCCGCGCCGTCGGTGGAATTCCGTCACAGCGAACCGGAAACACCGCGGCTGACCGCGGCCGCAGGCGACCCGGAGGCGCCGCCGGAAGCGGAACAGGTGCCCGGCCCCGGCGCGGCCAAGATGCAGGCCGATGACGGGGTCGAGGAGCTGAGCCCGGTCTCCGGCATGACCGCCGCGCTGAAAGCGCGGGCCGGGATCAAGGACGGCGATAAGTAAGCCAGCGGGTGGCGGGCATACTGCCCGCCGCTGCGCCTCAGGCGCCGATATCCAGCGCCAGCGCGTGAATGCGCGGCACGATGCCGCCCAGCGCCTTGTGCACTGCGCGGTGCTGCTGCACCCGGTTCATGCCCTGAAAGGCGCCGGCCCGGATCATCACCGCGAAATGGCTCTCGCCGGAGCCGTCATCGCCCGCGTGGCCCGCGTGTTTGTGGCTTTCGTTGACCACCTCCAGCGCGGTTGGCTCAAACGCCGCCTGCAGTGCCGCTTCCATTTCCTGCTTCACGCTCATTTTCCGCTCATCCCCATCTTTTTTGCCTGCGCCCCCTTCAATCTGGCGCCCCTTAGACTAAACTGCTGCCTCCGAGTCGAACAGATGCGTCTAGAAGGTGCGCCCATGTCCAAATCCGATCCCTTTGGCTTCGATATGTCCGTCCGCTCCGCCAAGAAGAAGAACCCGCGCGGGCGGCGCGCAGCCACGGGCGCGTCCGAAACGTCCCAGCGCGTCTGCGACAAGGACGGCTGCCAGGAAGCCGGCAAGTTCCGCGCGCCGAAAGCGCCGGACGTGCTGGATGACTTCTACTGGTTCTGCCAGGAGCACGTGCGCGAGTACAACAACCAGTGGAACTTCTTCGAAGGCACCACCGAGGCGGAGCTGAACGCGCAGCGCTCCAAGGACAAGGTCTGGGAGCGCGAGACCAAGCCGCTGGGCGACCCGGAGGCGCGCGCCTGGGCGCGGCTGGGCATCGAGGACCCGCATCAGGTGCTGGGCGCCAACGCCACCCAGAACCCGGGCCGCGCCGCCAAGGCGGGCCGCCGCCTGCCGCCCACCGAGCGCCGCGCCATCGAGATCCTGGAGGCCAAGGACGACTGGTCCAAGGCCGACATCCGCAAGGCCTACAAGAAGCTGATCAAGGTGCTGCACCCCGACATGAACGGCGGCGACCGCAGCCAGGAGGAACAGCTGCAGGAGGTCCGCTGGGCCTGGGACCAGATCAAGGACAGCCGCAGTTTCAAGTGAGCCAAGCGCAGATTTCCGGAAACCGGGGCGGCAGCGGCCGCCCTTTTTTCTTTGCGGCATCAGAGGTTGCGATGGGCGGTCTTTTGCCGAAAGTTTATGATAGACATTTTATTTCTTTGACGCGTGCGGTCCCGACCGGTTACGCAAGGACATGCCGGACGCAGCTGTCCCCCCAAAAGCTCATTAAAATCCGGCAAAACGCGCCCCCTGCTGCCCGGCTGGGGGCGCTTTGACGCTGATGCGGCAGCAATTTTCCGGTCTGCCTGCGCCGTTCGGCCTGTCCAGTTCCGCACCAATCGCCGTCTCAGCTGGTTTGCCGCGACGGTTTCACTTGCCCTTGGCCGCCAGATCAGGCACCAATCCCGCGAATTGGCCCCTGACGGCAGGGAAGAGGGATAAGGACCGACTGCGATGACCGACGGATTTGTGGATATGAATGCGAAACCGACCGAGACGATTTCGGTGCGCGATGTGTTCGGGATCGACACCGACATGACGGTCAAGGGCTTTGCCGAGGGCTCCGAGCGGGTGCCGGCCATGGACCACACCTACAAGTTCGACCCGGAAACCACGCTGGCGATCCTGGCCGGCTTCAGCCACAACCGCCGTGTGATGATCCAGGGCTACCACGGCACCGGCAAATCGACCCACATCGAACAGGTCGCGGCGCGCCTGAACTGGCCCTCCGTGCGGGTGAACCTGGACAGCCACATCTCCCGGATCGACCTGATCGGCAAGGACGCGATCAAGCTGCGCGACGGCAAGCAGGTGACCGAATTCCACGAGGGCATCCTGCCCTGGGCGCTGCGCAACCCGGTTGCCATCGTGTTCGACGAATACGACGCGGGCCGCGCCGACGTGATGTTCGTGATCCAGCGGGTGCTGGAGCATGACGGCAAGCTGACCCTGCTGGACCAGAACGAGATCATCACCCCGAACCCGTTCTTCCGGCTGTTTGCCACCGCCAACACCGTCGGCCTGGGTGATACCACCGGCCTCTATCACGGCACCCAGCAGATCAACCAGGCGCAGATGGACCGCTGGTCGCTGGTCTCGACCCTGAACTACCTGAGCCATGACGCCGAAAGCGCCATCATCCTGTCCAAGGCGCCGCATTACAACACCGCCGAGGGCCGCAAGAAGATCTCCCAGATGGTGACCGTTGCCGACCTCACCCGCACCGCCTTCATGAACGGCGACCTGTCGACCGTGATGTCGCCCCGGACGGTGATCAACTGGGCCCAGAACGCCGAGATCTTCCGCAATGTGGGTTATGCCTTCCGCCTGTCGTTCCTGAACAAATGCGACGAGCTGGAGCGCCAGACCGTGGCCGAGTTCTACCAGCGCTGCTTTGACGAGGAGCTGCCGGAGAGCGCCGCCAACGTCGCCTGAGGCGGCAAGCCGATTGAACGGGAAGGCCCGCGCGATGCGCGGGCCTTCTTTGTTTGCTCTGTGCCGGATCCTCCGGATCAGGCTTTCGAGGCCGGGAATACCGGCTGCACGCCCAGCACCCAGCCGCGCGAGTCCACCACCGTGCCTGCCACCATGCTGGCAGGCGGGGTCAGGGTGATCTTCACTGTCGAGGACGAGGAATCCGTCGTCACGCTGTGCGAGTAGCTTCCCTCCTTGCCGCCGCCCAGCGGGATGCCGAAGAAGGAAATCCCGACGCTAGCGCTTTGCTGGAAGGTCTTCTCGATCTGCTGGTAGCTCGAGCTCTTCACCACGATCTCGATCGACGGGTAGTTGGAAATCGCCGCCCCCGCCAGGTAGCCGAACGGGCCGCTGTCGCCCCAATCGCTCACCGGCGGCTGGGACACGAACTTGAAAGCGGACACATCCTTGGCCGGATAGCCGTTCTTGATCGCCTCGTTCACCGGATCCATCCAGAACCAGTACTTGGTCTGGCCTGCCTGGCTGAAGGCGGGCGGGCCATAGTTCACCAGATTGACCCCGGTGAAGGTCATGTTCACCGTTGTTTCATTGCTGGTGGTGGCAATGTCAGAAGAGAAGTAACTACTGCTGCCTCCCACGTCCAAGGTCAGGAAATCAAACACCGGCACCGAGAATCCGCCGCCGCCGGAAATCGACACCTGGAACTCATCCGAGGTGGTGCGCTTCACATCCATGCTCAGCTCGATTTTGTTGCCGGCGTTCTTCAGCGCGTTCTCGATATCGGCGACCGGCGTATTGACCGCATAGGCCGGCTGCATGGACCCGTCGTTCAGGGTGAGGCCGCCATTGGTTTCGCTGGGCTGCTGAATCGCCTGGATCGCCCGCTTCAGATAGGCGTTGTTCATGGTGATCTGGTTCTGCAGCGGCACCGCGGCCCCCAGCGCGTTGATCCAGTTCATGAACACCGGCACCACCGGGCCGCCCGAGGCCGGCACCTTGTTCAGCAGCTGATCAAGATTGATCGAATTCTGCAGCGCGGTCAGCGTGGTGGGCGGATCCGCCCATTCGGTTGTGACGATTTCGGCAATGCCGTCGATCGGCTGCTTGCCCGGCGGCAGCGCGCCCATCTGGGATTGCCAGGTGTTCAGCACCGCGGCCTGCTGCTGGGTTGCATTTGCCGCCGCTGCGTTCAGTTTCGCCTGATCGCCGCTGCTCAGCGACCAGCCGATCTTGGAGGCGGTGTTCAGATACTGGTTGGTGAAGTCCGTGCCCGGATCGAACTGGTACGGCACCGTGCTTGAGCGCAGGTTGCTCTTGATCCAGATGTAGGTCTGACTGTTGAACTTCAGTGTGGAAGGGTCCTGCCAGACATAGGGCATGTTGCCAAGGCTGGTCACTGCAAACCCTTGCAGCTTGGACGATCCCAGCGCCGAGGACAGGATCGTGTTGGCCTGATCCTTCAGATAGTCGATGATCTGATTGGCAGGTGTGACTTCGTTAAAATTGCTTCCGTCCATTCGGCACTTCCTTTTTGCTAGAGATTTTCTTCTGCTTCGAATGACCGCTCAGCCGGGAACGGGGATGCCGGTTTCCCGCGGCAATCCCCCGGCCATGAGCGCAATTTCAGGTTGCACAAATATTCCGCACGCCAACTGCAGGAGTAAACAGGTTTTGGCTAAAATGCGGGCAACCTCTCCTCAGGCCTCAACTCAACCGCCTGCAATCCAATCAAGAATTCAGCAGAACGCTTGCCCGCCAAGCCACATCAAATCTCCGCAAATGGCGGCAGCTTCAGGAATTCCCTGCACAGCGGCACAATCCTGGATTGATTCCCTGCCTTAAGCCGGGCCTTCGTCTGGCCTGCATTCCGCAGGAACCGGCGCTGCGCCCGCCCTTCCAAGCCTGTTCCGCCGCGGAGCCGCACAGGGGCCTTCATGAGCCGCCGGCGTCCCGCCGCCGCCCCGGACGGGCGGTTTTCGGCCCCTGGCCGCACCGGGATTCACACCTGGACCTATGGCCAAGCTGTTGAATAGATTCTAGGTTGCGCTGAAACCTTGAGATGCGGACCAGAAGCAGATGAAAAAGCCGAACGACAACCCCGCCGACCCGTTCAAGAAGGCGCTGGCCGAAGCCACCAAGGTGATGGCTGACGATCCGGAGCTTTCGGTCAGCTACACGGTTGATCCCTCGGGCCTGTCCGGAGACTCCATGCGGCTGCCGCAGGTCTCCCGCCGGATGACGCGGGAGGAGGTGCTGCTGGCCCGCGGCACGGCGGATGCGCTGGCGCTGCGCCACAAGTTCCACGACGACGCCACCCACGCCAAATATGTGCCGCAGGGCGAAATGGCCCGCGATCTCTATGAGGCGATGGAAACCGCCCGCTGCGAGGCGATGGGCGCGCGGCATATGCCCGGCACCGCCTCGAACATCGACGTCAAGATCCGCAACGAGTCGATCCGCCGCGGCTATGACCAGATGAAATCCTCCTCCGAGGCGCCGCTGGCGGCGGCCGCGGGCTACCTGATCCGCCACCTGGCCACCGGGCGCGAGCTGCCCGAGGGCGCGGGCAACATCATGGAGCTGTGGCGCGGCTTCATCGAATCCCAGGCCGGCGGCACGCTGGAGAACCTGGACGAGACCATTGCCGACCAGGCTGCATTCGCCAAGCTGGCGCGGCAGGTGATCTCCGACCTCGGTTATGGCGACCAGCTGGGCGATGACCCGGATGAACTGGACGACGAGGCCAACGACGAGGCCGAGGACAACGCCGAGGAGCAGCAGGACCCGGACAGCACCGGCCAGGACGATAGCGAGGAGGAGCAGGCCGACGCATCCCCCGAGCAGAGCCAGGAGCAGGACGAAAGCCAGGCCCAGGTCTCGATGGACGAGATGGCCGATGATGATCTGGCGGAGGACACCGAGATGCCTGATGGCGAGGCGCCGCTGGAGCCGCCTGCCCCGCCGCCGGTCTCTGACGCCGACCCGGACTACAAGGTGTTCCTGGATGCCCATGACGAGGAAATCAACGCCGAGGAGCTGGCCGAGCCGGCCGAGCTGGAGCGCCTGCGCGCCTATCTTGACCAGCAGCTGGAGCCGCTGAAGGGCGCGGTCTCGCGGCTGGCGAACAAATTGCAGCGCCGCCTGCAGGCGCAGCAGAACCGCAGCTGGGAGTTCGACCGCGAGGAAGGTATCCTGGATGCCGGCCGCCTAGCGCGGGTCGTGGCCAACCCGACCACGCCCTTGTCGTTCAAGGTCGAAAAGGACACCGAGTTCCGCGACACCGTGGTGACGCTGCTGCTCGACAACTCCGGCTCGATGCGCGGCCGCCCGATCTCCATCGCGGCGATCTGTGCCGATGTTCTGGCCCGCACCCTGGAGCGCTGCAACGTGAAGGTCGAGGTTCTCGGCTTCACCACCCGCGCCTGGAAAGGCGGCATGGCGCGCGAGGCCTGGCTGAACGAGGGCCGCCAGCAGCAGCCCGGGCGCCTGAACGATCTGCGCCACATCATCTACAAGGCCGCCGACGCCCCGATGCGCCGCACCCGTGCCAACCTGGGCCTGATGATGAAAGAGGGCCTGCTGAAGGAGAACATTGACGGCGAGGCGCTGGAATGGGCGCACCGCCGCATGGTGGCGCGGCGCGAGGCCCGCAAGATCCTGATGGTGATCTCCGACGGCGCGCCGGTGGATGATTCGACGCTGTCGGTGAACCCGGCGAATTACCTGGAGAAACACCTGCGCGACGTGATTGCGATGGTGGAAAAGCGCAAGCAGGTGGAATTGCTGGCGATCGGCATCGGCCATGATGTGACCCGCTATTACGAGCGCGCGGTGACGATCACGGATGTGGAGCAGCTGGCCGGCGCCATGACCGAACAGCTGGCCGCCCTGTTCGACAGCGACCCGCGCGCCCGCGCCCGCGTCATGGGCATCAAGCGGGCGAGCTGATCCCGCACCGGAAACGGCCAGGGCGCACTCCCGCGCCTTTGGCCTGCATCTGCAGATGCCGCCCTCTGCCTTGGGCATGGCCGCGCGCTGACGCGCGCGGCGGCGCCGGGTGCCGGAGGCATCCGGCGCTTGGCCCCACGGGCCGCGGGGCATCTTGGATGCGCCAAGGCCGGGCGGGAGCGCGCCCCGGATTAAGCGTCTCCTGTTCGTTCCGTCAGGTCCCGGCAAATCTCTCCGCCGCCGCCCTTGCCAGCAGCAGGGCGATTTGGGACAAGAAGAGGCGCGCGGCTGCTCAGCCCCGCGCCTTTTCTTTGCCGCGGCCCTTAGGGTTTCCCCTGCTGCCGCCCCGCCTTTTTCGCAGGAGAGACGCCGATGTATCAGACCTTCGATGTGACCGCCCGCCCGGACCAGGGGCCGCCCCGTCTGGCTGCCCTGCGCAAGGAACTGGCGGCGGAAGGTCTCGATGGATTCCTGGTGCCGCGCGCCGACGCGCATCAGGGCGAATACGTGGCACCGCATGACGAGCGCCTTTCCTGGCTCACCGGCTTCACCGGCTCGGCCGGGTTCTGCGCAGTGCTGCAGGACATTGCGGGCGTCTTCATCGACGGCCGCTACCGCACCCAGGTGAAACGTCAGGTGGCGGCGGACTATACGCCGGTGCCCTGGCCCGATGTGCAACTGGCGGACTGGCTGAAGGAACAGCTGCCCAATGGCGGAAAGGTTGGGTTCGACCCTTGGCTGCATGCCGCGGGGCAGATCACCTCGCTGGAAAAGGAGCTGAAGGGCAGCGGCATCACCCTGGCGCAATGCGACAACCTTGTGGACCGGATCTGGGATGACCAGCCCGCCCCGCCGATGCAGCCGGTTGCGGCGCACCCGCTGGACTACGCGGGCGAAAGCGCGGCGGAAAAATGCGCACAGCTGGCCAAGGGCCTGCGCGAGGCGGGCCAGGCCGCGGCGGTCATCACCCTGCCCGACAGCATCATGTGGCTGCTGAACATCCGCGGCAGCGACGTGGCCCGCAACCCGGTGGCGCATGGCTTTGCTATCCTGCACGATGACGCGCGGGTGGACCTGTTCATGGCGGCGGAGAAGCTGGCAGGGCTGGAGGGCCACTTTGACAGCTCCGTCACCGTGCACGCGCCCGAACACTTTCTCAAGGCGGCCGGGGCGCTCAACGGCTCCGTTGCAGCGGACTCCGGCACCGTTCCGCAGATCGTGGCCGATGCGCTTGGCGAACGGCTAGTGCCCGCAGGCGACCCCTGCGCCCTGCCCAAGGCGCGCAAGAACGCCGCCGAGATCGCGGGCAGCGCCGCCGCCCATCTGCGCGATGGTGCCGCCATCGTGGAGATGTTGGCCTGGCTGGATGCGCAGGCCCCCGGCACCATCAGCGAGATCGACGTGGTGAAGAAGCTGGAAGCGCTGCGCAGCGAAGATCCGGCCCTGCGCGATATCAGCTTTGAAACCATCGCTGGCACCGGCGAGAACGGCGCCGTCATGCACTACCGCGTGACCGAGGAAACCGACACCCGGCTGGAGGACGGCCACCTGCTGGTGATGGACAGCGGCGGCCAGTATCTGGACGGCACCACCGACATCACCCGCACCATCGCCATCGGCACCCCCGGAGACGAGGAGCGCGCCGCCTTCACCCGCGTGCTGCAGGGCATGATCGCCATGTCCCGCCTGCGCTGGCCCAAGGGGCTGGCGGGCCGCGACATCGAATGCATCGGCCGGATGCCTCTGTGGCTGGTGGGGCAGGATTTCAACCACGGCCTCGGCCACGGCGTCGGCGCTTACCTCAGCGTTCATGAAGGCCCGCAGCGGCTGGCCCGCACCAGCCATGTGCCGCTGGAGCCCGGGATGATCCTGTCGAATGAGCCCGGATACTACCGGGAGGGCGCCTTCGGCATCCGGATCGAGAACCTTCTGGTTGTTGAGACCGCCCCGGCCCTTGACACCAGCGACCCGGAGCGCGACATGCTGTGCTGGCGCACGCTCACCTTTGCCCCGGTTGACCGGCGGCTGGTGAATGCCTCCATGCTGACAGCAGATGAGACAGACTGGCTCGACAGCTATCACCAGGAGGTTCTGGCAAAAATCGGCCCGCTGCTCAGCCCCGCCGCAAAGGCGTGGCTTGATGCCGCAACCGCCCCCTTGTGACACTGCGGTGTTACATAGGCTGCTACATAGACTGAAGCAAAGACGACAAGACCGAAGAGAATGGGAAAACACGCATGACCACTATCCGTATCCGCAAGGCCGAAGGCACCTGGACCGTCCGCTCCGGCGGCGCCGTATTGGGGGAGACCACCAATGCACTGGAGCTGTCGGAGGGCGATCTGGATCCGGTCATCTATTTCCCGCGCGAAGACATCGCGATGGCGTTCCTGGACCGCACCAGCAAGACCACCCATTGCCCGCACAAGGGCGACGCCAGCTACTTCTCGATCGCCAACAAGTCCTCGGTAACGGAAAACGCCGCCTGGAGCTATGAGGATCCCAAGGCAGAGGTGGCGGAGATCAAGGGCCACCTGGCCTTTGTGCTGAGCGACTCCGTCAAGGTGGAGCAGGTCTGAGCCGGCCCGCCCGGCTCCGGTGCCGCCCCTGCGGCGCAGCCCCGGGCGCCCCGCCACAGGGCGGACAGTTTGAAACATCCCGCACCGGCGCCCTGGCGCCGGTGTTTTTTTGCGCCGCCGCGCAGAACGGCAGCGGCCGTCTGCCGCTGCAGACAGCGCCCGCTTATCGTTGGAAAAGGCCTGGGAGCGTCAGGTCAGAACAGCCCGGCTGAGGTTCTGTCTGGCTTGCTCCAGAGAGTCGCCCGCGCCGAGAATATCCGTTTCCCGCGCGCACTGAATCGCGTAGTTGATCACCGCTTCCAGTGCCGCCCGCTCGTTTTCCCGCTCTTCCGCCTTGTGTTTCGCACCAGCCTCTTGCGGGCCAGTTTCGAAGTTTCGCATTTTGTTGCCTGCCGATGTGAGTGTTTTTGCGGTATTCTCACGTAATGTTCAGGCAGACTTTGATGCAGAGCAATGCACAGATTAATTAATCCTTAACCTGTATCCGAAATCGCACATATCCGGGGAGCAACGGGGAAAGTTTCCCCTAAACCGGCACGGGTTTGCGCGGACAGAATCGCAACTTTTCCGCCCGCCCTACCGGTGCTCCTCCGCCGCGGTGGCAGCCAGGGCGCGGTTGTAGGCCTTCAGCGCATCCACGTGATACAGCGCGCCGATGACTTCCGCCGTGCCGCCCTCCCCCATCACCACCGGCAGGTAGGGGGCATCGGCGCGGTCGAACACCGGCATCGCCGCCTCCAGCGAGGCGGAGGCGCGGACGCACAGGCCTTCCTCCACCAGCACCTGGCAGTCCTCCAGGCTGGCACAGCGGCTGTCGCCCATCGGGCGCATCACCGCGCCCGCCCGGATCAGCGCCAGCAAATAGGCCTGCGGCCCGGCGGCGCAATGGATGTCGCGCCGCTCCAGCTGGGTCAGGAAGAAGGAGCGGTCCACCATGCGCGACGCCAGCGCGGTGGACATGGAGACCGACACCATCACCGCCAGGCCGATCTGCCAGTCGCCGGTCAGCTCGAACACAATGAGCGTGGTGGAGATCGGCGCCCCCAGAACTGCGGCAGCCACCGCCCCCATGCCGGCAAAGGCGTAAAGCGTGTGGGTGCCCGACACATCCGGCAGCACCGAGGTGGCAATCAGCCCGAAGGCCAGCCCGGTCAGCGCCCCGATCATCAGCGACGGCGAAAACACCCCGCCGCCCATGCGCCCGCCCATGGTGATCGCCACGGCGGCGGTCTTGACCACGGTGAAGATCACCGCCTGCCCCAGCAGCAGCCCGCCAGTGAGCGCCAGCACGGTGGTTTCATAGCCGACGCCGATGATATGCGGAAACCAGACGGCAATCACGCCCAGCATGACGCCCGACACGGCGGGGCGCAGCCAGCGCGGCAGATGCAGCCTCTCCTGCACCGTATTCCCCACCTTCTCTGCAAAGAAGATCGCCCGCATCTGCGCCACCGCCACCAGGCCGCAGATCAGGCCGAGGATCAGGAAGGCGGGCAGCTCCACATAGAACTGCAGCGCGCCCGGCGTGTTCAGGGTGAATTCGGTCACGTCGCCGTATTCCAGCCGGTTGATCACCGTGCCCGCCACCGAGGCCACCACGATCGGCGCAAAGGCATTGACCGAGAAATGCCGCAGCACCACCTCCATCGCAAACAGCGCGCCCGCAATCGGCGCGTTGAAGCTGGCCGAGACCCCGGCGGCCACCGCGCAGCCCAGCAGGTCGCGCCCGGTGATGCCGTCGGCATTGATCCGGTTGCTGACCCAGGTGGAGATCACCCCGGCCAGATGCACCACCGGCCCTTCCCGCCCGGTGGAGCCGCCGGTCGAGAGCGTGATGAAGGACGCCAGCGCCGAGGCGAGGCCCTCCTTGTGCTCGACCCGGCCGTCATGCAGCGCCGCGCCTTCGATCACGTCGGCGACCGAGCGCACCCGCGCATCCGGGGTGAACCGGTCGAGGATCAGCCCCACCACCAGCCCGCCGCCAGCCGCAATGCTGACCAGCACATACCACGGCAGGTCCTGTGCATAGGAATGCAGGTAATCGACATCCGGCGCGCCATAGACCCAGGCCTGCAGCGCCGCGATACCCTTGCGGAAGAACAGCGCCGCAAACCCCGCCGCGATGCCGATCAGCAGCGCGATCAGCCAGAACTGGAACTGGCTGGGGCCGCGGTGACGCAGCACCCGCCAGATGTCCTTCAGGCCGGCCAGCCATTGCAGGAAAATTGCGGAAAGGGATCTGCGGATTTCTTCTACCATAACCTGTCAGCGGATCTTTTTCTGTTCTGCGGCCCCTAGCTGCCACAGTCCGGTTAAAGAACCCTCACCCAGGCGATGGATCCGGCGGGTCATCCCGCCAGCAAAGCGCGGGCCGCGGCGCGGGCCTCCTCGGTGATGGTATCGCCTGAGACCATGCGGGCAAGCTCGTCCACCCGCTCAGCTTCCGCCAGCGGCACCACCTGCGACAGTGTCATGCCATCGACCACCTGCTTACGTACCTGCCAGTGATGGCCGCCAAGCGCCGCCACCTGCGGCGAGTGGGTGACCACCAGCACCTGGCCGCCGCTTGCAAGGTTCCGGAGCCTGCGCCCCACGGCATCCGCGGTGGCGCCGCCGACACCGCGGTCGATCTCGTCGAAGATCAGCGTCTTGCTGGCATCCTCGCCGCGCAGGCAGACCTTCAGCGCCAGCAGGAAGCGGCTCAATTCGCCGCCCGAGGCGATTTTGTTCAGGGGGCCGGCGGGCGCGCCGGGGTTGGTGGCGACGGTAAAGGCCACCGCGTCCGTGCCTTCCGGCCCCGGCTCTGCGGTGGTGATGCGGGTCTCGAACACCGCGCGCTCCATTTTGAGCGGCGCCAGTTCCGCCATCACCGCCTGATCCAGCGCCGCGGCGCTTTCGCGGCGCACCGCGCCCAGTTGCTTGGCGGCCTCGGTATAGGCGGCCTCCGCGGCTTTCAGCGCGGCCTCCTGATCGGCCAGGTCCTGATCTCCGGCATCCAGCGCCGCCAGCTTGCCGCGCAGGGTTTCGGCATAGCCTGCCAGCTCATCCGGCTGCACATCATGCTTGCGCGCCAGCCCGCGGATCGCAAACAGGCGCTCCTCGCAGTCCTCCAGCTCGCCGGGATTGAAATCCAGGCTGTCCAGCACCCGCTCCACCCCGTCCTGGGCGTCGCCCAGCTCGATCATCGCCCGGCTGAGCGCCGCCAGCGGTTCATCCAGCCCGCCCTCGGCCTCCTGGCCCGCGACGCCTTCCAGCCAGCGTTGCGCCTCGCCCATGGCGCTCTCAGCGCCCTCGCTGAGGAGCGCATGGGCGCGGGCGATGTCGCCGCGGATGCGTTCGGCCGCCTGCATCTGGCGGCGGCGGGTGTCCAGCGCCTCGTCCTCGCCCTGCTGCGGATCCAGCTTGTCCAGCTCGCCCACCGCGTGGCGCAAGAACTCTTCCTCGGCGCGCACGGCCTCCAGCGCGGCGCGGGTGGCCGCCACCGTCTTGCGGGCCTTGGCGGCTTCGGTCCAGGCGCTGCGCACCGCCGCCAGCAACGATTGCACCCCGGCATACTGATCGAGCAGCGCCATATGCCCGCGCGGGTTCAGCAAACCGCGGTCGTCGTGCTGTCCGTGCAGCTCCACCAAAGTCTCCGACAATGCCCGCAGCACCTCGCCGGAGCAGCGCCGGTCGTTGACCCAGGCGGTCTTGCGCCCCTCGGCAGTATTGACCCGGCGCAGGATCAGCTCGTCACCGCCCGGCAGCCCGGCCTCTTCCAGGATCGCATGCGCGGGATGGCCCGCGCCTAGCTCGAACTCCGCCAGCACCTCGCCCTGCTTGGCGCCCTGGCGCACCAGTTCAGCGCGGCCGCGCCAGCCCAGCACAAAGCCAAGGCTGTCAAGAAGAATGGACTTTCCTGCCCCGGTCTCGCCGGTCAGCACGTTCAGACCGGGCTGAAAATTCAGCTCCAGGTGATCGATGATCAGGATATCCCGGATATCAAGCGCGCGCAGCATTGCCCCGCCCCATTGCCGCAGCGGCCGTTACAGCCACTGCCCTTTCACCGTTTGGCGGTAAATCTGGCTCAGCCAGTTGTTGCCGCGGTCCTTGGGCTTGAGCCCGTTTGCGGTCAGCAGCCGGTAGCTGTCCTCATACCAGTCGGTGGACTGGAAGTTATGGCCCAGAATGGCCGCCGCGGTCTGCGCCTCGGCGGTCAGGCCCAGCGACAGGTAGGCCTCGACCAGCCGGTGCAGCGCCTCCGGCGTGTGGCTGGTGGTCTGGAAATCCTCCACCACCACCCGGAAGCGGTTGATCGCAGAGGAGTAGTGTCCGCGGCGCAGGTAGTAGCGGCCGATCTCCATCTCCTTGCCGGCCAGGTGGTCAAAGGCCAGGTCGAATTTCAGGATCGCCGAATTGGCGTATTCGCTGTCCGGGTAGACCTCGATCACCGTGCGCAGCGCCTGCAGCGCCTGGAAGGTCAGCCCCTGGTCGCGGCCGACCTCGTCGATCTGATCGTAATAGCTCAACGCCAGCAGATACTGGGCGTAAGCCGCATCCTCATCCGCCGGGTAGAAGTCGATGAACCGCTGCGCCGCGGCGCGGCTGTTCTCGTAGTCCTTGATCTGATGAAAAGAAAAGGCCTGCATAATCACCGATTGCTTTGCCCATTCGGAATAGGGGTACAGGCGCTCGATCTCGGCGAAGTAATAGACCGCATCCTTGGGGCGCCGGTTGGCCAGTTCGAACTCGGCCCGCTCATAGATCTGATCGGGCGGGAAGGCCTCGACCGACTCGCCGCGTTTCACCGCGCCGCCATCGCCGCCGCAGCCAGCAAGAGCCGCCATCAAAAGCACCGCGCCGAGGGTTTTGGCTCCTGCCCTGATGCCGTTCATTATGCCTCACCTCACCGTCATTGCCTTACGGGTGTATGCCCCGGTTATGCCGTCTCTAGCATATTCAAATGGCGCGCAAAACGCCTTTCGCCATTTCCGCACTCACATGGCAGAGAAAGCTGGCGATGGTCAAGGCTGCCAATCCGTTCCCGCCCCGTTCCGCGTCCGCCGCACAGGAAAAGACCCGGGACAATTCGCGTCCCGGGCCAGTCTGCCGCTCGTTCCTTGGTTCTTTGCCTTATGCCACGCGGCGCTGTTCGGCCGGGATCTCCGACCAAATCAGCCCCTGCCCCGGAAGCCGTGCGGTCATCGCTGCATCGCAAGCGACGGCCCGGACTGCACCCGGCTCCGCAAACAGGGCCCGCAGCAAAGTGTTGGTCAGCGCGTGCCCCGCGCGCTCGCCAACATAGCGCCCCAAGATCGGCCCCCCGGCCAGTGCCAGATCGCCAAGCGCATCCAGCATCTTGTGGCGTACAGGCTCGTCCGAGTGGCGCAGCCCTGCGCCGCTCTCGACCCGTTCTCCGTCAAACACAACGGCGTTCTCGCCGGGCTTGCCGCCCAGGGCGAGGCCATTGGCCTGCATGGTTTCGACATCTGCCTGGCGGCAGAAGGTGCGGCTGTCGCACAGTTCGCGCGCAAAGCTGCCGTTGCGCATATCCAGAACCTTGCTCTGGCGGCCGATGGCGGCCTCCGCAAAGTCGATGTGGAATTCGATGGTCAGCCGGTCGCTGGGCAGCAGGGTGGCACGGGCGCCATCCTTCTCCACCGTCACCGGCTTCAGGATTTCATAGGCCACGATCGGCGCGCCCAGGCGCTGCACGCCGTGCTGCATGATGCCGCGCACGAACGGCGCCGAGGAGCCGTCGGCGATCGGCACTTCCGGTCCGTCGATCTCGATCAGCGCATTGTGCACGCCGCAGCCTGCCAGGGCTGCCATGATGTGTTCGACAGTGGAAACGCTGACGCCGGCCTCATTGACCAGGCGGGTGCAGAGCGGGCTGCGCTCAACCAGGTCCCAGCGCGCCGGAACCACGGTGTTGCCCAATGCAATGTCGGTGCGCTTGAAGACGATGCCGTGCCCCGCCGGAGCCGGGATCAGAACCATGCGTGCGGGTTTGCCGGAGTGCAGGCCGACCCCTTCGAATGCCACCGATGCCTTGAGCGTATTCTGCACGTTGCGCCTCATTCCACTGTTTCCGGCCTCCGGGGCCGTGTTGCGGATGAGAGTTAAGGTTTTGCTTAAAAACGCACAACTCAATCTTTGTAACGGATTGAAACATGGATGTAACAGGTCGGCAAAACACCGCTCAGAACGACGTAAACGCCTGTTATTCATAAATAAAAAGCCGCCCTAAGGCGGCTTTTCCAGCGTGATATGTGATGCGTCAATTGGCCTGGCGGCGCAGGAATGCGGGGATTTCGATGCGTTCCTGATCCGGATCGGCCTGCTGCTGCTGCACCGGCTGCGGCTGGGCCGCCGGAGCGTGCGCGTGCATCGCGGGCTGCTGGCGCACCGCCTGCGGCTGCTGCTTCGCGGCAGGCGCGTCATTGCTGCCGGTCATCCGGTGGATCAGCGAATTCAGGCCAAAGCGGCGCTGCCCCTCGGGCTGCTGCTGCGCCTGTTGCGGCTGCTGCTGTTGCGGCGCCTGGGCGGCGGGAGCTGCCGGACGCACGGGCTGCGGGGCCTGCTGCGGCGGCTGCTGCACCCGCTGGGCCGCGGCCTGCAGGCGCTCCAGCGCTTGCGGCGACGGGGTGCCCGGCGCGGGCGCCTTGGGCGCAACAAAGGCAGCCTGCGGGGTTTCAGCGGTATCCGCCTGCGGGCGGAACTCCGGCACCTGCGGCTGATAGGCCGGCGGCGGCAGGCCGTCGTCGTCCATCTGCTCCACCTCTTCGAACACGTCCTCGGACTGCTCCTGGGCGGCGGCCTGCTGCACGTTCAGCTCTTCGAACAGCGACGGCTCTTCCAGGGCGGCAGCGGCGGCCGGGGCTTCCTGCACCGGAGCCGGTGCGGCCTCGGCAGCAGCGGGCTGCTGAACCGGGGTTTCCAGTTCCAGCGGCGCGGCGCGGTTTTCCTCGACGCTGACGGTCTGGCGCAGCGGCGCCGACATCGGGCGGCGCGGCACCGGCATGTCGGTGTTCACATCGGTTGCATCGATGCCGGTGGCCACGACGGAAACCCGCATCTTGCCTTCCATGCCGGTGTCCAGGGTGGAGCCGACGATGATGTTGGCATCCGGGTCCACTTCCTCGCGGATGCGGTTGGCGGCCTCATCGAGCTCGAACAGGGTCAGGTCGTGGCTGCCGGTAATGTTGATCAGCACGCCTTTGGCGCCCTTGAGGCTGATCTCGTCCAGCAGCGGGTTGGCAATCGCCTTCTCGGCGGCCTGGACCGCGCGGTCCTCGCCCTCGCCCTCGCCGGTGCCCATCATCGCCTTGCCCATCTCGTCCATCACGGCGCGGACGTCGGCAAAGTCGAGGTTGATCAGGCCCGGACGGACCATCAGGTCGGTGACGCCTTTGACGCCCTGGTACAGCACGTCATCCGCCATCGAGAACGCCTCGGTGAAGGTGGTCTTCTCGTTGGCGAGGCGGAACAGGTTCTGGTTCGGGATGATGATCAGCGTGTCGACCACCTTCTGCAGGCTTTCGACACCGGCCTCGGCCTGGCGCATCCGCTTCAGGCCCTCGAACTGGAACGGCTTGGTGACAACACCGACGGTCAGCACGCCGAGTTCACGCGCGGCCTGCGCGATGATCGGCGCGGCGCCGGTGCCGGTGCCGCCGCCCATGCCCGCGGTGATGAAGCACATATGCGCGCCGGCCAGGTGGTCGACGATCTGCTCGATGCTTTCCTCGGCGGCGGCGGAGCCGACCTGCGGGCGGGCGCCTGCGCCCAGGCCCTCGGTGACCTTGATGCCCAGTTGAACCCGGCTCTTGGCGGCGCTCTGCTGCAGCGCCTGCGCGTCGGTGTTGGCAACGACGAATTCGACGCCATCCAATTCCTTGGCGATCATGTTGTTGACGGCATTGCCGCCGGCGCCGCCGACACCGAACACGGTGATCTTCGGCTTCAACTCTTCATTCCCGGGCATCGAAAGGTTCAACGTCATGCTCATACCGCCTGTGTTACCTGCCCTTCCCGCAAAGGGCTTATTCCTGTCCTATTCACCATAATCTACCGCGGAGAGGGTGTTTCGTCATCCCAAAAAGCACGACGAACCACAAAATAAGGCCTCATTCTAAGGCAAAAACCGCGGTATTTCGCCGTCCCTAGCAGATATTGCGGATTGAGCACAAGCCACACACAACAAATCCTCTCCAGCCGCAAAATCGCTCTGCGGAGAAGGTCGGTTCCGAAATCTGGCTGGCCACTGCCCGGCCTGCTGACTCGCCGCATTTTTGCGGACGTTAAGCACAACTTAACGGGTGACCGGGGCGCTGTCACGCCCTCTTTTCCCGTTCCGGCTGAATTGACTTGCGCCCGCGCTGATGCCTACCAGTTGTCGCGGAACCAGCGCACCGCGCGGCCCAGGGTGCCCGCCGGATGGCGGCCCGCCGGCATCTCGAAATCCCACCATTCATCCTGCGGATGGGCGGCAAACAGGCACAGGCCGACGGCAGAGGCAAAGCCCGGCCCGGTCGCCGACTGCGGCAGGCCGTGGACGCGCAGCGGGCGGCCCAGGCGCACCTGCTGGCCCAGGATGCGGCTCGCCAAGCCATCCAGACCCATGATCTGGCTGGAGCCGCCGGTCAGGACGATCTGCTGGCTGGGCAGGTATTCGAACCCGGCTGCATCCAGCCGTGCCCGCACCTCTTCCAGGATTTCCTCGACACGGGGCCGCATGATGCCGATCAGCTCCGCCCGGCTGACAGTGCGGCGGTCGTGCTCCCAGTCGCCGGTGTCGCCGCCGATGTCGATGATCTCGCGGTCGTCGGCGCCGGTGGCATGCACCCCGCCGTTGAAGGTCTTGATGCGCTCCGCATTGGCCATCGGAATGCCCAGCCCCATCGAGATGTCGCTGGTGATGTGATCGCCGCCCAAGCGCACCGCGTCGGCATAGATCATGTGCTTCTTCATGAAGATGGAGATCGAGGTGGAGCCGCCGCCCATGTCGATGCAAGCCGCGCCCAGCTCCTGCTCATCCTCGACCAGCGCCGAGAAGCCGGAGGCATAGGCCGAGGAGGCAATCCCCGCCAGCTCCAGGTCGCAGCGCTGGATGCAGCGCACCAGGTTCTGCACCGCGATGGCATCCACCGTCAGCATGTGCATGTCGACCGCCAGCGTCTGGCCCATCTGGCCGCGCGGATCCCCCAGGCCGGATCGGTTGTCGAGCGCGAAGTTCACCGGCTGGGCGTGCAGCACCTCGCGGCCCGCCCCGTATTCCGGCACCTCGCAGGAGGCCAGCACCTGCGCCACCTCATGTTCCGACACGACCTGCCCTTCCAGGTCCAGCTTGGAATCCAGCCCGTAAGACCGCGGATTGGCGCCGGAGAAACAGGCGATCACGTGGTCGACCCGCACCTCCGCCATCTTCTGCGCCGCCTGTACCGCGGTGCGGATGGCGCGCTCGGTCTCCTGCATGGCGTTGATTTCGCCGAACTGCACCCCGCGCGACCGCGTCGTGGCGGCGCCGATTACCCGGAACCCCGACTGCCCGGCCAGGGCGCCGATGGAGCCGTCCTCGCTGAGCCGCCCGGTGCCGTCAAAACGCAGCACCAGGCAGGCGATCTTGGAACTGCCCACGTCCAGGATCGCGACCACGCCGCGCTGCATCGCCTGGCGCCGCATCTGCCGCATCGCCCGTTGCGATTGATAGAGATCTGTCATGTTACTGCCCGCCCCCGTTCAACTGCCGGATCCGCCACCAGTTTTCCACTGAATTCTCGGTCATCCGCACGGTGGGGCGCCCAGCCAGACGCATATCCACCGCTGCCACATCGCGTTCCAGCAAATCCTGTACTTCGCTAACCGCCAGCACCCGCTCCAGCGCCTGCACCGGTTTTTCTGCCGGCAGCATGATCCGCTGCTTACGGTCCAGCACCACGTCCCAGCGGCGTTCGCCGACGCGCACCAGCCCGCGCAGCCGCGGCCCCAGCGGTTTTGCCGCCGCAAACAGCCGCAGCGCCTGCGCCGCATGCTTGGCTGCGCCCTTGCCCGCAATCAGCGGCAGGTCCGGGTGCAGGCTGCGGCGGCCCAGCTCAGCCACGTGAATGCCGTTTTCGTCCAAGAGCGCCAGCCCCTCGCGGCTGCGCCAGATCAGCGCCGGCTCGCGCTCCTCGACATCGACCTGCAGGATGCCGCCTGGGCGGATCCTGACGCTGGCGGTCTTCACCGGGTCCAGCCCGGTGATCACGTCGCGGATCTGCTCCAGATCCAGATCGAAGGAGCTAACCGGGAAATCCACCGGCACCACCTCGCGGATGTCGCGCGCCACGCTGGCGCCGGCGCCGTCCACCGCCATCACCTTGACCATGAACTCCGGCCGCTCCTGGATCGCGGCGCGGGCGTCATTGTAAATCCCCACCAGCCCCGCGCGCCGGGTCTCGTCGGCCAGATAGGCGCTGCCCGCGGCAAAGATCAGGCAGAACGGCACCCCGAAGCGCAGGCCGAAGCGGATGCCCGGCGTCAGCATCCAGCGCTGCAAACGGTACTTCAGCCGCGAGGGCGCCGGATCGCAGCGCCCCTCTTCCGGCTTGCGGAACCAGCCTCTCAGCGGTTGCATGAGGCATCCTCCACCATCCAGGCGCAGAGCTGGCCGAAAGTCATGCCGCAATGGGCCGCCTGTTCCGGCGCCAGCGAGGTCGGCGTCATGCCGGGCTGAGTGTTTGTTTCAAGCAGCACCAGACCGCTGGCGCCGCGGGCCTCATCCCAACGGAAATCGGTGCGGCTGACACCGCGGCAACCCAGCACCTCATGCGCGGTCAGGGCGTATTCCAGGCAGAGGTCGAAGATTTCCCGCGGCAGGTCGGCGGGCAGCACATGGCGCGAGCCGCCCGGCTTGTACTTGGCGTCATAATCATACCAGCCGTCGGTCAGGATATCGGTCACCGTCAGCGCCCGGTCGCCCACCACGGTGGTGGTCAGCTCGCGCCCCGGCGCATAGGTCTCGACCATTACCTGCTGCGGCATCTCCTCCGACAGCTGCGGCGGGCCGTTGGCGGCCTCATGCACGATATAGATGCCGACGCTGGAGCCCTCGTTGTTGGGCTTCACTACATAGGGCGGCGCCATCACATGGCCGGCGCTCACGTCGTCCTTGGCAAACAACCCGCTCTCGACCACCGGCAATCCGGCGGAACGGTAAACCTCCTTGGAGCGCTGCTTGTCCATTGCCAGCGCCGAGGCCAGCACCCCGGAATGGGTATAGGGGATCTGCAGCCATTCCAGCACGCCCTGAACGCAGCCGTCCTCGCCCCAGCGCCCGTGCAGCGCGTTGAACGCCACATCCGGTTTGATTTCCAAAAGGCGCGCATGCAGGCCAGCGCCTGCATCCACTTCAACAACCTCGAACCCCTCACCGCGCAGCGCCGCCGCGCATTCACGGCCGCTGGACAGCGATACCTCGCGTTCGGCTGACGGTCCGCCCATCAGCACCGCGACTTTCGGGAGTGCCCTGCTCGACTTACTCACCACGAAGCGCCTCAATATATGCGGGGCTTTGCGCCCCTGTTTCTTAGGGCCTGCAACAGACCCGTTTTATCTCTTTGCGCCGGCTTGCCGCCGGCTGATGCGTGCAGGGCGTTGCGCCCCTGAATCCGGCAGTGCATTGCCGCCTCTCCGGCACCCTAACGCCCGAAGTCTTACCGGGATGTTAACAATGCCTTTACCACGGTTAAGAAATCACGCTTCCCAAGCCCGCTCCGGGGCGACAGTCCACCTCAGGCTGCGGCCGGACAAACCTTTGTCAGCGCAGGGGTTTTCCGGTCATTCGGGAAGCGGATCACCAATCCGCATGATTTCCCACTCTAGCGTGATGCCGGAATCTTCGTAAACCTTTTTCCGCACATCTTCGCCCAGCCCTTCCAGATCTGCGGCAGTTGCGCCACCGGTGTTGATCATAAAGTTGGAATGCTTCTCGCTCATCTGGGCGCCGCCGCGCCGTGCGCCGCGCATGCCGGCATTGTCGATCACCTTCCACGCCTTCAGGTCATGCACGTCATCGGCACGGCCCGTCGAGGAGAACCCCGCCGGGTTGCGGAAGGTGGATCCGGCCGAGCGGTCCTTGGTCGGCTGGGTCTCGTCCCGCTTCTGCAGCTGCGCTTCCATGCGCGCGTGCAGCTCCGCCGGGTCGCCCTTCGGCCCGCGCAGGGTGGCAGAGACCAGCACCGCGCCCTCCGGGAACGCCGTCTGGCGGTACTGGAAGTCCAGCTCCTCAGCGGTGATCTCGCGGACCTCGCCCGCGCGGGTGACGATGGTGGCCGACACGAACACATCAGCGGTATAGCTGCCGTAGCAGCCCGCGTTCATCCGCACCGCGCCGCCGATGGAACCGGGAATGGTGCGCAGGAAAGTGAGGTCGATCCCTGCATCCGCCGCGCGTTTCGCAACATGCGCGTCCAGCGCTGCTGCACCCGCAGTCACAGTGCCGCCGTCTGCCTCGATACTGTTGAAGCCGCGGCCCAGCCGGATCACCACCGCCCGCATGCCGCCGTCGCGCACGATCAGGTTGGACCCCACGCCCATCGGGAACACCGGCACCGCCGGGTCGAGCTGGCGCAGGAAATCCGCCAGGTCATCAATGTCGGCAGGCTGGAACAGATGCTCCGCAGGCCCGCCGACCCGCAGCCAGGTCAGATCCGCAAGATCGCGGTTGGGAATCACCTTCCCCCGGATACCATTCAAATTCATGTCGCCCGTCCCTCGCAGCTTTGCCGCAAGCCTCTAGCAAGGAAGCATACAGCAAGACAATGCGTCAGTCGCTATTGCTAACGGCGGTATTTTGCCATCCCGCCCGGAATTTCCGGATCGGCACGATCACTTCCCCGCGCTTGCAACCCGCCGCAGCCAGCGCCCGAAATACAGCACCGGCCAGCGCAGCACCGACATCCCCGCCAAAAGCACCGCCAGCCCCCACCAGGGGCCGTTTTCATAGGTGACATAGCCCAAGAGCGGAATGCCCAGCGCAATCAGCACATAGGCGCGGCGCCAGTGGTTGTCGCGGCTGGGGATCATCGCCAGGATATTGGCTGCCAGCGCCCAGACGGCGGCCAGGGTCAGCGACAGCGTCATGTCCTCAGCGCTCCAGCCGTTCAGGCAGGCCGTTGGCCCAGGTGCTGATGGTGCCGGCGCCAAGGCAGACCACCATGTCGCCGGGCCGCGCCTGCTCGCGCACCAGGCGCTCCAGGTCCTCCTCGCTCAGGATGGCGCGGGCGTGGCGGTGGCCGTGGCGGATCAGGCCCTCGACCAGATCATCGCGGCTGGCGCCCTCGATCGGCTCCTCGCCGGCGGCAAACACTTCGGCAATCGCCACCACGTCGGCCTCGTTGAAACAGGCGCAGAAATCGTCGAACAGATTGGACAGGCGCGAGTAGCGGTGCGGCTGATGCACCGCGATCACCCGGCCCTCGCAGGCCTGGCGCGCCGCCTTCAGCACCGCGGCAATTTCCACCGGGTGGTGGCCGTAGTCGTCGATGATGGTGACGCCATTCACCTCGCCCACCTTGGTGAAGCGGCGGTTCACGCCGCCGAAGTTGGCCAGCGCCTCGCGGATTTCGGTGCTGTTCATGCCCAGGTGCCGCGCCACCGCAACGGCAGACAAGGCGTTGGAGACATTGTGGTCGCCCGGCATCGGCAGGGTGCAGCCCTCGATCACCCGGTCCTCGGCTTGCAGCTCGACGTCGAAATGCGCCACACCACCCTTGTAGGTCAGGTTCACCGCCCGCACGTCAGCCTGCGCGTTGAAGCCATAGGTCACCACGCGGCGGTCGGAAATCCGGCCCACCAGCGCCTGCACCTCGGGATGGTCGGTGCAGCAGACTGCGACACCGTAGAACGGGATGTTGGAGACAAACTCCAGGAAGCCGTCGCGCAGCGTGTCGAAATCGCCCCAGTGCTCCATATGCTCCGGATCGATATTGGTCACCACTGCGATGGTTGCGGGCAGCCGGTTGAAGGAGCCGTCGCTCTCATCCGCCTCGACCACCATCCATTCGCCCTGCCCCATCCGCGCGTTGGAGCCATAGGCGTGAATGATTCCGCCGTTGACGATGGTGGGGTCAAAGCCGCCGGCCACCATCAGCTCCGCCATCATGGTGGTGGTGGTGGTCTTGCCGTGGGTGCCGGCAATGGCGACGTTGGATTTCAGCCGCATCAGCTCCGCCAGCATGTCGGCCCGGCGCACCACCGGCAGGCCGCGCAGGCGGGCCTCGTCCAGCTCCGGATTGCCCGGCTTGATCGCCGAGGAGATCACCACAACAGCGGCCTCCTCCAGGTTCTCTGCCTTCTGGCCCACGAAGATGCGCGCGCCCAGCTTTTCCAGCCGCTGAGTGATCTTGGAGGATTTCAGGTCCGAGCCCTGCACCATGTACCCGAGGTTCAACAGCACCTCGGCGATGCCCGACATGCCGATGCCTCCGATACCCACAAAATGGATCGGGCCGACATCACCGGGCAGTTTGGTTGCAGGGTTCATAACGTTTATCCTTCCTCGGCCAGTTGCTCCACCAGGGCCGCCAGACGTTCGGCGGCATCGGGAACCCCGGCGCTCAGTGCAGCGGTTGCCATCTGCGCGGCAGCCTGCGGGTTACTCAGAATCGCGCCCATATGCTCTGCCAGCACCGGGATATCAAGGGCGCTTTCGGGAATCATCACGGCAGCATTGGCGTCAACCAGCCCGCGGGCGTTGGCGGTCTGGTGGTCGCCTGCGGCGGCGGCAAAGGGGATCAGGATCGAAGGCCGCCCGATGATCGAGATATCCGCAACCGAGGACGCGCCCGAGCGCGAGATCACCAGCTGCGCCTCCGACATGCGGGCGGGCACATCAATAAAGAACGTCTGCACATCGGCGTTGATGCCATGTTCGGCGTAGAAGGAACTGACCCGCTCCAGGTCCTCCTCGCGCGCTTGATGCGACACCCGCAGGTGCCGGCGGATCCCCTCCGGCAGTGCCGCCACCGCGGCGGGCACCACGTCGGACAGAATGCGCGCGCCCTGGCTGCCGCCCATCACCAAGAGCGACATCGGGTAATCCCCCGGTGGAATATAGCCGGCGCCAGCCCTCTCTTTAACTGCGCTGCGCACCGGGTTGCCCACATGCTCATGCGCGACCCCGTCCGGCAGGATGGTCGGCCAGGTGCCGCAGGCGACGCCTGCCACGCGGGTGGCAAAGATCTGATTGACGCGCCCCAGCACGCCGTTCTGCTCATGGATCATCCGCGGCAGTTTCAACAGCGTCGCCGCCCCCAGCGCCGGGATCGACGGGTAGCCGCCGAAACCGATCACCGCATCCGGGCGGTCGCTGCGCATCTGCATTGCCATCGACAAGACGCCGCCGGCAATCTTCGGCCCCACCAGCGCCTTGGCCAGCAGCCCGCCGCGGGCAAAGGTGGCGGAGGACACCTGCGAGATTTCCACCGCACTGGGGAAGGACGCGGTATAGCGCGCACCGCGCGCGTCGGTCGACAGCTTCACCCGCCAGCCGCGCGCCAGCATCATCTCGGCCAGCGCCTGTGCAGGAAACATATGGCCGCCGGTTCCCCCGGCAGCCATCAAGAGCAATTTCTGTGCCATCGCAGCTGGCCTCTTTTCTATCTCGTCAGCGGCCGCGGCCGTTCAGGTAATCGGCAATCCCGCCCTGCGGGCGCGTCCGGGTAAAGGCCAGGAGCATACCCACCGCGATCCCGGTGGCAATCAGCGAGGATCCGCCATAGCTGACAAACGGCAAAGTCATGCCTTTGGCGGGCAGAAGCCGCACCGCAACCCCCATGTTGATCATCGCCTGCACGCCGAACATGCAGACCAGACCGGTGCCTGCCAGGCGGATGAAGGTGTCCCTCTCGCGCATCAGCCTAAACAGCGAGCGGACCACGATGGAGGCGTAAAGCGCGATCAGCACGGCCACCAACACCAGGCCGTATTCCTCTGCCGCAACCGCGACGATGAAGTCGGTATGGGCATCGGGCAGCGACCATTTCACCTGCCCCTCGCCGACGCCGACGCCGAACAGCCCGCCCTCGCGGATGGCGTTGGTGGCGTAGCCGAGCTGGGTGGTGGGATCGACATCCGGGTTCAGGAAGCCGTCGATGCGGCGGGCGAAATGTTCAGAGTTGTTATAGGCAAAGACACCGCCCATCACGACCACGGCGGCCATGCAGACCAGCAAGAGCATCGGCGCCCCGGCCACGAAATACATCACCCCCCAGCCGAACAGGATCAGGCTGGCCTGGCCGAAATCCGGCTGCAGAACCAGCATCATCACCACCATCATGCACAGCGCGAAGGACATCAGCGTGCCCGGCGGGCCGTTGATCTGCTGGCTGGCGGCGATCATCCAGGCGGCCACCACGATGAAACCCGGCTTCAGGAATTCCGAGGGCTGCAGCGAGGCAAACCCAAGCGAATACCAGCGCACCGCGCCCTTGCCGAAGTCGGTGCCGAAAATCGGCAGAAACGCCAGCGCCACAAAGGCCACGGCAAAGCCCAGCACCGCCAGCCGCCGCACCAGCGTGGGCGACATCACCGAGGTGACCAGCATCGCCATCAGCGCCGTCAGCCCGAACACCGCCTGCCGCTGCACATAGTGGAAATTGCCGAACCCGTTCCTTTCCGCCAGCGGCACCGAGGCCGCCAGCCCCAGCAGCAGTCCGATCACGAACAGCATCAGGATGCAAGACATCGTCCATTTATCCAGCGTCCGCCACCACTTGGGAAGAATCGGCTCACCAGCCTGCACGGGAACCGCGCCATAGACCATCTCAGTCATGGGAATACCGCCACTATATGCCTCGTTCCGCCCCATTTTTCGGGGTCTCACGGAAACTGTAACGAAACGTGAGCTGCGGCGCCAGAAAAAGAACACAGTTCGGCAAGAATCCACCGCCCGCGCAGCAGGCCATCTTGACAGGCGGGAAGCTGCCCGCGTGGCGGCGGCCTTCCGCCAGCCGGTGCCTGTCCGGGCTTCCCCTTGCGCCGCCGGCGGTTCCGTGGTGGATGCGCGCCATGCGGATAAACACCCTGATTCTCGGCGCCGGCGCAGCCGGCATGATGTGCGCGCGCTACGCGGGCGGCAGCACTCTGGTGATCGACCACGCCAAGGCGCCGGGCGAGAAGATCCGCATCTCCGGCGGCGGCCGCTGCAATTTCACCAACATGTATGCGGAGGCGAAGAACTTCCTCTCCGCCAATCCGCATTTCTGCAAGTCGGCGCTGGCCCGCTACACCCAGTGGGACTTCATCGGACTGGTGGACCGCCACGGCATCGCCTGGCACGAGAAGACCTTGGGCCAGCTGTTCTGCGACGGCTCCTCCAAGCAGATCATCGCCATGCTGGTTGAGGAGATGCGCGAGGCCGGCGCGGACCTCTGGCTGCACACCTCCGTCGAGGCGGTGGAGCAGACCGCGGACGGCTACATGGTCAAGCTCCTGCGCGAGGGCAAGCCGCAGACTGTCACCTGCCGCAACCTGGTGCTGGCCACCGGCGGCAAGTCGATCCCCAAAATGGGCGCCACCGGCCTTGCCTATGACCTCGCCCGCCAGTTCGGGCTGGAGCTGACCGAGACCCGCCCGGCGCTGGTGCCCTTCACCTTCCCGGACGGGCGCTTCCAGCCGCTGGCCGGCGTCTCCCTGCCCGCGCGGCTGTCGAACACCCGCACCTCGTTTGACGAGGCGCTGCTGTTCACCCACCGCGGCCTCTCCGGCCCGTCGGTGCTGCAGCTTTCCTCATACTGGCGCGAGGGCGAGGAGATCACGGTGAACCTGATCCCGGACACGCCGCTCTTCGATCTTCTGCGCGACCAGCGCCAGGCCGAGGGCCGCCGCGACCTGACCACCGAGCTCTCCCGTCACCTGCCGGGCAAGCTGGTGGATTTCCTTGCCCCGCAACTGGGCCTCAAGGGCCGTCTCGCCGACCAGTCCGACGCCGCGCTATCCGCGCTGTGTGAGGCGCTGCAGACCTGGCATCTGCTGCCCGCCGGCACAGAGGGCTACCGCACGGCGGAAGTCACCCTGGGCGGCATCTGCACCGATGGCCTGTCCTCCAAGACCATGGAGGCCAAGGCCGCCCCCGGGCTTTATGCGATCGGCGAAGCCGTGGATGTGACCGGCTGGCTCGGCGGCTTCAATTTCCAATGGGCCTGGGCGTCGGGCCATGCCGCGGGCACTGCCATCGCCGCCGGCAGATGACGCCGGCTTGACTTTGGACGCGAGACCGCCCATTTAGTTATCATGATAACATAAGCGGAGCCTATTATGACCAGCCCCTTTCAACTTGTTGCCAGGATCACCCCGAAACCCGAACACATGCAGGATGTCCGCCAAAGCCTGCTGGATGTTCTGGAGCCGACCCGCGCTGAAACCGGCTGCCTGAAGTTCTGCTTGCTCGAAGGCCGCGACGGCACTTGTTTTTACCTGGACGAAGAATGGGCCAGCGACGATGCCCTGGCAGCGCATTACGCAGCGGATTACATCACCCCGGTATTCGCCAAATACGAAGACTGGCTGGCAATGCCGGTGGAAATCCACAAGATGACCGCCCTGGCCTGACCCTTATGTTCTTCCTCAAGGAACTGCCATCGCAGCAGATGGTCGGCGCTTACGCCGAAACCTACGGCACCGATCCTGCACATATCACCAGCGCGCTCTTGATGATGCGCCGTGCCAGCCTGCTGATCCGCAGGCTCGATGCCTATTTTGCCTCGCATGGCCTGTCGCAGCTGCGCTTTCTGGTACTGATCGTTATTGACCGGGAACCGGACCGCCAGTCGCTGACGCCGAATGAGATAGCCAGCCGCATTGATGTGTCAAAACCAGTCATGACACGCACCCTGCAATCCCTGCAGCAGGACGAGCTGATCAGCCTTGCGGCCAGCCAGACCGACAAGAGATCCAAAGAAGCCGCGCTGACAGCGGCAGGGCGGCAGCAGCTGCAAGATGCCCTCCCCGGCTATTTCAGGATTCTGTCGGAGGAAATGGCCCGCCCGCCCGACACCGGGGATTGAGCCTCCAGCCTGCTGCCTGGGGATTTTCCGCTTCGGAGCCGCATTCGCTTGGGCACAGACGGCCGGGGAGGACGGGCGGGGCCAAGGGAAATCGCGGAGGCTCCGCCGCAGGCGGATACCGCTATTTCGCTTGGGCGCGCGCGGCAGCCCTGGCAGGCCAAGGCCAGGTGAAGGCGGGTCAGAGGCGGAAGTTCCGCTTGGGTGAGCCTGAAGCCCTTCACCCTCACCTGCCAGACCTTACCCCGCCAGTTCCGCCACTTCCGCCAGCAGCCAGCTGCGGAAGGCGGCAATTGCCGGCGCGTCGCGGCGCGATTCCGGGTAGACCAGCCAGACAGAGATATCATCCTCCGTCACCAGATCGAACGGCTGCACCAGCGCCCCGCTGGCAATCAGGCCGCGGGCATAGGCCGGTGTCAGCAGACAGGCGCCCTGGCCCGCCAGCGCCGCCTGCACCTCCAGCATCTGGGTGCCAAGGCTGTGCTGCTCCGCCTGTTTCGGCGGCTCCACCCCGGCCGCGCGGAACCACAGGGCCCAGGCCGGATCGCCGGCGTCCACCAGCGGCACCCGCAGCAGGTCGGCAGGTTCCTCAAAGGGGCCATAGGCCTCCATCAGCGCCGGCGTCAGCAGCGGCGTGTAGCTGCCGCGGATCAGCAGGTCCGCCGCCAGTCCCGGCCAGCTCCCCCGGCCGGCCCGGATCGCCACGCTGGCCTCCCCCGCCAGCAGGTCCGCAACCCGCGGGTTGACATCGACCCGGGTGGTGATGCCGGGATGCGCCACCTGGAACAGCCCCAGCCGGGGCGCCAGGATGAAGGCGGCAAAGCTGGTGATGGTGCTGATCACCAGCTCCTCGCCGCTGCTGCCGCGCACCTCCGCCCAGCCCCGGCGCAGCATATCCAGCGCCTCGCTGGCATGGCGCTGGAATGCCTTGCCGGCCGCGGTCGGCGCCACCCCGCGCGGCAGCCTGTTGAACAGGGGCTGGCCCGCCCGGTCCTCCAGCAGCTTGATCTGGTAGCTGACCGCCGCCTGCGTCATCGCAAGCTCCTCCGCCGCGCGGCTGAAACTGCCCAGCCGGGCCGCTGCCTCAAAGACGCGCACCGCCGGCAGCGGCGGCAGGGGATTTACAGAACGATCCATCAACACAGCTTATACCAGAGCCGCTGAGATTCAATTGGTCATTGGCGCGGCAAGCGCCCACATCTTGCTCACACAGAACAAGGATCGCCCCCATGGCTGAAATGCTTTCGCAGATGAACCTCTGGCACGTCATCAATGGAATTTTTGCCTCGCACCGGCACAAGGGCGACCGGGCCAGCCAAGCCGCCGGGCAGCAGCTGGCCCGCAGGCAGCTGAGCCACCTGCCCGAGCACCTGCTGCGCGACATCGGGCTTTGAGCCAGGGCTAGGTATTCAGCCGCTTTGTAACTTCGGCCACGAAATCATCGCCGCGCTGCTCGAAGTTGTCGTACTGGTCAAAGCTCGCGGCGGCCGGCGCCAGCAGAACGGTGTCGCCCTCCTGCGCCTCGGCCACGGCACGCTCCACTGCGGCAGCCATGGTGGTGCAGACCTCGGCTTCCACGTCCAGCTGCAGCGCAAAACCCGCCGCCTCGCGGCCGATCACATAGGCCTTAACCACATTGCCGGTCTGCCCCTTCAGCGCGTCCAGCCCGCCGTCCTTTTCCAGCCCGCCGCAGATCCAGCGGATGTTCCTGAACGCGCTCAGCGCCTTCACCGCGCTGTCCAGGTTGGTCGCCTTGCTGTCATTCACATAGCGCACCCCGCCCGCCTCGGCGATGGTCTGGCTGCGGTGCGGCAGGCCCGGGAAGGTTGCCATCGCCTCGCCGATCAGCCGCGGCGCCAGCCCCAGGGTGCGCGCCGCCGCATAAGCCGCGCAGGCGTTCTGATGATTATGCGCGCCCGGCAGGCCCATCATCTCCCGCAGGTCGATGGAGGCCGCCTGCCGCCCCTTGCGGTATTCGCTCAGGAACCCCTTGCGGGCAAAGACCTGCCAGCCCGGCCCGGTCAGCTTTTGCGCCGCGGAAATGCGGATCACCCGGTCGTCGCTGGCGCCCTCCGACAGCTGGCCCGCCAGGAACAGCCCCTCGTCCTCATCAATGCCGATGACAGCCCGGTCGGGCCCGCCCTCGGCAAACAGGCGCCGCTTGGCGGCGAAATAGCCGCCCATGCCGCCGTGCCGGTCCAGGTGGTCGGGGCTGAGGTTGGTGAACACCGCCACATCCGGCGTCAGCGCGCGGGCCAGTTCGGTCTGGTAGCTGGACAGCTCCAGCACCACCACGCCGCCCTCGCCGGGCGGATCAATGTCCAGCACACCGCGGCCGATATTGCCCGCCAGCTGGCTCTCGCGTCCGGCTTCCTGCAGGATGTGATGCAGCAGTGCCACCGTGGTCGATTTGCCGTTGGAGCCGGTCACCACCACCACCCGCGGCGGCTGGTCATGCATCTGCCACTCGGCATCGGCAAAGGAGCGGAAGAACAGGCCGATGTCATTGTCCACCGGCACCCCGGCCTCGATTGCGGCGCGGATCACCGGGTTCGGCTTGGGATAGAGATGCGGAATGCCGGGCGAGGTGATCAGCGCCGCCACATCGTCAAAGGCGCCGGTTTTATGCAGATCGCGGCAGGCGAAGCCCTCCGCCTCGGCCGCCTCGCGTGCTGCCGGGTTGTCGTCCCAGCACAGCGGCTCCGCACCGCCTGCGCGCAGGGCCCGTGCGGTTGCCAGACCCGAGCGCCCCAGCCCCAGCACAGCCACCTTGGCGCCTTCATAACCTTTGACCGGGATCATCACCTGCCCTCCCAAATGTCCGTTGCCAGAACCGCTATCCGATCCCGCCGGCCTTTGCCAGAGCCGTCAGATTGACAAGCCCCGGCCCATGCCCGAGTTTCCGCGCAAATCAATCAGGAAGGATCGCCCGTGGCAGCGGATATGCAGGTTTTGCTCGACCGGATCAGTGCTGAGATGCAGAGCCGCGCCGACCGCGGCGCGGTCGCCAGCTACATACCCGAACTGGGCCAGGTCGACCCGGATCAGTTCGCCATCGCGGTGGCCACTGCCGATGGCGGCCTGTTCCACGCGGGCGATGCGCTGACCCGGTTCTCTGCGCAAAGCATCACCAAGGTGTTCACCCTCGCCATCGCGCTTGGCCGCGCGGGCGACCAGCTGTGGAGCCGTGTCGGGCGCGAGCCCTCGGGCACCGCCTTCAACTCCATCGTCCAGCTGGAGCATGAACGCGGCCGCCCCCGTAACCCCTTCGTCAACGCAGGCGCCATCGTCACCACCGATGAGCTGCTGGCCGGCCGCGCCCCGAAGGAGGCGCTGGCGGAAATCCTGGCCTTCATCCGCGCCGCGGCGGAGGACGAGGACATCCACATCAACAAGGCAGTGGCCGGCTCGGAAACGCGCCACGGGCACCGCAACTTTGCCCTTGCCAATTTCCTGGCCTCCTTCGGCAACCTGAAGAACACGCCGGAGAAAACGCTGGGCACCTATTTTCACCAGTGCGCCACCGAACTGACCACGGTGCAGCTGGCCAAGGCCGGGCGCTTCCTGATCGGCGGCGGCGCCAAGCCGGCGCTGGTGTCGCAAGGCAGGGTGCGGCGGCTGAATGCGCTGATGCTGACTTGCGGCCATTACGACGGCTCGGGCGAGTTCGCCTACCGCGTCGGCCTGCCCGCCAAGAGCGGGGTCGGCGGCGGCATCCTGGCCATCGTGCCGGGCAAGGCCAGCATTGCGGTCTGGTCGCCGGGGCTGGACCACAACGGCAACTCCAAACTGGGCACCGAAGCGATGGAGCTGCTGGCCCGCGAGATGGACTGGTCGGTGTTCTGAAGGCCGCGCGTACGGGTGTTGCGTACCCTGCGTACGCTGCCCTCACCGGATCTTCACTCGCCTGCGCTACGTTCGAACCTTTGCAACGACAAGACCAGGAGACCGGCCCCCTCAGACCACCTCCTCATTGGGTGCAGGGCGGGCCCGCGAAAGGCCGATAGACGGGCACAGCCCCTTGGCAAGGGCTGTCCGATGCTCCGCCCCTCCGGCGGCGCCGCCTTCCCCAAACACAAACCGCCCGACGCAGCAGCCCCGGACGGTTCCATGAAAAAGAGATTTCAAACTGCCCCGCCGAAGATACGGCGCGGCAGCCAAACGGCGTGCTCTACCGCACTTTCAGCGTCGCCAGCCCGATCATCGCCAGGATCAGCGAGATGATCCAGAAGCGGATCACGATCTGCGGCTCGGCCCAGCCCTTCTTCTCATAGTGGTGATGGATCGGCGCCATCAGGAACACCCGGCGGCCGGTACGCTTGAAGTAGAGCACCTGAATGATCACCGACAGCGCCTCAACCACGAACAGGCCGCCGACGATGGCCAGCACCAGCTCGTGCTTGGTGGCAATGGCGATGGCGCCCAGCGCGCCGCCCAGGGCGAGCGAGCCGGTGTCGCCCATGAACACCGCCGCCGGCGGCGCGTTGTACCACAGAAAGCCCAGCCCTGCGCCGAACAGCGCCGCGCAGAAGATAAGGATCTCGCCGGTGCCGGGCACGTAATGCACGTCCAGGTATTCGGTGAAGTCGACGCGGCCCACTGCATAGGCAATGACGCCCAGGGTGCCCGCGGCAATCATCACCGGCATGATCGCGAGGCCATCCAGCCCGTCGGTCAGGTTCACCGCATTGGCGGCGCCGACCAGAACGCAGATCGAGAACGGCACATAGAAGATCCCGAGGTTGATCAGCGTGTCCTTGAACACCGGCAGCGCCAGCTGGTTCTGCAGGGGCGCCGGATGATAGGCCGCGGCCCAGAGCGCTGCAATCACCGCAATCAGGATCCCCAGCGCCAGCCGCACCTTGCCGGGCACGCCCTTGGTGTTCTGCTTGGAGACCTTGGCGTAATCATCGGCAAAGCCAATGAGCCCGTAGGCCATGGTCACGAACAGCACCAGCCAGACAAACGGATTGTCCCAGCGCGCCCACATCAGGGTTGCGGTCAGCAGCGCGCCCACCACCAGCAGGCCGCCCATGGTGGGGGTGCCCGCCTTGGAAAAATGCCCCTCCGGCCCGTCATCGCGGATCGGCTGGCCTTTGCCCTGGCGCTTGCGCAGCACGTTGATCAGCGGCTTGCCGAACAGGAAGCCGAAGATCAGCGCAGTCATGAAGGCGCCGCCTGCGCGGAATGTGATGTAGCGGAAGAGATTGAAAACATCCCCCCCGTCCGACAAAGCGGTCAGCCAATAGAGCATCTGAGCCCTTCCCTCGTTCTCTTATGCGTTTTCTTGTGTGGGGGTGGAGTGACCCATTTCGCGGATGCCGTCAACGATCTTGGCCAGCGCCATGCTGAGCGAGCCCTTGGCCAGCACGATGTCGCTGCCGTGGATTTCGCCCGCCAGACCGGGCACCGCCTCGGCGCTGGTCTGGTACCAGCCGCCGCGTTTCCCCTCCGGCAGGGCGTCGTGCAGCGCCTGCATCAGCGGGCCGATGCAGTGGATCCGGTCGATACCCTGCACCGCGTCCAGATCCGCCAGCCCGGCGTGCAGCTGCACCTCCTGCGGCCCCAGTTCTTTCATGTCGCCGACATAGGCGATCCGGCGCCCCTGCCCCGGTGTCGCCGCCAGCACCGCCAGCGCCGCCGCCATCGAGGTCGGGTTGGCGTTGTAGCTGTCGTCCAGCAGGGTGATGTCACCGCTTTGCAGCCGAACCGTCTCGCGCACGCCGCGGCCCTTGACCGGCGACCACAGGGCGAGGCTTTCGACGGCTTTTGCCGGATCAGCCCCCAGCGCTTCGACACAGGCCAGCGCACCCAGCGCATTCATCGCGAAATGAGCGCCAAGCGATTGAATATGCAGCTCCACCGCGCGGCCATTGGCGGTGGCGCGGGCAACGGTCTCCTCGCCCTCGATCCCGGCGGAGTGCAGGGTATAGTCCGCAGCGCTCTCGCCGAACCAGCGGGCGCTTGCGCCCAGATCCGCGGCCACATCGCGCAGCACATGCGCTTCTGCGATATCGGCGTTCAGCACCGCCACGCCGCCGGGCTCCAGCCCTTCCATGATCGCGGCCTTCTCAGCCGCGATACCCTCGACGTTTTCAAACGCCTCCAGGTGCACCGCCGCGACGGTGGTCACCATCGCCACATGCGGGCGGGCCTGTTTTGCCAGCGGCGCGATTTCCCCGGGGTGGTTCATACCGATCTCGATCACTGCGTATTCGGTGTCGCGCGGCATCCGCGCCAGCGTCAGAGGCACGCCCCAGTGGTTGTTGTAGCTGGCGACCGCCGCATGGGTGCGGCCCTGGTCGGACAGCATCCGCGCCAGCATTTCCTTGGTCGATGTCTTGCCGACCGAGCCGGTGACCGCAACGACCCTAGCCTGCGTCCGCGCCCGCGACGCCCGGCCCAGGGCCTCCAGCCCCGCCTGCACGTCCTCGACAATCAAGAGCGGCGCATCCGCAGAAACCCCCTCAGGAATGCGGGAGATCAGCGCCGCGCCTGCGCCCTTCTCCAGCGCCTGGGCCACGAAGTCATGGCCGTCGCGGGCGGCCTTCAAGGCCACGAACATGTCGCCGGGCCCAATGGTGCGGGTGTCGATCGACAGGCCGGTCACCGACCAGTCCCCCTGCGCCTTGCCGCCGGTGGCGGCGGCGGCCTCAGATGCGGTCCAAAGGCTCATGCGATCCTCCCGTCGAGCGCGGCCACGGCAATGCTGGCCTGCTCCACATCGTCAAACGGCAGCACCGTGTCGCCCACGGTCTGACCTGTCTCATGGCCCTTGCCGCAGACAATCAGCGCATCACCCGCCTGCAGCATGTCAGCACCGCGCAGGATCGCCTCGGCGCGGTCGCCGATCTCGATACAATCCGGCGCGCCGCCCTTCACTGCGGCACGGATGATGGCCGGATCCTCGCTGCGGGGGTTGTCGTCGGTGACGATCACCACATCGGCGTTCTGATGCGCCGCCTGCCCCATCAGCGGCCGCTTGGTGGTGTCGCGGTCGCCGCCGGCGCCGACGATGGCAATCAGCCGGCCCAGCACATGCGGGCGCAGCGCCTTGATGGCGCTGGCCACCGCATCGGGCGTGTGGGCGTAGTCGACAAACACGGCCGAGCCGTTCTCGCGCTCCGCCGCCAGCTGCATCCGGCCGCGCACGGTGGTCAGATGCGGCAGGGTTTCGAACACCCGCTCCGGGTCCTCGCCGCCGGCAATAACCAGCCCGCAGGCCAAGAGCACGTTTTCCGCCTGGAAACCGCCGATGAGGTTCAGCCGCACCTGATAGGGTTTGTCATGCCAGGAGAACCGCACGTCCTGCCCGGTGCCGTCATAGCGCATGCCCATCAGGTTCAGATCGCCCAGGCCGCGGCCGACGCTGATCACCTCCTGCCCGCGGGCAGCGGCCACCGCGCGCATCTCGGCGCCGCGGGGGTCGTTCATATTGATGACCGAGACGCCCTCCTCCGGCAGCACCCGGCGGAACAGGCCTGCCTTGGCAGCGAAATAGGCGTCGAATGTCTCGTGATAGTCCAGATGGTCCTGGGTGAAGTTGGTGAAGCCGGCAGCGGCCAGCTGCACGCCGTCCAGACGCCGCTGGTCGAGCCCGTGCGAGGAGGCCTCCATCGCCGCATGGGTGACGCCTGCCGCGGCGGCCTCTGCCAGCGCGCGGTGCAGGGTGATCGGCTCCGGCGTGGTATGGGCCAGCGGATAGCTCCAGGCGCCCTCGATGCCGGTGGTGCCCATGTTGACGGCCTGATGGCCCAGCTCAGACCAGATCTGGCGCACAAAGGTGGCAACGGATGTTTTGCCATTGGTGCCGGTCACCGCCACCACGGTCTGCGGCTGGCCGCCGAACCACAGGGCGGCGGCATAGGCCAGCGTCTGGCGCGGGTCCTCGACCACCACCAGGGCGGCGTGGCTTTCGCCCAGTACCGTGGCGGCAATCTCTGCCCCGGCGGCGTCTGTCAGGATGGCAGTCGCGCCTTTCTCCAGCGCGCCCGGGATGAACTTGGCGCCATGCACCTGGCTGCCCGGCAGGGCGGCAAACAGGAACCCTTCGCGCACTTCGCGGCTGTCCACCGCCAGTCCGGAAATCTGCGGGTCGGCGCCGCCGCGGGCAGTGAGCCCCAATTGGCTCAGAGGCTGGTCTGGTCTGCTGCTGCTCATGGCGGCCCTCACCTGTGTCAGTTCGAGGTGAGGGTTATACCAGTCACCTCTGCGGGTTCAACTTGCGGACGCAGGCCCAGCAGCGGCGCGACACGGCCGATCATTTCGGCGGCCACAGGGGTGGCGGTCCAGCCTGCGGTGCGGCGCTCCTCGCCGTGGGCGATGATGGAGGGTTCGTCCAGCGTCACGATCAGCACGTATTTCGGGTCATGTGCCGGGAAAATCGAGGCAAAAGTGGCAATCACCTTGTCATCGTAATAGCCGCCGCGAGGCTTGGGCTTGTCGGCGGTGCCGGTCTTGCCGCCCACCTGATAGCCCTCCACCTCGGCAAAAGAGGCGGTGCCTTCGCTGACCACCTTGCGCAACATCTTGCGCGCGGCGGCGGCGGAGACCTCGCTCATCACCCGCTCGCCGAGCCGCGGGGAGTTCTGCTTCAGAATCGTCGGCGCCACGTAACGGCCGCCATTGGCCACCGCGGCATAGCCCGCCGCCAGATGCATCGGTGTGGTGGAAATGCCGTGGCCGTAGGAAATGGTCATCGCCGACAGCTCCGACCAGTTGGCGGGCAGAAGGGGTTTGCCGCCGGCAGCCTCAGAAATTTCGAACGGGGTCGGCTCCAGCATGCCCATCGTTTCGAGAAAGCTTTTCTGCCGCTCCACCCCGATCTGCTGCGCCAGCCGCGCGGTGCCGATGTTGGAGGATTTGACGATGATCTTGGTCACCGACATCTCGTTGCCGTAGTTGCGGAAATCGCGGATCGCAAAGCGGCCCCAGCGCAGCGGGCCGCGGGTGTCGATCACGGTGTCGGCGTTGACCAGGCCGAGGTCCATCGCCTGGGCGGCGGTGAAGATCTTGAAGGTGGAGCCGAGCTCATACACGCCCTGCACCGCGCGGTTGAACAGCGGGCTGTCGGAGGGGTCAAAGCCGGAAGTGGGCGGGCGCGGCCGGTCGTTGGGGTCGAAGTCCGGGAAGGAGACCACCGAGATCACCTCGCCGGTGTGGACGTCCATCAGGATCGAGGTTGCGCCTTTGGCGTTCATCAGCTTCATGCCGCCATAGAGCACCTGCTCCGCCGCTGCCTGCACGGTGAGGTCCAGCGACAGCTGCAGCGGCTTGCCCGCGTTGGCGGGATCGCGCAGGTAGTCGTCGAACTGGCGTTCGACACCGGCAACGCCGATCACCTCTGCCGCGTTCACACCTTCCTTGCCGAAACCGGCGCCGCCCAGCACATGGGCGGCCAGGCTGCCGTTCGGGTAAAGCCGCATTTCGCGGGGGCCGAACAAAAGGCCGGGATCGCCGATGTCATGCACCGCCTGAAGTTGCTCCGGGCTTATTTTCTTCTTTACCCACAGGAACTTGCGCTTGCCGGTGAAGTCCTTGATCAGGCGCTCGCGGTCGAGGTCGGGGAAGATCTCCACCAGCTTTTCCGCGGCACCAATGGGGTCGATCATCTGCGGCGGCTGGGCATAGAGCGAATGGGTCTCGAAATTGGTGGCCAGCAGGCTGCCGTTGCGGTCGACGATGTCGGCGCGCTGCGCGGCGATGGCGGCACCGGGAACGCTGGCCACGGGTTCCGCCGGTTCAGACACCGCGGTCATGCCCATGCGGGCGATGATCGCCCCGAAGGCGCAGACGAAAAACAGGCCCAGCACCAGAAGCCGCCCCTCGGCGCGCTGGCGGGCCTGCACCTGCATCTCCTGATGGCGCAGGCTGATGTTTTCCTCTTCGATCACATCCGGGTTTTCGCCGCTTGCGCGGGCGTGCAGGATGCGGGCCAGCGGGCGGAGCGGCGTGCGGATCATGGCTGGCTCCCGTCTGAGTTTTGGCCGGCGTTGAGGCCGGAGACCTCGATCTCGTTGGTGATCTCCAGCTCCGGCGGCGCCGGGTAGGAGACCTCATCCACGCGGCCGAACTGATCCGGGCGCAGCGGCAAGAGGCCGAGGCTGTCAAAGTTGATGTCAGCCAGATCGCGCAGGCGCTGCGGGCGGTTGAGGTAGGCCCATTCGGCGCGCAGCACGCTGAGGCGCACCTGGGCGGCGCCGATTTCGCGCTGCAGCGCGCGGGTGTCTTTCAGCACCTGCTGGGTGGCGTAGTTTTCGCGGTAGGCCCAGAAGGCGAGGCCGAAGACGGCCAGGCAGGTAGCGGCATACAGCAAAGTCTTCATTTACGCGCCTTTTTCAGCTGCGGCATTCCAAGTTCCTTGGCCGAGATCGGCCCGGGTTCGGCCTCCGTCCGGCGCCCGACCCGCAGGCGGGCGGAGCGGGAGCGCGGGTTTTCGGCCAGTTCCTGATCGTCCGGGCCGACGGCCTTGCGAGTGACCAGTTCGAACTGCGAGGGTGTCTCAGCCTGCTCCGGCGCGTAGCGGTTGGCGCGGCCGGTCTTGCCCGCGCGGTGCTGGAAGAAACGCTTGACCATGCGGTCCTCGACCGAGTGGAAGGTCACGACGGCCAGCAGGCCGCCGGGCTTCAGCGCCCGTTCGGCGGCCAGCAGGCCCTCGAACAGCTCGTCATATTCGGCGTTCACCGCGATGCGCAGACCCTGGAAGCTGCGGGTCGCCGGGTGCGACTGGCCGGGCTTGGGGCGCGGCAGGCAGCTCTCGATGATGCCCGCAAGGCGCAGGGTTGTGGTGATCGGCTCGATCGCGCGTTCCCGGACAATCGCCTTGGCAATGCGGCGGCTGGCGCGTTCCTCGCCGTAGTGGAACAGGATGTCAGCGATCTGCGCCTCGGTGAGTTCGGCAATCAGGTCGGCGGCAGAGGGGCCGGACTGGGACATCCGCATATCCAGCGGGCCGTCCTTCATGAAGGAGAAGCCGCGTTCGGCCAGGTCCAGCTGCATCGAGGAGACGCCAAGGTCCAGCACCACGCCGTCGAGGTCCTGGGCATATTCATCCATGCGGGAAAAGACGCCGGGCTGCAGGATCAGGCGGTCACCGTAGTCCCCTGCCCACGTTTTTGCCAGTTCGAAGGCCAGCGGGTCGCGGTCAACGCCGATCACCTGCTCCGCGCCGGCCTCCAAGAGGCCGCGGGTATAGCCGCCGGCGCCAAAGGTGCCGTCAAGCCAGCGGCCCGAGACCGGGGCCACGGCCGCAAGCAGCGGGCGGAGGAGAACCGGGATGTGGGGACCATTGGCAGCTGTTTGGTCCTGGGTCATGTCTTAAGCGCCCCCGGCGCCGTCTAGGAATTCCATCGGATCGAAGCCTTCGGGCAGGTCTTCCATCCATTCTTCGGCCTGGGCCAGTTCTTCCTGCTCGTAGGTTTCCGGCTTCCAGATCTGGAAGGTGTCGCCCGCAGCGATGAAGAAGGCCTCTGCCTCAAGATCGATCTTCTGGCGCAGCTTGGCGGGCAGCACCAGGCGGCCGGTTTCGTCCACGTTGGTCGGGAACGACTGGCCGTGGAACATGCGCTGCAGCATCTTGCGCTGCATCGAGCCGCGCGGGAGCTGGTCGATCTTGGCGTCGACCTCCTCGATCGCCTCTATAGTATAGCATTCCAGGAAGTTGCGGCGCTGGTCGCCGTAGACGATCACCAGTTCGGGGTTCTGGCCGGGCTGCCAGTTGGGGTCGGCGGCCTCCAGCACACGGCGAAAGGAGGCAGGAATTGACACCCGCCCCTTTGTATCCACCTTGTGGTGGCTTTCACCTCTGAACCTGCGGCCCAATTTCCCGTCCTTTTCGCGCGTCCCTCGCGTTAATCCGTCCCCCAGAATGAAAAGGGGCGGGTTGATCTGCTGCCACTGATCAACCCGCCGCCTTGGCCCGCTTTGCGGGATGTCCGACTGCACGCGCCACCTGGGGGGATGTCTGCTCGCCCGCGCGCCGGATCTCTTGTTCGATGAAAGCGAAGGCCTGTATGAAACCTGCTTGTTTTGTTTTTGGCTCTGGGGTCGTTTGGCGCCCCGCCCCTCGTCTCATCTGATGAACTAGGGATACTATGGGAATTGATGGCCCCGCAACTGTTTTTTGCGGGAAACCGCCGAAGCCTTGACAGGGAATCCGCAGATTCGAGCCAGATTCGCGGTCAATTCAGGGTGAGATTCGGAACTTGTTGTGAGCAATCCCTGCGCAAACACCAGATATAGAGGTGAGTTGCAGCCGCAAATTTTTTCCCATAGTTTCCCGCGATTCCGCCTGCCCGATGCCAGGATTCTAAAAAGTTCCCCTTACGTTCGCACACACCAGCCCGCGGAAGCGCCGGAAATGCCCCGCAACAGCGTTTCAACACCGGGTGATTCGCGTCTGCAAGAGGGATTGGGCGGAAAACGGACCATGATTTCCCATGCCGCCCATGAAATCCCGCCGATCCCGTGATTTCCCGGCTGTCCCATGGTTTCCCGGCCGCCCCATAAGATCCCACGCGGTGCGGCAGGTGCCATGCAGTCCCATTTGCAGCGGCAATCCCATCCGCGCCCGAATTGCAGCGCGGCTGGCCGTGCTGACTCAAAAGGCCCGCCGGAATGGCAGGCCTTTCAGTGCTCTCTCTATATATAGGGGCGGATGAGCACCTCAGGCCATGCCGCCGCCGATCAGACCTTCGGCGATGCGGGCGTAGGCTCGGGCCATCGGACCCTCCCCCGCCGCGATGGGCGTGCCGCCGTCGCCGGCCAGGCGGGTTTCCAGATCAATCGGCAGCGCGCCCAAAAGCGGCAGCCCCAGCGTCTCGGCCTCTGCCGCGACGCCGCCGTGGCCGAAGATGTGATGCTCGCCGCCGCAGTCCGGGCAGGTGAAGAAGGACATGTTCTCAATCAATCCCAGCACCGGGGTCTTCAGCGTCTTGAACATGTCCATTGCTTTGCGGGCGTCCAGCAGCGCCACATCCTGCGGGGTGGAGACGACGATAGCACCGGACAGCTCCGCCTTGGTGCAGAGTGTCAGTTGCACGTCGCCGGTGCCGGGCGGCAGGTCGACGATCAGCACGTCCAGCTCGCCCCAGTTCACCTGGCCCAGCATCTGCTGCAGCGCCCCCATCAGCATCGGGCCGCGCCAGACCACCGCCTTGCCCTCCTCCAGCATGAAGCCGATCGACATCAGAGTGACGCCATGGGCGTGCAGCGGCTCGATGATCTTGCCGTCAGGGCTGGCAGGCCGCCCCTTGGCACCCATCATGCGGGGCTGGGAGGGGCCGTAGATATCGGCATCCAGCAGGCCCACCTTGCGGCCCTGTTTGGCCAGCGCCACCGCGAGATTGGAGGCGACGGTGGATTTGCCCACCCCGCCCTTGCCGGAGGCAATCGCCAGGATGCGCTTGACGCCTGCGGGTTTCAGCGGCTCGGCCTGCGGCTTCGGGTGGCCGCCGACCTTGAGGCTGGGGGCGGGCTGCTGCGGCGCATGGGCGGTCAGCGCGGCGGAGACGGTTTCCACCCCTTCCAGCGACAGCACCGCTGCCTCCGCCGCTTTGCGCAAAGGCTCCATCAGTTTGGCAATCTCGGGGCTCGGCGCCTCGATCACGAAGCTCACCTTGCTGCCTTCGATGCGCAAGGCCCGCAGCATGTCGCGCGACACAAGGGTGCCGCCGTCCGGCAGCGCCAGCCGCTCCAGCACCGCGCGAATCTGTTCCTGTGTGACACCCATAGCTGCTCTCCTGCGTCAAATCCGGCCCATATATATGTGTGCCCCGGCGCGCAGGGAACCCGGCCTGCACGTTTGCCGCAGCCACTTGGAGAGGGATGTGTCAATCCGCAAACCCACACGCCATGCATTGAGCGCAGCGGCGTGCCCGGAAATTATACAGCCGCATAACGAACCGCTGAAAATCTTGTCCAATTACAAAGGCCTACCTGGCGTCACCCATGCACATGCCGCATAGCAGCATTGACGAGGCACGGGATTGTGCATCTGCGGCATATCCTTAAATTGTCATTCAAGAAACGCCACAGCGGCACACGACGAGACGATAGACGAAGGAACAGAACGATGGCAGCAGCACAACAGATCTCCGCGGTGAGCATTGCATCCCCGGTTGGCTTCCTGGATGCCATGCTGGTCAAGTTCACCCGCTACCGCCTGTACCGCCGGACCGTCAACGAGCTGTCTGCCCTGACCAACCGCGACCTGGCAGACCTGGGCCTGAACCGGTCCGAAATCAAGCGCGTCGCCTATCAGGCGGCCTACGAGAACAACTGATAGAGATCAGGTCCTTTCTCCTCCTCCCTTGAAGGACCTGTCTTTGGCGGTGGCATCCTCCTCCTCCCTGATGCCGCCGCACCCTATACCGGCCGAAAGCCGGGTTTGGATCACCGGGATCTCCTCCTCCCTGATGCCCGGTGTATGACAGAACGGCGGTGCCCCTCCTCCTCCCTGGGCGCCGCCGTTTCTTGTTTGCGCGTTCGAAATGTGCCGCGCCTTCACAACTCCGTTATTGACATCCAGCTGTCTATTATTGGCCCTCAGTTGTCTAGTTGTCACATCTCGCCGCGCTCTGTTACACGTGCCGAACGAGCAGGAGGCTTTGCAGGCAGGAGGCATTGCAGGATAGCGCCATGAAATTCATCCACATCACAGATATCCACCTGATGGCGCCAGGGGTGCCGCTGAACGGCGGCGACCCGGCGGCGAATCTGACGCGGGTGCTGGACGATATTGCGCGGTGGCACCGGGATGCCGAATTCTGCGTGATCTCCGGCGATCTGGCGGATGAGGGCGGTGCGGATGCCTATGGCTGGCTGCAGGAGCAGCTGGCGGCGTTCCCGCTGCCGGCCTTCCTGATGCTGGGCAATCATGACGTGCGGGAGACATTCCTGAGCGTGTTTGCGGATCACCCGCGGGATTCGCAGGGGTTCGTGCAGCACGGCCATGCGGCTGGCGGCGCGAAATTCCTGTTCCTCGACACCCTCACCGGCGGGCCGGGCGTGCATGACGGGGAGCTGTGCGCGGACCGGCTGGCCTGGCTCGAGGCCGAACTGGAGGCGGCGGATGAGGCGCCGGTGTTCCTGTTCCTGCACCATCCGCCGTTTGACATCGGCCTGCCCGATGTCGACGACATCAAGCTGCGCGACCCGGAGGCGTTTCACCGCGCCTTGCAGAAAGGCCGGAACATCCGCCACATCTTCTACGGCCATGTGCACCGGATGACTTATGTGAACTGGCGCGGTTACAGCTTCACCTCATTGCCCGGCACCAACCACCAGATCCCGCTGGTGCCGGAACGCGCCGGCACGGAATACAGCGTTGAGCCGGTGGCATACGCGGTGGTGCAGGTTTCGGAGGACCAGTTGACGGTGCATTTCGATGCCTATCTGGACCGGCCCGGCCAGGGGGCTGCCTCCTAAGTGGAACCGCTGTGGATCCTGCTGGTGCTGCTGTCGGCGGTCACTCACCCGCTGCGGGACCTGGCGCTGAAGGGCGTGGCGCATCCGGTATCCTGCTACACCGGGGTGTGCCTGTCCTGGGTGGTGTTTGCCGCTGTGCATATGGCGCTGGCGGGGCATAGCCCTGCCCTGCCCCAAGGGATCTGGCCGCTGGTGCTGGCCTCGGCGCTGGGGCTGACGGTTTACTATTACGGCACGCTGTCGGCGCTGCGGCGGGGAAACCTGTCGGCCTATTACCCGATCGTGCGCTCCTCGCCCTTGGCGATTGCCGCCTTCAGCTGGCTGGTGCTGGACCGCAGCTATACCGGCGCGGCGCTTTTGGGGATGGGGCTGATCATCTGGGCCGGGCTGATGATCCAGAAGGGCAAGGGGCGGCTGCTGGACGATCCGCGCGCCTTTGCCATGGCTGTCATGGCGATGCTGGGGTCGGCGGCCTATTCGATCTCCGATGCGGCGGCGATGCAGGGGGCGGCCAGCGCGCCGTTCCTGTTCTGGACCTATATCCTGGTGACCCTGGCAATGGGAGCCCTGCGCGCCTGGGAGGACCGGGGGCAATCGGCGCCCCTGCTGGGCGTGGTGCGGGGCTGGGCGCAGAGCCCCTGGCGCATCCTGCTTGCGGGGCTCACGTCCTACCTGTCCTACCTGCTGATCCTGCGGGTGTTCCAGCTGGGCGCCGAGGCGGCAGCGGTGAGCGCGGTGCGGCAGGTGTCGATCCCGGTCTCGGTGATCCTGGCGGCGCTGGTGCTGAGGGAGCCGCGCGGCCTCAGCCGCCTGGGATGGGCGGTGCTGATTGCCGCAGGCATTGCGATGATTGCGCTGCGGTAGGGCTGCCGCCCTCCCCGCTTCATACGAATTTCAGAAGAAGGGGCGGCCAGGCGGGCGGGCAGCAAGCTGCCCGCCGCGCGCGCCTGCATCGGATCGCAGAGCGATCGATCCGCCGGCCTTGCCGGTGTAAAAACGTTATTCAGAACGGAACGTCGTCGGTGGCAGTCACGAACTTGGCCACCACTTTCTTGGGACCTGCCTTCTCAAAGTCCACTTCGAGCTTGTCGCCCTCGATGCCGGTGATGGCGCCATAGCCGAACTTCTGGTGGAACACCCGTTCGCCCAGGGTGAAGCTGGAGGTGGCGGTGAGATCGATCACCGTGTTCTTGCTCTCTTTCGGCTGCGACATGCCGTACTGGCCGGCACGCGCCTGCATCCGTTTCCAGCCGGGGGAGTTGTAGCCGTCGGCCTGCGCCACCCGCTCGTCAATGGTGGAGCGCACTTGCCCTGCCCCCGGTGCCGCCGCGCCGTAGCCGCCGCCGTAGAGGCCCGGCGGGGTCAGCACCTCGACATGCTCCTCGGGCAGCTCGTCAATGAAGCGCGAGGGCAGCTGCGACTGCCACTGACCGAAGACACGGCGGTTGCCGGCAAAGGAAATGGTGCAGATCTGCTCCGCTCTTGTGATGCCGACATAGGCCAGGCGGCGTTCCTCCTCGAGGCCCTTGAGGCCGCTTTCGTCCATCGAGCGCTGCGAGGGGAACAGCCCGTCCTCCCACCCCGGCAGGAAAACGGCGGGGAACTCCAGGCCCTTGGCAGCGTGCAGGGTCATGATCGAGACCTTCTCGTCCGCGTCCTGCTTGTCATTGTCCATGACCAGACTGACGTGCTCCAGGAACCCCTGCAGGTTCTCGAAGCTCTCCAGCGCTTTCACCAGTTCCTTGAGGTTTTCCAGCCGGCCGGGCGAATCCGGGTTTTTGTCGTTCTGCCACATGGCCGTATAGCCCGACTCGTCCAGGATGATCTCGGCCAGCTCCATATGGGTGATGTCCGCGTCGCCGGCCATGCGGCCCCAGCGGGCGATGCCCTCGACCAGCTGGCGCAGGGCGCCGCCGCCCTTGCCCTTGATCTGGCCGCTTTCGACCGCCAGACGGGCACCCTCGACCAGAGAGACACCGTGTTCGCGGGCGATGCTTTGAATGGTCTGCTGCGCCTTGTCGCCAAGGCCCCGCTTGGGGGTGTTGACGATGCGCTCGAACGCCAGGTCGTCGTCAGGCGAGACCACGACGCGGAAATAGGCCATCGCGTCGCGGATCTCCATCCGCTCATAAAAGCGCGGGCCGCCGATCACCCGGTACGGCAGGCCGATGGTCAGGAAGCGATCCTCGAACGCGCGCATCTGGTGGGAGGCACGGACCAGGATGGCCATGCTGTTGAGGCCGACAGGCGACTGGCCGCGGGTGCCGCGCTGCATCGCCTCGATTTCCTCGCCGATCCAGCGGGCCTCTTCCTCGCCGTCCCAGTGGCCGATCAGCCGGACCTTCTCGCCCTCGCCGGCATCGGTCCACAGCTCCTTGCCCAAACGGCCGGCATTGCCGCGGATCACACCTGCAGCGGCGGCGAGGATATGGCCGGTGGAGCGGTAGTTCTGCTCCAGCCGGACCACCATGGCGCCGGGAAAATCCTTCTCGAACCGCAGGATGTTGCCGACCTCGGCGCCGCGCCAGCCATAGATCGACTGGTCGTCGTCGCCGACGCAGCAGACGTTCTTGTGCGCACCGGCCAGCAGCCGCAGCCAGAGGTACTGGGCAACGTTGGTATCCTGGTATTCGTCCACCATGATGTAGCGGAACCAGCGCTGGTACTGCTCCAGCACGTCCGGGTGGCTCTGGAAGATCGTGACCATGTGCAGGAGCAGGTCGCCGAAATCGACCGCGTTCAGCTCGCGCAGACGGGTCTGGTACTGAGCGTAGAACTCGGTACCGCGGTTGTTGTAGGCGCTGGCGTCGCCTGCGGGCACCTTTTCGGGTGTCAGGGCGCGGTTTTTCCAGTCGTCGATGATGTTCGCCAGCATCCGCGCGGGCCAGCGCTTGTCATCGATACCCGCGGCCTGGATCAGCTGTTTCAGCAAGCGGATCTGGTCATCCGTATCAAGGATGGTGAAATTCGACTTCAGCCCCGCCAGTTCAGCGTGGCGGCGCAAGAGCTTGACGCAGATCGAGTGGAAGGTGCCGAGCCAGGGCATCCCCTCGACCGCCTGGCCGAGCATACCCGCCACCCGTTCCTTCATCTCGCGCGCGGCCTTGTTGGTGAAGGTGACCGACAGGATCTCGTTCGGGCGCGCCCTGCCGGTGCTGAGGAGGTGCACGATGCGGGTGGTCAGCGCCTTGGTCTTGCCGGTGCCGGCGCCGGCCAGCATCAGGACCGGACCGTCGAGGCATTCCACCGCCTCGCGCTGGGCGGGGTTCAGCGTATCCAGATAGGGCATCGGCCGCGCTGCCATGGCGCGGGACGACAGCGATGCGCCCTCAAAGGCGTCCATTTCGTCAAAACTGCTCATGGCCGCGATCCTAGCCTGATTCAGGTCCGGCGGAAAGAGGACGTTCACAGTCTGTTCACTTGTCCGGGCGTAGTATCCGCGCCCGGCGTCAAGACCCGCTTTTGCTTGTATTTTGCCTATTCGGCACACGCAAAGGCGGGGTGTCTTCATGGTCTGTAAAGGCTGTTGCGCAATTCTAGCGCAAACGCCTAACGCCTAACGCCTAACGCCTGAGGACTATCATGACACAGCGGCCAGCCTGGAAACTAGGCTCCAAGCTCAAAACCATTTCGATGCTGCCGCTGCTGCTGGCGGCGGCGGCGCTGTCGGCCTGGGCGGTCTATACCGTGCCGGCCCCGGTTGTTGACCGGATGCTGGAGGCGGATCTGCGCAAACAGGCCGACACCTGGCGTCGGGCTGTCCTGCTGCATCTGTCAAACAGCAAGGATGCCTTCGTGCTGGGCGATCTGGATGAGCACGACAAGGAGTATCTGAGACTGGTGCCGGCAACCTCGGATGTTTTCCGGCTGAAGCTGTTTGAAGCGGATGGCACCATCTTCTGGTCGACCCGCGCCGGGGAAATCGGTGAGCGCAACACCAAGCCGTATTTCCTGACCGCCGTTTCGCGGGGCCTGGTCTACTACAAACATGAAGAGAAGCCCGCGACCGAGGTGGACGGGCTGCAGACCGCGGTCAATGCGGACGGCTCCATCCCGAACCGCGAGGTGGCCGAAGTCTACTCCCCCGTCATGCATGACGGCATTTTCATCGGGGCGATCGAGTTCTACTCGGACATCACCGATGTCCGGAACACCTTTATCACCCGTGTCCGCTTCTCCCTTGCCTTCATCTTTGCGGTGACGGTTGCGGCGATGACCATTGTGTCGGTGGTTGTTTTCAAGACCAACCGCCGCAGCCTGCGCCAGGTTGAGGAGCGTTCGGCCAAGGATCAGGAGATCATGGCCAACCAGCTGCAGCTGGCGCGGGAGGTGAAGCTCCTGGGCGAGCTGAACGAATGGCTGCAGTCCTGCCGCTCGCTGGATGAGCTGTTCGACATGGTGTCGCAGTTCATGAGCCATCTGCTGCCGGATTCCGAGGGCAGCATCTATGTGTTCTCCAATTCCCGCGACGTGCTGGACGGCTGCTCCAGCTGGAACGGCGGCAGCCACAAGGATCATATCCAGCCCGGCGAGTGCTGGGGCCTGCGCCGCGGGCGGACCTATGAGTTCGGCGCGTCGGAGGTGGAGTTCACCTGCGCCCATGCGGAGCCGCATGACGGGCGGCCCTATTTCTGCTTTCCGATCCTGGCGCATGGCGAGACCGTCGGTCTGATGCACCTGCGGGCGCGGCCGAGCCGGGCCGGCGATTTCGCCGGTTGCAAGCAGCTGGCGCAAATGTGCGCGGAACAGATCAGCATGGCGATTGCCAATGTGAAAATGCGCGACCAGCTGCATGACCAGTCGGTGCGCGACCCGCTGACCGGCCTGTTCAACCGCCGCCACATGACCGAGTCCCTGCGCAAGTTCGTGGCCGCCAGCCAGAACAGCGGCCGGCCGCTGAGCGTGGTGTCGATCGACGTCGACCACTTCAAGAAATTCAACGACAATCACGGCCATGATGCCGGCGACATGGTGCTGCGGGCAGTCGGCGCCGCGATGGAGCAGGCCTGCGACGGCGACGAGGTGGCCTGCCGCCCCGGCGGTGAGGAGTTTGCGCTGCTGCTGCCGGGCGTGCGCCCGGAGGATGCGGTCACCAAGGCGGAACTGCTGCGCCAGGCGATCGAGGATGTGGTGGTGCGCTATGGTGAAAAAGCACTGCCCAGGATCTCTATCTCGCTGGGGGTCGCCCATTACCCGGCCCATGGCGCCATGCCGCAGGATCTGCTGCGCGCCTCGGACGAGGCCCTGTATGAGGCCAAGGCCAAGGGCCGCAACCAGGTCTGCGTGGCTGAAGGCGCCGTGCCCGCACCGCGCAATCCGTCTGCCGTGCCGGAGATTGGCACCGGAGGGGAGAAGGACAGGGGCGCGGCAGCCTAGGGCTGCGGCGCGCTGCCCCTTCTTTTCCTTGCACAAATCCTGTGTCCGCGTACCAATGCCCGCATGGATCTGCATCAGAAATACCCGGGCCATGACGACCTGAAACAGCGGGCGCAGCGGCGGCTGCCCAGGTTTGTCTGGGAGTACCTGGACAGCGGCACCGGCGCTGAGGCCGCCAAGGCGCAGAACCGCGCGGGGCTGGACCGGATCGGGATGCTGCCCTCGGTGCTGCACGGGCCGCTGGAGACGGATCTTTCCGTTGAGCTGCTGGGAGTACGGCACGCCCGCCCGTTCGGGGTGGCGCCGGTTGGCATGTCGGGGCTGATCTGGCCCGACGCCGAAGGCATTCTGGCCCGCAGCGCCGCCGCCGCGGGCATCCCCTATTGCCTGTCCACCGTCGCCAGCCAGATGCCGGAGGATCTGGCACCGCATCTCGGCTCAGACGCCTGGTTCCAGCTGTATCCGCCAAAGGATGAGGGCATCCGCGCCGATCTGCTGGCGCGGGCGAAGGACGCCGGGTTCCGAACACTTGTGCTGACAGTGGATGTGCCGGTGGCTTCGCGCCGGGAGCGGCAGACGCGTTCCGGCCTGACCCAGCCGCCGCGGCTGACCCCGCGGCTACTGGCGCAGATCGCGCTGCGGCCCGCCTGGGCCTTGGGGATGGCCCGGGCCGGGATGCCGCATATGCGGACGTTGGATAAATACATCAGCGGCGACCAGGCCAACCTGCCGCCCACCGCGCATATCGGTTACCTGCTGCGGACCTCGCCGGACTGGGCCTATGTCGACTGGCTGCGGCGCAACTGGGACGGGCCGTTCATCATCAAGGGCGTGCAGCGGGCGGAGGATGCCCGCCGCCTGCAGGAGGCCGGCGCCGATGCGATCTGGCTGTCCAACCACGGCGGCCGCCAGTTCGACGGCTGCCCGCCCGCAATCAGCCTGCTGCCGGAGGTGCGCGACGCCGTGACCGTGCCGGTGATATTCGACAGCGGCATCGAGGGCGGGCTGGACATTCTGCGGGCGCTGGCGCTGGGGGCGGATTTCATCATGCTGGGGCGCGCCTTCCACTATGCGCTGGCCGCCCTGGGCGCGGCCGGACCGGCGCATCTGATCAGCATCCTCGCCAAGGATCTGGAGGCCAACATGGGCCAGCTGGGCCTGCCCAGCCTGGCCGAAGCGCGCGGTCTGCAAACCCGTCATCTGGGCTGATTGCGCACTCGGCCGGCGCTTTTTGCGCGAATTCGCACGAATTGCGCCAAAATGACGCACACGCAGCGTCACTTTGCGCTGCGCTGCAACAAAAAAAGTTACAAAACCATGCTGCATGTGCAGAATTTCTGCAGAATCTGCAAATGTTAGCGCCAAGCAATGCGGTAAGTTGCAAAGTCAGGAACCCCCGAAAGCGAGGCCAGAAAGGAAAGGACAAGCCGCTTGAGAGCGCAATCATGCCGGAAATACCCAGAACTACTGTTGTGCGGTTCGATAATATCCGCCTAACACTGCACCAACTTGCACGGACCCCGAGGGTGACATGACCGACTTCAAAAAAATCCTGATTGCCAACCGTGGCGAGATCGCGATCCGCGTGATGCGCGCAGCCAACGAAATGGGCAAACGCACCGTCGCCGTCTATGCCGAGGAGGACAAGCTCGGCCTGCACCGGTTCAAGGCGGATGAAGCCTACCGCATCGGCGAGGGCATGGGCCCGGTGGCGGCCTATCTGTCGATCGACGAGATCATCCGCGTCGCCAAGGAAAGCGGCGCCGATGCGATCCACCCCGGTTACGGCCTGCTGTCCGAGAACCCGGAATTCGTGGACGCCTGCGCCCGAAACGGCATCACCTTCATCGGCCCCAAGGCCGAAACCATGCGCGCCCTTGGCGACAAGGCCTCGGCCCGGAAAGTGGCGATCGCGGCCGGCGTACCGGTCATTCCGGCGACCGAAGTGCTGGGCGACGACATGGACGCGATCCGCAAGGAAGCGGCCGAGATCGGCTACCCCTTGATGCTGAAGGCCTCCTGGGGCGGCGGCGGCCGCGGCATGCGTCCGATCCACGCCGACAAGGAACTGGAAGAAAAGGTGCTGGAAGGCCGCCGCGAGGCGGAAGCCGCATTCGGCAACGGCGAGGGCTATCTGGAGAAGATGATCACCCGCGCCCGCCACGTCGAGGTGCAGATCCTGGGCGACAAGCACGGCGAGATCTATCACCTCTATGAACGTGACTGCTCGGTCCAGCGCCGCAACCAGAAAGTGGTGGAGCGCGCCCCTGCCCCGTATCTGACCGAAGAGCAGCGCGCTGAGCTGTGCGACCTGGGCCGCAAAATCTGCCAGCATGTGAACTATGAATGCGCGGGCACCGTCGAATTCCTGATGGATATGAACGACGGCAAGTTCTACTTCATCGAGGTGAACCCGCGGGTGCAGGTGGAGCATACCGTGACCGAGGAGGTCACCGGCATCGACATCGTGCAGGCGCAGATCCTGATCGCCGAGGGCAAAACCATTGCCGAAGCCACCGGCAAGGCCAGCCAGGACGACATCCGCCTGAACGGCCACGCGCTGCAGACCCGGGTCACCACCGAGGATCCGCTGAACAACTTCATCCCGGACTACGGCCGCATCACCGCCTACCGGTCTGCCACCGGCATGGGCATCCGCCTGGACGGCGGCACCGCATATGCGGGCGGCGTGATCACCCGCTATTATGACTCGCTGCTGACCAAAGTGACCGCCTGGGCGCCGACCCCGGAGAAGGCGATTGCCCGCATGGACCGCGCGCTGCGCGAGTTCCGGGTGCGCGGTGTGTCGACCAACATCGCGTTCGTCGAAAACCTGCTGAAGCACCCGACCTTCCTGTCGAATGAATACACCACCAAATTCATCGACGAGACCCCGGACCTGTTCCAGTTCAAGAAGCGCCGCGACCGCGGCACCAAGGTGCTGACCTATATCGCGGACATCACCGTCAACGGCCACCCGGAGACCGAAGGCCGCGCGGCCCCCGCCGCCGACCTGAAAGAGCCGCGCGCGCCCAAGGCGGAGCCCGGCAACCTGCCCTATGGCACCCGCAACCTGCTGGAGCAGAAAGGCGCCCAGGCTGTCGCCGACTGGATGAAGTCGCAGCGCCAGCTCTTGCTGACCGACACCACCATGCGCGACGGCCATCAGTCGCTGCTGGCCACACGCATGCGCTCGATCGACATGATCAAGGTGGCGCCGGCCTATGCGCAGAACCTCAGCCAGCTGTTCTCGGTCGAGTGCTGGGGCGGTGCGACCTTTGACGTGGCCTACCGCTTCCTGCAGGAATGCCCCTGGCAGCGTCTGCGCGACCTGCGCGAGCGGATGCCGAACCTGATGACCCAGATGCTGCTGCGCGCCTCCAACGGCGTCGGCTACACCAACTATCCGGACAACGTGGTGCAGGAGTTCGTGCGCCAGGCGGCAAACACCGGCGTCGACGTGTTCCGCGTCTTCGACTCGCTGAACTGGGTCGAGAACATGCGCGTTGCCATGGACGCGGTGGTCGAAAGCGGCAAGGTCTGCGAAGGCACCATCTGCTATACCGGCGACATTCTGGATCCGGACCGCTCTAAGTACGACCTGAAGTACTATGTCGGCATGGCCAAGGAGATGGAGGCCGCAGGCGCCCATATCCTGGGCCTGAAAGACATGGCGGGCCTGCTGAAGCCTGCCGCTGCCCGCCAGCTGGTCAAGGCGCTGAAGGAAGAAGTCGGCCTGCCGGTCCATTTCCACACCCATGACACCTCGGGCATTGCAGGTGCCACCATCCTGGCGGCCGCGGATGCCGGCGTCGATGCGGTCGATGCGGCGATGGACGCCTTCTCGGGCGGCACCTCGCAGCCTTGCCTCGGCTCCATCGTCGAAGGCCTGCGCAACACCGACCGCGACACCGGAATCGACATTGCCAAGGTGCGTGAAATCTCCGGCTACTGGGAGCAGGTGCGCGGCCAGTATGCAGCCTTTGAATCGGGCCTCGCGGCGCCGGCCTCGGAAGTTTACCTGCACGAGATGCCGGGCGGCCAGTTCACCAATCTGAAGGCGCAGGCGCGCTCGCTGGGTCTGGAAGAGAAATGGGCCGACGTGGCGCAGACCTATGCCGACGTCAACCAGATGTTCGGCGACATTGTGAAGGTGACCCCCTCCTCCAAGGTGGTTGGCGACATGGCGCTGATGATGGTGTCCCAGGGCCTGACCCGCGATGAGGTTGAAAACCCGGAGACCGACGTCGCCTTCCCCGACTCGGTTGTCGACATGATGCGCGGCAACCTGGGCCAGCCTCCGGGCGGCTTCCCGGAAGGGATCGTCAGCAAAGTGCTGAAGGGCGAAGTGCCGAACACCGAGCGCCCCGGCGCGCATCTGGCGCCGGTTGACCTGGAAGCGGTCCGCGCCGATCTATCCCAGCAGCTGGAAGGCTTCAGCGTCGATAACGAGGATCTGAACGGCTACCTGATGTATCCGAAGGTGTTCCTGGATTACATGGGCCGCCACCGCCAGTACGGCCCGGTGCGCACCCTGCCGACCAAGACCTTCTTCTATGGCATGGAGCCGGGCGAGGAGATCACCGCCGAGATCGATCCGGGCAAGACCCTGGAGATCCGCCTGCAGGCGATTTCCGAGACCGACGAGAAGGGCGAAGTGAAGGTCTTCTTCGAGCTGAACGGCCAGCCGCGGGTGATCCGGGTGCCGAACCGTCTGGTGAAGGCGTCGACCCAAGCCAACCCGAAGGCCGAAGCCGGCAACCCCAACCACGTCGGCGCACCGATGCCGGGTGTTGTCGCCTCGGTCGCGGTGCAGGTTGGCCAGCAGGTGCATGAAGGCGACATGCTGCTGACCATCGAAGCGATGAAGATGGAAACCGGCATCCACGCCGAGCGCGACGCGGTGGTGAAGGCCGTGCACGTTCAGGCCGGCGGCCAGATCGACGCCAAGGACCTGCTGGTTGAGCTGGAATAAGCAGTACCGTTGATTTCAAGGAGAAGGGGCGCCCTGCCGGCAGGCGGGCGCCCTTTTTCGTTGTGCGGCGGAGCGGAATTCGGCGCGAATTCCGGCCAGTATTCCGACGGCGAAAACTTCGCCGCCCTGTACAAATGGCACCGGAAAATCCTCGCAGGATTTATGGCCGTTTCCCGCGCCGGGAAACGGCTTGTCTTTACGTCAGGCGTTAAATGCAGCGGCAGCCGGCAGGGTCACAGTTTCCACTGGAGCCGGCTTGATCCCTTCGATTTGCCCTGCCCAGCTGTCCGCTTGCGGTGCGCTGATGCGCGCGCCGCTGTGCACCCAAAGCCCCAGGCCAATCGCTGCACACAGACTGGCGATCCGCAGGTAGTCCTTGCAAGGCATACGCTCAATCTCCCCAGAAATATCCTCTTGCTAGACAGTCAAACGCGTGCCCCCTGCACTTCCGTCGCCGCCGGTGCGGATTTTTTTCTTCTGCTGCCGATTTTCCACTTGCAGGCGGCGGGCGGAGACCCTATTTCACCGCTCACCGGATGGCAGCGCGGGCGTAGCTCAGGGGTAGAGCATTACCTTGCCAAGGTAAGGGTCGTGAGTTCGAATCTCATCGCCCGCTCCATCGGGAAACGGACAGGCCGCCCTTCGGGGCGGCCTTTCGCTTTTCCAGGAATCCGCATAGTCTGGCCGGGTGCAGAAATCCTTGTGCGGAATCGCTTTACCGCATAGGAACAGAGCAAGAACTGATACGGGCGGGCAGAGCAGAATGCTGACATCGGTAGAACTATGCGCAGGTGCGGGCGGCCAGGCTCTCGGGCTGGAGAAGGCAGGCTTTGATCACACCGCGCTGGTTGAGATCGATAAGCACTGCTGTGCCACGCTGCGCCACAATCGCCCCGCGTGGAACGTTCTGGAAGAGGACGTGCGCAAGTTCAAGGAGGTCGCGGGCGACTATAAGGGCATCGACCTGCTGGCCGGCGGGCTGCCCTGCCCGCCGTTTTCGGTGGCCGGCAAGCAGTTGGGCGAGAAGGACGAGCGCAACCTGTTCGACGATGCGATCGAGATTGTCGATGCCACCCGCCCCCGCGCAGTGATGATCGAGAACGTGCGCGGCTTTCTGGATGCGGTGTTCCACGACTACCGGGAGAAGCTGAAGAAGCAGCTGTCGAAGCTGGGGTATGAGACAGACTGGCGGCTGCTGAATGCGTCGGATTTCGGGGTGCCGCAGCTGCGGCCGCGGGTGGCGATCGTTGCCCTGCGCAAGGAGTTCGCCGGACAGTTCAACTGGCCCGAGCCGCTGCCGCACAACCCGCCGACCGTGGGCGCAACCCTCATCGATCTGATGAAGGAGCGCGGCTGGCGAGGGGCGGACGACTGGGCCGCGAAGGCGGATGAGATTGCGCCGACCATCGTCGGCGGTTCCAAGAAACACGGGGGCCCCGACCTGGGCCCGACCCGCGCGCGGCGCGCCTGGGCGGCCCTGGGGGTTGAGGGGCGCACCATCGCCAATGAGGCGCCGGATCCCTTCCACAACGACATGCCGCGCCTCACGGTGCGGATGGTGGCACGCATCCAGGGCTTCCCGGATGCCTGGCATTTCACCGGCGCCAAGACCAATGCCTACCGTCAGGTCGGCAACGCCTTCCCGCCACCGGTGGCCGAGGCGGTGGCGCGGGAGCTGAAGGCGGCGATTGCCAAGCCGAAGCTGCATGCTGTGCGGGCGTAAAGCCTACTCCCTTTCAAAACGCCCTCCCCTGACACACGGAGGGCAGCGCGCAACCGCGGGTGGAAGCGTAGCGCCCGCCCGTGGGGGCGGTTGGGCGCTGCCCGTCCTGTCGGCCGGGCGGGATTTCTCGAAATTTCTCTCACTATGAAACAAAAACTCCCCGACAGTCTTGTCCTGCCTGGCCATCCGGATTTCGGCGTCCTCTTTCCGCTGGCGGAAGAGATCACCACCCGTGCCGGCGGCGCGCTGGCGCTGGAATACGATGTGCCGCAGATGCTGCGCCAATGCATCGACGATGTGATCATGACACCCAAGACCGGGCGGCGCGCTTATGAAGAGCTGGAGAAGACCGAGAAGACTTATATCGGCACCCGGGTCGAGATCGAGCTGCGGGCGCTTCTGAAACTGCGCAAGGGGCGGCTGGATACCGAGATCCTGGGCCAGGATGTCGACATCAAGCACACCATGGGCGGCAACTGGATGATCCCGACCGAGGCGATTGACTGTGCCTGCCTGCTGGTCGCCGCGGATGAAGTGCGGGCGCGCTGCTATCTGGGGCTGATCATCGCCCGGCCCAAGTACCTGACGCACGGCCAGAACAAGGATGCCAAGCGCAGCATTTCCGCCGAGGGGTTCCGCCATATCCTGTGGCTGCTGAAGGACCAGCCCTACCCCGCCAATTTCTGGCGCACCGCGGATGAAGCGGCGGTGGAACGGATTTTCGCAGGCGAGACCGGTAATGAACGGATGGCGCAATTGTTCCGGCTGATCCAGGGCCGCCCGGTGCCCCGCGACGTGGTGGAGGCGGTGGCGCAGCAGAAGGATTTCATGCGCCGCATCCGCGCCGATGGCGGCCACGGCACCCGGGACATGCTGGCCCGCGAGCGGATCGTGCTGCTGGAAGGCCAGAAGGATGCCCAGCTGATCAAGGCGCTGGGGCTGCCGCCCTGCCCGGCCAGCGCCTTCATTTCCTGCCGGATTGAAACCAGCTACCATGCCCGCATGGTGGAACAATCCAGGCACAAGGTGGAATGGCCGACAAGCTGACTCCGGAACGGCGCAGCGCCAATATGGCGAAGATCCGCGCCAAGAACACCAAGCCGGAAATGCTGGTGCGGCGGATGGTGCATGGCATGGGCTACCGCTACCGGCTGCACCGCAAGGACCTGCCCGGCAAGCCCGACCTCGTCTTTGGTCCCCGCCGCAAGGTGATTTTTGTGCATGGCTGTTTCTGGCATCTGCATGACTGCCGCGACGGGCGCATTCCAGCCAGCCGCCGCGACTACTGGGAGCCTAAGCTGCAGCGCAATACCGAGCGCGACGCGGAACAGCTGGCCGCCCTGCAGGCGGCGGGCTGGCAGGTGCTGACCGTCTGGGAATGCGAGACCAAGGACCTTGGCGCCTTGGAAAGCCGCCTCGCGGAGTTCCTCGGAACCGGAGAATAACGCTTATCCACAGATACTTGCGCGGTTCTGAAAATTTCCTCTTGCGGCCCGTTTGGGAAAACCCTAAACACCGCCTCACCGGATGGCAGCGCGGGCGTAGCTCAGGGGTAGAGCATTACCTTGCCAAGGTAAGGGTCGTGAGTTCGAATCTCATCGCCCGCTCCATTCGAAAGCCGAAAGGGCCGTCCTCCGGGGCGGCCTTTCGCTTTTCCAGACCGCCGCGCCGGCCGGACTTTCTTCACCTTCCTGTCATTTTCCGCTTGCGGGTTGCGCGCGGATTTCCTATTCACCGCGTCACCGGATGGCAGCGCGGGCGTAGCTCAGGGGTAGAGCATTACCTTGCCAAGGTAAGGGTCGTGAGTTCGAATCTCATCGCCCGCTCCATTCGAAAGCCGAAAGGGCCGCCCTCCGGGGCGGCCTTTCGCTTTTTTGGACACCCTCGGGAAATTTGATCAAATTCCTTTGACGCAGGCTGAAAAACAGGCCAATGCTACTGCCAAACAATGCTCACGGGCAGATCATCGCAGGAGTTTGGCCATGGCCCCAGTCATCTATCCCACCACCAATTTCACCGCGACAGAGCAGCTGTGCCTGGACCGCGGCGAAGGCATCTATGTCTATGACACCGACGGCAACAAATACATCGAGGGGCTGGCGGGCCTGTGGTGCACCTCGCTGGGCTACAGCAACACCGAGGTGATGGATGCAATCACCGAGCAGCTGCACAAGCTGCCGTTCACCCACACCTTCGGCGGCAAGACCCACAAGCCGATCATGGAGCTGGCGGAGAAGCTGAAGGCGATGGTGCCGGTGGAGGATGCCTATATCTTCTTTGGCAACTCCGGGTCCGACGCCAACGACACCCACTACAAGATGCTGCGCTATTACTTCAACGCCATCGGCAAGCCGGAGAAGCGCAAGATCATCACCCGCGAGCGCGGCTATCACGGGGTGACTGTTGCGGCGGGCTCGCTGACCTCTCTGCCCGCGAACCTGGCGCATTTCGACGCGCCGCTGGACGCGCTGCACATCCTGCGCTCGGACGCGCCGCATTATTACACCGGCCGTCAGGGCAATGAGACAGAGGAGCAGTTCGTCGACCGGATCATCAATAACCTGGAAGAGCAGATACTGGCCGAAGACCCCGACACCATCGCCGCGATGATTGTCGAACCGATCACCGGCGCGTCCGGCGTGATCGTGCCGCCGGAAGGGTATTACGAGAAATTGCAGGTGCTGCTGCGCAAGCATGGCATCCTGGTCTGGGCCGATGAGGTGATCTGCGGCTTCGGGCGCACCGGCGCCGATTTCGGCTGCACCACCATGGGCATAAAGCCTGACCTGATGACATTCGCCAAGCAGCTGAGCTCGGCCTATTTCCCGATCTCGGCCTCGGCGATCCCGGGCTACATGTATGAAGCGATGATCGACCAAACCAATGAGGTCGGTGTCTTCGGCCACGGCTATACCTACTCCGGCCACCCGGCGGCCTGTGCCGCGGCACTGAAGACGCTGGAGATCTACGAGCGCGACAACCTGTTTGAGCACGCCGCCGAAGTGGGTGCCTACATGCAGGCGCAGCTGCGGGAGATCTTCACCGATCATCCACTGGTGGGCGAGGTCCGCGGCAAGGGATTGATCGCGGCGCTGGAGCTGGTGTCGAACAAGACCACCGGTGCAAGCTTTGACAAGGGGGCCGCAGGTGCCGCCGCGCAGAAGGCCTGCCAGGACAACGGGCTGATCCTGCGGGCGGTGGCTGGCAATGCGCTGGCGCTGTGCCCGCCGATCATCATTACCAAGGATGAGGTCAACGACATGCTGGCGCGGATGAAGACCGCGGTCGATCACGCCTATGAGGAGCTGAAGGCGCAGGGGATGATCGCAGGCTGAGCCTGCTTTTCACCTTGGAAATTTCAGCAAACGCCCCGGCCTGTCCGGGGCGTTTTCTTGTAAGCAACTAGGGCGAAACAGGGTTTCGCGCCCCGGCAAGCGGGTCGATTTTCCCGAAGAAATCCGTTATACTGCGCGCAGTTTGTTTCAGACCGAGATTTTTATGATGACGCGCCATACCGGCATTGCCGGTCTTCCTGCCAGACATACCGCCGCCAGGGTCCGCTTCGTGACCCGTTGAGCGCTTAGCGCCGAATCTCAGCCTGCTGACACGCAGACCGGGCGCCTGTTCCGGTCACGAGTTCCGTTGGGGACCGGGGACCCTCAATGCCCCTCGCAGCCCGGGCAGCTGCGGGGGGCTTTCGCTGGGTGCTTCAGAAAACCTTGTAGGTCATTGTGGTCAGCGAGCGCTCGATCCCGTCGATCTGCAGCAGCTGGTCGTTGATGTATTTGCCGACATCCTCGCCTGAGGGGATGTAGAGCTTCATCAGCAGGTCGAAGTTGCCGCTGGTGGAGTAAAGCTCGGAATGGATTTCCCGCAGGGCAATTTCCTCGGCGACCTTGTAGGTGGTGCCGGGTTTGCAGCGGATCTGGACAAAGACGCAGGTGGACATGGGCGGCCCTTTTGAATGGTCACGGATTTGCGCCCAAGCTCGCATGCGCCGCATCCGGGCGCAAGAGACCGGGATTGCTGCAACAGGTTGGCCCCCATGCACAATGCCGCACTTGAGCCATGCCCCCTGCCCGCACTATAAGCGCCCAGGCAGAATTAAAGTTCTTGCAGCATGACGAAGGATAAGCCGCTGATGCGTACCGCCAAAGTGACCCGCAAGACCGCGGAAACCGATATCTCCGTCGAGATCAACCTCGACGGCACCGGGGTTTACGACAACCAGACCGGGGTTGGCTTTTTCGACCACATGCTGGACCAGCTGGCGCGCCATTCGCTGATCGACATGACCATCCGCGCCAAGGGCGACTACCACATCGACGATCACCACACGGTGGAGGACACCGGCATCGCGCTGGGTCAGGCGCTGGTGCAGGCGCTGGGGGACAAGAAGGGCATCCGCCGCTATGGCGAGTGCCACCTGCCGATGGATGACGCGCAGGTGCGCTGCGCGCTGGACCTGTCGGCGCGCCCCTTCCTGATCTGGAATGTTGAGCTGCCGACCCAGAAGATCGGTGCATTTGACACCGAGCTGGTGCGGGAGTTCTTCCAGGCGCTCAGCACCCATGGCGGCATTACCCTGCATATTGACCAGCTGCACGGGTTCAACAGCCACCACATCGCCGAGGCGGCATTCAAGGCGGTGGCCCGCGCTTTGCGGCTGGCGGTGGAGACCGACCCGCGCAAGGCGGATGCGATTCCCTCTACAAAGGGTGCGCTCTGAGATGCTGACCGCAATTATCGATTACGAATCCGGCAACCTGCACTCCGCCGAGAAGGCCTTTCAGCGCATGGCGCGGGAGATGGATGCGGGTGAGGTTGTGGTGACCTCTGACGCTGATGTTGTGGCCCGGGCCGACCGGCTGGTGCTGCCGGGCGACGGTGCCTTTCCCGCCTGCGCGGCAGAGCTGCGCGGCCATAAGGGCATCTATGACGCCATGGTCGAGGCGGTGGAGCAGAAAGGCCGGCCGTTCCTGGGCATCTGCGTCGGCATGCAGCTGATGGCGACCACCGGGCATGAGTATGAAGAAACGCCGGGCCTCAGCTGGGTCGGCGGCGACGTGGTGAAAATAACGCCAGCGGATCCGGCGCTGAAGGTGCCGCACATGGGCTGGAACGATCTGGTGATCGATCATGCGCACCCGGTGTTTGACGGCATCCAAAGCGGCGATCACGTGTATTATGTGCACTCCTACCATTTCCGCGTGGCGAACCCGGCGGAGCGGCTGGCGCATGTGGATTATGCCGGCGACGTGACTGCCGTCATCGGCCGGGACACGATGGTGGGCATGCAGTTCCACCCGGAGAAAAGCCAGGCCACCGGGCTGCGGATGATCGGCAACTTCCTGACCTGGAAACCGTAAAGGGACGGCGCTGGCGCGCCGTTGCCTTCGGCTTTGAGTATTTGACAAAGAAGAAGCCTGGAGGGTTTCTAGGCCGCAGCGGTTCTCAGGGAAACCGGCGCGACGCCATAGGCCTTGCGGAAGGCGCGGGTGAAGCCTTCGGGGCTGGTGTAGGCATAGCGGCGCGCCACCGCCTCCACCCGGTCGCCGCGCGCAAGGTCCTGGTGCGCCAGGATCAGCCGCCAGCGGCGCAGGTAGCCGATCGGGGTTTCCCCGACTTCGGCGGCAAACAGCTCCGCAAAGCGCGACAGCGACAGCCCCGCCTCCTGCGCCAGATCGGCATTGGTCCAGAGCCTGCCGGGATGATCATGCATCGCCACGATGGCCCGGCTGAGGCGCGGATCGGCAAGACCCGCCAGCAGCCCGGGCTCAGTCGCGCCCTTTTTGATCTGATTGCGCAACAGGCGCACCATCAGCACCTCGCCCAGCCGGTTGATCACCGACTGCGCACCGCAGTGCCGGCCCTCCGCCTCGTCCCGCATCAGCCGCACCAGCCCCTGCGCCTCGGCGTTGCCGGAAACGTCATAGTCCACCACCGGCGGCAAGGCGGCCAGGAAGGGGTTGCTTTGGCCCGACCATTCCACCCGCGCCGCCCACATGACGTCCAAGGCGGACACATCCGGCGGCGTGCCACGGGTGCGATATAGGATCCGCACCGGCTCCCCAGCCGCATCCGCAAGTGCGATCAGATTGGCCCCCCCCGGTGCAGCCGCCTGCACGGCGAGCTGGAATCGGTCCATCAGTGTGGTCAGGCGGTCCATGATTTCCGGTGTTTCCATCAAGTTTTTCGGATTTATGTGACAATAAACTGCGCGATACAGTTAGGCAAGCACCACCACTCACACCACTCACACCATTCACAAGGACCCTGCCCATGCTGATCCCCCGCCAGAAGACCCCGGACCTGACCCTGCCGACGCTGGACCACGGCCAGTTTGAACTGTCCGCGGAAAATGCCGAGCGCGGCACTGTCATCTGCTTTTACCGGGGCCTGCACTGCCCGATCTGCGCCACCTATCTGAAGGAGTTCGAGAAGAAGGTTGCGGCCTTTGCCGAGCGCGGCGTCAATTGCATTGCCATCAGCTCTGACGGCGAGGACCGCACCCGTGCGATGGCCGACAAGATCGAGGCCAAAGAGCTGCGGTTCGGCTACGACCTGCCGCTGGCTGTTGCCAAGGAATGGGGACTTTATATCTCCACCTCCCGCGGCAAGACCTCGATCGGGATCGAGGAGCCCGCGCTGTTCTCCGAGCCCGGCCTGTTCATGGTGACGCCGGAACAGACGCTGTATTACGGGTCTGTGCAGACCATGCCGTTTGTGCGCCCGCATTTCGCGGAACTGGTGGCGGCGCTGGATTTCGCCATCCCCAACAACTACCCGGCGCGCGGCGAATACACCGGTGATGTGTAACCGTCACAGCTGCCGCTGGGGCCGGTGCACTTCGCCGGTTTGAGCAATAGACAAGAGATCCGCTTCGAGGCATACGGGGCGGACCTTTTGTCACTGCGGCAGCCCCTCCCTTGCACATCCGTTTCGAGAAATACGACCACGCCGAAGGCAAGCACCGCTATTGCCAGCTGAGCCTGACGCCGACGCTATTCGGCGACTGGTGTGTTGAGCGTGTCTCAGGCCCGCTGAATGCACCGGGCGGCGCGCAGAAGCGGACCTATTTTGCCGCCCATGCCGAGGCGCTGGCGATCTTTGAAGGGTTCCGGGACCGGCAGCTGAAGCGCGGCTATGCGCCGATCCCGGTGCAGCTGGGGCTACTGTGAAAACAGCCCCTGGGGCTTACTGGACGCGGGACCAGGTTTGTTTCGAGCAGATCAGCCCGCCTGCCACGCAGCCGCGCAAGGCCAGGCTGTTGCCCGCTACTTCCATCTTGCCGATGTAGATCTTGTCATTCGACGGCCGCCAGACCTTGCCCTCGTACGAGCCGTCACCGTTCGGCACCATGTCGATCACCAGCGTCTTGCCGAGGTTCGGGGACTGGTATTCGCCGCCGCTGTTGAAGGTGCGGGCGATCTTGCCGCAAACCGCAGCACCGCATTTGGCCATCTGGATATGGGCGTAGGAGCCATCGTCGGGCTGGGTTTTCCAGACACCCAGCACCGGGTCCGCCGCCGCGGCCCCTGCCAAACCCAGAGCCAGCGCCACGCCAGCAAAAGGATGTTTCATTCCATTTCCTCCCTGTTTTCGGGCAGCCTGTCCCTGATGCGCGCTTCGAGGCAAGGTTGACTTCGGGTCGCGTTGCATTTCAGACCACGCTTGTGCAAAACACCGCCAGCTTGATTTCACGAAGGACCGCCCGGATGATCCTCTACCCCGCGATTGACCTCAAAGACGGCCAGGCCGTGCGCCTGCTGCATGGCGAGATGGACAAGACCACCGTGTTCAACGACAACCCCGCCGCGCAGGCGCTGGAGTTTGTCGAGGCGGGCTGTGAGTGGCTGCATCTGGTGGACCTGAATGGCGCCTTCGCCGGCGAGCCCGTGAACGCCGCACCGGTCGAGGAGATCCTGAAGCAGACCAAGGTGCCTGCGCAGCTGGGCGGCGGCATCCGCGACATGGCGACCATCGAGCGCTGGATTGATAAGGGCCTGGCGCGGGTGATCCTGGGCACCGTGGCGGTGGAGAACCCGGACTTGGTGCGCGAAGCGGCACGGGAGTTCCCCGGCAAGGTCGCGGTCGGCATCGACGCCCGCAACGGCAAGGTCGCAACCAAGGGCTGGGCCGAGGAGACCGACGTGATGGTCACCGACCTCGCCAAGTCATTCGAGGACGCAGGCGTTGCCGCGATCATCTATACCGACATCCTGCGCGACGGCGCGATGAAGGGCCCGAACGTCGAGGCGACTGCCGATCTGGCCAACGCAGTCAGCATCCCGGTGATTGCCTCCGGCGGCGTCTCCTCGCTGGACGATCTCAGGGCCCTGAAATCCTGCGGCGCGCCGCTGAACGGTGCGATTTCGGGACGGGCGCTGTATGATGGCGCCATTGACCTGAAAGAGGCCCTGGCGGTTCTGAAAGCCTGACGCCAGCCCGGCGAGCCCCGGCGAGAGGAAACCGCATGCGCCCTGTCCGCCGCATCCTTGCCGTCCTGACCATTGGACCGATCGTCCTTTGGCTGCTGTGCATTGGTATTGTGATGCTGCTGGGGTTCGGCTTCGGCTGCGAAATCCACGAGGGGTTTGCCAACCCCTGCGTGGTGCTGGGCCAGGACCTGGGAGAGACCGCCTATACCCTTGGAGTCTTTGCCGCCTGGGGGCCGCTGATCTTCGGCCCGGTTTCGCTTGGGGCCGGGCTTCTGTGGGGGCTGGCCATAGCCCTGTCGCGCTATCTGGCGTCCCGGGACTGAGCCTATTCAGCCGCCGCCGCCGTCAGTTTGCCCAAAGCGCCTTGCATTTTGGCGATGAACCCGGCGTCCGCGGGGATATCGAGGCCCGAGAGCATCTCTGCCGGGTCCTCGTAGGTCAGCCAGACCTGACCGTCCGCATCCTCATAGGCCAGCACCTTGAGCGGCAGGTAGAGCCCGGCCCGCATGTCCGCCTGCATCGCGGGGGTGCCCAGCTTGGGGTTGCCGAAAATCAGCAACTGCGACGGGCTCAGCTCCAGCGCCGCGTTCTGCGCGCCTGCACCATGGTCCACCCGGGCAAACACGGTGGCGCCCGCGCCCTCAACCGCTGCCTGCAGCGCGTCCATGGTTTCTGACACCGGTTTCTGGCTTGCCACCGTCACCAGCTCCGCCGCAGCGGGAAATGCAGAGGCAAGCGCGATGGCGCCTGCAAGGATAAGGGGTTTTGTCATAACGGTTTCTCCAAATGTCACGGCGTCTGTCCATGATCCGGGCAGGCAAGCCAAGCAGACAACTCAAATCTGCGAGACCGGCCTGTTCCGGCGGATTTGCGCGGACGACCTGCCCGGACCAAAACGCGCATCTTCCGCCATATCTGTTGCGCTTGCCGCAGGCATTGCGTACCCACGGGGCCAAGCAGCTTGAAAGGCACGGCATCATGCTGAAGACCCGTATCATTCCCTGTCTCGACGTCGCCGACGGCCGCGTGGTCAAGGGTGTCAACTTTGTCGGCCTGCGCGATGCGGGCGACCCGGTGGAATCGGCCAAGGCCTATGATGCGGCCGGCGCCGACGAGATCTGCTTTCTCGACATTCACGCGACCCATGAAAACCGTGGCACCATGTTCGACGTGGTGCAGCGCACCGCCGAGCAGTGCTTTGTGCCGCTGACAGTGGGCGGCGGGGTGCGGACCAAGGAAGACGTGCGGGCACTGCTGCTGGCGGGTGCTGACAAGGTCTCCTTCAACTCGGCCGCCGTGGCCAACCCGGACGTGATTGCCGAGGCCGCGGACCAGTTCGGCAGCCAGTGCATCGTCTGCGCCATCGACGCCAAGACGGTGGAGCCGGGCCGCTGGGAGATCTTCACCCACGGCGGACGCAAGCCGACCGGCATTGACGCGGTGGAATTCGCGCGGACCGTGGTGGCCAAGGGCGCGGGGGAAATCCTGCTCACCTCGATGGACCGCGACGGCACCAAATCAGGCTTCAACCTGCCTCTGACCAAGGCCATTTCGGACGCGGTGGACGTGCCGGTGATTGCGTCGGGCGGCGTAGGAAATCTGGATCACCTGGTGGAAGGCGTGACCAAGGGCGGCGCCAGTGCGGTGCTGGCGGCCTCGATCTTCCACTTCGGCGAATACACCATCCAGGAAGCCAAGGAACACATGGCCGCTGCCGGCATTCCGATGCGGCTGAACTGAAGGGGCATGTGATGAGCCTGCTGCACGATCTCGAAGCCACCATCCTGTCCCGCAAAGGCTCCGATCCGGACACCAGCTGGACCGCCAAACTGCTGGCCAAAGGGCCGGAGAAATGCGCCGAGAAGTTCGGCGAGGAAGCCATTGAGGCGATTATCGAAGCGGTGAAGAACGACAAGGCAGGGCTCGCATCCGAAGGCGCCGATGTGCTCTATCATTTCCTGGTGATGCTGGCCGCCCGGGACGTGGCGCTGGACGACGTGCTGCAGGTGCTGGCCGAGCGTCAGGGCCTCAGCGGCATTGCCGAGAAAGCCAGCCGCCCCAAGGGCTGATCCTAGCGCTCGGCCGGCCCGCTCGCGGCGGGTCAAGGGAGGCGCAGCCTCCGCGCGGCACGCGCGGCTTGCCCTTGACGCACCAAAAACAACACAATCGACAAGGCCCTGACGGGCAAACCTGCCCATCAGGGCTTCTCAGCAAGGAAAAAGCGCCGCGCAGCGGCGCCCGGCCCAACCGTGAAGGCCGCCCCTCGGGGCGGCGGGAACGGGCGGGAGCGCCCCGCCCCGCGCCAGCCGTCAAAGTTTCGAGGATATGATCCCGGTTGCAAAGCCGCCCATGCGCAGCTCGCCGAACAGGCGCTGGTATTCGATCTTGGGACAGCGGTTCTGGATCACCGTCACGCCGCGCGCCTCTGCCTTGGCGGCGGCTTCGGCGTGTTCCACCCCGATTTGCATCCAGATGGTTTTGAGCTTTGGAAACACCTCCAGCGCCTCGTCCACAATCGGCGGCACCGCTTCGGACCGGCGGAAGATGTCGACCATGTCCACAGGCAGATCAATCTCCGACAGGCTGGCCCGCACCGTCTCTCCGAACAGCATCTTGCCCGCATGGCCCGGGTTCACCGGAATCACCCGGTAGCCTTTGAGGCCCAGATAGCGCGCCACATAGTAGCTGGGGCGCACCGGATTCATCGACACGCCCACCACGGCCACAATCTTGGCGCGCTGCAGGACCTTTTTCAGATGTTCGTCGCTGTAGTCTGTCATGCGGGCACCCTATCCGCGGCGCCGGCAGCCGCATAGACGGATTCGCTGCGGGCCAATAAAAATGCGCCCGGACGAACCGGGCGCGAGGTATGGAACGAGGGACAGTGAAAAAGATCTGCGGTGGTTCCACTCCGCAGTCTGTATTGAATATGGGCCACAGTTTGAAAAATAAAAGTGCCCCTCACGCATTTGTGAGGTGACAAGCTATTTTTGCAACACAGCAGGCCAATGGCTGCGGCCGGCAGTGATCAGATTTGCTGCGTCAGCCTGCCACAGCACATACACCCGCCTGTTATTCAACAGAAAAAGCTCACCATCAACTATCACCCACAACTGCGGGTTGCCTTCGTGCAGAAGCCCCATCGACATGGCATAGGCGCAGTAGCCGCCAAAGGCGGGCGCATAGGCGCGCGGATTGGCCTCAAATCGCGCCTGGTTGCGGGCGGAGGCAAAGCGCCAGACAACACCTTTCCACATCACCGCATGGCTGCGGCGCCCATGCTCTGCGGCGCCGTGCTCGAAAAACGCAACCGCGTCATATCCGCCGATGGCCACCCCCGACCGGGAGGAAAACACCGCCGGTTCAGCCCGCGCCGCCTCCGGCAAGGACAGGAACAGCACCGCGGCAGCCATCAGGACCAGGCGCAGGATCACATTGCACTCCATTCACTGCTTGCAACTGGCCTGCCAGTCTGCCGCACAGCCCCGGCTTTGCAAAGGCAGCATACGCAGATGTGATCAGGACGTGACACCAGGGGCGTCAGCGGGCGATGGAGGCGTAGAGCGCGATGGCTGCCGCGTTGGAGACATTAAGCGAGCCGAAGCCGCCTGCGGCATCGATTTTGACCAGCCCGTCAACGGTTTCTTTGGTCTTCTGACGCAGCCCTGGCCCCTCGGCGCCCAGCACCAGAGCCACCGGCAGGTGCTGCTTGCCCTCCAGAGCCGACTCGATGGTCTCATCCGCCTCGCCATCCAGCCCCAGCACGATGAATCCCATACCCTGCAGCTCGGTGATGGTATCAGCGAGATTGCGCATCCGCAGATAGGGCTGACGCTCCAGCGCGCCGCTGGCGGTCTTGGCCAGCGCGCCGGTCTCCGGGGCTGAATGGTGGCGGGTGCCGATCACCGCACTGGCGCCCAGCACCTCGGCGGAGCGCAGGATGGCGCCGACATTGTGCGGATCGGTCACCCGGTCCAGCAGCAGCACCCGCGGGGCTTCCCGGCCGATGCAGTTCTCGGCCAGCCCGCCCCAGTTCAAGGGCTTCACCTCCAGCGCCGCGCCCTGGTGCACGGACTGCGGGTCGATCGGCGGGTTGAACTTGCGCGGGTCGATGACCTCTGCCTCGATGCCGGACTCCTCGATTGCATCCGCCAGCTTCGCCTGCGCGTTCATCGTCACCATCAGGCGCAATTTTTCGCGCTTCGGATTGAGCAGCGCATCGCGCACCGCATGCAGCCCGAACAGCCATACGGTTTCCGCTGCGGCGGCCTTTTTGGCCTGCTCTTTTTCGACGACCCACTTGGGTTTCTTGGACATTTTGCTCTCCGGCAGAAAGAATTTGCGAGGCGCGCGAAAAACTTGCGTTTTTCCGGTTGACGCCCCTTTGGCCTGCTTGTAATCACGCCTCCACATCAGGTGCAACACGCAACTGACAGTGGGCGACAGGCCGCAAGGTGTGGCAGGGGACTGTAACTCCCTCGCGGAGACGCACGCCTGGTTCGATTCCAGGGTCGCCCACCATCTTCCCTCTTTCAGATGACAGATGATGGTGGTTCAGCAGCAGGCTGAACAGGCCGCGCGCTGCGCGACACAGCAGAAGCCCGCGTGAGCTATGCGGGCTTTCCATCTGATTTAAAACAGCAATCCGAAAGTCAGGCGGTTTCGGCTACCGCCTGTTCCGCCCAGGCCACCAGCGAATCCAGATCCGGGCCTGCAGCGACCGCCATGCCGTCGGCAAATGCCTGGAACGGCCCCACGTTCATCTTGTTGACGCCGGATATCACCGGGATGCCCAGCGCCAGCGCCTCGCCTATGATGGGGCGCATGCCGCGCCCGTCGGCCTCGTGCTTGCCGAACTTGTTGACGATCAGCAGCTGCGGCGCAGGGTCTGTATGCAGCGTCGCAGTAACCTGTCCGACCGCCTGCTCCAGCGCCTCGGGGTTCAGGCGGCAGCCACGGGCGCCCGCGCCCAGGGATTGCGAAATGCGGATGGTCTCGCCGTCCGGCAGCACCCGCACATCCATGTCGCAGAGCTCCTTGTCGTAGCATTCCACGTTGGTCTGCACGATGCCGGCCAGGCGGAGGCCCTTGGCCTGCAGCCGGTCGGCCAGTTCGCTCAGCAGGCGGTCGGTGGCGCCGCGCTCTTCGGTCATCACATAGGCCAGGTGCATTTGTCGGTCTCTCCAGTCTCGTGTCGTTTCATAGGTGGTCATGCGGCCGCCGGGGTCAAGCCCTACCAGGGCAGCGGGCTGTAGCCGATGATGGGAGCGTGCAAGATCAGCAGCGCCAGGAACACCGCCGCCGCCAGCCCGGCTTCGCCGGCCGCGGGCCGCAGGCGGCCAAGGTTCAGCCGCGCGGTGTTGCGGCTGAGGCGGCGCCATTCGCCCTGCCCCATTTGGCGCTGCTTGCGCTTGTCGATCAGTGCCATGCCCATCCAGGCAAAGCCCGCGAAGAGGCCGAACAGGATCACATGCGCTAGGTCGCCATTGGCCAGCAGATGCGCCCCGGCCCAGAGCGCCATCGCCGCCAGCAGCGGGTGCCGGCTGACAGCCAGGATGCCGGGTTTCTCAGGATCAAAGGCGCGCAGCCCCAGCCCGCCAAAGCTGAAGGGGTTCTGCCGCATCATGCCCGCAACCGCCAGCAAGCAGGCCAGCGGCATCACCAGCAGCGGCACCCAGCGGAAACCCTCCCAATAGGGCAACACACCGACATAGGGCGCCCGCGCCGCGGCCACGACCAGCCAGGCCAGGATCGCCAGCGACAGCACGCTGTAGGCGACGATATAGCCGCGCAGCCCCAGGCGGCTGACCAGCCAGGGCCGCACCGGCGGGCGCACGGGGATCGCGTGGCTGGCCAGGAACAGCATCAGCGCGGCGGTGAATTCAAGCCAGCCCATGGGGTTCTCCGGATATTGATCAGTCTTGAGTGCAGCTATAGGCGGGCTGGCAGTATAAAACGTTGCCCCAGATCAAAAAAGGGCGCCACTGGGGCGCCCTTCTCTTTTTGGACTTGAGGTTCGTTACAGCCCCAAGGCCTTGCGCCGCTCCTCGGCAAACCCCTGCACCATGCGGTCGGCGATCAGGGCGAGGATCGCCATCGCCGCGCCGGCAGAGATGCCCAGCCCCACATCCGCCTGCCCCAGCGCCAGGTAGATCGACTGGCCGAGGCCGGTGGTGCCGATCAGCGCCGCAATGACCAGCATCGCAAAGGCATAGAGGATGGTCTGGTTCAGCCCCAAGAGGATAGAAGGTGCCGCATAAGGCGCGCGGATATCCTTGAGCATCTGCCACTTTGTGGCGCCGGAAGCGGTTGCTGCCTCGATCATCTCTTCCGGCGTCGAGACCAGCCCGTGCCGGGTGTAGCGGATCATCGGCACGATGGCATAGGCGATGATCGCCAGGAAGGCGGAGAACTCGCCGATCTGGAACACCATCAGCACCGGGATCAGGAACACGAACAGCGGAATGGTCTGCAGCATGTCGCAGACCGGGCGCACCACCCGCCAGACGCCTGGCGAGACCGCCGAGGCCAAGCCGATGGCGCCGCCCATCACCGCGCAGGCGAACACCGCAGCGCCAGAAAGGTAGAGCGACAAGAGCGCCCGCTCCCACAGGCCGGACAGCAGGATGGTGCCCAGCAGCACCACCGTGAGGATCGCCAGCCCGCGGCCGCCTGCGACCCAGGCCAGCGCGCCCGCGCCCACCAGAACAAAGGGCCAGGGAAGCTGCGAAATGCCGGTTTCCAGCATCCCCGCCGCAATCAGCAGCATCACGCCCAGCGCTAGCTGGCCGCGCAGTGCAAAAACCACGCCGGCAACGGCGCCCGCCGCAAACAGCGCCGCACTCATCGCCGGTGTCCAGGCAACCCCCCAGGTGAAGGGCAGCACCGCCTGATCCAGCCCGATCCGCATCGGTAGCAGCACATAGAACAAAACGTTGTTCTTGAGCGCGGTCAGAAACTCCGCATTGGCGCTGGTGAAGGAAGACAGCCCCCGGTCGACACTGTCCGCCACCGGGTTGAACAGGCCATAGGTTCCGGGCTGCTGAACGCTGCTCCAGAAAGCTACGCTGACCACGACGCCCAGCGCCAGGATGCCCCAGGCAACGCGGCGGTCATGCCTGTCGCGCCGGTCCTGGGTCAGGGTGCCGCTCATCCGGTCGATCAGGATCGCAAAGATCACAATCACCAGGCCCGCCAGCAGGCTTTGGCCGAACTGGGCCTTGCGCATGGTCAAGAGGACCTCCCAGCCGATGTCGTCAAAGCCGCCGATCACGGCGGCGATGATCACCATCGACAGCGCCGCCATCAGGCACTGGTTGACGCCCACCATGATCTGCTGCCCGGCAGAAGGGATCTCGCATTGGAACAGCTGCTGCAGGCGGGTGCCGCCGGCCATGATGGCGGCCTCCTTGATCTCCGGCTCCACGCGTTCGAGACCAAGGAGCACATTGCGCGCCATCGGCGGCGCCGCGTAGATGGCGGAGGCGATGAGGCCGACCACGGGGCCAAAGCCGAACAGCACCAGCAACGGCGTAAGATAGGCAAAGGTCGGCACCGTCTGCATGATGTCGAGCACTGCCTGCACCGGCTGGCGGATACGGGGGTATTCATTGGCAAGGATGCCGATGCCGCCGCCGATGATCAGCGCCAGCGGCACCGAGACGGCAACCAGCGCCAGGGTGTTCATGCTTTCGGGCCAGTAGCCGGAGGCGAGCACAAAGCCGAGGCCCACAACAGACATGAGGGCCATCCGCAGGCCGCCCAGCATCCAGGCCAGCGCCGTGGTGGCGCAGATGACCAGCGGCCAAGGGGTGCTGCTCAGCACGTAGTTGGCGGCTTCCATCGGGTAGAACATCAGCGCCGAGAAGGCGCGGGCGGTTGGTTTGATGAGCGCCAGGAACCATTCCATGAATGCCCCAACCCAGTCGGTGGCGGGCAGCACCCAGGCGGCGGGGAATTTCACCAGCCACGGCACACTGCTTTCCAGCAGGAGGCACAGGGCGCCCACCGCCGCCGCGATCAGCGCCGCAATCGAGCCTTTCGAAAGACCTGCCATCAGCCCTGCTCCACCTGCAGCGCGGCAGCAAGGTCTGCAGGGTTCACCACGCCGACCAGCTTGCCATCCGGCGCGCGGACCGGCACGGGTTCGTACAGCTCCATACAGCGCGCCAGGGCCGCATCCAGCGTCATATCCTGGCGCAGGCCGGGATCGTCGGCGCCGTAAACATGGTGCTCGCCTTCCTGCATCACCGAAGACACGCGCGCATGCCGGCCCTTGGCCACATCTTTGGAAAACTCGCGCACATAGTCATCGACCGGGCGCAGCACGATGTCGGCCGGGGTGCCGATCTGCACCACCTTGCCGTCGCGCATGATGGCGATGCGGTCGGCCAGCTTCAGCGCCTCGTTGATGTCATGGGTGATGAAAACGATGGTGGTCCTCAGCTTGGCCTGGATCTCCAGGAACTCATCCTGCAGCTGCCGCCGGATCAGCGGGTCCAGCGCCGAGAACGGCTCATCCAGGAACCAGACAGAACAATCAGCCACCAGCGAGCGGGCGATGCCGACGCGCTGGCGCTGGCCGCCGGACAATTCGCGCGGGTAGTTCTTTTCGCGCCCGCCGAGGCCGACAAGTTCGATCACCTCTTGTGCCTTGGCGAGCCGCTGCTTCTTCTTCACGCCCTGCACCCGCAGCGGGTAGGCGACGTTTTCCGCCACGGTCATATGCGGGAACAGGCCGAAGTGCTGGAACACCATGCCCAGCTTCTTGCGGCGCAGCTCGATCAGCCGCTTGGGGCTGGCCTCGACGATGTTCTCGCCGTCGATGCGGATTTCGCCGCCAGTAGCGTGCAGCAGGTGCGAGATGCAGCGGATCAGGGTGGACTTGCCGGAACCGGACAGCCCCATGATCACAAACAGCTCCCCCTCCTTCACGTCAAAGGAGGCGTCCTGCACTGCGGGGATCAACCCTTTGCCGCGCAACTCCTGTGCCGCTGCTTCGGGTGTTTCGTGCCGCGACAGCGCCTCTTTCAGGGCGCTGTCTGCGTTGTTGCCAAACACCTGCCAGACATTCCGGCAGGTGATGGCAGGCGTCTCAGAGCCGCTCACTGGGCTAGGCTCAGTTGATTGCGGCGTCGACAACCGGGCGCCACTTGTCCTCATTTGCGGCCATCCATTCGGCAACCACCTCTTCGACCTTGCCGCCGTCCACGTCGACCGCGCCCATCATCGGCTGCTGGTCTTCCACGGCCAGAGTGTAGTTCGACAGGATCTCAAACGCCGCAGGCCAGGTTTCCGCGGTGCCGGACCAAGCAGCCTTGAAGATACGCGAGGGCGAGAAGTCGCAGTCGTTCACCGCGTCCGGGTTCGGGCCCCAGGCCGGATCGCTGAAGCAGGCGTCCTCGCCAGGCGGCAGATCGACGAATTTCACATCATAGGCCGACATCGCCCAGTGCGGCTGCCAGAAGGTGATCAAGAGCGGCGTCTTGCGTTCGGTGGCAGCGCGCAGCTCGACGATCAGCGCCGCCTCGGACCCGGCAGGCACCGCCTTGAACGGCAAGCCCAGACCGGTCATGCGGTCGGCCCCCGGGGTGCCCCAGTCGGCCGGATAGTCAACCAAGCGGCCTTCGGGCAGGGTTTCGGCAGTGGCGAATTGCGCGGCGCAGTCCTTCAGCGCTTCCCAGGCCGGCAGGCCGGGGCAGATCTCGGCCACATGGGCCGGATAGGCGATGCCTTCGCGGGCGTTCAGCTCCAGGTCGCCCAGCTCGACAACGGTGCCTTCCTCGACCTTTTTGGCGTATTCATCCGAGACGTTGGAGGACCAGATTTCCAGCGTTGCATGGATGTCGCCATCGGCGATGGCCTGGAACTGGTTCATCATCCCGGCAGAGACATATTCCACATCATAGCCCGCGGCCTTCAGCATCTCGCCCGCGATTTGGGTGGTCACATGCTGGCCGGTCCATTCGTTCACTGCCAGTTTGATCGGCTTGCTGGTGTCGCCCAGTTCGGCGGCGGAGGCGATGCCCGCAGCAACCGTCATAGTTGCAGCACCCAGTGCCAGCGCATATCCCTTGAAGTTCATATCAATTCTCCCTGTCATTGTTGTTGCGCCGCCGGTTGTCCGGCTGGGCGCGCCTTTGGAACCCGGCGGTTCATGGCAGCTGTCCGGCGTTTTGGCTTGTCTTCTTCTTGCCTGCAGGTGCCAGAGGCTCAAGTGTGGCCGGGGATAATGCAAGTATTGGAACATATTACGACGCTTTGTCGAGCGATAGCGGCGCAAAAGGTGAAATATTTTGATTGACGGTTCAAGTTTTTGTGCAAACACACAAGTTTCGGAATCACCCGCCCCTGCTCTGCAGCGCTTACCGCAGCTGCTTTCAGGGCCGCAACACGGATGCCCGGACAGCAATACAGCGCCCCTGCATCGCGGGGGCGCTGTTTCGGAGTTTGGAGGAAACTGCGCGGGTCAGGACCGGGCTTTGCCGGTGGCCTCCTCGACAATAGGCATCCACTTGGCGCGGTTCACCGCCAGCCAGCCGCGTGCCGCCCCCTGCGGGGTCTCGCCGCGGACATCCACCAGTCCGATCAGCGGCTGCTGGTCCCAAATGCTCAGCTCGTAGTTCTTCAGGATCTCGTGTGCGGCAGGCCAGCGGTCCTTAAGCTCCGGCCAGCTCGCCTTGACCACCCCGCCCCGGTAGAAGTCGCAATCGCCAGTGGCCTTGGGGTTCGGCCCCCAGGAAGGATCGGTGTAGCAGGCGGGCTCCGGCTTGGGCAGGCGAACGAACTGCAGCGCGTAAGAGGACATCGCCCAATGCGGCGCCCAGAAGGTGGAGATCACCGGACGCTTCTCGCGGTAGGCGGTCTGGAAGGCCTCGATCATCGCCGCCTCGGATTCGGCAGCGACCACGTCAAACGGCAGGTCCAGCGCCCGGATCCGGTCGGCCCCGGGCGATCCCCAGGATTCCGGGTAGGCCAGATAGATGCCGCGCTTGCCCTTGCCATCCTTTGAGAAGATGCCCGCGCAGTCGCGCAGCGCCTCCCAATTGGGCAGGCCTGGGCACATCTGCGCCACATAGGGCGGGAAGACCACCCCGTTGCGCGCGTCCAGCCCCATGTCCCCCAGGTTTTCGAGCCGTCCTTCGTCCACGAGATCGAAGTATTCTTCCGGGTCGCTGCTGGTCCAGATCTCCACCATCGCGTGGACATCGCCATTGGCGATTTCCCCATACAAGGCGCTCTGATCCGCCTCGACGTATTCGACGGTATAGCCGGCCTCTTCCAGAATGCCGCCGGCGATATAGGTGGACAGGTGCTGGCCGGTCCAGTTGTTCAGCGACAGCCGGATCGGAGTTCCCGCATCCCCCATATCAGCTGCTTCGGCGGCCCCCGAAACCGCCAGCGCCGCAAAGGCCGCGGCAATCACATTCATTTTCATTGGCGTTACTCCCGTACTGCCAGTCGTCCCACGCGCTGCACTTCAGCGCAGCTCCGGGAACCGGCGTATCAGGCGGGAGTTGACAAAGATTAACGGGGGGCGGGAACGGCCGCGCCATTGAATAGAAAAAAACCTAAAACTTGCTTCAAGAACGCTTGCGCGTCAGCCTGTGCGCCGCGCCGCCAGCAGCACCGGATCGTAAGTCAGCGGCAGTTTGCCGCCTCGGCCGAACCGCTCGCGGTAGGCGTCCTCGAAAGACCGCAGCTGCCTGCGGCTCCAGCCCTGCTGGGCGTTGCCGTTCACCCCGGTCCGGCGCAGGTGCCTCAGCAGATGCAATGCAGAGTCGAACTCCAGAACCACCGGGTGCTGCTCGATCTGCAGGATCTCCAAATCCTCCGGCAGGGCGGCCGGCCATTCATCCGCATCCAGATAGCTGGGCGCCGCGGCGTCGGACCCCAGCGCCGCCAATTCACGGAACTGGCTGCGGCCGAAACCCGAAAGCGCCAGCCAGCCGCCGGGCTTCAGATGGTTTGCCAGCCGGGCCAACAGCGCCGCCAGGCCGGGAATCCATTGCACGGTAGAGGCAGAGGCAATCAGGTCCAGCTGATGCGGCAGCGGCAGGCATTCGATCGGGCCGGCTGCAAACCGGGACTGCGCCGCGGCGGTGCTATCCAGCGTCCGCAGCACCTGTGCGGCCTCCGGCACCAGATCGTTCAGGATCAGGCTGTCCGCACCGAACCGCTGCAGCAGCTGACGGGTCAGGTGGCCGGTGCCGCAGCCGAACTCCAGGACGCTGCCGAAGTGCCGCGGCGCGCCCTGCGCCTGCAGCATCTGCGCCAGCTGGCTGGCAATTTCCGCCTGTACCGAGGCCGCGCCGTGATAGCTCTCCAGCCCGCGCCGGAAGCTCTGGCGCACACGGGTCTGATCCAGATGCGGCGGCTGGATGTCCTTCATCAGAACAGCTCCTCCCACTGTGCAAACCGGTCAAACGGCGCATGCGGCGCCTCCAGATGCGAAATGTTCTGCCCGGCCCAGGCGCGGGCCAGATTGGCAGGCGGGAAAATCTTGTCGCCGGAACTGATCCAGACGCGGTCAAAGCGCATTTGCGGAGCATCCCCGCGGCGCTCCACCGCCAGAAGTTCTGCGCGCCGGGCTTCAACGTCCAGCGCCTCGGCCCCTTGCGGCGCGCCGAACACCCGGCCCAGGAACTGCTGGTAGCTGTCCAGGCTCAGGGTTTCCACGGTGCGGCGGAACATGGCTGGGGGAATGCCCGCGCCGCGGTTCACCGGCTTGAGGCTGCCGTTCACCGCCGCCTTGCGATGGAACGGATCGGGCCGCCCCTGCTGCCAATGAGCGTAAGAAGCCACACCGAAGGACCAGGCCAGCAGGCTGACCTGCTCGTAGCCGGACAGGTCCGGCAGGTCTGCATCCAGACCGGCGTAACCGCTTACAAACAGGATGTCCTGCAGGCCGTCCAAGTGCCAGAACACCTCCGGCCCCACAGCCCAGCCGCCGAAGACCACGATGGCCTCGGCTGCACTATCCTGTTTGAGCCAGCGGAACTCCATGGCCTACAGCTCCCGCGCCAGCCGCAGCATCCCTGCGGTGATTTCGCTCAGCTGATCCGGCGATGTAATGAAGGGCGGCATGGTATAGATGTTGGAGCCGAAGGGCCGCAGGAATACGCCCATTTCATGCGCCCGCGCATGCGCCTCATCCGCCGAGACGCGGTGCGTCATCTCGATGACGCCGATGGCGCCCAGCACCCGCACATCCGCCACATTGGGCAGGTCGCGGGCCGGGGCCAGTTCGGCCTGCATCTGTTCGCCGATGGCCGCCACAGTGCCGCGCCAGTCTTGCCCCGTAAGAAGGTCCAGCGAGGCCTTGGCCGCTGCACAGGCCAGCGGGTTGCCCATATAGGTCGGCCCATGCATGAACAAGCCGGGATTGCCGCCGCCGATGCCCTCGGCCACCCGGTCATTAGTCATGGTGCAGGCGAACGAGATATGGCCGCCGGTCAGCCCCTTGCCGAGGCAGATGATGTCCGGCTCGACGGTGCAGAAATTGGTGGCGAACAGCTCCCCCGTGCGGCCGAAGCCGGTGGCAATTTCGTCGAAGATCAACAGGATGCCCAGCTCGTCGCAAAGGGCACGGGCCTGGTTCAGATATTCCGGGTGATAGAAATACATCCCCCCGGTGCCCTGAACCACGGGCTCCAGGATGAAGGCCGCAATCTTCTGCGCATTGGCTTCCAGCACCGCGCGCAGCTCGCCCAAGCCGTTCCGGGCCGGGTCGTCATTCCACTCTTCGTGGATGCGGATGGGCGGGCGGGAGACGAAATGCTGCATGCTCAGCGCGCCCTGGAACAGGTGGTGCATGCCGGTGTCCGGGTCGCAGACGCTCATCGCCTTCCAGGTATCGCCGTGATAGCCGGAGCGGATGGTAGCGAACTCCTTGCGGTCCGGCTGGCCGATGGCGTGCTGGTACTGCACCGCCATCTTCATCGCCACCTCGACCGAGACCGAACCGCTGTCGCAATAGAATATGCGGGTGAGGCCTTCGGGGGTGATCTCCAGCAGCTTGCGGCCCAGGTCGATGGCCGGGTCATGGGTCAGCCCGCCGAACATCACATGCGGCAGGGTGTCGAGCTGGTCGTGTATTGCCTTGGTGATCGCCGGGTTCTTGTGGCCGTGCATCATGCACCACCAGGACGACATGGCGTCGATCAGCCGGGTGCCGTCATCCAGCGTGATGTGCACACCTTCGCTTTCCTTCACCACGAAGGTCGGGCCGGGCTTGGCGACATTGGTGTAAGGATGCCAGAGGTGCTGCTGGTCGAATTCAAGCTGGGTGAGGCAGGACGCGCTCATGCCAGGGCCTCCTTGATCAGATCCACCCGGATGCTGGCCTGAAAGGCCACCGCCAAAGCGTCAGAGGTCAGCTCGCCCAGAACCGGCAGGCGGCCCAGATGCGACACCTGGCCGAACTGGCAGATGGTCTCTTCTACCGCCGGTTCCGCGTCGCCGATAAAGGCCACGCCCACCACCGCACAGCCCGCATCCCGCAGCGCCTTCAGAGACATCAGAGTGTGGTTGATCGTGCCCAGCTGCGTCCGCGCGCAGAGGATCACCGGCGCGCGCCAGCGGGCGAAAAGGTCGAGGTACAGCACCTTGCGGTTCAGCGGCACCATCAGCCCGCCTGCCCCTTCAGCGATGAGCGTACCGTTCACCTTAGGCAAAGACAGCGTATCCGGGTCGATCTCCACCCCCTCGGCTTCCGCCGACAGATGCGGCGAGGCGGGCAGTTGCAACAGGTAGCCTTCAGGCAGCGCCGGGCGGCCCGACAGGCGGGACACGGTCTGGCTGTCGGTCTCCTCCTCCAGCCCCGATTGCACCGGCTTCCAATAGGTGGCGCCCAGCGCCTGCACCAGGCCGGCCGAGAAGATGGTCTTGCCGATACCGGTATCGGTTCCGGTCACGATCAGCGCGCTCATTAGGCAGTCTCCATTTCCCGGGCAAGGTCTTCGAACATCTGGGTGATGATCCTTGCCCCTGTGTTCAATGTGATGGACAGCCGCAGCCGCGAGGTGCCGCGCGGCACCGTCGGCGGGCGGATGCCGCGGATGTCATAACCGCGGTCTTGCATCGCTGCGGCCAGTGCCATGGTGCGTTTGTCGTCGCCGATCACCACCGGCAGGATCTGGCTCTGGAAGCCTTTCAGCGCGCACAGGCGTTTGGCCTCATCTTGCGCATGGGTAATTCCCTGCCACGCCCGTTCGCGGCGGCCCGGGTTCTGTTGCAATTCCTGCAACGCCGCCCGCACCAGCGCTGCGTTCAGGGGCGACGGGGCGGTGGCAAAGATGAACCCGCGCGCCTTGTTGATCAGCGTCTCGATCAGCACCCGCTGGCCGCAGATCAGCGCGCCGGAGGCGCCCAGCGCCTTGCCGCAGGTGTGCAGGCTCAGCACATTCGGGCGGTGGGAGATTTCATGTGCCAGCCCGCGGCCAAGATCGCCGAACACGCCCGTTGAATGCGCCTCATCCACCACCAGCACTGCGCCGTCGGCATCGGCCAGAGCCATCAGCGCCTCCAGCGGGGCGAGGTCGCCGTCCATAGAATAGACCGCCTCAACCGCGATCCAGACCTGGCCATCGCCACCCTCGGCGCGCCAAGCTTTCAGGACTCGTGCCGCGCCTTCCGCGTCGCCATGGGCAAAGCAGCGGGTCTCCGCCCGGCCCAGCCGCATCCCGTCATGGGTGCTGGCATGGATCAGCGCATCATAGAGCACCAGATCGCCCTGCTGCGGCAGGGTGGAGAAGATCGCCTGATTGGCGTTGAAACCGCCACCCATGAACAGCGCGGCTTCGGTGGCGAAGAACTCTGCAGCTTCAGATTCGAGAAGCTGGTGTTCAACATCATTGCCGCGCAGCAGACGCGAGCCGCCCGCCCCCACCGGCACCCCGCGCGCCAATGCGTCAGCGGCGGCGGCGCGCAGCACATCGCTGCCCGCCAGGCCGAGGTAGTCATTGGAGGCAAAGTCATGCCCGTCCCGCGGCATCAGCTGCCGGTAGCGCCCGCGCGTGCGCAGCGCTTCCAGCGATTTCTCATGCCTGGGGAAGGCGCCCGCCATCAGCGGCTGCCGTCGCAGCCCGCAGCCATGGCGGTGATGCCCAGACGGTCGAACAGCTGCTGATCCTTGTCCTCTTCGGGGTTGTCCGCGGTCAGCAGCGTGTCGCCCACAAAGATCGAGTTGGCACCGGCAAAGAAGCACATCGCCTGCATTTCGTCCGACATGTCGGTGCGGCCTGCCGACAGGCGCACATGCGATTTCGGCATCAGGATGCGGGCCAGCGCCACAGAGCGGACGAATTCGATCGGGTCCAGCTTCTCGACATTGGCCAGTGGCGTGTCGGCGATCGGGATCAGCATGTTGACCGGCACCGAATCCGGGTGCACCTCCAGCGTGGCCAGCGCCAGCATCATGTCGATACGGTCCAGCTGCTTTTCCCCCATGCCGACGATACCGCCGGAGCAGACCTTGATGCCCGCCTCGCGCACCCGGTTCAGGGTGTCGATGCGGTCGGCAAAGGTGCGGGTGGTGATGATCTCGGAGTAGTAGCGCTCCGAGGTGTCGATGTTGTGGTTGTAATAATCGAGACCTGCATCGCGCAGGCGGAACACCTGTTCCTCGTCCAGCATGCCCAGGGTCATGCAGGTTTCCATGCCCAGGTCCTTGACGCCCTGCACCATCGCCTCAAGCGCCGCCATGTCGCGGTCCTTGGGCGAGCGCCAGGCGGCGCCCATGCAGTAGCGGGTCGCGCCGCCTTCCTTGGCTTTCTTGGCCTCGGCGATCACCCGCTGCACTTCAATCAGCTTGGACGCCGAGAGCTGCGCGCCGTTGCGGGCCGACTGCGAGCAATAGGCGCAATCCTCGGCGCAGCCGCCGGTCTTGATGCTCAGGAGCTTGGATTTCTGCACCTGGTTGGGGTCGAAATACTGCCGGTGGACGGTGTGCGCCTGAAACAGCAAGTCCATGAAAGGCTTGTTATAAATCGCTTCCGCTTCCTCGCGGGTCCAGTCGGTGCGGATGGGTGCAGCGTCCAGCATGCTGTCTCCTGTTCTCTATACCTGTTGGCCATGCGCGGATGGCGTTTCCGGTTTTTATAGATAATTTTGCAGCCCTCGATCAAGCTTCAAAGCTGCACTGCAGCGATTTGCCTCAAATACCCGCCCATAAGGCCAATATCAGACTGATATTAATGCCAAAAAATAATCTACAAAGATTCCGGTTGACGCAAACCCCGCACCTCCCCTAGCCCTATAGGCACGCAGGGGAGTCCCGCCCAAGGGACTGAGAGGCGTCATGGTGCGGGGCATCCCGGACCGGCGGCGCGACCCTTTGAACCTGACCCAGTTGATACTGGCGTAGGAAGCTAGGAGCATGGCGCGGCGCCCCGGCGGCAACCCGTGTTTCGAACAGGCAGCATGCGTGCACCGGCCGTACACCGGCTGTACACCCCCCTGCCCGTTTTCCTCCGTCCCGGCTCAATTGGTGTTTTTGAACCGAAGGCCCGGAGGAACACCAGATGAACGTCCCCAACCCGAAAATCACCACGGGCGCATTGCCCGCCTCGCGCAAGATCTACGTCAGCGGCGAGGTCCATGAGGACATCCGCGTGCCGATGCGCGAAATCTCCACCCACCCCACTGCGGGCGAGGCGCCGCTGCCGGTCTATGACAGCTCCGGCCCCTACACCGACCCGGAGGTGCTGACCGACATCCGCCAGGGCCTGCCGCAGCTGCGCCGCCAGTGGACCCTCGCCCGCGGCGACGTCGAGAGCTACCAGGGCCGCGATGTGAAGCCGGAGGATAACGGCTTTGTCGAGGGCGACCGTCTGACGCCGGAGTTCCCGGTGAAGCCCGCCCCGCTGCGCGGCAAGGATGGCAAAGCGCCGACCCAGCTGGCCTATGCACGTGCGGGCATCATCACACCCGAAATGGAGTTCGTGGCGATCCGCGAAAACCAGCTGCGCGAGCTGTCGCCCTGCCACGGCAATCGCGACGGCAATGACTTCGGCGCCAATATCCCCGACTACGTGACGCCGGAATTCGTGCGCCAGGAAATCGCCGCCGGCCGCGCCATCATCCCCGCCAACATCAACCACCCGGAAATCGAGCCGATGATCATCGGCCGCAATTTCAAGGTGAAGATCAACGCCAATATGGGCACCTCTGCCGTTACCTCCTCGATGGAGGAAGAGGTCGACAAGCTGGTCTGGGCGATCCGCTGGGGTGCCGACACGGTGATGGACCTGTCCACCGGCCGCAACATCCACAACACCCGTGAATGGATCGTGCGCAACTCGCCGGTTCCGATCGGCACCGTGCCGATCTACCAGGCGCTTGAGAAAGTGAACGGCATCGCCGAGGACCTTACCTGGGAAGTGTTCCGCGACACGCTGATCGAGCAAGCGGAACAAGGCGTCGACTATTTCACCATCCATGCGGGCGTGCGGCTGCACATGGTGCCGATGACGGTGAACCGGGTGACAGGGATCGTTTCGCGCGGCGGGTCGATCATGGCGAAGTGGTGCCTGCATCACCATAAAGAGAGCTTCCTCTATGAGCATTTCGAGGAAATCTGCGACATCTGCCGCCAGTATGATGTGAGCTTCTCGCTGGGCGACGGTTTGCGGCCGGGCTCCATCGCGGACGCCAATGACGAGGCGCAGTTTGCCGAACTGGAGACCCTTGGGGAGCTGACCAAGATCGCCTGGGCCAAGGACTGCCAGGTGATGATCGAAGGGCCGGGCCATGTCGCCATGCACAAGATCAAGGAGAACATGGACAAGCAGCTGGAGTGCTGCCACGAGGCGCCGTTCTATACGCTGGGGCCGCTGACCACCGACATCGCGCCGGGTTATGACCACATCACCAGCGGCATCGGGGCGGCGATGATCGGCTGGTTCGGCTGCGCGATGCTGTGCTACGTGACGCCGAAGGAGCACCTGGGGCTGCCCGACCGTGATGACGTCAAGACCGGGGTCATCACCTACAAGATTGCGGCCCATGCCGCCGACCTCGCCAAGGGGCTGCCGGGCGCCCAGCGCCGCGACGATGCGCTGTCCCGCGCGCGGTTCGAATTCCGCTGGGAAGATCAGTTCAACCTGTCGCTGGACCCCGACACCGCGCGCGAGTTCCACGACCAGACCCTGCCGAAACAGGCCCACAAGGTCGCCCATTTCTGCTCCATGTGCGGGCCGAAGTTCTGCTCCATGCGGATCAGCCACGACATCCGCTCGGAAGCGCAGAAGGAAGGCATGGAGGCGATGGCCGCCAAGTTCCGCGAGGGCGGCGCGCTCTATGTGCCTGCCGCCGAGGCTGCGGAGTCCGCGGAATGATCACCATCGCCGGTGCGGGCCTTGCCGGCCTCGCCTGCGCCTATGAATTGGCGCAGCGCGGGGCGGCAGTCACCGTCTATGAACGGGGCGAGACCCCGGGGGACAGCAGCGTCGCGCGCTTTGCGGGCGGCATGCTGGCGCCCTGGTGCGAACGGGAAAGCGCCGAGGAGAAGGTGATCACCCTCGGCAGCCGCGCCTTCGACTGGTGGGCCAAGGTCACGACCGTCCACAGGCGCGGCACGCTGGTGGTTGCGCCTGCCCGCGACCGGGCGGAGTTGACCCGTTTCGCCCGCCGCACTGGCGGCCACCGGGGCGTGGACGAGGCAGAGATCGGCGAACTGGAGCCAGCGCTGGCCGGGCGGTTTGCGCAGGGGCTTTTCTTCGGACAGGAGGCGCATCTGGACCCGCGGCGCGCGCTGCGGGATCTGAGCGCCACAGTGCAGCAGATGGGAGTGGAGATCCGTTACGGCGCCCCTGCCCCCGCCCGCGTCACGCTGGATTGCACGGGCACGGCAGCACCGCTGCCCGGGTTGCGCCCGGTGCGCGGCGAGATGGCCATCCTGCATTGCCCGGAGGTGGAGGTCCGCCGCACCCTGCGCCTGCTGCACCCGCGGATGCCGCTTTACCTGGTGCCCCGCGGCGACGGGACTTTCATGATCGGCGGCACCATGATCGAGAGCAGTTCTGACCGTCCCGTCACCCTGCGCTCGCTCAGCGAACTGCTGAGTGCCGCCTTCACCCTGCACCCTGCCTTTGCTGAGGCCAGCGTGGTGGAGACCGGCGCGGGGCTGCGCCCGGCCTTCCCCGACAACCTGCCGCGGCTCACTGAACTGGACGGCACGCTTTACCTCAACGGCCTGTACCGGCACGGATTTCTGCTGGCGCCCGCGATGGCGCAGCAGGCTGTCGGCCGCCTGATACCGGAGACAACAGATGAAGATCATCGTGAACGCCAAACCGCATGAGGTTGCGGGCGGCACCGTGGAAGCCGCACTGAAGGAACTGGGGTTTGCCAGCCCTGCCGTTGCCACCGCGCTGAACGGAACCTTTGTGGCACGCAGCCAGCGGGCTGAGGCGCAGCTGGCCGAGGGTGACCGGCTGGAAGTGCTGGCCCCGATGCAGGGAGGCTAGGATGCAGTTTTACGGAACAGAGATCACCTCGCGGCTGCTGCTGGGCACGGCGCAATACCCGTCGCCTGCGGTGCTGGCAGAGGCGGTGAAGACCAGCGGCACAGAAATCATCACCGTCAGCTTGCGCCGGGAAACCGCAGATGGATCGGGCTCCGGGTTTTGGGACGGCTTGCGGGAAACCGACTGCCGCATCCTGCCCAACACCGCCGGCTGCCATTCGGTTCAGGAAGCGGTGACCACCGCCCAAATGGCACGGGAACTGTTTGATGCCTCCTGGATCAAGCTGGAGGTGATCGGCCATTCCGACACGCTGCAGCCGGATGTGTTCGGGCTGGTCGAGGCCGCGCGCATTTTGTGCGCCGAGGGTTTCCAGGTCTTTCCCTATACCACCGACGACCTGGTGGTGGGGGAGAAGCTCTTGGACGTGGGCTGCGAAGTGCTGATGCCCTGGGGGGCGCCGATCGGCTCCGGCCAGGGATTGCGCAATCCGGATGCGCTGCGTGCGATGCGGGCGCATTTCCCGGGGGTGCCGCTGATCGTGGACGCAGGGATCGGGCGGCCCTCGGACGCTGCGCAGGCGATGGAGCTGGGCATGGATGCGGTGCTGCTGAACACTGCCGTGGCCAAGGCCGGCCACCCTGCCGGGATGGGCCGCGCCATGGCATTGGCGGTTAAGGCTGGCCGGGCGGGATATGAGGCCGGCGTGATGGAGCGGCGCGATATGGCGGTGCCCTCGACCCCGGTTCTGGGTCTGGCGGAGTTTGCATGATGGAGCGTTTTTATCTGATCGCCGGCCATGTCGGGCGGCTGGAGCTGCTGGTGCCCCACGGGGTCAAGCTGGTGCAGCTGCGGATCAAGGACGAGCCGGAGGGTGAGGTGCGCCGCCAGATCGCCCGCGCCCGCGACTTCTGCGCGGTGCACAACTGCCAGCTGGTGGTCAATGACCACTGGCAGGCGGCGCTGGACCTGAATTGCGGCTTTGTGCACCTGGGGCAGGAGGACATGGACAGTGCCGACTTTACCGCGCTGCGCCGCAAGGGGGTCCGCTTTGGCCTGTCGACCCATGACGAGGCGGAACTGGACCGCGCCCTGTCGTTGGGGCCGGAGTATGTGGCGCTGGGTCCGGTCTATCCGACGCTTCTGAAGAAGATGAAATGGGGGCCGCAGGGGCTGGAGCGGGTGACGCGCTGGAAGCAGATGGCGGGCGAAGTCCCGCTGGTTGCAATCGGCGGGCTGACGCCGGAGCGGCTGCCTGGGGTCTTTGCCGCGGGCGCCGACAGCGCGGCGGTGGTGACAGACATCCAGCTGGCAGCCGATCCTGAGGCCCGCACCCGCGAATGGGTGGAGGCTTGCCGGATCCGGGAGGACGCATGAGCCGCTATGCGCGCCAGATGATCCTGCCGGAGGTCGGTGCAGAGGGGCAGGACGTGCTGGCCCGCGCCCATGTGCTGGTGGTTGGCGCCGGGGGGCTTGGCTGTCCGGTGCTGCAATACCTGGGCGGCGCGGGTGTCGGGCGGATCACGGTGATGGATGGTGACGTGGTGGAGGAGAGCAACCTGCACCGGCAGGTGCTCTATTCCACCGCAGACATCGGTTTGCCCAAGGCAGAGGCGGCCCGGCAGCACCTGCTGGCGGCCAATCCGGACCTGAAAGTCACAGCACAGGCCCGGCGCCTTGACGCAGCTAACGCGGAGCAGATGGTGGCGGACGCCGATCTGGTGGTAGATGCGGCGGACAGTTTTGCGGTAACTTATATCCTCTCTGACGAGTGCCTGAGGCAGGGCAAGGCGCTGATTTCGGCCTCTGCGCTTGGGCAGTCGGGCTATGCCGGGGGCTTCTGCGGCGGCGCGCCGTCGCTGCGGGCGGTGTTCCCGGACCTGCCCGCACAGGCCGCAACTTGCGCAACCGCCGGTGTGATGGGGCCGGTGGTGGGCATGGTCGGCGCCCTGCAGGCGCAACTGGCGCTGAAGGCGCTGCTGGATCATCGGCCCTCGCCGCTGGGGCAGCTGTTTGTTTTCCGGCTCGGAGCGCTGCAGGTGAGTACATTTCGCTTTGACGAAGCCGAGGAGCCGGAGGGTGCCCTGCCATTCATCGCTGCCAGCCACATCACGGCCCAGGACACGGTGATCGAGCTGCGTGACACCACGGAGGCGCCTGAGTTGCAGGTGCCGCAGGCCCTGCGGATCGCCCGCGCGGATCTGCCCGCCGCGGGTCTGCCGCGCGAAGGGCGGGTCGTGCTGTGCTGCCGCAGCGGGCTGCGGGCCTGGGGCGCGGCGCAGGATCTGCGGCAAGCGGGGTACAGCGATCTGTCCCTGCTCGCCGCCGGGGACAGCGCATGACGGTGATCCTGGCCATTGGCGGCACCGACAGCAGCGGCGGTGCGGGGCTGACACGGGATACGGCGATGGCCGCAGAGCTGGGCGTAACGGTCCGTCCGGTGGTGACAGCCGTCACCGTGCAGACAGATGCGGCGGTTCTGGGTGTTCACCCCTGCCCGCCCACGGCTGTGGCAGAACAGGTCCACGCTGCCCTGGCAACAGCCCCGGCAACGGGAGCCGTCAAGATCGGCATGCTTGGCTCTGCTGAGGCGGCAGAGGCTGTGGACCTTGCCCTGCCAGCCGGGCTGCCCATTGTGCTGGACCCGGTTCTGAAGGCCAGTTCCGGCGGCACGCTGATGGACGCAGGCGGGTTTGGAACCTTGCTGCGCCGCGCGGCGCTGGTCACGCCCAATCTGGCGGAGCTGGAAGTGCTGGCAGGCGCCGGCGGCTCAGTTGAAGTGAAGGCTGCGGCACTTCTGGCCCAAGGCGTGCAGGCTGTGCTGGTCAAGGGCGGGCACGGCACCGGCACCAAAAGCACCGACCTGCTGTTCACTCCGGACGGCGCGGTCATTCCCTTTGCGGCGCAGCGGCTGCCGGTTTCAAAACGCGGCACTGGATGCAGCCTTGCCACCGCCGCCGCCTGCCACCTGGCGCAGGGCGCCGCTCTGCCGGATGCTTGCAGCAAGGCCAAGGATGCCGTGCAACGCTGGCTGCGTCGGTGACCGCGGCAAGGTCGCTGGCAGACGGTTTTCAGGCCGGTTTCAGGACGGTGCGAAGCCTTCAGGCTCCCTAGGGTCGCGGCAGCACCGCTGCCACCTGGATCCGGAGACCTGCCGCATGACCGATATCACCGCGCTCACCGCCGAATCGATGGCCACCAAGCTGCGTGCGCGGGAGCTGAGCACGCGGGAGGTGCTGGCGGCCCACAAGGCGCAGACCGAGGCGCGGCAGGGCACGGTCAACGCTTTCATCACACTGGATTGGGCAGCGGCTGAGGCGCGGGCTGCGGAGCTGGACGCACTGGCCGCGCGCGGGGAATTTGCCGGGCCGCTGCACGGGCTGCCAGCAGCCATCAAGGATTGCTTCGAAACCGAGGGCCTGCGCACAACCTGGGGCTCAAAAAGCTTTGAAGCCCATGTTCCGGATTATGACGCGCTGCATGTGGCCCGGCTGCGGGCAGCCGGTGCGGTGATCATCGGCAAAAGCAACACGCCGGAGTTCACCCTGTCCGGCCAGACAAGCAATCTGGTGGCCGGGACCACCCGCAACCCGCTGGACCCGGAGAAATCCGTCGCTGGCAGCTCTGGCGGCGCGGCGGCAGTGCTGGCCGCACACATGGCGGCGCTGGCCGATGGATCGGACCTCGGCGGCAGCACCCGCACGCCTGCGGCCTGGTGCGGGGTTGTGGGGATGCGCCCGACCTCCGGCCTGATCCCCTATGGCCCGAATCCGTCCCCGTTTGACGGGCTGTCGGTGCCGGGCCCGATGGCACGGAACGTGCGGGACCTGGTGCTGATGCTGGAGGTGATGCAGGGCAATGCGGCCTGCCAGCCGCTGGGGTACTGGCAGGAGCTGCCGCGGCTGGCGGACCTGGAAGAGGCCCCTGCCCGGCGCACAGGCCGGGCGGCGCTGTCACTGTCGCCGTTTGGTGCAAGCGTTGAGCCGTCGGTACAAGCGGCGGTTGCCCCGGTTGAAAGGCTCTGCCGCGAGATGGGCTGGCAGGTGGCGGAAGACGCGCCGCCCCTGGAGCCGCTCATGGCGCATGGCGACATCATCCGGGGCCAATGCGCGCTGCAGCTGCGCGCGGCGCTGGCGCCGGACATGGCACTGGCAGGCGAAAGCTACCGCACCGCCTGCGCCCAGGCCGAGGGGCGCGGCCTGGCGGAGCTGATCGCCTATCAGACTACCCGCGCCAAGGTCTGGGTAGATGTCTGCACCTTCTTTGAGCACTATGACTTTGCCCTCTGGCCCACCGCGACGGGCATGCCGTTTTCCGCTGACCTGCGCGACGGGGAGATCACCGAGGACTGGCGCACGGTGACGCTGACCCCGCCGATGGAGCTGCCCTCAATCTCGATCCCTTTCGGCACCTCTGCGGACGGAATGCCGGCGGGGCTGCACATCACCGGGCCAAGAGGGTCGGACGCACGGCTGCTGCAATTTGCCCGCAGCATTGAGCGGGCAATCCAGGGCTGACGTGCCTCAGCGCATCCAGAAGCCTTCGGACTTGATCCGGTTGCGGATCGCCTGCTCGCGGCGAGGCAGGTTTTCGCGGTCAAACAGCGCCCGCACCTTCCTGCCGCGGCCCTGATAGACCATGCGCTTGATCGGCTCGTAACCCTTCAGCACCTTCTTGATCCGGTTCGGCGCGGCAACCTCGTGCAGCACCTCCACCACGCGGTCGCTTTCGCGCGCATAAAGCAGCGGGAACAGCCGGTAGTGGCAGCTGGTTTCGCCGTCCAGATAGCCTGCGGGCAGCGCATACCGGCCGCCTCCGAAGGAATGGATCACCAAGGGCAGCACGATCTGGTCCAGCCAGGGGTCCAGGCTTTGGCCCGCCAGTTCCGGCGGCGGGTCGTTGCGGACCGATTGCGCATAGACCAGAAAGCGTTTGCCAAAGGCCCGCGGGCAGGCGCCATAGAAGAAGCCCGCGTTGAAATAGAGGTAACGCTTCCAGTATTCATCCGGCTGGCTGAGATCGAGGCTGGACAGGAAATCAAGGCCGAAGCGGTCATAGAGCGCCTGCCAGATGCCCGCGTAGCCCGGCCCATAAAGCGTCGGCTTCGGCCAGGTGCCCTCGACCCGCAGCGAGGCGCAGGGGCGGGAGAAGTCAAACGGCACCTCTGCCAGCTCACCGGTGATCAGCGTGTCAGTGTCGAAGAACACAAACGGCTCCCCCTCGGGCAGCGCCTGCAGCGCCTCGATCTTGTTGCCATAGGGGTAGGCCGCACCGAACAGCTTGCTTTCGAAAGGCAGGATCTCTGCGCCCAGATCCGCAAGCGCCTGCAGGACATCCTGATTGCGGATGCCAGGATCCTTGTCCCACAGCGGTCCAGGCTGCGGCACCGCCACGAACAGGCGGCCGGCAAATCCCGGGGAACAATGGCGCAACGAGGCGGCAAACAGCAGCGCCTCATACTGCAGCCGGCCCGCCTGGCCGACGATCATCACGTTGAAGGGGGCATTTGCCATTGTTTTCCCCGTTTTCCGTCTCTGCCGGGCGGTTAGGACTGCGCGTTAAGGCCGCAAAGAGAATTGCCTGCTAAGGTAGCTATAAGCCGGCAAGGTGCCGTGCAACAGGCCAATGGAATTTCGGGACGCCTTGTGACGCAAAGGGCGCCCGTGAGTGGAGAGAGACGATGTTTGATGTGATCCTGGCCATTATTGCCGCTTCCGCGCAGCCCGGGACGGAGGGCCGCACGCAGGAAACTGCGGCTGCAGCGCCCGCTCCGGCAGCCGCGCAAACCGCCCTGGCAGCGGAACCGCAGGAGGCCACCGGCCGCTTCACCACCGCGCTGGAGGTCAAGCCGATCCTGGCCGCAACCCAGGCCAACTGGATCCATGTGCGCGAGCTTGACGGACAGGACCTGCTTTACGTGACCCACCTGTGGTCCTGGCGCTGCGGGCTGGCGCAGGTCAGGCTGGGAGTGAACGGTGCGGCGCCGGAAATCTGGCCGCTGCCGGACTGCCACCTGGAGGAAGGCTTTCCCAACATGATCAAGGAAGAGGACGGCCTGCCCTACCGCAGCTACCCGCTGGGCTCGATCCAGCAGATCGCGGTCGAGGTGACCTATGACGACCTGACGACCGAAAACCTGACATTCGGCCGCAACGGCCAGCCGGTGCAATAGGCTGCAGCCGGCCTGCAATCTGCCGAGGGAACCTAGCTCCAGCTTCCGAAGCATCCTCACGTGCGAATTTATCGAGAAAGGTCGCACAAACCCGGCGCTTGTGGACCTCTGTCGTGTCCTGGCGGGCGTCCAGATATGCGCGTAGGCGCTCCGGCCTTGCAAGATGCATCAGCGATGCCGGCAGGGCCAGTCCGCCTCCGAGCGGCTCCGAGATTCCCACCCCCAGGCCGCGAAAACCCCGCCCAGATCAACGGCAGATCCTCGTAGCACCAGACGGTGACCGGTATCTGCGGTACCGCTTGCGCCCCGGCACCGCGTTGCCCAGGAGCACCAATGTCCCGGTAACTTTCAGCAGCAGATCTTCCTCGGCCGCATGAGCTCCGCAGTGAATGACAACCTGCATGAGCAGACCTGCGATTGCCTACCGCTTGTGTTCAGACCTGCTTCGGCTCGGCTGCCGGGTCCAACTGGCAGCCAGGGGCAGACCGGCTCTGCGGTGCCATTTCGTCAGGTTCTCTTCTGCAACTGTGCAGGCCAGTATGTTTGCTGAAAAAGACCTCTTGCGACGGACCTGTGAAGGATGCTAAGCGCGGTTTCACAGCTCAGCGCCCCTATAGCTCAGCTGGTAGAGCAACTGATTTGTAATCAGTAGGTCCGCGGTTCGAGTCCGTGTGGGGGCACCATCACTTCAGCTAACACATTGGTTTCGCTTCAGCTTTTTGCATGTGCAAGGAGCCGCAGACCATGTCGGAGACCATTTCGCCTGTGTTCACCTTCGTGAAAGATGGCGTTTTTTACTTCAGCCGCCGCATCCCCAAAGACCTGAAAAAGCACTACACCTCACCTCGCATCGCCTACTCTTTACGAACGCGGTCTGCTCGCATCGCTGAAGCGCGGGCCAGAAGTGCCGCCGATCAGTTGGATGAGTACTGGTATCACCTCCGCTCAAAGGATGTGGAGCTGCCGGGCAAGCATATGCTGAGAATGCAGTCAGAGGGGCGCGTCGTGGTCAGTGCAGCAGCTCCTGAGGTTTCCTCTTCATCTGTTCTTTTGTCCGAAGCTGTTAGCATCTACCTGCGCCTGAAAGGTCTTCACCACCCAGCAGATGCTTCTATCGCGGCTTCGAGGAAGTCGTTTCGAAACTTGTCCGACGTTCCACTACCTGGGTCTTCCCCGTGAGGTCCGCGTTTGGGATGAGGCGATGGAGCCTGGGCAGGTGGTCATGCTTTCGAGTGATGACATCGGGGGCCTACTGGGTTGCCTGCGTCGTGTCTCGGCAGACTTCGCAGACAAGATGGATGGTTTGATGGAGCGGCTGCGCAAGGCGGACATTGGGTCCTTGTTCCGGTTCCCGGTTCTGGAATCTGAGGCTTTACAACGCGCTATGGCGATGCTCGGAGACGACAGACGGACAGTACATGTGGAAGCACTGGCGGAGCTATCGGACCAAGAGGTGCGTGTCGCTTCTGGTTAGGGCAGTCAGCGTGTTTCCGTGCTGGCCAAGACACTACTGCCAGAAGACCTGGCCCCTGTTCTGGTTCTGGACGCATCTGCGCGGGTGCGTGAGACCTACAAGCTGTGGAACGAGAAGCGTGGCGGGTTAGTATTTCTGCCAGCGGCGACCAAGGACTACAGCCCGTTGACGATCCACGTCGCCAAGAAGGGGGCAGGCAAAAGCAGTTGGGAGCAGGGAGGTGTCGCTTTGGCTGAGATTGTCGCCGAGATGCGCTGTTGCAATCTGGAAGATCGCTGTCTGATCGTTCACCACAAGACTGACCGGCACCTTGACGTCCCCGGCCTCATCAGCACCACCCTTGATCCCAATGCCTTAGACAACACCAGCTTCCTGCACTGGGGTATGCACCGGGCGACCAACGAAAACGCTGATGTGCCTACCGTGGTTCTGGCGGGGACTTTCAACTTACCCCCCAGCCACTACCTGGGTCTTGCTCACGCCAGCCTCGGTTTACCCATGTCTACGACGACCCCCAAAGATGTGGTGAAGCGCGTCGAACTCGGCGAACATGGCCATGCCATTGTGCAGGCCGTTGGCCGTGGCGTCACCCGTGGATGCTCTGACGGAAAGTGCTTGCCTGGTGAGGTCTACATCATCGCGGCAGCGGGGTCTGGTATCGAAGCAGCTCTCCGAGACTGGTTCCCAGGAGCGACAGTGAAGCGCTGGTATCCTACCAATCGCCCCGCCCTTACTGGAAAGGCCGCCCAAGCCGCTGCCTTCATTGAGCAACGCCTGAAAGAAAACCCAGTTGGACCCATCCTGTTCCAAGATGTCATGGATCACATCGGCTGTAGAGACAGGAGCAACTTCAACAGGACCGTTCGAGACAATGAGCTGTTCAAGCTATGGCTGTCAGACAGGGGTTTCGTCGAGGTCAAGCTGCCGGGCATCCGGGGCAAGGCTAACGCGTTCCAGGCCGAACCACCGTTGCTTGCAGCTGCTTGTGTCGAGCCGCCCCAAAATGTTCAGGGGCCAAAAATCTGAGCGCCCTACCTAAAGGGTGCTTATCGGCGTTTCCCCCCATATCTTCGGAACCGTGCGGGCTATCACCGACTTTGCCGCAAGCAAGCTTGGACTGACCCTGACCGACCCGTTCAAAGGGGTATACTAAGACCGAGAGGCCGGGGTCAGTGATTGCAACCCGATCCCCGCCGATGCCCTGAGTGAGGTTCAACGCCAGTGTCGCCAGATGACCGGCGCCTTGGCAAACGCGTTCTCCCCAAAAAACATTTGCCGAGGCGCTTCAGTCCTGGCGCGCCAATTTTGGTAGACGCGCCAGGCTTACGCTGCACCCGCGAAAGCAGGCGCAGCGGGAGGAGACCTAGGCCCTGTTGTGGAAGATGAAGCCGATGAAGTTCAGCAAGAGTTGCGCGGCCAGGATCTGGGTGCTCTCAGCCGGATCATAGGCCGGGGCGACCTCCACCAGGTCGATCCCCACCACATCGCCGCGCTTGGACAGGCCCTGCAGGATCTCCAGCACGTCATAATACTGGAAGCCGCCGTGGCTGGGGGTGCCGGTGCCGGGCGCAATCGAGGGGCAGAAGGCGTCGATGTCGATGGTCACGTAATAGCGCGCGCCTTCGGGGATGCGCCCCAGCACGGCGTCCGTCCCCAGCTTGCGCACCTGGCGCACCGACAGGATGTCGGAGCCGCGCTCGCGGGCGTCGATGTAGCCTTCCTTGGCAGTCGAGGACACGTTGCGGATGCCCAGCTGGGTCATGCCGGAGACGTAATCCTTCTCGATCGCGCGGCGCATCGGGTTGCCGTGGCCGTCGGTGACGCCCTTGCGCTCGTCGACGAAGTCCAGATGCGCGTCGACCTGGATCACATGGATCGGGCCGTTCTTTTCGCAGTCTTCCTTATAGGCGTTGATGCAGGGGATGTTGATCGAATGGTCGCCGCCAATGGTTACCGGAATGGCGCCCGCATCGAGGATCTTCTTCACGCCGTATTCGATATTGGCGTGGCTCTCCTCGGTCTTGGTGTGGATGATGTCGGCATCGCCCAGATCGACGATCCGCACGTCCGCGCCCAGATAGGTGGCGTCATCCTCGTGATCATAGGCGCCGGCGTGGCCGAAGCTGAACAGCGTCGAGGCCTCGCGCACCGCCCGCGGGCCGAACCGCGCGCCGGAGCGGAACTGGCAGCCGAAGTCAAACGGCGCGCCCAGGATCGCAACGTCGGCGTCGATGTTGTCCCAATCTTCGACATAGGGCTTCTTGCCGAAGGTGGCGATGCCGACAAAGGGCAGGTTCAGGCGGCCGGATTCGTAACCGTGTGCAGACATGTTGATTCTCCGTTTTTCTTAACGATAGGCCAGTTCCGGCAGGAACAGGGCGATTTGCGGGAAGGCGACCAGCAGGCCGGTCACGAGCAAGAGGATGACGAGGAAGGGCGGCACGCCCCGCACCACCTCGACAAAGGGGCGGCGGAACACCGCGATGGCGGTGAACAGGTTGCAGCCAAACGGCGGGGTTGCGGCACCGATAGCGACCTGCAGGGTGATCAGCACACCGACCAGCACCGGATCGAGGCCAGCCGCTTTGATCATCGGGGCAAAGATCGGCACCAGGATCAGGATGACCACAATCGAGTCGACAAACATGCAGCCGAGGAAGAAGGCGAGGTTCACCGCCACCAGCACCATCAGCGGCCCGGCCTCATCCAGCCCCAGCGAGGCGATGATCTGCTGCGGCACCTGGGCAAAGCTCAGCGTCCAGCTGAAGGCCGCTCCTGCCGCGATCAGGATGAACACCACCGAGGTGATCGCACCGGTCGACAACGCAATATCCCACAGGTCGCGCAAGCGGACCGAGCGGAAGATCAGCACCTCCAGCACTGCCGCATAGAGCACGCAGATCGCGGCCGCCTCGGTCGGCGAGAACACCCCGCCGTAGATGCCGCCCACGATGATCGCCGGGAACCCCATCGGCCACAGCGCGCGGCGCATGGCGGTGAAACGCTGGCCCCAGCCCTCGCGCGGCAGCACCGGGATGTCGTGGCGGTAAGCGTAGACCATGCAATAGGCCGAGAACAGCACCACGATCAGCAGCCCCGGCACGATGCCCGCGATGAACAGCTGCGAGATCGAGGTGCCGGAGACCACGCCATAGATGATCATGCCGATGGAGGGCGGGATCAGATAGGCCAGGTCCGCGGCATTGACGATCAGGCCGATGGCAAAGCTGTCCTTGTAGCCGGATTTCAGCATCCGGGGCCGCATCGCACCGCCAATCGCCACCACGGTTGCCTGGGTCGAGCCGCAGACCGCGCCGAACAGCGCACAGGCCGAGGTCACGGAAATTGCAAGGCCGCCCTTGATATGGCCCATGAAGCTCATGACGACGTCAATCAGCCGGTTGGCGGAATGGCCGCGGGTAATGATATCAGCGGCCAGGATGAACATCGGCACCGCAATCAGCGCCGCGGGCTTCACACCGCCAATCATCTGCTGGATCAGGATCTGCAGGCTCATGTCCGGGAAGTAGACAAGGAAGCCCAGCACCGCAGCCGAGATCAGCGGCATCTTCATCGGGAACCCTGACAGCAGCAGCAGGATCATCACGGCAAGCATCAGTTCGGTCATGATTTTTCCCCTTTCCCGGTGTCTGCGGCGCCGGCCTCTTCATAGCGCTGGATCGCGGCGGCGGTTTCCGGGTCTTCGTAGCTGTCCACCTCCAGGTAGGAGACATAGATTTCCGCTTCGGCAAAGTTCAGGTTGCGCAGCGCGGTCAGCAGGTATTGCAGCGCGGTCAGCGCCAGCCCGATCACCACCCAGACATAGGTGAGGTACAGGGGCAGTTGCAGCGCCGGGGTGATGCGGCCGCGGCTGGCGACCTTCTGCACATATTCCAGCGCGTACCAGGCCAGCAGTCCCATCATCACCGCGGTGGTGGCAGCGATCACCACCATCAGCCCCTTGCGCATCTTCACAGGCAGCGCGTCATAGACCGCCGACATGCGGATATGGATGCCCTTGCGGGTGGCATAGCCCAGCCCCATGAAGGTGACGATGACAATCAGGAACTCGTTCAGCTCCTCGGAGAAATAGATCGACTGGTTGAACACGTAGCGGCCAAAGACATTGGCGATGGTGTTGCCGGCCATCAGGATTATCCCCCAGCCCAGGATCCAGACTTCGGCACGCCCGATGGTGCCATCAATCTTGCCCAGAAGGCCGAAGGGAGCGGGTTTGGCAGGTAGCATGATATCCTCCCCTGGATTGGCCCCGCGCAAAAGCGGCGCGGGGCCGGAAGCGGGCTCAGCTGCCCGCCAGTTCCGCCTGCAGCGCGTCCAGCAGCTCCTGGCCGCGGGTGCCAGCGGTCTCGACATAGGCCGCCGCGGTATCGCCCGAGCGGGCGCGGAAGGCGTCACGCTCTTGCTCGGTCAGCACCACCAGGCCGATGTCCGGCTTGGCGTCCTTGATCACGTCCAGACGCTGCTGGTTGAAGTCGGTGACAACACCGTCGATGTAGCCGGTCATGCCCGCCATGGTGTCGCGCACCAGCTGCTGGCGGTCGGGGCTCAATGTGGCAAACCAGTCGGAGCCTGCGACCACGGTGGTCACCAGTTCCTGCTCGCCGGCCCAGATCAGATGGCTGGTGACCTCATAGAACTTCATCTCCTCGATGGTCGGGATCGGGTTCACCTGGCCGTCCACCGCACCCAGCTGCAGCGCGCCGAACACTTCGCCAAACGGCAGCGGGGTCGGGCTGGCGCCCATGTTCTTGTAGGTCTCCAGCAGGATCGGCGACACCATCACCCGCATCTTGAAGTTCTCGAAGTCCTCCGGCGTGCGGATCTCGCGGTTGGTGGTCCACACCTGCGGGCCTTCGGAATACATGGTCATGATTTCCAGGCCGCGTTTCTGAAAATCTTCGTTCAGCGGGCCGTAGATGGTGTCCGAGTTGCTGAGGATCTTCGAAATCGCCGCCGGATCGGAGGGCAGCAGATAGGGCAGCAGGAACACCTGGCTTTCCGGCACAATGGTGCCCAGGTTGCCGATCGACACATTGGTCAGCTGGATGACGCCATCGGCCGCCTGCTCCACCGTCTCGGTCGGGGTGCCGAGCGTGCCCATCGGATAGACGGTAACGGTCACATCGCCTTCGGTCGCTGCCTCGATGCGCTTTTTGAACTCCTGCGCATAGGCGTCCATGATCGAGCCCGGAATCTCCTCGATGGCGAATTTCCAGTCCTCGGCAAAGACGGCGGCGGGCGCCAGGCTCAGCAGCGCGGCGGCGGCGGTGGTTTTCAGGTGTTTCAAGCTAAGGGCCATGCGGGTCTCCTCCCAATTGGCATGGTTGACGGGAATGGAGGACACCTCAGCATGAGCCGAATGTTTGAAAAATATTACATTGATTATCTTCGCATAAGAAATTTTCATGTAATTCAGCGTCAGCCACAAAAGAGCCGTGCCATGAAACTGTTGCGCAACACGCTGCTAGAGACCTTTGTTACCGTCGTTGAGTGCGGCGGCTTTTCTGATGCGCAATACGCCCTTGGCGTCACTCAATCTGCTATCAGCATCCGTATCCGCGACCTGGAAACCTCGCTGGGCTACCGGATCTGCGAACGCGGCCGTGGCGGCTTCCGCCTGACGGAACGCGGCGAGATCGCCTATCAGAAAGCCCGCGAAATTCTGCGCAGTGCGCGCGACTTCGACGCCGAGTTGCTGGAGCTGAGGAATACCATCGCCGGAGATCTGAGGATCGGCGTCGTGGATGCGATCGACAGCTTTCCCAGCCTGAAACTCGTAAATGCTTTGCAGAGGTTCCTCGCGCGCCCGAATGAAGTCAGGATCGAAATTGTTGTGGCCTCCCCCGCGGACCTGACACAACAGCTGATCAGCGGTGAATTGAATGTTGCCGTGGCGCCATTCCGAAACCAGGTGCCAGAGCTGGAGTATTCAGAACTATGCAGTGAAGAGCACAGACTCTACTGCGCGCAGGGACATCCTTTGTTCGCCGAACCGGACAGTGAAATCGGTCTTGAAACCATCGGCCGGTATCAGCTGTGCCAGCGTTCATATGACATGCTGGTATCGCCGGAACTCGGATCGCCGGAACCGACGGCGGTCGTGGCTAACATGGAGGCCATGGCGATGCTCATCGAAACGGGTCATTTTCTGGGACCATTGCCAACACATTTTGCCCTCAGGCGGGTTGCAGAAGGCAAGTTCCGGGAAATCAGGAACAGCAAAATGCGATGGAACTCCACCTTCTATCTCGCAACCCGCCGTGTTCATGTTCTCAGGCACGCAGTGGACCTGTTTGCCCAAGATATGCGGTACGCCTGCCTTGATGAAAGCAAACCTCTGGAGTGATGCGCTGCTGCGTACACTAGGCGCCAGATTCATTGAATTTCAGAGCCAGAAGATGACGGCGGCAGCGAGTGCGATGGCTGAGAGGAAGACCTTCGGGCGCCTGTCGTAACGTGCAGCGGCACGCCGCCAGTCCTTTAGCCTGCCGAACATGAACTCGATGCGGTTGCGTCGCTGGTACCTGTGTTTGTCGTATCGGACGGGTTTGTCACGCGAGTTCCTGCCTGGGATGCAAGGGCGCATCCCCTTGTCGTTCAAGGCACCTCGGAACCAGTCGGCATCACAACCCGGCCAGCAATCCTCCAAGCGGCGGCGGGCAAGCTTCTCAAGAACGCCCTGGATCCGGTGCAGTCACTGACCTGACCGGCGGTCATGAAGAACCGGATCGGACGGCCAGAGGCGTCTGTAACGGCATGAAGTTTGGTGTTCATGCCGCCTTTGGTTCGCCCGATCAGACGTCCACGCCGCCCTTTTCCACTGCCAGGCAGGACGCCGTGCGGTGGGCCTTCAGGTAGGCCGCGTCAATCATGACTGCCTTGTAAACCGCGTGCCCGGCAGCCAGCCTTGCCATGATCCGGGCAAACACGCCCTTGTCGCTCCATCGCTTCCAACGGTTGTAGAGCGTCTTCGGCGGGCCATGCTCTCTCGGAGCATCTGACCAACGCAACCCGTTGCGGTTGATGAAGAAAATTCCGCTCAGCACACGCCGATCATCCGCACGCGGCTAACCGTGGCTCTTCAGAAAGTACGGCCTCAACCGCGCCAATTCTTCGTCGGCCAGCCAAAACGAGTTGCTCTTCACGCCTCCTGAGGTCCGGGAGATTGAAACAGCCTGGCACGGAGACTGCAACCAAATCAATGGGTCCAGAGCCTAATACTACCAGCAATCCCGTTCTGCACCCTGCCAACGCTGATTGCGTTTGCACAAAGATATTGTCAGGCCCGGGAACGAAAGCAAGGGCAGCGCTCATGGCGGCGAAAGCGAGCAAGTTTTCAACTGCGGGCATTGATGGCTCCCTGAGGGCTGTGGGTTTCATTGTGTCTGGCCTGCCGGAAAAAGACGGCCACCAGAACTGTGCAGGCGGTCAAACCGATACTCAGGGGCAGCGCCGATCCGGCATAGAACAATCCAGTGGCTTATCCCGCTGCCACGCGAAGGCTGACCCGAATACTGCCTTTTGCTGCAGAAGCGGCACCGGCGTGCGTCCAGAAAGGCTGCACAGCGCGGGCGGTAGCACTGGGCAAGACAATGGAAAGGCCGAAGACGCTGATGGCGGCCGGCCCCGCCACGGCCAGAGGCGCGTGAACTTCCGACCGGGCAAGGGTAAGCATGATCAGCCCCCCAGCCATAGAAGCTGTGAGGCCAATTGCCGAAACGAGATGAAACGGAAGATGCCGGAGCAGCCAGGCATTCAGTAGTGCTCCGCATACCAGAGCCGAAGCGGAGAGTGCGAAATAGTGCCCGTCGTCTGCGCATGACTTGCAGCGGAATGTGCGAGACTAAAGCCCTCAAAAAGTTGTTAACCGAGCGCCCACCGTCCTTTCTTGTTGCGCAAACGCAACAAATGCTGCGGTTGCAACACTACCTACGCGGTAGCGGGAAAGAAAAAAGTGGTTCAAAAACAGTGATCTTTATAGCTGCCTATTCTTTTGGCAAACAGCACTACCACCTTCGAACACAAGGCAAAAAAACACCTGTCGCCTTTATGCCCCCAGACATATCCACAACTTCAGTGGAAGCAATCTCTGTTGATCGAAAGCCACTAACATGCAGAGGGATTGATTCTGCGGCAGACGGTCGCATTCATTGCCTGGAAGGGGCTTTCAAAAAGCAGTTGTGCAAGTCCTTCCCTGCTTATCACTTACATTGCGACAAAGCGACGGAACCGTAAAGCTGCACCAGTTTCAAGTTATCCTGCCCGGTACGCCAAGTGGCCGACCCTAGGCCATGCGAAACAAGTACAGTTCAGTAGTTACGCAATTCTCAGCACGTTACGAATCCACATCAATAGGTTGTTGTCGACGCAGTTTCTGAAATTTATTTCTGCCAGATTTTCGCAGAAATTCTGATCATTAGCAGAACCCTTCTTCACCCCCTGCTTGAACCCCACCTGATGCAATGATCATGTTCTGCATCCCCAATGAGAAGGAACCCTTGTTCTGCCTGCTCGCCGCACGGGTGCAAATTCCACTTTTCAAGAAGACGCAAAAATGGAATTACAGAACACTCACACTCATATCCAGGTTACACATCCGGGCCGGACTGCTGCGAACATCAAGGTGCCGCCCCCTTTCAGAAGCCAGAGCATGGCGCGCACGGACTTGCCGCGCTGGCAAGCCCAAGGGATATTCCTTGAAAGACTTCAGCTTCGATCGCCAGGCCCAGAACAGGCAAAAAGCTCCCCCGTCCTGCACGGACAATCCTCGTGTGGCATTCTTGCCGCACAGGCCAAAGGGGAAATCCGCCCGCTGAAGGAGGCTTCGGCTAAACTCCAATTAATGCAACGAAATTCAATTGGAACTCCGATCCGCGTTAGTGTGCAGAGCTTGATTTTCAAATAATTTCTTGAAATTTTCGCAAAATGGGAATATGCTGGTGTTGCCATGCAACAGTGAGTGGTCAATTTATCCTAACATGGTAAACCCGTGGGCTTGATGCATTCATCCGGGATCACGGACTTTGTTGAATAGCAATTCGCTATTCTTCTCATTTGCTAGTGGGGCAAAACTAGGGGGTTTTTAACTAGGGGGGGTATCAAATGATTGTTCGGCCAGAATTGCGCTGCGGCACACAAAGCAGCGCAAGTACACGTTCTGCACCAAAAAGCCTGCTTTCCTCTCGCGGGGAGCGTGCGGCCATCCGCAAGGAAGCCGCCGCCAGGCGCTTGGACAGTTCTTCGAAGGCAGACCTGAAATTCCAGCTTGCAAAGACCAAAACCGGCCTGTGGCAAGTGCTGGATTCCAAATTCGCCTGCGGAGGGGTGTTTCAGGACCGCGTGTCAGCCACGCGGTTTATCCGCCAGGAACTTGCCGGCTGCAGGGCGCCCCTTGTTTACGTGCTCATTGGCTCGTCGGAATAAACGGGCAATCCGCACGGGCACCGTAAACGGTCCGCCACGCACCTTCAAATACAGTTAAAATCCCCGCCCGGGCCTGCGCTTGGGGCGTGCTGCGTAAGATATGGAGAATACCATGGAACACGTGCAGCAATTCGGATCGGAAAATGTTCAATTTTCCGAAACCGGAATTTTTGCGAGTTATGAATCCAACGTGCAATCCTATGCCAGATCAATGCCTGCAATTTTTGCAAAAGCTGTCGGCTGCGAAATCTGGAGCGAGAGAGGAGACCGCTATCTCGATTTTCTTTCCGGCGCAGGGTCGTTGAATTACGGGCACAATAACCCCGTTCTGAAACATGCCCTGACCGAGTATGTGAATGCCGATGGCATCGCTCACAGCCTTGATCTGCACACCGAGGCCAAGGCGCAGTTCCTGACTGAACTTGCCGACACCATCCTGCGCCCCCGCGGTCTGGACTATGTTGCGCAGTTCACAGGACCAACCGGCACAAACGCGGTAGAAGCGGCGTTGAAACTTGCCAGGAAAGTGACAGGCCGGGCCAATGTAGTGCACTTCACCAACAGTTTTCACGGCGTGTCGCTTGGCTCGCTTTCGATGACCGGCAATCAAACCCTGCGCAAAGCGGCCGGCGTGCCCTTGAACGGCGCAGTTTGCATGCCGTTCGACGGCTATCTCGGAGCCGACGTGGATACGGTCGCCGTTCTGGAGAAGATGCTGTGTGACAGCTCCAGCGGCATCGACCTGCCGGCAGCTGTGCTCGTCGAAACCGTGCAGGGCGAAGGCGGGCTCAACCCCGCAAGCTGGACGTGGCTGCAAAGGCTTGAGGCTCTGTGCAACCGCCTGGAGATCCTGCTCATCGTCGACGACATTCAAGCCGGCTGCGGGCGCACCGGAACGTTCTTCAGCTTTGAACCGGCGGGCATTGCTCCTGATATCGTCACCCTGTCGAAGTCACTCTCCGGCTATGGGCTGCCGCTCGCGCTTGTCCTGTTCAAGCGGGACCTGGATCATTGGCAGCCCGGCGAGCACAACGGAACCTTCCGCGGCAACAACCATGCTTTCGTGACCGCCGCAGCAACGCTGCGCCACTACTGGCGGACCAAGGATTTCTCCCGTGAGGTCATGGAGAAAGCAGAATACCTTGAGGGTCGCCTTCAGGGCATAACGGCCCGGTACCCCGAGCATCTGGAACGGGTCAAAGGGCGCGGGCTGATGCGTGGGATCAGCTTTGCGAGCGCAAACACGGCCGGCAAGGTTCGCGACCGTTGCTTCGCCCTTGGACTGATTTGCGAGCGCTGCGGCCCGGATGACGAGGTCGTCAAATGCATGTCGCCTCTGACGATCACCAGGGGTGAATTGGCCGAAGGGCTGGACATTCTGGAGCGTGCGACAGCGGACATTCTGGGTGCGGCAGGCAGATCCGGCCGGAAAATTCGCATCGCGAGTTCCTGACCCGGCAACTGTGCATCAGCTTTCCTAAGCGCTGGTCAAGGCCCACAGGGATGTGTGCAGGGGAGTTTCGGCCCGGAAGCGTCTGATTCGCGCACATCGGGCCGGGAAGGTTGGGAAGGGGGGGCACCATATTCCTTCCCAACCGGACTGCGCTAAACGCCCGCGATCTTGCAGCCGCAATTACCCTCGCAAACCAGGCCAGGGCAACGGATAGCACAGAGCACAGCACCACAACGCAACGCAACGGCGCATGAACAGCCAGTGCTGTAAGGCGTTTCGCTAATTGGAGCTTAAAAGTGCTTACGTGTCATTCAGCAGTCAACTCTGTCCGCTGGCAGCCCGGTGAGCGGCTGCACCACCTGTTTGAAACACGCTGCGATGAATTCGACGCGCTTGGCGACAGCGATCACCTTGCCGTCATTTCAAAGGACGCAACACTGACGTTCCGGGATCTGGACAACCGTGCCAATCAGCTGGCCCGGTACCTCCTGTCGAACGGGCTGGGGCCAGGCGACCGGATTGGCCTGATGTTCGACAAATCCGCAGCCTCCTATACAGCCCTTCTGGCGGTGCAGAAGATCCATGCCGCCTATGTGCCGCTGGATGAAGGCTTCCCCTCTGAGCGCATCGCTTTCATTCTGGAAGACGCCGGCGTCGACGCGGTGCTATCGCTAGAACGTTATGCCGGCTGCTTCAGCGGGATTGATGTCCCGGCATTTTTTCTGGACTTTGCCGCGCCGCAGATCGAAACGTGCGACACTGCACGCCTGAACCCTGATGAGCTGAGAGGCCGAGGCGACGAGATTGCCTATCTCATCTACACTTCGGGCACGACCGGGAAGCCCAAGGGCGTTGTGATCGAACAGGCAAGTATCTGCAATTTTGTGCGGGTTGCGGCCGAGACCTATGGCTACCGGCCCGACGACCGGGTCTATCAGGGCATGACGATTGCCTTCGACTTTTCGGTCGAGGAGCTATGGGTGCCGCTATTGGCCGGCGCGGCACTTGTTCCAACCAAGCCGGGAGTAAGCCTGGTCGGAGAGGAACTTGCGGATTTTCTGCGGCGGCGTCAGGTCACTGCGATGTGCTGTGTGCCGACTTTGCTGGCCACGGTGGAGGAAGAGCTGCCAGATCTGCGGCTGCTTCTTGTTTCGGGTGAGGCCTGTCCTGAAGGGCTGATCTCGCGATGGCACCGGGATGGCCGCACGATTCTGAACGCTTACGGCCCAACAGAAGCGACCGTCACCTGCACCATCACCGAACTGCTTCCCGGCAAGCCGGTAACCATTGGCGGCCCGCTGCCAAGCTATTCGATCGCGATCCTCGACCCGGAGGAAGACATAGAGCTGGCCGATGGAGAACTGGGGGAAATTGCCGTTGCAGGCGTGGGGCTGGCCGCCGGTTACCTCAACCGTCCGAACCTGACGGCCAGGAAGTTCGTTCCCGATTGCTTGAACGGCCCCGAAAACCCCTCCCGCCGACTTTACCGCACGGGTGATCTGGGGCGCATCAACGAAGACGGCGAAATTGAGTTTCACGGGCGGATCGACACCCAGGTCAAGATCCGGGGCTACCGCATCGAACTGACGGAAATCGAGTCGGTGCTGCTGGAGTTTCCGGAAATTTCCCAAGCAGTTGTCGACACCTGGGAAACGGAACCCGGCACGCGTGAGCTGGTCGCCTATTACGCGCTCAACAATGAGTTTGAAGCACTGGACAAGGAGGCAGTCGCCCGGAAGCTTAAGGCGCAGCTGCCACCCTACATGATCCCATCATATCTGGAAGAGCTGCAGAACATTCCCATGACCGTCAACAACAAGGCGGACCGGAAGAAGCTGCCTCCGCCGGCCGGACCGCGTTTCACAATCAGCAGCGAGAACACCGTCGCCCCCCGCGACGAAGTCGAGGAATTGCTTGCTGACCAGCTGCGCCCGATCCTGAATGCCGGAAAGATATCGATTGATGATCACTTCTTTGATGATCTTGGCGCTCACTCGCTGCTGATGGCGCGCTATTGCGCGGCGCTGCGCAAATGCGCTGGTCTGCCAAGCATTTCCATGCGCGATATCTACCTCAATCCGACGATCCGGAAGCTGCGCGAACATGCCAAGACCGCGGCGCCCGCGCCGCAGGTCCGAATGCCGCCGCAGACGCCCAAACCCGAACACATCGCAAGCGACCGCGCGTACCTTCTGTGCGGCGCCGCGCAATTCGCCTGGATGATTGCCTATGGCCTGTTTGGTTTCTGGCTGTTTGTCAAAACCGTGGAGTTTGCCCTGTCAGGCAGCCCCAGCGCCGTAACCGCTGGCACGCGCATGACACTTGTCGGCTTCGGTCTGCTTGTGGTGTTCAGCCTGGTTCCGATTGCAGCCAAATGGGCATTGATCGGCCGTTGGAAGCCTGGCCGGATTCCGATTTGGAGCGCGGGGTACTTCCGTTTCTGGCTGGTCAAAGGCCTGATACGCAGCGCGCCCCCCGCCCTGCTTGCCGGGACCCCGGTTTACAATGTCTATCTGCGCGCGCTTGGCGCCAAAGTTGGGCGCGGCACAGTCATACATTCCGGGACGCCGGTCTGCACCGACCTTATTTCGATCGGCGAAAACACCATCCTGCGCCGTGAAGCGGTTGCGCTTGGCTATCAGGCCGAGGCCGGCTTCATCGAAATCGGGCCGGTCACGATCGGCGACAATGTGTTCATCGGCGAAGCCTGCATTCTTGAGATCGGTTCATCAATGGAAGATGGAACCCAGCTTGGACACGCGTCGAGCCTGGAAAGGGATCAAGTTGCACTTTCCGGCAGGCGCTATCACGGCACCCCTGCTGTCGAAACAGAGGATGACTATTGCCGGATCGAACCCCGCCACTGCAGCGAACTGCGCCGGTGGTCCTATACGCTCGGCTGGATGGCTTTCGGCTTCTTGATGCTTTGGCTCGTTTCCAGCGCCTTGGCGGCAGGCATCCTGGGCGGCTATGCGGATGAATTCGCTGCGATCACTGACCTGCGGGAGATGGCAATCCTCGCCGTGCAAGTCACACTTTTCCTCTATCTCGTGGCCTTCCCTGCTGGGCTGCTGTTCATCGGCATCATGCCGCGCATTGCACATAAATTCGTGGAGCCCGGCCGGGTCTACACGCTTTATGGCTTTCACTTCTTCATGCACGGCCTTGTTGCCGGCTGGTCGAATTCGCGCTTCTACAACCTGATTTTCGGGGACAGCTCGGCGATCGTCTACTACCTGCAGTATGTCGGCTTTAATCTGAACAAGGTGATACAGACCGGATCCAACTTCGGGGTCAACCAACGCCACACCAACCCGTTCCTCTGCGATATTGGCACCGGGACGATGGTTTCCGACGGGTTGTCGATGATCAACACTGAGTATTCGGCATCCTCTTTCCGCGTGCTGCCGGTCAAGATCGGCGCGCAAAATTACCTGGGCAACAACATCCACTACCCGGCTGGCGGCCGCACAGGTGAAAACTGCCTCATCGGGACCAAGGCGATGATACCTGTCGATGGGCCGATCCGCGAGAATACGGGGATTTTGGGCTCCCCGCCCTTCGAGATTCCCCGCGCCGTGCAGCGCGATACCGCGATGGCAAGCAAGCTTGAAGCAGCTGCCCATGCCGGCCGGCTGAAGGAGAAAAACATTCACAATCTGAATACGGCACTGATCTACCAGGCTGCCCTGCTGGTTCTCATCTGCATTATGCTGTTTGCTGTTCAAATCGCCTGGCAGGGCTATCTGGCGGTTGGATTTCCGGCCTTGGCAGTCCTGGCAATCGGCATGAGTTTCTTCACAATCGGCTATTTTGTCTTTTGTGAACGGGCCAGCCTCTCCTTCGGCAGGCTGAAACCGCGCCAGGCGATTGTGCTTGACGATTACTTCTGGTCGCACGAACGGCATTGGAAAATGACCGACCACCCTGTCATCAACCTGTTCGCGGGAACACCAATGCGCGGGGTCATAGGCCGTCTGCTGGGCATGCGGATCGGCCGCAAGATGTTTGACGACGGCGCCCAGTTTGTTGAGCGCACCCTGATCAGCATCGGTGACAATGCGACATTCAACTACCGGGCGACCCTGCAGTGCCATTCCCTGGAGGAAGGCGTGTTCAAGTCGGATTACATCTCAGTGGGCAACGGCGCCACAGTAAGCGTTGGCGGATTTGTCCACTACGGGGCCAGCGTCGGCGAGAAGGCGGTTCTGGGAGCCAATGCCTTCCTTATGAAAGGCGAGGAAGTCGGCGCTGGGGATGCATGGTACGGCAATCCGGCCTGCGCGCCGCCGCACGCCGGGGAAGAAAGCGTGCGCCACTTAGGGCAATCTGCGGCAGAGGTGCGGGTAAACGCTTGCCAGCAGCCCCTTTGCGCCGAATGATTCCTCCAAGCAGTGCTTGCCTGCCGTATTGCGGACGCCGGTCTTGTACGTCATGTTCAACCTGCAGAAACCGCTCTGGTTGGAGCAGTCTCTTGCGCACGGATCGGGCAGGAATCCAGGAGGACCGCAAGGAAATGAAATCCATTGTTGTGACATGCGCGGTATTTGCCGCGGCGCATGCGGTGCCGGTGGCCGGCTGGGCGGAGGAAGACAGCAGAGCCCTCCTGGAACTGGCTGAAGAGGCGGAAGACGAAGGGTATGATCCCGACAGGCCCTTTCTTGCCGAGCTGACCTTGGAATACCTTCACAACAACAGTGATGATCCGGACGAACAGGAAGACGACTACACCGCGACGCTGGATGTTGTGTATTACTTCAACGAGAATGTCTCGCTGGCGGGCTCTTTGCTTGGTGCATCCGTTAGGGGTGAGGGAACATTCCCGAACGACTATGACTTCTATTTTGAAGAACTGTACCTGAACGCTGAGTTTGACCGGTTCGGGTTCTTCGCCGGCAAGTTCAATCCGGTGTTCGGAATTGGATTTGACGATGTTGCGGGCGAACTCTACGGCGCCGGTTACCACGACGGCTATGAACTGACTGAACGGCTCGGCGCAGGCGTCACCTATGCATTCGAGGATGCCTCGGGCGGCGAACACACCTTGGGCGCCAGCACCTTTCAGCTGGATACCAGTTTCCTCGCCAAAAGTTTCCTGCGCGGTGAACGGCTGGCCTCACGTGAGGACGGCGGGCTGAGCAACACTGGCGGCCTGAATTCCTACACCGTCTGGCTTGAGGGGGATGACGCCTTCGGCATCGAAGATTCACGCTACAACATCACCTACCGTTCGCAGGAGGGCGGCCTGCCAGGAGAGGAAACGGAAACCGGTTTTGCAGCCGGTGCCAGCAAGCTGTTTGAACTTGGCAACGGCAACGATCTGGAGCTGTACGCCGAACTGGTCAGCCTGGACAACTCGCAAGACGACGGTGTTTCCTTTGATCAGGACACTATGATGGCAAACGCCGCCTATTATTTTGGCGAGGATTGGGTTGCCACACTGGGTGGTGGTGTCCAGGACGTCAGCAACAGCAGCGACACAGATGAAATAGCCAATGGCAGCAATCGCTTCGCCACCGCGTCGGTGGGCAAGACCTTTTACGACAGTTTCTATGTCGAACTCGCCTACAAGCGCGACCGAACAAACGGCACTTACACAAACTCTGCCGGTATCTTGCTGTCCTACAGCGTTGAATTCTAAATACCGGGCGTCTGAGCAGGCCTTACCGGCCTGCTCCCCTTGCCCTTTCAACCGGTTTCCCTCGCAGCTTCCTTTTTAGCCTCATCCTTCAGTTCCAGTGCCGAGGCCGCGCGCCAGTAGCCCCAGCCCATGATCACGGCCCCGGCAAAGGTATTGCCAAGGGTAACAAAGGTCAGGTTATGGGCTGCGCCGGCAAATGTGATGCTGTCCGGGTGATCCGACATCAGCGCCACCGAGAACACCGTCATATTGGCAATGCTGTGCTCGAAACCGGCCGCGATGAAGGCGTAAAGGCACCAGAAGATGATAATGCATTTGGCCACGTCGTCCCTGGCGCGTGCCGAGCACCACAGGGCCAGGCACACCAGCCAGTTGCACAGCACCGCCTTAGCAAAGAGCTGCAGAGCAGGGCTCTGCATCTTCTTGGCCGCAACCTTGTACAGCAGCGCGTCCTCGCCCGCGCCAAGGATCAGCCCGCCGCCGCCCGCGGTGAACAGGGCCGCCAGCAGCAACGCCCCGGCCAGGTTACCGCCCCAGCTGGCCGCCCAGCAGCGCACCAGGTCGCCCGGTCCGGTCCGGCCGGTCAGCAGCCCGTGGGTCATATACATGGTGTGGCCAGTGAACAGTTCGGCACCGGCGAACACCACCAGCATCAGCGCAATGCCGAAACTGGCGCCCATGACAATCGGGCGGTAGGCTCCTTCGACACCCTGCCCCACTGAAAAGATCAAGAGGATCCCGGCCCCGACAAAGGCGCCCGCCTTCAGCGCCAGGATCAGGAAAGCCAGCGGGTCCGTGCGCAAGTGGCGGCTTTTCTGCTGCGCCAGTCGCGCGAAGCTCAGCACGGTTTCGGCATAGGTCATATCACATCACACTCCGCATCTGTTGCAGCCCGCCGTGCCGAACGGCCCGCGGCGCGGATGTCCGAACAGAACCGGGATGGCCCAAAGGCAGGCCAGCGCCGCCGCTAGGTAAAGAAAGGCGAACCCCAGCTCCTGCTGGGCGGACACCAGGTAGGAATTGCAGATCCGCACAGGGGCATGGGTGTAAAGGAACCCCAGCACCGCCAGCATCGACAGCGCGTTGGCCTTGAGAAAGCCGCGCAGGATGGGACTCAGCCAGGGCCAGCTCAGCCGCAGCGGCACGCCAAGCAGCAGCGGCAGGCTCAGGTATTTCGCCAGCTCCCCCGCAGGCGTCAGCGCCCAGTCCACGTTGCGCGGCAGCATCCAGAACAGAAAAACCGTCAACGCCGTGAGCAATAGCGGACCCGCCCAATCACGCCGACAGCGCAAATCCCAGCCCAGAAGCACGCCCGCCAGAACCAGCAGCGGCATCTGCACCAGCACATGCTGGATCGGACTGCCCGCCGCCGCACCTTGGAGGGCAACGGCCTCAGCCGTGGCCAGCAGGGTCAGGGCGATCATCTTCATGGCTGTACCCCCCGGAGATGGGCAAGCACCGCCTCCACAGCATCCGTGTCGAAGACCGCTGAAAACCGGCCGTCGCTGCTTATCACGTGGATCGCCGCATTATGCTGAAACCCGCCCCACTCATCCGGGATGACGGTCACGCCGAACAGGTCCAAAAGCCCCGGCAGGTCGCGCTGGTCCGGCCGGGCAACAGTCCACATCCTGCTGTCTGCCTCATGAGCATCGCCGTAGATCGACATCTGTTCCGGCGTGTCCCGCTCCGGGTCAAAGCTAACGGACAGCAGCCGGGCCGTTACCCCCTGCGTCTGCAGCCGGTCGCGGATCTCGGCAAAATCCGCCGCCGCGATCTGACAGATGTCGCCGCAAACGGTGTAGATGAACTCTACCAGCACAACCTCGTCCGCTTGCGGCAGCAGCGGCACCCGGCGGCTGGTCATATCCTCCAGCAGCACTTCGGGCACTTTGCGGGGCGACTGCACCACATCCAGCCGCCGCGCCGCCTCGCTGGTAAAGGCCTGGGCCCCGTCTGTGGCCTGCCAGAGGATCCCGCCGCCGGCAATGGCGGCGAGAACCGGGGGGAGAACACGGGCCAGCATCAGCTCTCGCTCCGCCCGAGCCGCGCCAAGAAGCGCAGCACAAAGACCAAGGTGCCCAGCACCACCAGCACGCTGAATGCGGTGCCGATACGGTCATGGGTCAGCCATTCCTCGTAATGCACTGCCCAGCGCCGCGGGATCGAAGCCGCGCCGGAGACCAGGAACACCGTCACGAAACCGGCAGCCCCCGCCAGGTAGATGGCAAATCCCGCCCTGTCCATGCCGTTCATCCGGGCGATCGTCTTGCCGCGCACCAGCCAGGCCATGAAGCCGAAGGCCATCGCCACCTCGCCCAGCAGCAGATAGGTGTGGAAATGCCCCGGCACCCACATGGTGTTGTGCATCACCTTGTTTACACTGATCATCCCGTCGATGGAGGCCGGGATGGCCCCCACCGACCAGCCCGCAACCGACAGCACCAAGAGCGCCGAGGCCAGATCCCAAGTCATCTTGGAGCCGCGCACATAGAGGAAGGTCGAAAAGGCGGTGACTGCGATCAGGGGAATGCCGCTGAAGTAGGAGACCAGCTGCCCCACCACCAGCATCCAGGGCGGCATGATCACGTCCTGCAGCAGATGATGCCAATAGACCGCCATCACAAAGATCAGCACCGCGTTCCAGGCAATCGCAAACAGCCGGTTCGATTTCCAGGGCTTGCCGGTGTATTCCGGCAGGATCTCGTAAACAGCCGTCACCGCCATGTAGATCGAGGCGTTGATAAAGACATGGCCAAAAAAATAGATCAGGTTCTTGGCCAGGAGCGCATCCACCTCGAACCCCGGCACCAGCAGATGCACCAGGCTTGCAACCAGCACCGCCGCGCCAAGGATAATCCCGATCGAGTTGAAGATGGTGACCGCCGCAGCGGCAACGATCGCAGGCGGCGGGGGATCATTATCCTCGCGTCCCAGGATCAGCTTCCAGCCAAGCGCCCGCGCCAAGCTGCCGTAACGGGCGTGGATACGGCGGCCCAGCTCCAGGTAATAGAACAGAAAACCCACCCCGATAGCGGTATAACCCAGCATGAAGGCCGCGGCTGCGCCCGCCTCCCAGGCGCCGCCAGAGAGTGCAGGCAGAGGGAAAAGGAAGGTCCAGGCACCGCCGTAACCGCCGATGAAGATGGCGCCAAGGATCAGCACCACCCCCAGCAGAAACAGTCCCAGGAAGGCCCAGTAAATGCCGCCAGCCAGCTCCAGATAACGGCCGCAAAAGTACCACATGATCGCCGCGCCCGACAGCGCCGCGGTGCCCACCATGCCCGCGCCATGCGCGGTCAGCAGCTGATAGAACAGCGCCGGGTCCAGCTCGATCCACTGGCCCTGAGCGGCGCGCATGACGAAGCCGAAGACCATCATCAGCGCAAACACCGCGCCGGACAGGATCATCGTCAGCTTGACCGCCCCCGCCTGGGGGCCGACTGCTGCCGGTTCAGATGCGAATGTCTCGGATGCAGTGCTCATTCATTCCTCTCCCGCAACAACTTCGAATTCATTGACCATGTCGTGATGCGCCACGCCGCAGAACTCCATGCACAGGAGCTGGTAGCTGCCCGGCTCCTCAAACGTGTAGGTGATCTGCGTGGTGTAACCCGGGATCACCTGCACCTGGGTCAGCAGCGTGAGGTTGCTGTTGTAGATGCCCATCCCGTGGGTCACGTCCTCGGTGGTGACATTGAAATTGACCGGCTTGCCCGCCGGGATTTCCGTGGTGTCGATGTCCCACCACCACTGGCCGCCGCTGACATTCACCTGCAGCGCGTCGCCGGTGCTGGCCAGCGCATGCGGCCACTCCCGCAGCGAGGCAACGGAGACGATCACACCCGCAATCGTCATCGCCCAGATCAGCCCGGTGCGTTTTGCGTTGGCGCCCGGGCCCGGCGCCGGGCCGCGCGCAGCCCGCGCCGCCAGAACAAAGACCGCTGATAGCGCCGCCATCAGGGAAAGCGAGATTAAAAGAACAACTGGCTGCATGAGCTGCCTCCATTTAATAAGCATTCTGAATGCCTATTATTGGGGAGCGCGGATACATGTCAACAAAATACGTCTTTTCAATGCATATTAATTGTGGGATGAACGCTTATGCAGATCACCAAGTTTTCAGATTACGCCCTGCGCATCCTGATCCACCTCGCCACCCATGAGGGCGGGCTGATGACCACCCGCGAAATTGCCGGGATGCAGCAGCTGCCGTTCAACCATCTGGCCAAGATCTCCCAGTGGCTGACCCACGAGGGCTATGTGGAATCGGTCCGCGGCCGTAACGGCGGCATGCGACTGGCCCAACCGCCTGAGGCGATCTCCATCGGCGCGCTGCTGCGGAAGTCCGAACACGGCACGCCGCTGGTGGAATGCATGAAGGAGGACGGCGGCTGCTGCGTGATGACACCGGCCTGCGGGCTGTTGCCGATCCTGAGCGAGGCGCAGGAGGCCTTCTTTGCCGCGCTGGACAGCCGAACGCTGAAGGACGTGCTGGAAGGAAACCGCGGCATGAAGAACCTGATCCGGGCGCTGGAGGCGGAGCAGGCCTTGAAATAGGCTGCGGCCGCTTGCCTGGCCCCGGCTATTTCAGCCGCTCCTCACTTGGCGGCGCCGGAAACCGTGCCCTCCAGAACCTGCCCGTCCCAGGCTTCAAACGCCACCGACAGATGCCAGGCCTTGAACCCGGCGTAGCCTGCCAGCAGCGCCAGTATCAGCAGGTACATCGCTCTGCGGAAGCGCGGGTTTTCCTCAGACGGTTTTTTCTCAGTCCGCGGCATCACTGCCATTCCACAGCACGTAAAGTGTCAGCATCCGGATTTGGGCATCGCTCAACCGGCCCTCCCAGGCGGGCATGACGCCCATCCGGCCATAGTAGACGCTGCGGTAGACGTCGTCCCGGCTGCCGCCATAGATCCACTGGCCATCACCCAGATCCGGCGCGCCGTTTTCATAGCCACCACGCCCATCGTCGCCATGGCAGGCGGCGCAGTTGTCCTCAAACACCACCCTGCCTGCTTCGGCCAGCTCCGCGTTATGCTCCTGTCCGGACAGCGACAGCACAAATTCCACTGCCTCCTTGACCTGCACCTTGTCCAGCATCCCGTCGGCGCCAAAAGCCAGCATCTGGGCGCTGCGGGTGTCGTCATGGGCCGCATTGATGCCATAGCGGATGCTGTACTCGACTTCCTCCGGGCTGCCGGACCACAGCCAATGCCCATCCGTCAGATTGGGAAACCCGGTCTGGCCCGTCAGCTCCGCCGTGTGGCAGGCAGCGCAGTTGTCGGCATATAGTTTGCCAATCGCCTGGCCATAGCGCGCCTCCAGCTCCGGTTCTACTGCCAGCGCCGCAATGTCCGCGGATTGGAACGGCGCAAAGGCCTGCGCCCGCTCCGCCTCGGCCTGATCCACCGCAGCTGCCACCTCCGCCCGCGTGGAATAGCCCAGCAAGCCCTTGGCATAGCCGGTGACCAGCGGAAATGAGGGATACAGCAGCCAGAACAGCACCGACACCGCAATGCTGATCCACAGCGCCCAGCGGGAGGCCCAGGGCACGGGCGTGTCCATTTCCTTGATCCCATCCCACTCGTGGCCGGTCAGCTCAGTGCCCGAAACCGGGTCCTTTTCCCTCACTGCCATGGCTGATCCTCGCGCCCATCCAGCGGCGATTGCGCCGCATCGTCATAGATCCGCCGCCGTGACGGCCAATAGGTCCAAAGCACTGCCGCCAGGAACACCACCAGCAGGTAAATCGCCCCCCAGGTCTTGGAGAACACAAGAACGGCATCATGGGTCATCGGTTGCTCTCCTCCGGGTCCAGCGTATCCAGGTCCGCAAGCGTTCCCAGCATCTGCAGATAGGCGACCAGCGCATCCATTTCCGTCAGCCGCCCGGGCTGGCCGTCAAAGTCGCGCACCTGCACCTTTGCGCCATAGCTCTCTTGCAGCTCGCTTTCGTAGTTCTGCTCGAAATCCGCCTGCCAGACCGCGTCCTTCTCTGCGTTTTCAATCTGGGCTTCGGTATAGGGCACCCCGGCGCGGCTCAGCGCCTTCAACGCTGCGGGCAGATGGCCGGTCGCCAGCCGAGTATCCGACAGAAAGGCATAGCCGGGCATCACCGAACCCTCCACCAGTTCCCGCGGAGCCTCCAGATGGGCCACGTGCCAGGCATCCGAATACTTGCCGCCGATCCGCGCCAGATCCGGACCGGTGCGTTTAGAGCCCCATTGGAACGGGTGGTCATACATGCTTTCGGCCGCGAGGCTGTAGTGGCCGTAGCGTTCCACGTCCGAGCGCAGAGTGCGGATCATCTGGCTGTGGCATGCGTAACACCCCTCCCGCACGTAGATGTCGCGCCCGGCCAGCTCCAGCGGCGTATAGGGCCGCATCCCCTCGACCTCCTCCACCGTGTTCTCGATGGTGAACAGCGGCGCAATCTCGACGATGCCGCCGATCGAGGCCACCAGCAGGATCGCCAGGGCAAACCCGATGGAATTTCGTTCAAGCTTCTGATGCTGTGTGCTCATGGCTGATCACTCCGCAGGCTGCCGGGGGATTGGCCCCGCTTGCCAGGTTTGGGTCTTTCGCGGCCCGCTCACCGTCATCCAGATGTTGTAGGCGCCGATGCAGCCGCCGATCAGGTAGAGCAGCCCGCCAACCGCGCGCGCGGCATAGTAGGGATGCATTTCCACCACGCTGTCGAGGAAGGAGTAGAGGAACGCGCCATCGGCATCATAGGTCTGCCACATCAGCGATTGGGTGATGCCGCTGTTCCACATCGCGCCGACGTAGATCAGCGTCCCCGACAGGGCGAGCCAGAAGTGCCAGGCCTCCAGCTTCAGAGAATAGACACCATCGCGTTTCCACACCCAAGGCACCATCTTGTACATCGCCCCGAAGGTGATGAAGGCAACCCAGCCCAAGGCGCCTGCATGGACATGGCCCACTGTCCAGTCGGTGTAGTGGCTCAACGAGTTGACCGGGCGGATCGCCATGAACGATCCCTCAAACGTCGCCAGCCCGTAGAACAGCACCGCCACCATCATGAACCGCACAGCCGGGTCGGTGCGCACCTTGTCCCAGGCGCCGTTGATGGTCAGGATGCCGTTGAAGACCGAAGCCCAGCTCGGCACCAGCAGGATGATCGACATAGTCATGCCCAGGTACTGCACCCAGTCCGGCAGAGCCGTGTAGTGCAGGTGGTGCGAGCCGGCCCAGAGATAGAGGAAGGTAATCCCCCAGAAACCGACGATCGACATCCGGTAGGAATAGACTGGCCGGTTCACCGCTTTGGGCAAGAAGTAATAGAGCATGCCGAGGAAGCCGGCGGTCAGCAGGAATCCAACCGCATTGTGGCCGTACCACCACTGCGTCATCGCATCCTGGGTGCCGGAGAACAGCGAGTAGCTCTTGGGGTAAGCAATCGACACCGGAACCGACAGGTTGTTCACCGTGTGCAGCATCGCAATCACTACGATGAAGGCCAGGTAATACCAGTTGGCGACATAGATATGCGGCTCCGCCCGCCGCGCCAGAGTCTTGAGATACAGCGCCAGATAGCCGACCCAGACCACCAGCAGCAGCAGATCCGCATACCATTCCGGTTCCGCGTATTCCTTGGACTGGGTGATGCCCAATGGATAGCCCGAGGCCGCAAGCACTAAGAACAGGTTGTAGCCCCAGAACACCAGCCAGGGCAGCGTCTCGCTCGCCAGCCGCGCCCTTGAGGTCCGCTGCACCACATAGAACGAGGTGGCAATCAGCGCGTTGCCGCCAAAACCGAAGATCACGCCGGAGGTATGCACCGGCCGCAGCCGTCCGAAGTTGGACCAGGACATATCGCCGTTCAGCGCCGGGAAGGCCAGCTGCCAGGCCAGGATGTCACCCACCGCGAAGCCGATGATGGCCCAGATCAGCGCTGCGACCACGCCAAAGCGGATCACCCTGTCGTTATAGGCTTGCGGCACCTCTGCCGGGGTTTCCCCCATCCGGTTCAGCATCCACAGGATGCCCCAGCCTGCTGCCAGCGCGATCAGCCAGCCATGGAGCACATAGGCCACCGGCACGCCCCAGCCCAGGATGGCCAGCCCGCCCAGCAGCACGAGGCACAGGGCGCACAGGATTGCGGGATCTTCCAGGGGAACTCTACGAAGCATCGGGGGCCTCCTGCCGGAAGAAGCGGACTTCGAATTCCACCTGGCCGGGCGCATCCACCGAATGCACCTCCTGCGGCGCAAAAACGGCAGCCTCGCCAGCCTTTATCAACTGGTCCGCCTTGCCTTCACAGCGGAACAGCAACTGCTCGCTTTGAACCGCCAGCTGCCCCCAGACCCCCGCCTTGGTGCTGTGGTGCGTGCGCAGCTTTTCCGGCAGGGTTTGCTCGTTGAAACGCGAGGTAGCGTAATGCACCGCGCCTTCAGGAAGGGCCTCATTCATCTTGCTTCTCCATGAAACAGATCTGCGTAAGCGTGCCAGGTTGCGTAGCCCAGCAGCGGAAAGATCACCGCCAGCCCCAGCAGGCCGGTCAGCACCCCCAGCCCGGTCAGCAGGGTGATCGCCGCCCCCCACCAGACCGACAGCCGGAAGTTATGGGTGGCAGCGTTGAAGCTCAGCCCCATGGCGGAGAAACCGTCGATCCGGCGCTCCACCAGCATCGGCAAAGAGAAGGCCGAGACCGCAAACCCCAGCGCCGCAAACAGCCCGCCGGTCAAAGACCCGGAAATCAGCAGTATCCAGCCCGCCGGCGTGCTGATCATCAGCACCAGCGTATCAACAAAGCCGGCAAAGGGCCTGAGGCCATAGACGATGGCGAACAGCACCGTCGCCGCGCGGATCCAGGCCAGGGCAAAGACCATCAGGATGGCGCCCACCAGCGCGATCTGGCCTTTCGAGGCGACCTCGCGCCGCCCGCGCGCCACCGCGTACAAGCCGACCGTGGCAACCGGCCCTACCAGCACCCCGCCTGCCAGCAGCGGCAGCAGCATCCAGCCGGTGCCTGTGGCGGCCAGCAGCCAGACCGCCAGCCAGCCCAAGAGCACCAGCGCGCCGCCATAACACAGCGAATATCCGGGATTGCGGCGCAGGTCGGCCCAGCCCGCCGCCAGCCAGCGCCGCACAACACGGGCAGGCGGCTCCGAGATGATCCGGGCCTTGGAGTATAGTGGATCCGGCATGTCAGCTATCCCCCGCGCCTGCGGCCTGTGCCGCCAGCATAGCACAACCCGCGCTCCGCCTCTTCAGCCCGGCTCATGTCAGCACCGGCGGCGCGTCCGCTTCGCGCCGGAAGTTCTCCAGCCCGTACGACAGCCCCTTGCCGATCCGGTCCGCCAAAGCGGCAAAGGCCCGGGCAGTCTCCGGCCTCAGCTCCCGCTCCGCGGTTTCGCGGAACAAGGCCAGCCAGACCGGGAAGTGCTCCGGCCTGATCGCTGGATTGGCCAGATGGATCTGCATCGGATTGCCGTCATAGCCTGGCTCCCGCAGGATCGCCCCGCACCAGAAGGCTGCGATCTTTGCCTCATGCGCAGGCCAGTCGCCGATGGCCGGATTGAACACCGGTCCCAGCACCGCATCCGCACGGACTCGGGCATAGAAACAACTGACAAGCTGAGCGATTTCTTCAGCTGTTACCTCAAACAGCCAAGTCTGCTTGTGCGGCGAATCCTTCATGGCACTACTCCATACATGCATGCAGCATTCATGTATCATTAAATAGGCATTGTAAAGTCGTATTTAAAAATCAAAGGAAGCGTGGAAAGTGCCGTGCCACTTACCAAGCAGCTGCAAATGCTCGGCGGCTTCTTCGGGTCACCAGCAGCATTGCCAAAAATGCGCCTCCAAGTTTCCTAAGCAGAGTTCCCCGGCGATCCTCACCTACCTGAAGATGACTGGCTGGGGCTGGTTCTATCTATCGACGATCTTGGACGACTAAAGCCGCTACATTGTGGCCTGGAAGCTCTGCACGACGATGTAGGCCGGCGATGTCACCGACACTCTGGAACAGGCGCTGGAGGCATCAGGCTGTTCTTCGGACACGGTCGAGCACAAGCCCGGGCTGCTGAGCGATAACGGCTCCAGTTACATCTCCAACGACCTGGGCAAATGGCTCGATAACCAGAGCATCGAACATGCCCGTGGCGTTTCCGACCATCCCCAGACACAGGGCAAGATTGGACGTTGGCATCAGACTCTCAAGAACCGCATCTTGCTGGAAAACTACTGTTTTCCAAGTGCTCTTGAAGAAGCCGTTAAAGCACTTGCCGAGCACTACAACCACTGCCGCTACCGCGAAAGCCACGGCAGTCTTACGCCGACCGATGTCTAATTCGATCGAGATCACGTCATTCTCAGTGAAAGGAGGAAAGTCAAGAACAGAACACTGAAGCAGTGCCGCTTGCTCAATCTCGGGCGCGCAGCTTAGGATCATAACCCATGAGCCAGCCCCTCCCGATCGCGTTCAGATCAACTGGCCCACTTCATTTGATGACGGACAGGTTTCACTCAACCAAGACTCCAAAAACAATATCTTAGACATGCAAGGCAATATGCTTACCACGCTCGAAAACTGTAAACCTGCCGATGCGGCTGGCGTAGATGCTAACATAAGTTTGCTACGGGAACAGGACTTGGACACTGTTTCTTTCCGCACAATTGAACCGCTCCCGCTGCGCGGCACTATTGAACAATTACCAGTAACCTGCTGAAACCGGAGGCGAAGCCCTCAGGTGGCCTCAAGGACTGCTTTTCCGCTAGGCGGTTGTCCGACCCCAAGGAGGCATTCTGCGGCTAGCGTGGGCGCTGCCATCAAGCCTGCAGTTCCCGCATTGCGCAGCATTTCAGGAAGATAAAGACGGTTCGCGAGAGCGCCCTGACTTTCAGCGAAGTGCAGATCATTAGCATCTTCAAGTAATACCAAGATCGGCGATGGAGCATCCAATTGTTCGCAAAAGCGATCAGAAGGCCTGTTCAGCAACACTGACGGCAAGTGGAAGCCCTTGCTACCACTTGCGCATTGGCCTCAGAAGTAGCCCTGCGCATTGTCCAAGCAGGTGCGCGGAATCACTTTCACAGACGTCGAGGGGAATGGCTGCTTGGTGACTGCACGGTTCTCGTCTTAGCACGGCGTGCAAAGCTAAGACCTATCACAGAGTGCAAGTCAGGCAGACAGCAGAGACCGGTCTCAATAGAAAACTCAACGCTCCGTACCATTGGGTTTGGTAAGGCTTACGCCACTGTCCAGCAGCGTTCTGCGCACGGCTGTTGCAATCGCAAGGGCAGCCGGGGTGTCGCCATGAAGACAGATGGTGTCGATGCGGGTTTTGATGCGCTTGCCGCTGGCTGTGATGATGGCGCCTTCGCGCACCATCTCCACCATCCGCCGCCCGGCCTCTGCCGGATCATGGATCACCGCGCCGGGCAGGCTGCGGTCCACCAGTGTCGCGTCGTCGTTATAGGCGCGGTCGGCAAAGATCTCGCACGCGGTCTTGCAGCCCAGCTCGTGCGCCGCCTGCTGCTGCGCGGTGCCCGCCAGCACCATCACGATGATCTCCGGGTCCACCGACAGCGCCGCCTGATAACAGGCCCGCGCCATCGCCGCATCTTCCGAGGCCATATTCGCCAGCGCCCCGTGCAGCTTCAGATGCCGCACCGCGCCGCCCGCCGCGCGCGCCATCGCCTGCGCCGCGCCCAGCTGGTAGCGCACCATGTTGCCCAGCGTTTCTTTCGGCACCGACATCCGGCGGCGGCCAAAGCCCTGCTGGTCGGGAAAACCCGGATGCGCGCCGATGCCCACATCCCTGGCCACCGCGTGTTTCATCGTCGCGGCCATCACGTCCGGATCGCCCGCATGATAACCGCAGGCGATATTGGCCGAGGTCACGATATCCAGCAGCCCGGCATCATCGCCCAGCGACCAGGCGCCAAAGCTTTCGCCCATATCGGCATTCAGATCGACAGTTCGGGTCATGTCATCTCCTCACAAGACATCTTCTTCACCGGCAATCACGCCGCTGATCAGCTGATAGGACAGCAGGTTCGTCATGCTGCGCGGATCCCTGATCAAAGGAAAGCACTGGCTGCGCAGCCCCTCGCGCCGCTCCGCCTCGGCCCGCTCCAGCTCTACCGCCTCTTCCAGCGGAATGAAACGGAAGTGCAGCTCCGCCCCCGCCGCCGCCTGCGCCAGCAAGGGCAGGTCGCACGGCAGCACCGTGCCGATCCGGGGATAGCCGCCAGTGGTCTGGCTCTCCGCCAGCAGCACATAGGGCGTGCCGTCGCCGGTCACCTGGATGTCGCCGGGCGTAATCACCTCCGACACCACCGTGCGCGCGCCATCGGGGCGGAAGCCCTCGCCATCGCTTTCCAGCGGCACGCCCATCCGGTTGCCGCGGGCGCCGCGGCGGAAGGCCGTCCGCTCGAACCGCGCCAGCTTGGCCTGCGGGAACAGCGCCGTCTGCAGGCTCGCCACAACCCGCACGGTGCCGCCCTCGAACCGGTTCTCCGGTGCCAGCCCCAGCCCGGTGGTGCGGCCACCGTCCGCGCCGGTTTCCAGCACGTCGCCTTCCGCCAGCAGCGCACCGATGCCCGCCGCCAGATGCGCCGAGCGCGCGCCCAGATGCTCCGGTGTCTGAATGCCGCCGCCAACGTGCAGATAGCCATAGCTGCCGCTCTGCGCCGCCCCGATGGCCAGCCGCGCGCCCGCAGGCAGCAGGTGGCTGGCGTTCCACGCCACGGCGGCGCCGTCGATGCTCGCCCGCATCGGCGCGCCGGTCAGCGCGATGCGCAGGTCGCTGCCCGCCTGGAACTCGCCGCCCATGCCGGCCATCTCAACCGCTGCCAGATCCGCGCCCTGCCCCAAGAGCGCCGCGCCCTCGGCCAGCGCCAGCCGGTCGGCGGCACCGCCGCGCGACACCCCGTATTCCAGCCAGCCCGGGCGGCCGCCGTCCTGAACCGTCACCCCCGGCCCTGCGCGCAAAACAGTCAACGTGCCGGTCATGACAGATCCTCCGCCTTGGCGCCGCCCAGCGGATCGCGCCGCAAGCCTTGCAGCTCTTCCGGCGTCACCGGGGTGAATTGCACCTCATCGCCGGGGCGCAGCAGGAACGGCTCCTCCGCATCCGGGCGGAACAGCCGCACCGCGGTCTGGCCTGCGTGCATCCAGCCGGTCGGCGTGGCCACCGAGAACAGCACCAGCTGCCGGATCGCCACCGCCAGCGCGCCTTCGGGAATGCGGGTGGTCAGCTGGGTCTGGCGCGGTATGTCCCAGGCCTCCGGCAATTCGCCCAGATAGGGCTGGCCGGGCGCAAAACCGATGGTCTGCACCCGCACCCGCGCCGCCGACAGCGAGGCCACCGCCTCCGCCTCCGTCATGCCCGCGGCCTCTGCCGCCTGCGGCAGCTGCGGCGCAAGCTCGGTGCCGAACACCGCCGGGATCCGCCACAGGCGGCGCTGACCGGGCAGCTCTGCCGCGTACCAGTCGCGCTGCGCCAGCAGCGCCCCCAGCCGCGCCCGCAGCGCCGCATGGTCCAGATGCCGCAAATCAAACCGCACATAGGCCGACACCAGCGAGGTAGAGACCTCCTCGACTCCGTCCCAGCTCTCCTGCGCCAGCGCCGCGCGGAACGCCAGGGCGGCGCGGTTGGCCGGCTCGCTCAGGCGGCTGCCAAAGCTTACCAGCATCCCGTCCACCCCCACCGTGCGGATTTCGGGAACGGGTGTTGCTGCGCTCACCTCAGCCATCACATCTGCTCCGGCAGGAAGGTCACGATAGACGGGAACAGCACGATCAGCACCAGCGCCACGACCATCAGGAAGAAGAACGGCAGCGCCGCCTTGGCCACGGTCAGAATGTCCCGCCCGGTCAGCGATTGCAGCACAAACAGGTTGAACCCGACCGGCGGCGTGATCTGCGACATCTCCACCACGATCACCAGGAAGATACCGAACCACAAGGGATCAATGCCCGCTTCCAGCACCATCGGCATGATGACCGAGGCGGTCAGAACCACCACCGAAATCCCGTCGAGGAAGCAGCCCATGATCACAAAGAAGATGGTCAGCGCCGCCAGCAGGGTGAAGGTGGAGAGGTTCAGCGATCCGATCCACTCCGCCAGAATGCGCGGAATGCCGGTGAACCCCATCGCCACGGTCAGGAACGACGCCCCCGCCAGGATAAAGGCGATCATGCAGGAGGTGACGGTCGCCCCCATCAGCCCCTCGGTAAAGCTCTGCCGCGTCAGCGAGCCGGACTGCCACGACAGCAGCAGCGCCAGCACCACGCCAACAGCTGCAGCATCGGTGGGCGAGGCAATCCCCGCATAGATCGAGCCGATCACCCCGCCGATCAGCAGCACCACCGGCAGCAGCCTGCGGGCGCGCTTCAGCTTCTCGCGGAAGGTGGCGGCGATGTCCTCAGTCGGCAGCTTGCTGCGGTTCAGCAGCGCCCAGACCACCACATAGCCCACGAACAGCCCGACCAGCAGCACGCCGGGCAGCACGCCCGCGACAAACAGCCGGGCAATGGATTGCTCGGTCGCCACGCCATAGACGATCAGGATGATCGACGGCGGGATCAGCAGCCCCAGGGTTGCGGACCCGGCCAGCGTGCCGATCACCAGCTTCTCAGGATAGCCGCGGCGCGCCAGCTCGGGGATCGACAGCTTGCCGATGGTGGCGGCAGTGGCCGCGGACGACCCCGACACGGCGGCAAAGATGCCGCAGGCAAAGACGTTCACATGCAGCAGCTGCCCGGGCAGCCGGTTCATCCAGGGCGACAGCCCGGTGAACATGTCCTCCGACAGGCGCGAGCGGAACAGGATCTCGCCCATCCAGATAAACAGCGGCAACGCCGCCAACGCCCAGGAGTTGCTGTGGCCCCACATGGTGGTGGCCATCACCAGCCCCAGCGGCGCCTCGGTGAACAGCGCCATCGCGGCGATGCCCACACCCAACAGGGCAAAGGCCACCCACAGGCCGGCGCCCAGGAACAGGAACAGAAGGACCAGAAGAATGATGGAAAGCGCGGCAACCGACATGATGATCCCCTATTCGCTCAGAAGGTTTTCGCCCTTGCCCTCCCAGGAGGGCAGCGCGCCGCGCAGCATGCAGATCAGCTCGTCCGCCAGCGCCAGGGTGAGGATCGCAAGCCCAAGCGCCACCGGCGCCTGCGGCAGCCACAGCGGCACCGACACCATGCCCGCGCTGCGGTCGCCGAACTCCAGCGATTCCAGCAAGAGCAGCCCCATGTACCAGGTGGCATAGCCGCTCATCGCCAATGCCAGCAGGATCACGCCCAGCTCCGTTGCTCGGTGCGCGGCAGCAGGCAGCCGGTTGGTCACCAGCGTCACCCGGATATGGCCGCCTGCGCGCAGCGCATAGGCCAGCGCCAGGAAGGTCGAAGCCGCCAGGAAAAAGCCGGTGAAATCCGCGTAGGACGGGATCGTCAGGCCTACGCCGTTTCCGGTCAGCGCCACCGCGATCTTGTCAGCGAGGTTCAGGCACACCTGCGCAAATACCAGCGCCACAATGGCCACGATAAACAGTGCTGCCAGCCCGCCGGCCGCACGGTAGATGAAATCAAGCACAACCCGCATGGCTGCTCCTCCTCCCCAGGAAACCGGACGCCGCTCCCGGCGTCCGGTCAAGGTCATGTTACTGCTGGTAGGCGTTCAGCAGGGTGGCACCGGCCTCCCCGGCCTCGCCTTTCCAGTTTTCCAGCATCTCGGCGCCAATCGCGCGCAGGCCTTCCATCAGCTCTTCCGACGGCTCGGACACGGTGATGCCGTTTTCCTTCAGCACCTCGATCTGGCTGCTGGTCTCGGCCCGGCTCATCTCCCAGCCGCGCGCCTCGGCCTCAGCCGCGGCTTCCAGAATGGCGGTCTGGGTCGCTTCATCCAAGCGGCGGAACGCGCGCTTGTTCACCACCACGATGTTCTTCGGGATCCAGGCCTGGATGTCGGTGTAATGGGTCAGGAAGTCCCACGCCTTCGAATTCACGCCGGTGGAGGGCGAGGTGATCATCGCCTCGACGCGGCCGGTGCTGAAGGCCTGCGGAATGTCCGGCACCTCAACCTGTGTCGGCGCAGCACCCGCCAGGTTGGCAAACTGCTCCAGCGTCGCGTTGTAGGTGCGGAACTTCAGACCCGCCAGATCGTCGACACTGTTGATTTCCTTGGTGGTGTACAGACCCTGCGGCGGCCACGGCACAGCATACAGCGCCATCAGCCCCTGCTCATCCAGCAGCCCGTCGATCACATCCTTCTGCGCCGCCCACAGCCGCTCGGCCTCTTCATAGCTGGTCGCCAGGAACGGCAGCGAGTCGGCGCCGAACGCCGGGTTGTCGTTGGCCAGCAGCGACAGGAAGAACTCGCCCGCGGGCACCTGGCCGCTGCGCACGGCCTTGCTGATTTCGGGGTGCTTGAACAGCGATCCGGCCGAATGGACCTTGATCTCCAGCCCGCCATCGGTCGCCTCGGCAACGTCGCTGGCGAACTCAGCGATGTTCTTGGTGTGGAACGTGGCGTCCGGATAGGGCGTCGGCATGTCCCAGGTTGCGGCCAGGGCCGGCACCGACAGACCGGTGATCAGGACAGCCGCGCCGCCCAGCATACGCGAAAATTGCATGTTTTCCTCCCAATGCGAAACATTGCAATAATGTACGCATAACGATGACATTTTGTCTACGTTTTGCCAAGGTGCAACCTCCACCCCTGCCCCGCCCGGCAGCTTCCAGCGGCCTGACAGCCTGCTTGATCTCCTTGATACTTTGTCCTTTTATGACCACATGCAGATAAAACACCGGGGTTTTATCAACAAGGAAGGGGCAAAAGATGGCCGAAAAGAAACCGGATTCCCGCCGAATCGTCTCCTCCCGCCACCTGGCAGAGGGCGAAGGCTGGGAGTTGTCGGAGCTGGAATTCGGCCTGATCATTGCCTCCAACGCCTTTTCCCGCTGGATGACCCGCTGCATGGCGGCGGCCGGCCAGCCGGAACTCAGCCCGCTGGAAATCCTGATCCTTCACAACGTCAACCACCGCGGCAAGGACAAGCGCCTGACCGACATCTGCTTCCTGCTCAACATCGAGGACAGCCACACCGTGAACTACGGGCTGCGCAAGCTGCTGAAAGCAGGGCTGCTGGCCTCGGAAAAGCGCGGCAAGGAAGTGTTCTACCGCACCTCGGCCGAGGGGGCAGAGCTTTGCTCGGCCTACCGCGATGTCCGCCGCCAGTGCCTGCTGGACGGCCTGTCCGCCGCCGAATTGCCCGGTAATGACTTGCGCGAACTGGCCCGCAGCTTGCGCGCGCTGTCGGGCCGTTACGACCAGGCCAGCCGAGCAGCAGCGTCACTATAGGTCCAGCCCCAATGAATTCACGTTTTCAGCATGGTTCGTCAACAAAAAAACCGGCAGTGGTTGTCTCAACCTTTTCCAGCTGACCGATGTGCAAGCGGCGCGCTTGGAGCCCTCCTTTCCGAGTTCCCATGGCAAGCCTCGCGTGGATGTCCAGCGGGTGCTGAGCGGAGCAATTTTCTTCAATCCTGACAGGTTGCGATCGCAAAATACGCCCAAGGCATACAGCCCGTACAAAACTCTCTAAAATCATTGAAACCGATGAATAAAATAAGCAAATTTGCTTGGCCCCAGCGGGACTGGCTCCGAGCCGCCATTCGCGGCAGGTAAAAGCCCGTCTCTTTGAGACGTGCGCACATATTTCGCGCATGTGGCTGGCAGATGGTGTAAGCGGAAAAAGCGGCGGGTTTTGATCCCGCCGCTTTCTGGGATCAGAAGCCGGCCTTGATGCGCTCGAATTCCTTCAGCATGCGGCCTTCCAGCTCCAGGTTGACCGCGTCGAAGAACAGGCTGCCTTTGAAGAACTTGTCGACATCGGCAAAGCCGTAGGTCTCGATCAGGCTCTGGTCCGCGGATTTGAACGCCTCGGCATTGGAATGGGCATAGCCCCAGTTCTCGATGATGTATTTA